>NZ_JBFAIQ010000001.1:0-87528 GCF_040654755.1 Streptomyces sp. NPDC050625
GCGGCCAGGATCGCGTAGTCACCGCAGCCGGGACACCAGCGCACCTCCTGGTCCGTCTTGAAGTCCTTCATGGACTGCCGGCCCTCGGCCTTCGGAACCAGCGAGAGCGCCTCGATCGTGCCCGCGCCTTCCGTGGACGTCTCAGCCATCGATGGCCTCCTTGAGCGCCTTGGCAAGCTGTTCGGCCTTGAACGGCATGCCGTTGACCTGGTTGTACGAGTGGGCGTCCACCAGGTACTTCGCCCGGACGAGCAGGGCGAGCTGCCCGAGGTTCATCTCGGGGATCACCACCTTGTCGTAACGCCTCAGCACGGCTGCGAGATTCCCCGGGAACGGGTTGAGGTGGCGCAGGTGGGCCTGCGCGATGGACTCACCGGCCGTCCGCAGCCGCCGCACGGCGGCGGTGATGGGCCCGTAGGTCGAGCCCCACCCCAGCACCAGGGTCTTGGCCTCGTGCGGGTCGTCGACCTCGACGTCCGGGACGTCGATACCGTCGATCTTGGCCTGGCGGGTACGGACCATGAAGTCGTGGTTGGCCGGGTCGTAGGAGATGTTGCCCGTGCCGTCCTGCTTCTCGATCCCGCCGATCCGGTGCTCAAGCCCCGGCGTACCCGGCACCGCCCACGGCCGGGCCAGCGTCTGCGGGTCACGCTGGTAGGGCCAGAACACCTCGCTGCCGTCCTCCAGCGTGTGGTTGGGGCCCCGGGCGAACTGCACACTCAGATCCGGCAGCTCCTCCAGCTCCGGGATCCGCCACGGCTCCGAGCCGTTGGCCAGATAGCCGTCGGACAGCAGCATCACCGGCGTGCGATACGCCAGCGCGATCCGGGCCGCCTCCAACGCCGCGTCGAAGCAGTCCGCGGGCGTCCTCGGCGCGATCACCGGCACCGGCGCCTCGCCGTTGCGGCCGTACATCGCCTGCAGCAGGTCCGCCTGCTCCGTCTTCGTCGGCAGACCCGTCGACGGGCCCCCACGCTGGATGTCGATCACCAGCAGCGGCAGCTCCAGGGAGACCGCGAGCCCGATCGTCTCCGACTTCAGCGCCACACCCGGCCCCGAGGTGGTCGTCACGGCCAGGGAGCCGCCGAACGCCGCGCCCAGCGCCGCACCGATCCCGGCGATCTCGTCCTCCGCCTGGAACGTGCGCACCCCGAAGTTCTTGTGCCGCGACAGCTCGTGCAGGATGTCCGAGGCCGGCGTGATCGGATACGAACCCAGGAACAACGGCAGATCCGCCTGCCGGGACGCCGCCACCAGACCGTAGGCCAGCGCCAGGTTCCCGGAGATGTTCCGGTACAGGCCCGGCCTAAACGCCGACGCCGCCGGCGCCACCTCGAAGGAGACCGCGAAGTCCTCCGTCGTCTCCCCGAAGTTCCAGCCCGCCCGAAACGCCGCAATGTTCGCCTCGGCGATCTGCGGCTTCTTCGCGAACTTCGCCCGCAGGAACTTCTCCGTACCCTCCGTCGGCCGGTGATACATCCACGACAGCAGACCCAGCGCGAACATGTTCTTGCTGCGCTCGGCCTCCTTGCGCGACAGCGCGAACTCCTTGAGCGCCTCCACCGTCAGCGTCGTCAACGGCACCGGATGCAGGCTGTAACCGTCCAGCGAACCGTCCTCCAGCGGACTGGCCGCATACCCGACCTTCTGCATCGCCCGCTTGGTGAACTCGTCCGTGTTCACGATGATCTCCGCACCCCGCGGCAGATCCCCGATGTTCGCCTTCAACGCCGCCGGGTTCATCGCGACCAGCACGTTCGGCGCGTCCCCCGGGGTCAGGATGTCATGGTCGGCGAAGTGCAGCTGGAACGACGAGACCCCCGGCAGCGTGCCGGCCGGGGCACGGATCTCCGCGGGGAAGTTGGGCAGAGTGGAGAGGTCATTGCCGAAGGACGCCGTCTCGGACGTGAACCGGTCACCGGTGAGCTGCATACCGTCACCCGAGTCCCCCGCGAACCGGATGATCACCCGATCGAGGCGTTGTACATCCTTCACGCCACGCGGTTTCCGCTGCTCTCCTACGACGGCTCCGTCGGCCTGTTCCGCTGTCCTGCTGACCTGGCTGGTCACTGAACTGGACCTCCTTCGAGGCGGCTGTCCGGGCTTGGTCGTCCCATGGACCTTCCCAGGATCAACCCTACGTCGGTTAGGGTCGCCTTCCCTCGGCCGTTCGCATGATGGACGGCACATTGAGACGACTCGTCGCCCTGACTTGTCATGATTTCTCGCCCCCCGGGGCTTTCTATGGAGACGCTCCCGTGCGTTGGTCGGTTCTCGTGCGGGTGTGCGCTGACACAGTGTCAGGTCCTCATGAGTTCAGATAGGTGAGAACGGCCAGAACACGCCGGTGGTCCCCGTCGCTGGGCGACAGCCCCAGCTTCAGGAAGATGTTGCTGACGTGCTTCTCCACGGCTCCGTCGCTGACCACCAGCTGCTTGGCGATCGCCGAGTTCGTCCGTCCCTCGGCCATCAGCCCCAGCACCTCCCGCTCCCGCGGGGTGAGCCCGGCGAGCACGTCCTGCTTGCGGCTGCGCCCGAGCAGCTGCGCGACGACCTCGGGGTCCAGGGCCGTACCGCCCTGTGCGACCCGGACGACCGCGTCCACGAACTCCCGCACCTCGGCGACCCGGTCCTTGAGCAGATAGCCGACGCCACGGCTGGAACCGGCCAGCAGTTCGGTGGCGTAGCGCTCCTCCACGTACTGTGACAGCACCAGCACACCGAGTCCGGGATGCGCCTTGCGCAGCCGCACCGCGGCCCTTACCCCCTCGTCGGTGTGCGTCGGCGGCATCCGTACGTCCGCGACGACGACGTCCGGCAACGCGCCCTGCGCGTGCAGGTCGGCGATGGTCTTGATCAGCGCCTCGGCGTCCCCGACACCGGCGACGACATCGTGCCCCCGGTCGGTCAGCAACCGGGTCAGGCCCTCCCTGAGCAGCACTGAGTCCTCGGCGATGACCACCCGCACCCTGTCCTCCACGATCTTCCGGCCCCCACAACCCGTCTTCGTTCCGTGCTCCCCTGACGAAAGTCCAGCATTCCAGCATTCGGACCTCATCGCGCCCGGGCTGCGGGATTGGGCGCGGGGCATGTCGGGTTCCGCTCCCCGGACGGCTTGTTGTCGGGTGGTCGGGGCGTGCCACGGCAGCCGGGGAGGGCACGGCGGCCGGGGAGGGGCACGGTGGGGCCCGGCGGTGGGCCCGCCGAGCCGAAGGCGTCAGCGGCGCCAGGGCAGCTCCGCCGTGATCCGGGTGGGCCCGCCGGCCGGGGAGTCCACGACCAGGATTCCGTCCACGGCGTCCAGCCGCTCGGCCAGCCCCGCCAGCCCCGAGCCCGCTGAGACATCGGCGCCCCCCATCCCGTCGTCCGCGACCTGCAGCATCAGCCGGTCCTCGGACCGCCACACGTCGACCGTGGCCAGGCGGGCCCGGGAGTGCTTGCTGATGTTCTGCAGCAGCTCGGAGACGGTGAAGTAGGCGATCCCCTCGATGGCCGGCGCCGGCCGCTCCTCAAGGTCCACGTCGACCTGCACCGGCACCGTGCACCGGGAGGCGACCGCGGACAGCGCCGCGTCCAGCCCCCGGTCGGTCAGCACCGCCGGATGGATGCCGCGGGCCAGGTCGCGCAGCTCCTGGAGCGCCGTCTTCACCTCGCCGTGGGCCTCCTCGACCATCCGCGCCGCCGCCTTCGGGTCCTCCGTCAGCTTCTCCTTCGCCAGCCCCAGGTCCATGGCCAGCGCCACCAGCCGCGCCTGTGCCCCGTCGTGCAGGTCCCGCTCGATGCGCCGCAGATCGGCGGCCGCCGTGTCCACCACGACCCCCCGGTCGGACTCCAGCTCCACCACCCGCGTCGCCAGCTGCGACGGTCCGAGCAGCCCCTGCACCAGCAGCCGGTCCACCAGCGTCAGCGCCCGCACGATCCACGGCGTGGCCAGTGTGAAGAGCAGGCCCACCAGCGCGGTGACGGTGATCTCGAAGGGGTTGTCGAGATAGATGCTGTGGGTCCCGTCGCCGTACAGCTGAAGGCCGCCCTGCCCGCCGTACATCGGGAACAGCCAGAACCACAGCGGGTACGTCAGCAGCGCCCAGCCGTACGCCCAGAAGTTCACCGCGACGACGAACGAGAACACCGCCCACGGGAAGTGCAGCAGCGCGTACAGCAGGTGCCGCCACGACGTGCCGCTCTTCAGGACCGCGCCCATCCAGGCCATCGCGCCGGGCTTGCGCATCCGCAGCGGCTCGGGGTCGGCCACCTGGAGACGGAGCAGCCCGCGGGCCCGCGCCCGCTCCAGCGCCCCGAAGCCGCGGCAGCCGGCCAGCGCCGCCGCCAGCACCGGGATCCCGAGGAACGTCACCAACAGGCCCGCCCCGAGCGACACCATCGTCACGGCGAACACGAAGAACACGATGCTGATCGGGAAGCTGAGCAGGACGTAGCCGAACTCCCGCCAGCTGCGTGCCTCGAACGGAGCCCGCAGGGCGGCGGGCAGGTGCCGCTCCCTCTCGTCCGCGTCCTGGAATCCGGGCCCGCTGTGGTGCCCGTACCCCTGTCCGTACTCCGTGGCCATCGGCGTCGTCCGTTCTCCTCGTCCGGCGGCTGTGTTGCCGTACCCCCACCCTGCTGCGCCGCAGGTCCACGGACCATGGAGGCCGTCGGCGTCTTGGCCGGGGGGTTTTCCCTACTGCCCGTGGGGGGCCTGGCTCCGGTCCCGCCAGGGCAGCTCGGCGATGACCGTGGTCGGGCCGCCGGGCGGTGAATCGACGACGAAGAGGCCGTCGACGGCGCCCAGCCGGTCCGCTAGACCGCGCATCCCGCTGCCGCCGTCCAGGCGCGCGCCCCCGCGGCCGTCGTCCCACACCTGGATCAGCAGCCGGTCCTCCGCCCGCCACACGTCGACCGAGGCGGACCGGGCCCCGCTGTGCTTGCTGATGTTCTGCAGCAGCTCGGAGACGGTGAAGTAGGCGATGCCCTCGATCGCGGCGGCCGGTCTCGACTCCAGGTCGGCGGTCACCTTCACGGGCACGGTGCAGCGGGAGGCGACCGAGGACAGGGCCGCGTCCAGGCCACGGTCGGTCAGTACGGCGGGGTGGATGCCGCGGGCCAGGTCGCGCAGCTCCTGGAGCGCCAGCTTCACCTCGCCGTGCGCCTCCGCGACCATCGCCGCGGCCGAATCGGGGTCCTCCAGGAGCTTCTCCTTGGCCAGGCCCAGCCCCATGGCCAGGTTGACCAGGCGGGCCTGCGCCCCGTCGTGCAGATCGCGCTCGATGCGCCGCAGGTCGGCGGCCGCGGTGTCGACCACGACCCCGCGATCGGACTCCAGTTCGGCGATACGGCGTTCAAGCTCGTCGGAGGGCGAGAGCAGCCCGCGCACCATCACCCGGTCCACGTTCGACAGCCCCCGCACGATGTACGGCAGCACCGGCCACAGCACGAACAGGCCGGTCAGCACCGTGACGAAGGTGACGATGCCCCACGGCAGCCGGATGAGGTCGTACAGCAGCGTCCGCCAGCCCACCGGGTCCTTCAGCGCCAGCCACAGCCGCGGCAGCAGCCCGCCGCTCTTGCCGAGCGGCAGCGGACTCGGCTCCTCCACCCGCACTCCGAGCAGCCCGCGGGCCCGCGCCCGCTCCAGCTTCCCCAGCTGCCGCGCGCCCAGCAGCGCGCCCGCGAGCAGCGGGAAGCCGACCACGGTGACCGTCAGCATGCCGCTCACGAACAGCGCGGTGACCGCGTAGATGAACCCGAGCAACGTCATCGGGAGGTTCACCAGGAGATGCGCGATCTCCTTCCAGGTGTGCGGGTCATAGGCGAAACGGACCGGTGGCAGCTGTTCGTCGCCGTCGGCCCGCGCGACGCCGGCGGAGGGGGTGGGAGCGGTCATACCGGTTAGCGTGCCGTGCGTCGCGCGATGGCGCCATGAAGTTCGCCGCAGGGGTCTCCTGGGGAAAACCCCACCCTGGCGTCTCACGCCGTGACAGGCTGCTTACGGTCTCTTTATCAGGGCCTAGACTCCCGTGCGTACAGATCGTTCGAATCAAGAGTTCACCGAAGTCACCAGGTCAGGGAGCGAGGGGACGGACGTTGCGGGAGACGTTGGGGGGCTCGACCACCGTCGCGGCGGGGTACTTCCAGTCCTATTCGGTCGTGGGACTGCTTGCTCTTGTGGGCGTGCTCTTCGTCGGAGTCGCCTTCGGCGCGGGACGCCTGCTGCGGCCGGTGGTCCCCACACCAGAAAAACTTCTGACATACGAGTGCGGCGTGGATCCTGTAGGTGAGGGCTGGGCACACACCCAGGTCCGCTACTACGTGTACGCCTTCCTGTACGTGATCTTCGCGGTCGACTCGATCTTCCTGTTCCCCTGGGCGACGATCTTCGCCGCCCCCGGCTACGGCGCGACCACGCTCGTGGAGATGTTCATCTTCCTCGGCTTCCTTGCCGTGGGCCTGCTGTACGCATACAAGAAGGGAGTCCTGGCATGGACGTGACCAACACGACGCCGGATGCGACTCCTTCGCTCCCCGAGCCGGTGCTGCTTCCTGAACCGAAGCGGCTGGGCGCGCTCGCCCGCCTGGCTCCCGAGCCCATGAAGGTGGTCCTGAACTGGGGCCGCCGCTACTCGCTCTGGGTCTTCAACTTCGGCCTCGCCTGCTGCGCGATCGAGTTCATCGCCGCGTCGATGGCCCGCCACGACTTCATCCGCCTCGGCGTGATCCCCTTCGCGCCGGGACCGCGCCAGGCCGACCTGATGGTCGTCTCCGGCACGGTCACGGACAAGATGGCCCCCGCGGTGAAGCGCCTCTACGAGCAGATGCCCGAACCGAAGTACGTGATCTCCTTCGGCGCCTGCTCCAACTGCGGCGGCCCCTACTGGGACTCCTACTCGGTCACCAAGGGCGTCGACCAGATCATCCCGGTGGACGTCTACGTCCCCGGCTGCCCCCCGCGCCCCGAGGCGCTGCTCCAGGGCATCCTCAAGCTGCAGGAGAAGATCGCCAGGGAGTCCCTGGAGGAGCGGTACGGCGCCACTGGTGCCCCGCGCCCTTCGGCGGCCGCGCTGCAGAGCCCCCTGGTGAAGGCGCCCGTTGCCGAGGTTGCCGAGGGGGACACGAGATGACCACCGTCGGCTGGCTGCCCGCCCCCGTCGAAGACCTCTTCGGCGCGGAGGCCACGGCCGAGGAGTCGTACGAGGTCCTGACGGTGGACGTCCCGCCGTCCTCCTGGCTCACCGCCCTGGAGACGGCCCGTACGACCCTGTCCTGCACCTACTTCGACTGGCTGAACGCGGTCGACGAACCGGGCACGGGCTTCCGCGTCTCGGCGCACGTCGTCGCCCTGTTCCCGGTCCGCCGGCTGCTGCTGCGCACGACGGTCCCGCACGAGACCCCGGTCCTCGCCTCCGCCGTCGGCGTCTACGCGGGCGCGCGCTGGCACGAACGCGAGACGCACGAGATGTTCGGCGTCGACTTCGAGGGCCACCCCGGCCTCGATCACCTCCTCCTCCCGGAGACCTTCGAGGGCCACCCCCTCCGCAAGGACTTCGTCCTCGCGTCACGCGTCGCCAAGGCCTGGCCCGGTGCGAAGGAACCGGGCGAGTCCGACCACGGCGGCCCCAAGCGCCGCCAGATGCTGCCGCCGGGCGTCCCCGACCCCAACGAGTGGGGCCCCCTGAAGGGCCAGCTCCCCCCTGCCCCGGCCCGCCCGGCCCGCGCCACCGCGGGCGAGCGCCCCGCCCGCGCGGCGGGGGAGCGGCCGGTACGACGTGCCCGCACGGCGGCACAGGGCTCGGCCAGCCAGACCCCGACACCGGAGACGGCGGCCGCCGAGACCGCCGCGGCGACCCCGGCACCGGTCGCCGAGACCGCCACCCCGACCGGTCCCGCACGCCGGGCCCGCAGCGCGAGCGAGGGTTCCGCGTCCCAGAGGGACCAGGAGCCGACTTCGGCACAGCAGCAGCCCGCGGCGACTGCGCAGACCGAGCCAACCGGTCCGGCTGGTCCGACCGAGCAGCCGGAGTCGACGGGGACGGCGTCGGCAGAACCATCGACACCGGGTGCCCCCACCCGGCCGTCCACGCGCCCCACCGCCGCCCGCAGCGCGGACGCTCCCTGGCACCACGCCCGCCCGGCTTTCGACGGGGCGGAGCCGGAGCCAGAGGCGGCGACGGAACCCAAGGCGACGACGGACCGTGAGCCGGAGGCCACGCCTACGTCCACGCCTACGTCCACGCCCATGAGCACGTCACCGGAGCCCGCCGAGGCGCCGGCGGCCGAGCCGCCCGCACCCGAAGGCCGGCCCGCCGAGGCTCCCGCGCAAGAAGAGTCGTCCTCTCCGGTCCCCGAGCCGGAGGAGCCGACCCCCGAGGAGCAGGCCCCCGCGGCCGGCCCCACCCCTGAAGAGCAGAACCGTGACGATCGCACCGGAGGCCCGCAGTGAACGACGCGCTCGACGTCACCCTGCGACTTCTGGCCGTCTTCGTCGTCTTCCTCACCTTCCCGCTGATCGTCGGCCAGACCGAGCACAAGGTGATGGCCCACATGCAGGGCCGCCTCGGCCCGATGTACGCCGGTGGCTTCCACGGCTGGGCCCAGCTCATCGCCGACGGCGTGAAGTTCGCGCAGAAGGAGGACGTCGTCCCGGCCGGCGCGGACCGACGTATCTTCCAGCTCGCCCCGGCCGTGGCGCTCCTGCCGTATCTGCTCGTCCTGCTCGCCATCCCGATCGGCCCCGGCGAGGGCGCGGTCGGCCAGGTCCTCGACGCGGGCGTGTTCTTCGTGCTCGCGGTGATGGCCATCGGCGTCCTCGGCTCGCTGATGGCGGGCTGGGCCAGCGCCAACAAGTTCTCCCTCCTCGGCGGCCTGCGCACCGCCGCCCAGCTCCTCGCCTACGAACTCCCGATGCTCCTCGCCGCCGCCTCGGTGGCGATGGCGGCCGGCACGGTCTCCCTCCCCGGCATCGTCAGCGCCTTCCACTGGTGGTGGCTGCCCTGGCAGATCACCGGCGCGATGGTGTTCTTCGTGGCCGGCCTCGCGGAGCTGCAGCGGCCGCCGTTCGACATGCCCGTCGCCGACTCGGAGATCATCTTCGGCGCGTACACCGAGTACACCGGTCTCCGCTTCGCCCTGTTCCTCCTCGCCGAGTACGCGGGCATCATCGTCCTGTGCGGCCTGACCACCGTCCTCTTCCTGGGCGGCTGGCACGGCCCCTGGGGCGCCGAAGGCCTCGGCTGGCTCTGGACCCTGCTGAAGACCGCGATCCTCGCCTTCGTCGTCATCTGGCTCCGCGTCACCTACCCCCGCCTGCGCGAGGACCAGCTCCAGAAGCTCTCCTGGACCCTCCTCGTCCCCCTCTCCCTCGCCCAGATCGCCCTCACCGGCATCGTCAAGGTGGTGATCTCCTGATGTCCCCCTTCCCAGGCTCCGGTCTCGCCAAGGGCCTGGCCGTCACCCTCCGCACGATGACGAAGAAGACGGTCACCGAGCAGTACCCGGACGCCCAGCCCGAACTGCCGCCCCGCACCCGCGGCGTCATCGGCCTGTTCGAGGAGAACTGCACGGTCTGCATGCTGTGCGCCCGTGAGTGCCCCGACTGGTGCATCTACATCGACTCCCACAAGGAGACGGTCCCGGCGGCGGCCCCCGGCGGCCGCGAGCGCAGCCGCAACGTCCTCGACCGCTTCGCCATCGACTTCTCCCTGTGCATGTACTGCGGTATCTGCATCGAGGTCTGTCCTTTCGACGCCCTGTTCTGGTCCCCCGAGTTCGAGTACGCCGAGACCGACATCCGCGAACTCACCCACGAGCGCGACAAGCTCCGCGAGTGGATGTGGACCGTCCCGGCCCCGCCCGCCCTCGACTCCGCCGCGGAGGAACCGAAGGAACTCTCCGCCGCCCGCAAGAGCGCGGCGAAGCTCGCGGCCGCTCAGGCCGAGCCCAAGGAGGGGGACGCGTGAGCCTCGCCGCCGCACCCCACGGCTTCCTCTCCCCGAACGGTGTCGAGATCGCCTTCCTCCTCGTCGGCCTGGTCACCCTCGGCGCCGCCCTGGTCACCGTCACCACCCGGCAACTGGTGCACGCCGCCCTGTGGCTCGTCGTCGCCCTCGGCGGCCTGGCCGTCGAGTACCTCCTGCTCACCGCCGAGTTCATCGCCTGGGTGCAGGTCCTCATCTACGTCGGTTCCATCGTCGTCCTCCTCCTGTTCGGCCTGATGCTCACCAAGGCCCCCATCGGCCGCTCCCCGGACGCCGACTCCGGCAACCGCTGGGCCGCCCTCACCGTGGCCGGCGCCGCCGCGGCCGCCCTGGTCTGGGTGGTCGTCGACGCCTTCCGCACGACCTGGATCGACCTGTCCGGCGCCGCCGCCGGCTCGACCAAGGTCACCGGCCAGAGCCTCTTCCAGAACTGGGTTCTCCCCTTCGAAGCGCTCTCCGTCCTCCTCCTCGCCGCGCTGGTCGGCGCGATCGTCCTGTCCCGCAAGGCGAAGGCGGACGCGGCCACCCCGGCCGACGGACAGGTCCCCGGCAGCCGCAGCGGCCAGGCAGACAAGGAAGGTGTCCGCTGATGCACCTCGCCTATCCCGCCGTGCTCTCAGCCCTCCTCTTCTGCACCGGCCTGTACGGCGTCCTCGCCCGCCGCAACGCGATCCTGGTCCTGATGTCCGTCGAGCTGATGCTCAACGCCGTCAACCTCAACCTGGTCGCCTTCGACGTGTGGCTCAGCAAGGCCGCCCGGGAGACCCTGCACTCCGGCCAGGCGCTGACCCTGTTCACCATCGCCATCGCCGCCGCCGAGATCGGCATCGGCCTGGCGATCGTCCTCGCCGTCTACCGCAACCGCGGCACCTCCGACATCGACCGCCTCCGCGACACCGCCGAGGGCCCCGAGGCCGACGGCCCCGACAGCGACGCCCTCGCGGCCGAGAAGGCAGAGGCCACCGCGTGACCACGACCACCCTCGCCGTCCTCGTCCCCCTCCTGCCGTTCCTGGGCGCCGTCGCCGGCCTGCTGCTGGGCCGCACCGCCCCCGGATTCGTCCGCCCGCTCGCCGTCCTGCCGACCTTCGCCGCACTGGTGCTGGCCGTGTTGGTGGCCGTGCGCCAGGGCGGCGGCGCGGCCGTCACCGCCCACACCGAGCTCACGCCGACCGGCTCCATCCCGATCGAACTGGCCCTGTACATCGACGGCTTCGCCGCCCTCGTCGCCATCCTCGTCGGCGTCGTCGCCACCTGTGTGCAGATCTACTCGACCGGCTACCTGCGGGACGACCCGCGCTACCCCTCCTACGCCGCCCTCGTCTCCCTGTTCACCTCCGCGATGTTCCTGGTCGTCTACTCCGGCGACCTGATCGTGCTGCTGGTCGGCTGGGAAGTCATGGGCATCTGCTCCTACTTCCTGGTCGGCCACTACTGGGAGACCCCGGAGGCCCGCGCCGCCTCCATCAAGGCCTTCCTGGTCACCAAGCTCGGTGACGTCCCCTTCCTGATCGGCCTGTTCGCGCTGGCCACCGACGCCGGTTCGTTCCAGATCACCAAGGTCCTCGGGACCGTCGCGAGCGGCGGACTCGACCACCCGACCCTGATCGCCCTGCTGCTCCTGTCGGGCGTCGCGGGCAAGTCGGCGCAGTTCCCGCTGCACACCTGGCTCCCCGACGCGATGGCCGGTCCGACCCCCGTCTCCGCGCTGATCCACGCCGCGACGATGGTCGCCGCCGGTGTCTACTTCGTCGCCCGTCTCCTCCCGGTCTTCCAGGCCTCCGCGGCCGCGATGGTCGTACTCGCCGTCATGGCCGCCGTCACCATGGCCGGCTCGGGCCTGGCCGCACTCGCCCAGGACGACATCAAACGGGTCCTGGCCTACTCGACCATCGGCCAACTCGGCTACATGACCGGCGCCCTGGCCGTCGGCGACCGCGGTGCCGCCGTCTTCCACCTCCTGTCCCACGGCGCCTTCAAGGCGCTGCTGTTCCTCGCGGCCGGCGTGATCATCCACGCCGCCGGCACCAACTCGCTGGCCGCCATGCACCGCATGGGTCATCTGCGCGACCGCGTCCCCGACGCCTTCTGGACGATGACCGTGGCGCTCCTCGCGCTCGCCGCCATCCCGCCGTTCAGCGGCTTCTTCTCCAAGGAGTCCGTCCTCGGCGCCGCCGAGCACGTCGCCACCGGCCACACCGAGCACGCTCCCGGCAGCGCCGGCTGGATCGTCCTCGTCGCCGGTCTGATCACGGCCCTGCTCACCGCCGCCTACGCGACCCGCCTGTGGCTGCTCGCCTTCCGCGGACGGGGGGCCGAGGCCCCGGACCACGGGAAGCAGCCCCTGACGATGACCCTCGTGCTGTGGGTCCTCGCCGTCCCGTCGATCGCCATGGGCGGGCTCGCCTACCGCGTGCTGCCCGACTGGTTCGACGGCCGCGAACTGAACCCGACCCTGCTCACCACGATCCTCGGCACGGGCCTCGCCCTGGTCGGCGTACTCGTCACCTACGGCGCCTGGCAGCGGACCGGCGCACTCGCTGCCCGGGTCCCGTTGGGCGCCGTCGCCGCCCATCCCGAGGGCGACGCCGGGCTCGTCGAGGCGGAGGCCATCGCCAGCCACAAGCCCGCCTACGGCGACGTGGCCTACGCACCCGACCCGGCGGATCCCGGACGGCTGCTGCTCGGCCCGCTGTACCGGCACGCGGCCGTCGGCTTCCACCTGGACACCGTGTACGCGGCGCTGTTCGTCCGCCCGGTCCGGGCCGGAGCGAGCCTCGTCCAGTTCCTCGACCGCGAGGTCGTCGAGACCTACGTACGCGGCGCGGCCGAACTACCCCGCCTGCTCGGGGCCGCCGTACGGCGCGCCCAGACCGGCAATGTGCAGACCTATGTGAGCGCGCTGCTCGCCGGCACCGTCGTCCTGGCGGTCGCCGTCCTCCTCGTCGCCACGGGAGCGTGAGCAGCCGTGATCGATATCAACGAGTCCGTGATGCAGTTCCTTCTGGCATTCGTCGTCGTCGGCCCGCTCCTCGGCGCCGTCGCCGCTCTGCTGCCCGCCCCGCCCGGACTGAAGGGGAAGTCGCCCGAGCAGGCCGTGCTCCGGCACGGAGTGACCGTCACCGGCGCGATCCTCGTCGCCGCGATCGCCCTCGCGCTCGGCTTCGACCACGACCAGCCGTCGAAGATGCAGGCCACGACCGACATCAGCTGGATCCCCGCACTCGACGTGCGGATCCACCTCGGCATCGACGGCATTTCCCTCCCCCTTCTGGTCCTGACCGCGCTGCTGACCTTCCTGTGCGCGCTGTACTCCTACTTCAAGATGCCTGCGGGGCCGACCCCGAAGGCCTTCGTCGCCCTGCTGCTCGTCCTCGAGTCCGGCACGCTCGCGACCTTCGCCGTCCTCGATCTGCTGCTGTTCTTCCTCGCGTTCGAGATGGTGCTCATCCCGATGTACTTCCTCATCGCCCGCTGGGGCGGCGAGGGCCGCACCCGGGCCGCCTGGAAGTTCATCCTCTTCACACTGCTCGGGTCGGTCGTCATGCTGCTCGGCCTGCTCCTGATCGGGATCAAGGCGGGCACGTTCGACATGGTGGCACTCGCCACTGACAACGGCCGGTCACTGACCACATCCGTGCAGGTCATCGCCGTTTTGACGATCGGGATCGGGCTCGCGGTCAAGACCCCGATGTGGCCGCTGCACAGCTGGCTGCCGGACGCCCACACCGCCGCGCCGACCGTCGGCTCGGTCCTGCTGGCCGGCGTGCTGCTGAAGATGGGCACGTACGGGTTCGTACGCATCCTGCTGCCGGTCGCGCCGGACGGTTTCCGCACCTTCGCGCCCTACCTCGCCGCCTTCGCCGTCGTCGGGATCATCTACGGGTCCCTGGCCTGCCTGGCCCTCGCCAAACAGGGCGCGAAGGGCGATCTCAAGCGGCTCATCGCCTACTCCTCCGTCGGCCACATGGGCTTCGTCCTGCTCGGCATCGCGACCATGACCCCGACCGGCGTGAACGGCGCGCTGTTCGCCAACATCGCGCACGGCCTCATCACCGGCCTCCTCTTCTTCGTGGTCGGCGCGCTCAAGGACCGCACGGGCACGACCGACCTCGACGCCCTGGCCGAAGAGACGGGCGCCGCGCTGTACGGCAAGGCCCCGCGCCTGGGCGGTCTGCTGGCCTTCGCCGCGGTCGCCTCGCTCGGCCTGCCGGGCCTGGCCGGATTCTGGGGCGAAATGCTGGCCATGTTCGGCGCGTTCAACCCCGCGGCCGACCTCAGCCGGCCCGCGTTCCTCACGTTCATGTCCATCGCCGTGTTCGGCACGCTGCTGACCGCCGCGTACATGCTGATCGTGGTCCGCCGCGTCTGCATGGGCGCCGTACCGCAGGACATGCCGAAGCTCGCTGACGTACACACGTACGAGTTCGCGGCCTGGACCCCGCTCGTCGCCCTCACCGTCGTCGCCGGACTGTGGCCGAAGGTCCTCCTCGGCCTGACCGATCCGGCCGTGCAGCAGCTCCTCGCAGGAGGCACCCGATGAGCGCCCTGGCCCAGCCGCTGGCAGCGTCGGCGGTCCAGTCCGTCGACTGGCTCGCGATCGCACCGCCCACCGCCGCGGCGGTCGTCGGACTCGCCGTCCTCGTCGCCGACCTGTTCGTACCCGACGCCAGGAAGGCCGTCCTCGGCTGGGTCTCCGTCGCGGGACTCGCCGTCTCGGCGCTCCTGCTGCTGCCCCTCCTGGACGGCGACCGCAGCACGTTCTGCCTCACCGGCGACCCGCGCGCGTGCAGTTACACGGCCGACCGGTTCACCCTCGTCATCCAGTTCCTCGTCCTCGGCGGCGCCCTCCTCGCCGCCCTGCTGTCGGTCACCGCGCTGAAGGACGCCCGCAGGAACATCCCCGAAGGCGAGTTCTGGTTCCTGCTGCTGTCCTCGGCGGCCGGCGCAGCCCTGCTGCCCGCCTCCCGCGACCTCGCCACGCTCATCGTGGCCCTGGAAGTCGCCTCCCTGCCCGCGTTCGCCCTCGTCGGCATCCGGCACGGCGACCGCAAGTCCTCCGAAGCGGCCCTGAAGTTCTTCCTGTCCTCGGTCACCGCCACCGCGGTCAGCCTGATGGGCATCAGCTTCGTGTACGCCTCCACGGGCACCCTCTACCTGACCCGGATCGCCGACCGCATCCAGCACGTCGACGGGCAGCTCCACACGCTCGCCCAGACCGGGGTCGTCCTCACCCTCGTCGGCTTCGCCTTCAAGACGGCCGCTGTCCCCTTCCACTTCTGGGTGCCCGACACCTACGTGGGAGCCCCGCTCCCCGTCGCCGCATACCTTTCGGTCGTCGGCAAGGCGGTCGGCTTCTCCGGCCTGATCCTCGTCACCGTCGTCGCCCTCCCGTCGTACGGCGACGTATGGGGACCGGCACTCGCCCTGCTCGCCGCCCTCACCATGACCGTCGGCAACGTCGGCGCCCTGCGCCAGCAGGCCACGCGCGCGTACAGCGCCGTACGGCTGCTCGCCTGGTCCTCCGTCGGCCAGGCCGGCTACCTCCTGGTACCGATCGCCGCCGCCGCGTACGTCAAGGACGGCCAGAAGGCGATCGGCTCCACCGTCGCCTACGCCCTCATGTACGGCGCGGTGAACCTCGGCGCCTTCGCGGTGGCCGCCCTGGTGGGCCGTACGAAGCACCTCAACCGCATCTCGGACTACCGGGGCCTCTACGCGTCGAACCCCCTCGCCGCGCTGACCCTGGCGTTCTTCCTGCTGTGTCTCGCCGGACTGCCGCCGGGCATCATCGGCCTGTTCGCCAAGGTCACCGTCTTCTCGGCGGCCGTCGACGCGGGCCTGGGCTGGCTGGCCGTCGTCATGGCCGTCAACGTGGTGATCGCGCTCTTCTACTACCTCCAGTGGACGGCCCTGCTGTTCCGCGCCCCCGAGGGCGAGCCCGCGAGGTATCGCGTCCCCGCCCCGCTCACGGCCGCGATCACCGTCGCCGCCGTCCTCGGCGTCGTCCTGTCCGGAGCCCCCCAACTGGTCCTGCGCTTCGCGGCCACCGGCCTGTTCTGAGCCCTCCTCACGCGCGCGTGGGCAGGCCCCGCGTCCCACGCGCGCGTGCCGGCCACGGCCGCCGTCACCCGGACGGCCCATGCGCGGCAACGCACGCACAAGGGAACTAGTGGCCGCCGCCTGGCGTTGACCAGTGCGGGAGGGTCCACTGGACGTGACACCACGGCACCAGTGGCTTCGGACACCAGCAAGCAGCTCAGCAAACAAAGGGTTCCCCTGCTGCACCACTTGGAGGGCGTACCGTGCACCGCCGGCACAACGGGCTCAGGACGGCAGTACTCCTCGGGGGACTGTCCGCACTCATCATCGTCATCGGCAGCTTCTTCGGCCGCACTGGCCTGATCGTCGCCGTCCTGGTCGCGCTCGGCACCAACGCGTACGCGTACTGGAACAGCGACAAGCTGGCGCTGCGTGCGATGCGCGCCCGCCCGGTGAGCGAGTTCGAGGCCCCGGCCCTGTACCGCATCGTCCGAGACCTCTCCAACCAGGCTCGGCAGCCCATGCCCCGCCTGTACATCTCCCCGACGGAGGCGCCGAACGCCTTCGCGACGGGCCGCAACCCGCGCAACGCCGCCGTGTGCTGCACCGACGGCATCCTGCGCATCCTGGACGAGCGCGAGCTGCGCGGCGTCATCGGCCACGAGCTCAGCCATGTCTACAACCGCGACATCCTCATCTCGTCCGTCGCGGGCGCCCTCGCCTCGGTCATCATGTTCCTGGTCAACTTCGCCTGGCTCATCCCGATCGGCCGCTCGGACGACGACGACGGCCCCGGCCTGCTCGGGCTGCTGCTGATCATGATCCTGGGCCCGCTCGCGGCCTCCCTCATCCAGCTGGCCATCAGCCGCTCCAGGGAGTACGAGGCGGACGCCTCGGGCGCCCAACTCACCGGCGACCCGCTCGCCCTCGCGGGCGCCCTGCGCAAGCTGGACGCCGGCACCAAGCAGCTTCCGCTGCCCCCCGAGCCCCGGATCGAGACCGCGAGCCACATGATGATCGCGAACCCCTTCCGCCCGGGCCAGGGACTGACCAAGATGTTCTCGACGCACCCGCCGATGGCGGACCGGATCGCTCGGCTAGAGAAGATGGCAGGTCGCAACCAGTGAAGACCATCCTGAACGTCATTTGGCTCGTCCTGAGCGGGTTCTGGCTGTTCCTGGGGTATCTGCTCGCGGGCGTGCTGCTGTGCATCACGATCATCGGGATCCCGTTCGGCATCGCCAACTTCAAGCTGATCCCCGTATCGCTGCTCCCGCTGGGCCGCGAGATCGTGCCGACGGACCAGCCGTTCGCGACGCGCTGACCGCGCGCGGGGGACCGGGGACCTGAGGGGGCGTGCCGGGAGGCCGCCTTCGTACCCCTCCTGCCCTTCCTGTCGGGCTCGGGTCCTGCCCGTCCTGTCGGGCTAGGGTCTTGCCCTCCCTATCGGGCTCGGGCCGCCACCCACCGCCGGACGCCGAAGGCCCCCGCCCCCACGGCCAGTACGGCTGCCCCGGCCATCACCGAGGCGGCCGGCAGCGCGAACGCCAGGGTCACGCACCCCAGCAGGCCCAGAGCCGGCAGCGCGCGCGACAGGGGAGCCGGGCTCAGCGTCCAGGCAGCGGCGTTGGCCACCGCGTAGTAGGCCAGCACGCCGAACGACGAGAAGCCGATGGCGCCGCGGACGTCCACGGTCGCGGCCAGCACGGCGACGACCGCGCCCACGGCCAACTCGGCTCGGTACGGCACCTGGAAGCGCGGATGCACCGCGGCCAGGGCCCCGGGCAGATGACGGTCGCGGGCCATGGCCAGCGTCGTCCGGGACACGCCCAGGATCAGCGCGAGCAGCGATCCCAGCGCCGCCACCGCGGCTCCCACCCGCACCACGGGCACCAGCCCCGAGGCCCCGGCCGCCCGCACCGCGTCGGCCAGCGGCGCGCTCGCGTGCCCGAGACCGTCGGCGCCCAGCACGGAGAGGACGGCGACGGCGACGCACGCGTACACCGCGAGCGTGATGCCCAGGGCCAGCGGGATCGCGCGGGGAATGGTGCGTGCCGGATCCCGTACCTCCTCGCCGAGGGTCGCGATCCGCGCGTACCCGGCGAACGCGAAGAACAGCAGCCCCGCCGCCTGGAGGACCCCGCCCACGCCCGTCGGGACCCCCACGTCCAGCCGCCCCGCGTCGGACTGCCCGGAGGCGAGGCACACCACCACGACGGCGGCGAGGACCGCCAGCACCACGGCCACGATCACCCGGGTGAGCCAGGCGGACTTCTGGATGCCGCCGTAGTTCACCACGGTCAGCGCCACCACCGCCGCGACGGCCACCGCATGCGCCTGCCCCGGCCAGACGTACGTGCCCACGGTGAGCGCCATGGCGGCGCAGGAGGCCGTCTTCCCGACGACGAAGGCCCAGCCCGCGAGGTACCCCCAGAAGTCCCCGAGCCGCTCCCGCCCGTACACGTACGTGCCGCCCGACGCCGGATACCGGGCGGCCAGCCGCGCCGAGGACATGGCGTTGCAGTAGGCCACCACGGCCGCGAGCGCCAGCCCCACGAGCAGCCCCGATCCGGCCGCGCGGGCCGCGGGCCCGAGGGCGGAGAAGACGCCCGCCCCGATCATCGAGCCGAGCCCGACGACCACGGCGTCACGCACCCCGAGGGTGCGTCGCAGAGAGGATGCGGAGCCGGCCATGCGCCGCACCTTACTGACCGCTGCAACCGCCCGGTGTACCGGCGGCGTCCTCGCCATCGACAAGGCACGAACACGCGCGCGACGGACACCCCGGACCACCGCACGCCACGGGCCGCGCGGCACGGACTGCGCGGCACAGTCGGCCCGGACGCAGATCACAGGGCCGGGAAAGTGCGGACACAGCGCGAGAGGGCAGGTTCACGGTATGAGCATCATCGGTTGGATCATCCTGGGACTGTTGGCCGGAGCCATCGCGAAATTCCTGCTGCCGGGCCGTGATCCCGGCGGCTTCATCGGCACGACGCTCATCGGCGTCGCGGGCGCGTTCATCGGGGGCTGGATTTCGGCCCGCTGGCTGGACCACCCGATCACCAAGAACTTCTACGACGGTGCCACCTGGGCCGCCGCGATCGGCGGCTCACTGGTCCTGCTGATCCTGTACCGCATCCTGTTCGGCAACTCGCGCGACTGAGCGCACCTCTGGGACCGCAGCCGGCAGCGAGAAGGGTGGGCACCGTCCGGTGCCCACCCTTCCTCGTGCTCGCCGCCGGGGACTACCGGTAGTTCACGAACTGCAGTGCGAAGTCGAAGTCCTGGCCCTTCAGGAGGGCGATCACGGCCTGCAGGTCGTCGCGGCTCTTGGAGCTGACCCGCAGTTCCTCGCCCTGGACCTGGGCCTTCACACCCTTGGGGCCCTCATCGCGGATGATCTTCGCCACCTTCTTCGCGTTCTCCTGGGAGATGCCCTCCTGGATCGACGCGAAGATCTTGTACTCCTTGCCGGAGAGCTGGGGCTCGCCCGCGTCCAGCGCCTTCAGCGAGATGCCCCGCTTGATCAGCTTGGACTGGAAGACGTCGAGGATCGCCTTGACCCGCTCCTCGGAGTTCGCCTGCATCAGGATCTTCTCGCCGGACCAGGCGATCGAGGCGCCCACACCCTTGAAGTCGTAGCGCTGCGAGACCTCCTTGGCGGCCTGGTTGAGGGCGTTGTCGACCTCCTGCCGCTCGACCTTCGAGACGATGTCGAAACTGGAGTCGGCCATGTCCTGTGGCTCCTTGTATCCGGGTGCGTATCGGGTGCGTGTCGGCGTGCGTGGGGGTGGCCGCCGAGCCCGGCACAGGGCCGGTCCGCATCCGCACCAGCCTAGCCACCCCGCGCCCCGAGAGTGCCGATCAATCGAGTGGCGAAGCACCCCTGTGCATCGGGTATTGTTTACGTCGTTGCCAGGGAGCACCGCTGAAAAGCGGTGCGACGGGCAGCAAACCCCGGCGGTGTGCCCGAGCGGCCAAAGGGAGCAGACTGTAAATCTGCCGGCTCAGCCTTCCCAGGTTCGAATCCTGGCGCCGCCACACTGGGGATGACCCCCTCCGATCTGCGGAAACGCGGAGTGGAGGGGGTTTCTTCGTGTTCGGGGGCGATCTTTCGAGTGGAATCGAAACGAGGTGACTTGTCTCCTGCTGTGCCGCATAGATCCCGTTGCCGATCAGGGTTTCCGGGCCATGTGCGGGCCATGTCCGCGCTCACTGCTATCTGGGGCCCCTTGGCCAACGTGTGTTGGCTAGGCCGCGCTCATGCGATGGGGACATGCGCAGCAACCACACGGGCTGCGCCTGATCCGCTACCGTGAGCCAGCGTGGAGGCATCCTTCCAACGTCGCGAACTCGCTGATCTCTTGCATCGCCTCAACACTCCGGACTCCAAGGGCGTGTTCGTCCTGGGCGGACCGGCTATCGGCAAGACCGTGCTACTTCAGCAGCTCGAAGCTGAACTGCGGCAGCAGGGCCAAGCGGCGTTTCTCTTCAGCCTGCTTCGCCTCGATGTGAATGATCTTGCGGTGGAAATCGTGAGCCAGATCACGCGGGCGGCGGGAGGTTCAGAGGCTGAGCGGACGATTCGCGCGTCGGGGGGCGGCTCGCTCCAGCGGACCGTGGCAGTGCTGAATCGGGTCGCCGAGCGGCTACAAGATCCTGTGCTGCTGCTCGACGGCCTCGACGAGTCGCGCTATCCACGGCGGATGGCCGCCGCTATCGAGGAGCTGAGCCACGCCCTGGACGGCTGGAGGCTCGTTGTGGCCTCGCGTTCCGTCCCTGGCGTCGAGGTCCGCCGGTTCGACCAGTTCGATGTGTTTACGCTCGGGCCCCTTGCCGACGCGGACATGATGGCCATGCTGTGGGATACCGCTCCCGACATAGCGGTGGACGTCGCCGGCACTATCGTGCGCCTCGCGAACGGAAATCCGCTCATCGCCCGCTTCCTGATGGCCGCTCCAGTGGACCGCGAGGAACCTCTCAGCGCCCGTCTACAAGACTTGGTCGAATCGCTTGTCGATGATGCCCTCGGCGCTTCCCCGGATCAGTCTCTGCTCGGTCTGATTCTGGATGAGCTCGCGCTTACCGGGGGCCGAGATCGCGTTTCAACGCTGGCCGGGAAACTGCAAATGCCGGAAGAGCGGGTTTGGAGAGCGCTAGGACTGGGCTACCTCCCGATTCGCAGCCTACTCACCATTGATCAGCAAGCCGGGACTGTGGCGTTCGTTCATACCTCCATCCAAGAGTCCGTGCTGTTCCGGCGGGTCTTCTTGCGGCCATTTCGGCTGGCCGAGCTCAGGTTCGGGGCGGAGGAAGCGGAACGGGACGACCTGCTCGATGCAAGTTTCGTCGGGCGGCATAGCCTGGACCGGATCCTTGGTCAGCATCGCTCCATTGTTATTGGCGACCGCGGCTCGGGTAAGAGCGCCATCTTCCGCAAGCTCGCGGGAGAGCGATCCGTGGAGATCATCCCGGTCGCTGACACGGGCGACCTGCTGCACCGCATCGTCGACAAGGACGCCTGGCTGGACGCTGATGCGCTGCGCGCGGCGTGGCTGGTGGTCATCGCCGCTGTAGTGGCCTCGACGGTCCCGGACAAGGCGCCCAAGGCGGTGTACCGCAATGCCGTGGATCTGCGGGCCGCACTCGGACTGTCTACCAAGCCACCCGGCCGCATCCGGCGGGCGATGCGCGCTACCGCCCGGCTTTTGGGCGGTACGACGTTGAAGTTCGGTGTGGGGCCGGTCAACTTCGAGGCGACGCTTCCCACTGGCGCCCGGTCTGGCGGGTCGTTCCTCGATGTCGAATCGCTGCTGCAAGAGGTGGACGATCTACACAAGCAATTAGGGCGGCGCGTCGTCGTATTGCTTGACCGAATCGACGAGACCTTCAAGTACGACCGGGGTCGGCAGGAAGCCCTGGTCCAAGCGTTGCTGCAGGCCGAAGCCCGAGTATCACGGCTGGACAGCATCGAGTTGGTGGTGTTCCTGCGGACGGATCTGTTCGAGTTGTATGACATTCAGGAGAAAAACAAGCTGATCTCCCGGTCTCTAGCGCTCGACTGGTCGGAGGAGGACTGGCTGCGGGTTCTCATTCGCAGAGTGTTCGCCAACGAGCCGTTTGACCGGCTCGCCCGCCGACTGCGTGTCGCCGACGAAGAGATCGAGCTGCGAGCCGCGCTGGAGGTGTTGTTCCCGGCTGAGGTCGAGGGTCAGCCCGTCGACCGCTGGCTCGTCGACTCACTACGGAATGGCAATGGCGACATCTCGCCGCGCCTGGCCGTACTGCTGCTGCATTTGACACGGGAACTTTCGGCACGGCCCGACGACATGGTCACCGCCGTGCCGTTGTTCTCTGCCGATGCGGTGCAACGAGCCATGACCAAGCTGTCCGACCTGAGCTTTTCTGAGGTGGTAAACGACTTCAAGGTTGCGCCAACGTTCGTGTTGAACTGCCGGGCAGGCAAGCTCACCAACTTCACGCTGCCCGAAGTCGAGCAGTTGTTCGATGAAGTAGAGGGGAAGATCGGCGATCAGGTTCGCCTTTTGGAGCGCTTGGGTTTCCTTGAACGTGTGGTGGAGCAGCATGGCGCACAAACCAGGTCCACATTCCGGATCCCACGGCTCTATACGCGCTGCTGGGACTACGCCTGATCCCCGACAGGCTCTGGACGAGTGGCGTTCGGTAGGCGCGTAGTCATAGCTGCTTGCGCCACACACAACGTATGGCGAGGCTCGGGCGACGTGAGGAACGTCGACTGGGCGAGTGCCATGTCGTGGCGATGAGCTAGTCGCTCGTCTCCTCGCCCCATTCCTCCAGGGCAGCGTCGATCCGCCGGTTGGCTCGCTCTTGCGACTGCGCGAGCACCTTGGCATACACCCGGAAGAGCACTGCGAGGCTGTGGCCAGCGCGGCGGGCTACCTCTGCTGGATCCACGCCGGAGCTGAGCCAGAACGAGATGCCCGCGTGACGAAGATCATACGGACGCTGCGCGAGAGGTGAATTGGCTTCCTCGGTTGTCAGGGCGGAGGTGCGGGCCTTCGCCCACACCTCGCCGTAGCCGCTCTCCTGGACGAGGCCGTCTCGGTTAGTGCGGAAGAGTCGACCGTCAGCGGCCGTGCCGAATCGCTCGATGTGCCTGCGGAGCAGACGAACGCAAGCGGGAGGGATGGGCACTGGGCGCGAGTCTTCTGGGGCTCGCCACTTCAGGCTCCGCTTTTCGTGAGCGCTGCCATCATCAGTCCAGCTGCGGCCGGCGCGAACGGTCCCACCTCGAAGGATCAATGTTCCCCATCCCCTCTCTGGAAGTCGGCATTGCGACTTCTGCAGGTGGATGGCTTCGGCTGGGCGCAGGCCCGCGTAGTAGAGGCAGCCGAAGAACGCCTCCAAGCGCTGTCCGCGCTCGCTCTGGGCCTGTACAGCGGCGAGCAGGCGGCGGACTTGGCGTGGATTGGCGACGGCTTCCGGGTCGAGCTCTTCCGCCGTGCGGGGCGCGGTCCACTGCACCGACTGCAGCGGGTTTACGGAGGTCGTGAAGTACTTGGCTTCCGCAGCCATCCCCAGTACGTCGCTCAGGCAGGCCCGCTTGCGCAGTGCGGTCCGTGCGGCGGCCGGCTTCCCGTCCAGCTTCCTGCCCAAAGCGTCCAGGGCCTTGCGGAGGACCTGCGCGTCTTCGAGGTCGACGATCGGGACCGAGTTCCGTTCCAGCCAGCTGAGCGCCTTTCGCCAGTCCGGCGGCGGCTCTTGCTCCCATGCCGACTTGTTGTAAGCCCAGCTGTACAGAGCGCGACGGAGTACGCGTGGATCCGGGCATCCGATCTCGGACTTAACCAAGGCGGGGGTGATGGTCGCGAGCGCATCAGCGAAGTTTCGTCGTGACTTGCCCGGCGTGCCTTCCCAGCGCTTCTCGATGAAGTGGCGGGTGTGCTGGTACCAGGTCACGTTCCGCAGTTTGGCCCGGAGCTCCGATGCAGGCAGACCTGTCTCCTCGTCGAAGGGTTCGCCGCGGCGGGCCGCCTGCATCAACTCGGATCTGCGGCTTTCGGCGAGTCCCTTGGTCGTGAAGGACTCAGACTTCTCATGAGAGTTGACCTGCCACCGCATCTCGAACGGCTTTCGGCGTCCGGCGCGCTGGCGGATGGCCCAGAAGTGGACTTTGTAGCTGAAGGCCATCAGTAGGTGGTCTCCTCCTCGCAGTTCTGCAGCCAGGCTTCGAAGTCGGTGCGCCGAAACCTGAGCTGCCCGTTGGGGAGCTTCAGGCACTTGGGGGCCTTGCCGCGGGCGCGCATGCGGTAGAAGGCGGCGCGGGACATGTCGAGTTCGGCGAGGACATCGCTGAGCTTCAGATGCGGTTCGTTTCGCAAGGTGGTCAGGCCCCCGTGGCTATCTCGGACTTGGTGATCGTGCTGGTGGTGGGTGGGGTGACAGTGAGGTAGAGCCGTACGAGGCGGCTTGGCGGGCGATCGGGGTACGGCCGGCTGATGTCCAAGACCTCCAGGACGACGGCGAGATGGTTGGCGGTGGCTCGGACTTCGGCTTCCGTGCCGTGCAGGCGGATGCGCATGGGTCAACTCCTGGTGCGTGTCAGGGAGGTGCCGCAGCCGGGGTGGGTGGTCTCTCCGGCCATGGCGAATGCGGGGTCGAGCGGGATTCCGCACTCGGTGCAGGTGGCGGCAGCAGAGAAGAGGCGCGTTCGAGCGTCCGCAGTGTCCGCAGCGTCCGGTTCGGCGGATACAACCTGGTCAGACCAAGTGCTCACGTCGGACGCTGTGGTGGCGCCAGTGTCCGCTGTGGCGTCCGTAGCGTCCGGCGTCGGCGAAGTGCGGACGCTGGTTGTGGCTGGTGTGGCCGCAGCGTCCGTCGTAGCGTCCGCAGGTCCTGCCTGGTCAGACGAAGGTGCGGACACTGTGGACGCTGCGGACGCTGTATTGCGCCTCTTCTCTGATGCCGTGATGCGGTAGATCCGGCTGCGGCGGCGGTCGGTGCTGCGGTGACTGTCGTCGACCTCGATGCCGATGGTGCGCAGGGCCGGGGCGAGCCGCTTGAGCTGGCCGCCGGCGCGGGTGGCGTCCTTGGGCCACTTCTTCGGCAGCTTCTCAGGGGTGGTGACCGAGTCGAGGATCTGGGCGGCGGTGAGGGCGAGGCCTTCGGGACCGGCGGCATCGATCAGTTCGACGACGGCCTGGGCGAAGGGTTCGCCGTCCAGGACGTCGGCCACGGCGTCGGCGGCGGTGGCCTTGTAGGAGGCCTGGGTGTTCCAGCCGGTGACGTCGTCGACGGCGGCCAGGACGCGAGCGAAGTCGGCCATTCGGGGGCGCTCGGTCAGTTCGATGCCGGGCAGGGCCTTGAGGACCTTGGCGAGCAGGTCGAAGAGCGAGGCGAGGATGGCTGGGTGGGCGTCGGCGTAGGCGCGGTCGAGCTCGGCTTCCTCGCGGCGCTTGTGGTCGGGGATGAGCTGCAGCTCGATCGTCAGCAGGCGCTCGGCGAGGTCGCCCGCGAGGGCTCCGGCGTCGATCGTCGTTATCGCCAGCACGCGGCGGAACTCGAGTACGACTACGTCGTCGTCCGTGAACAGGGCGCGGTCGACCACACCGTCGCCAGTCACGGCTCGACACAGGGCGTCGGAGAGCCAGTCGGGGATGATCGAGATGTTGTCGAGGCAGATGGCCCAGGAGTTGAAGGCCTGTACCGACCAGGACTTCAGGTCGCGTGGCGCGGTGCGCTTGGGCGCGCCAGAGGGGTCGACGATGCCGATGACCATGGCGGCGCCCTTGGACTTGCCGGTGCCCTGCTCGCCGCGGAAGGCGAGGATCGGGTGGGGCAGGTCGGGGATGAACGCGGCCAGGAGCCAGGCCACCAGGAGCTGAAAGCCTTCATCTGTGGTGTTGAGCAGGTCGCGCAGCTTGGCCAGGCCGTTGCCCTCGCGGACGGGGGCGGGGAGGGGCTTCATGGCGCCGGAGCGGCGGAAGACGATCGGGGAGCCGGGCAGGAGCTGCCAGCCGTCGGGTCCGACGCTGACGCAGCGGCCGTCGGTGGTGCCGAGGTCGATGAGGATCCGTTCGTCGTGGCCGGCGACGCGCAGGCGTGGGGTGCGGGGGTCGGCGTTGGCTGCCAGGCCCTCGAGGACGGTCATGGCGTCGGCGAGGGCCGACTGCGAAGGAACGGTGCCGCCATTGACGTCGGTGTAGATGCGGGCGAGCTGAGAGCGCAGGCCGGCCTTTCCGCGCAGCGGGAGGGCGAGGTTAGGGCCGTCGACCTTGACGCCGTAGGGGCGGCCGTCGTCGGACATGAACAGGTCGTAGCGCTCGCGGGCCAGGGCCACGAGCTGTGAAGCCTGCGAGGGCCCCTTCTTGTCCGGGTCGACGCCGTGGCTGGTCAGGATCTCTCGAGCCAGTGCGGATGATGGGCTGTTGGACGGCCTACTGCCGTTGAGGGGCTTGGTCATCGGGCGCCTCGCGGGCGAGCGGCCGAGGCGACCGTGGCACGGGCTTCGCTCTCCGGCAGGCCGATACGTACAGCGGCCTCGATCAGGGGACCGGCGAGCGCGGGGCCGTCGGTGGTTTCGTGGGCCCGGCAGGCGGCCCAGTACAGGCGGTCGTTGCGCTGGCCTTCGGGGGCGTCGATGACGAACTGCACCAGGGCGAGGGCCTTGTGGCCGGCCACGGGCAGAGGGGGCGCCATGCGCGGCGATGCCAGGGCGGGCGGAACCAGCAGCTGCAGCAGGCTGTCCGGGACGGTGGCGAGCGCCTGGTGCTCGGTGTCGGGGGCAAGGGTGTAGGTGCCGCGGTTTGTGGTCGAGCCGGGGCCGACGAGGTAGCCACCGGAGCCGCGGACATCGATGCCGGGAGCGAGGCGGCCGACTGAGTTCGGGATGCCGCAGTCGGCTGGGCCGCGCAGCCACAGGTGTCGGCCGCCACTGGGGGTGGCGACGGTGACCGTGGCCGGGACGCTGAAGGTGCACTCGCGGGCCAGTGCCTCGAAGTTGGCAATGCCGTCGATGTCGTTCTTCACGTCCAGGTCGATGCCGATCAGGTGGTGTGGGGTGCGGCCGCAGGCGATGCCGTAGCCGGTGGCCCAGGGGGCGGCGGCGAAGAGTGCGCGTACGGCTTCGGGGTCGGTGGTGGCGTCGTAGATGCCGTGGCCGATCTGGCGGCACTCACCGTGGCAGCGGATCCTGCGGTGCTCGGCACGGTGCGGGGAGCGGACCGCAGGGAGCTTGGTGCGGCTGAGCGGGATCACCGCCAACCCGCTGTGTGCGGCGCGCAGGGCGTGGGCCAGGGCGCCGCTGTGGGCGGGGTGGTGTGGTTCGTTCACGAACTGGCCTTCCTTGTGTGCCCGGTTCAGAGCGTCTCGGGCCGGTCTTGATCAGTCCGGCTAGGTCTAGGTACGACAGCGGGCGAAATTTGTTACACCCCGGATCTGGGGGCTGGCATGGCGCGCTGTGGGAGCAACTCGCGGACAACGTGCGCGCCCGCGTAGGGCGGTCCAGAAAGTCCAGAAACCTGGGTCGCGCTGGGGCGTAGAGGGGCCGTCAGGGGCGTCAGGGCGGGGGTGTCAGACGCGTCTGACGGGAGTCGCGCGTGCGTGTGACCCGTGCGTTTGGGGCCCGCTGGCATCAGGGGTGTCAGACGTGCCTGACGCGTCAGGGCCGTCAGGCGGCTTCGTCCTCGGCGTCGCGGACGATGCGGTAGACGCCCGTTTCGTCGGTCTCGGCGAGGCGGCCGGAGATGACGAATTGTGCGACCTGGCCGGAGACCCAGGAGCGGCTGCGGCCGTGGCGGTCGCAGTGCTCCATGAAGTCGTTGGGGCGCACGATGGTGCGGCCTTCGGCTTCGAACTCGTCGAGGACGTCTTCCATGGCCTGGCGGGCCTGCTTGGGGGTGAGCTGGATTTTCGGCTTGGCAGGCGGGCGTTCGGCGAACTGCACCACGGTGGTGGGCTGCGGGAGCTCCTGCTCGGGGTCGATATCGTCCAGGTCCTCGTCGGCGTGGTCGTCGTCCTGGCCGTCGCCGTCGTATGCGGTGAAGGCCCGGTCGTCGTTCGCGCGTTCGAAGTCGTGCGGAGCGCCGGTGGGCATGGTGGGGCCTTCCTGGGCGGGCTGGGTGTCGGTGGTGCCGGGCAGGGGGTAGCGGGAGCGCTGGGTGTAGCTGCGGCCGGCGGTCTTTGCTGCGACCTGGGCCGTGACGGGGTCGGCGGTGGCGCGGATGCGGGCGAAGGTGAGGACGACCCATTCGAGGTATTCGCGGCCGGAGAGGTAGTCGCGCAGCGGGGTGGCCCAGAAGGTCTCGGGGATGCCGTTGGCGACCAGGTAGCTGTAGCCGGGCTTCTTGTCCTTCCACACGTGCGGCTTGGCTCCGGCGTCCAGGACGTCGTCGTCCAGGGCGAAACCGGCGTCGGTGTCGTTGCGGACGCCATGGCACCAGGAGGAGCCGAGGGAGGCGCGGGTGTCGGTGGAGACCTGGGTATGGGAGGCGCGCTGCATGGAGACGACCAGGGAGACGCCGGCCGACCGGGCCTCCTGGGCAATGCCGGTGAAGGCGTCCTCGTCGGTCTCGCGGATGGTCTTGGCGGCTTCCTCGAACCAGCCGACCAGGTACGGCATGCCGGGCGAACCATCGGCCTGGGTCTTGGCGCAGGTCGGTTCCCACTGCTTGTAGCCGTACCTGGCCAGCCACGCCGTACGGGCAGGGATCACCGAGTGCAGGGCTGCGACCATGGCCTTGGTCGATGGCACGTCGAGTGCCACCCAGTCGAAGGCAGGCAGCAGCGGACCGAAGGTCTGTTCCGCCTTGGCCGGGTCGGATCCCCACACGATCACGTCGCGGCGGGTGAAGATCTCGGCAAGGGCAGTCAGGGCGCCCTCGGACTTGCCGGAGCCGGTCATGCCCATCACCAGAAGATGCATGGCGTTGCGGGCCGCGGCTGCTTCGCCCGGGAAGAACATTCCGGCTTCGGTGCCGTCCTCGTAGATGCCGACGTGCACCGGGTCGGCGATCGAGCCGCCCGGGTGCGAGGGCCCGGGGCATGGGACGGTGTTCTTCAGCAGGTCGTGCGGGACGATCACGATTTCGCCGCGCGAGGCCGACTCCGGGTCCGTGGCGTGCCGGACCGCGTTGGGCGGAACATCGAGGGCGGAGGCGAGCTTGGGCAGGGCCTTGGAGACGTCGTCGTTGGTGAGTTCGCCGCCCGGCAGCTGGTAGCCGATGGTGGCCTTGTTCGGCGCGGCTTGGGCCTTGGTGGTCAGGGTCTTGGCCAGGCCGACCTTCTCCCAGATACCGCCGTCGGCGCTGCCGGTGGCGTCGGGGTTGCGGCGCAGGATCTGGCGGATGTTCCAGGACAGGGCCAGGGCGGGGGCGCCGATGAAGTACAGGCCGGGCAGGGGGCCAGCGGCAGGTCCGGCGATGGCGGCCGCAGTGAACCAGCCGGAGCCGGCGGCAACGGTCACGGCGGAGTGCATGCGGCGCTGGGAGGTGGTGGCCTTGCCCACCGCCCAGGTCGCGCCTGTGAGGGCGACCGAGGCGAGGGTGAGGCCGGCGGCGGCCGCGGCGTTGTCGGCCCAGTAGATGTGGGCGGGCCAGGAGACCAGACCGGTCCCGATCCCGGCCAGCCACGGGGGCAGGTGCGGCTTGAGGCGGTGCAGCAGGTACTCGATCACACCGCCGCCGCCCTGGGCGGCGCGCAACTGCTCTTCGATCAGCTGCTCGGGGGTGAGCTGGGGCACGGCCTGGTCCTCCTGGTCGTACGTGAATCAGAGGGGAGAGGGGTCAGAGGTTGAAGTCGAAGCGGCGGCGGGAGGCAGCTGTGCGCCGGTTGTACGGCGCCAGCTCCGGCTCGAACTCGCGCTGGAAGGCGGCGTAGGTGGCTACCGCGTTCTTCGCGGCATCGCGCACGTCATCGGCGGTCTTCTTGAGCTTCTTGGAGACTCGGCGCGCTCGGGATCGGGAGGCGAGACGGCTCCCTTGAGGGTCGGGCACCTGGCTGAGTGCGGCCTGCAGGACTTCGGCGGCTCCGGCGAGTTCGAAGGACAGCTGCAGGAAGACCGAACGGGCCTGGTCGCAGTAGTTGCGGACGTCGGTGCTGTTGAAGAACTGCGGGTCGGCCAGCGGGCTGTGGCCGGACTTGGTCCCGCCGCCGGCGCTGCGGGAGAAGAATCCGCCGCCGGGGCCAGCGTTGGCCTGGCTGTTGGCGGGTCCTCCGACGTGGACGTGGTAGTGCCGGTCCCCGCCACGGCGGGAGCCGCCGTTGTTCTGGCGGCCGGCGCCGGGGCTGCCGTTGGCGGAGGCGCCGGGGTGCCCAGTGGCTTTCCACGGGTTGCCGGGAGGGGTGGTCATCAGTTGATCTCCTCAATCGGTTCGGTGGCGGCGGTGCGGCGGGTGTACAGCCACAGCGCTTGGGCGGTGGTGGCGAGGGCCAGCCAGATCACGACGAGCGGGCGGGCGAAGGGGCCGAAGCCCACGGCGAGGACGGCCCAGATGGCGGCGGTCGTGGCGAGGGCGGCCAAGGCCCGGCGCCAGCGACGGATCGAGCGGTCACGTGCCGGGCGGCGGACGCCGATCCAGGCCAGCCAGCCGGACGGGGCAGCGGCCGCGGGAGCGAGCAGGAGCGCGGTCCACCAGGCCAGCAGGTGCAGGACGCCGGTGGCGAGTAACGCCGCGAGGGCGACGCCGGTGGGGGCCCAGGTGCCGCGGGTCTCCCACAGCCAGGCGCCGAAAGCACTCATGGCGCGCTGGGCGAGGGTGGGGCGCTCGGGGACGACCAGGACGATGGGCTGGGCATCGCGGCGTCGGGTGCGCGGAACGTACGCGGTGCGCGTGCTGCCGTACGGCACCTTCCGGGCGCGGGTTCGGTTCGGCATAGCGGGGCCGGTTTCCTTTCAGCGGGAGGCGAGGGCGGTGTGGGTGCCACGGCGTCCGGCGCGGCGGCCGCCGACGGTGGCGTGGGTGGGGTGCGGGGCGGCGTAGCGCCAGCCGGTGCTGAGGGACTTGGCCGCGTACATGGCCTCGTCAGCGGCCCGCAGCCGGGCGGTGAACGGCTCGCCGGGGCGGTCGTCCGGGCGACAGATACCGATCGAGACGCGCGGGGAGATCCGGACCGCGTCGGCGATGTCGAGGTTGGCCCGCAGCCGGTGCGTCAGGTCGTTCAGGGCCTCGGCTGCGCCGGCGTCGTCCAGGTCGGCGATGGCGGCGAACTCGTCGCCCCCGAGGCGTCCGGCGAACCCGTTGTGCTCGGTGCACCAGTGGTGCAGGCGCTGGCCGACGGCGGCGAGCAGTGCATCCCCCGCCGCGTGCCCGAAGGCGTCGTTGACGTGCTTGAAGCGGTCGATGTCCAGCAGGAGCACGCTCACCGGTCGGCGGGTGACGGCCCGCAGAGCGCGGGAAGTGAACGGGTCGCGGGTGGGCAGGGCGGTCAGCGGGTCGGTGCGGGCGATGCGCAGCCGCCGTGCCAGCCACAGGGTGTGAGCGGTCCAGGCGGCCAGGGGCGGCAGGGCTGCGGCCAGGGTGGTCGGGTCGGTCACGGGGTGGACTCCTGTTCTTCGGCAGGGGTGGTGCGGGTGGGGTCACTTCGCATACGCGGTGTCCATCAGGTCTGGCCTCTGGCCAGCGCCAACTCGCCGTTCTGGGTGGGTGCATCGGTCGGCTCAGGAGCGGGTGCTGGGGCGGTGAGGGCGGCGTCGCGGATGCGGCCGGCACGGCGTGTGCCGATGCCGTAGGTCTTGATCAGCCAGGTGGCCGACGGCTCCTGCCCGGCAGCGGCACGCTCGCGGGCTGCCGCGATCAGCGCCTCATCGGTCGGTCCCGGCGGCAGGGTTTGCCGCTTGCCACTGGCGGTGACAGGTCGGCGGGGCTGCCGCCGCTTCGGCTCGGCAGGGGGTGCCGGGGGAATCGGGGGCGGGGCTGCCGCTGGAGCGGGTTCCGGGGCTTGCCACTCATGCTCGGCGGCGGGGGTGCTGGGCGCGGGGCTGGCAGGCGGCAGGGAGCGCAGGTGTGCCATGTGCACGAGCAGGCCGAGGACGACGGGCGGGATGGCGGAGACCGCGACGATCAGCGGCCAGGACACGGCGATCACATGGGAGGCGATGGCGTGGTCGACGGCGTTGCCCGCGACCGACAGCACGATCGCGCCGATCGCGTTCGCCTTGGCCCAGGCGCGGGCGCGGGCGTTGCGTGTGGAGTGGCCCAGCCAGACCCGTACCGCGGTCATGGCGTAGGCGTCGGTGGTCAGTGGCAACAGCCAGGACAGTTGCGGCCACCAGCCGGTCCGTACGGCCAGGTCCTGCAGGGCGGCGTAGGAGGAGGCGGCGGCCGCCAGGCCGACGGCGGCCATCCCGGCGTACAGGAGCCAGTCCCGGCGTGGCACTGGGGGCGTGGGGGAGTCGGGGTGCTCTGGGGTGGTCAACGGGCTCACCCCAGCGAGCCGCTGAGACCGGACGCGAGGGCGACGATCGTCTGGGAGACGGCGCCCTTGACGCCGTCCGCGAAGTCACCCGTCAGGTACAGGCCGATCACGACGCCCAGGACCAGGGTCGACCAGCGGTGCTCGGTGAAGTGGCAGAGCATCCCGGCGATCAGGAGCAGGAGGAGCAGGACCGAGATGGTCACCGCAGGGGCAGCGGCCGGGGCTGCCAGCAGGATGGGGGCGGACACTTCGAGGCTCCTTCAACAGGGCTGTTGAGGCAGGAAAGTTGGGGGGACCCGCCCGGCACGGGGACGGGCGGGGGCGATCGCGCGGGGCAGACAGCAGGAGGGCTACCGGTGGCCGGAACCGCGCTCGAAGGCGGCGATCGTCAGGTCGATCAGACCCGTGTCGGTGCAGTAGCCGGCGTAGGCGCCATTCGCGTGCCAGACGTGCCAGCGGCAGCTGAGGAGACCGGTGGTGGCGGCGCAGACGGCAAGGTAGGCACCACGGCGGATCACCGGTACGTCCGGAAGCGTGACGTCCTCGGGTAGCGGGCTGGTGCTCATCGCGCTGCCCCTTCCTGGCCGCAGGTCAGCTCGGCGAGCTGGGCGGCGGACGGCGCGAGGCCGTTGGGCCTGCAGTCGCCGAAGCAGACGTCGCGGTGGCCGGTCAGATGCTCCAGCTCGCGGGCGAGGGCGTAGTCGTCAGATACCGGCACCTCGCGGTAGCTGCCGCACACGCAGGGCGCGATCAGCGTCCAGCGCGGTTCCGGGAAGTCCCACGGTTCGGCGACGACGACGTAGTGCAGCCAGATGCCTTCGTCCAGGTACGTAACCGCGCATGGGGCGATCGCCCACTCTTCGCCGGCCTCGTCAACGAAGAGCGCGGGATATCCGCTCCAGTCGTCGACGTGGATGACCTGAGCGAGCGTGTCGGGAAACGTGCCGTACGTGTCATCGCTGGCGACGCGCTCGGCCATCTGCCGCTGTGCGTCGATGCGTTCGCGCTTCTCGCGTTCCCACTCCAGTTCGACGGCCTGGCGGGATGCGGCGGCGAGGCGCAGCAGGCGGCGCATGCGGGTTTCCGGGGCGGTGGTGATCTCGGTCATCGTGCGGCCTTCCGGGTCAGCGGCGGGTGGCACAGGTGGGTGCGGGCGGCGCGTCGGGCGGCGCGCTGATTGCGGTAGGTGGGGTGCCAGCCGCAGGCGCGGCAGCGGGTCCGGGCGCTCATGCGATCCGCCTCCCGACCAGCGTCGGCGCCTGGCCGTCGATGAGGGCCAGGGCGGCGTCGGTGAGCTGCGGGGCGTACTCCGGCAGCGCTCCCAGCTCGTCGAGGGTGTCGATCAGCACGCTCAGCGGGAGCGCCTCGCCGTCGTAGTACGCGCTCACGGCGGCGCGGGCTGCGACCAGGAGCTCCGCATGGTCGTGCCGGAGGGCGGCCAGCTGGCGGCGTAACTGGGCGTTCGCGGTGGTCAGGGACGGGATCGTCGGCCGCGGGCGGGCCGGGACATTGCGAGTGGACATGAGGTGGTAAACCTCCATGAATCAGGCGGCCATCGGGCGCGGTCAGGCAGCACCGGACAGGCAGGGAGCGCCCGACAGTCGGGAAGCGAGGGAGGACTGCGGAAGGGGTCAGACCCCGTGCGGACCTCGGCGGGACCGTGCGCTGTCGCGGGTCATCGACGGCAGCACGACCGCGCACACCGTGATCGAGAGTGCGACGACGGCGACCGAAGCGGCGACGACCGCGACCGACAGCAGCAGTGCCACCAGCACCACGCCGCCGACCAGGATTCCGATCACGAGAGCGCTGGGTGACGTGGCGAACCTGCGAGGAGGTGTGGCAGGCGCGTGCGAGCAGCCGCACGACGAGACGAGACCAGTCGGCATCTGCGTCGGGAGTACGGCGGGCGTCGGGGCCGACGACACGTACGTACGGCCGAAGGCGTCCATCAGCAGATACGGCTGCGCGGGCTGCGCCGGGATGGGGACACGGGGTTCATCCATGCCGCCGCCGGGGAACGGGATGCTCATCGGCGCACCTCCGCTCGCTCGATCCGTGCGGCCGGCGTCCACTCGAAGCCGCACGTCCCACACTCCTCACGCGCCACGTGGCAGCGCGAGACGAACACGGTGTGTCGGCAGCGCGGGCACCTCGACTTCGCGCACACCGGGCGCGAGTCGTAGAACGGAGCCGCGGCCATCACGCGCACTCCTGCTTGACCTCGTCGGCGGGTACAGCGGCGACGACACTGGGCGCGTAGATGTGGATGGCCAGGTCGTCGACCGTTCCGTGAGCCTCGAAGTCCATCTCGTCGCGGAACCGTGTCAGGTGCGTGTCCACCCCGAGGGCCCGAGCTACACGTGCCACGGCCAGGCAGCGCTCCCGCGTGTCCTTCTCCGACCTCGACACCTGCAGGTCGGCCTGCCTGTAGTGGGACCACAGTGAGATGTACAGCGGGGGCAGGCCGGGAACGCCATCCAGGAAGTCGGCGAGCTTCCGCAGCGACTGGGATGGGGAGGGGGAAGCCGGTTCCGCCGGCGGGGATACGGCCGCTGGTGCGGCGGTACGCTCGTTGAGCATCGTTGAACTCCTCTGAACAGGGACTCGATGCGTCGGCCTCGGCAGGGGCGTGAGAGGTGCGCCAACACGTCTCAGCCCGTATCTGCCGGGGCCGTTCTGTCTCACCAGGTTGCAACTTCTCCCGCATGCACAGCCAATGACGGTCTGTCATAGCGCTGCTGCCTCGCAGGCGTCTCACCCGGTTACATCATCGTGCACCTAGTGCACCAAGTCCGCAACGGGTCTCACTGGATTGGGCAGGACGGGATTCGGCCGCGGTGTGATGCACTAGGTGAGACGGCCTAGGCGAAGGTGTGGTGCATGACCGAGTTCCGGGGCAAGCCGGCGTACCTGCAGCTTGCCGACACCCTGCGGAGACGCATCGAAACCGGTGAGATCCCGAATGGCGCACCTCTGCCGTCGGCAGCGGAGCTCATGAAGGAGTTCAGCGTCTCCAGCACTGTGGTGAAGAACGGGATCAGCGTCCTTCGAACCGACGGCTTGGTCGTGGGCCACCAAGGCAAGGCGGTCTTCGCCCAGTACCCGCCCGTCGTGGCTCCACCACCGTGGGCTACACCGCTGGTCGACGCGGCGCACGCCCTCGCGGATCTAGTCCAGGAGATGGCTGAGGGGCTGCGAGTAGAGCCGGCAAAGGCTCGGGAAGTGCTGAGCACCTGGCGTGCGGCGAGTGAGCAGCTGCCGGAGCCGCTGCGAGCTGGCTTGGGCCGCGATCGAGGCTGATCACCTCAGCTGTGGGCGGCTGTGACGGCTTCCCAGGCGTCGGCGACGATCTCGTCCAGGGAGGACCGTTCCGGCTTCCACTCAAGCTCTCGCCGGATCCGAGCCGTGTCGGACAACAGCGTGGCCGGTTCTTGCTTGGGCGGGTGGTGGATGACTGGGACCGGTCGGCCGGTGATCCGCTCGGTCGCGGCGACGATGTTGCTGACGCTGGCACCGGTGGCGCCGACGTTGTACACCGCGTGCGTACCAGGCTCGCAGGCCTGCAAGGCCAGCACGTACGCGCGTGCCAGGTCGTCGACGTGGACGAAGTCCCGCACCGCGGATCCGTCACCGTTGACGTCGACGTGGGAGGCCTGACCGGCCGCGACCGCGACTGCCTTCGGAATGATGCGGGTGAGATCAGCATCGCCTACGCTGGCGACGGCACCGGAGATGTTGAATGCCCGCAGGATCACCGCTCCGACGGCCCCGGCGGTCGTGCGGCGGATCAGCTCTTCGTCCGCGGCCAGCTTGGTCTTGCCGTACGGCGAGGTCGGCCGGGGCGGCGTCTGTTCGTCGATCGGCTGACGTTCGGGGACGCCGTAGACGGCTGCTGTGGATGCCTGGACGATTCGGAGTGGGCGGCCGGCGCGGACGGACTCGGCTGCACAAGCGTCCAACAGCGCGACTGTGCCGCCATGGTTGACGGCTTCGTAGTCGTCGGGCCGTTCGAAGGACTCCCGCACTCGAGTGAGTGCGGCCAAGTGGCACACGGCATCGACGTCGTGGACGGCCTTGCGGAGTTGCTCGGGGCTGAGCAGGTCGGCGTGCACAGTACTGGCGACCGGGGCCGAAGACAGCGAGGCGCCGGATGGGCGGTGGGTCATCGCGATCACGTCGTGCCTGGCTTCGGCGAGGCGCCGCACTACGGCATTGCCCACGAAGCCGTACGCACCCGTCACCAGTACGCGCAAGGTTCCTCCTCAGCCGGCGAGTATCAGCTTCCGATGCTCCCACGCCAGGTCGAGGCACGCGGCGGCTGCCGGGGCCAGCGGCTCGGAGTCGAGTAGCCGCCGCACGTTGGCCTCGGTGAACGGGATGCCAGCGGCGACGTCGGTGGCGCTGGCGGAGACGACGGAGCCCTCGGTGTTCTGGCTGACCATGGTGTGGAAGACGCGGTCGTAGACGTCGGCGTCGATCACGACGGCGGTCAGGATCTCGCCAGCAAGTGACAGCGGATCCAGACCGATCCCGAAGGTGAACGCCTGCAGCTTGCCAGCGCGGCGGGCATCGTTGAGTGATTTGAAGGGCTCGGTGGCGCCGTAGTCGATCGGCTCGCCACTGCTTCCGTCGGCCTCAGGCATGCCGAGGAATTCCTCGGCGTACTCGCGCATCATGTTGCGCCAGAGGTCGAAGTCGTTGGACTGGTCCCAGGGCATCACGGACGACGGCTGGAACACCCCCGCAGGCATGATGTGGTAGATCCCGCCCGCGAGGGCGACGTTCGCGGCGGAGCGGTGGTGAAGGACGAAAGAGGCGTCGTCGTGGTCGCGCCGGATGGTCAGCGTGTCGATCGATGGGAGCAGAGGCCGGCGGGTGAGGTCGAACGGGTCGCTGACCAGGGACCGGAAGGGAAGATCGTCCCAGCGAGGAGCCCGCAGCCATGCCGGATCGCTGCCAGCTGCGAGCCAGGCTCCGGCAAGCTCGTGGGACATCCCTTCGCAGACATCGACCATGTCGAAGTACGTGGTGTAGCCGAAGGCCATCCGTGCACCGCCGGCGGCCCAGTCGGTGGCCATTAGGCGGAAGCTGGGGCGGTTCTCGAACAGCGATGGCTTGTCCACGGCGCGGATGGCCTGCGAGTACCGGTCGTACCGGCCGCCGCGCGCGGACAGCGGTCGTACCGCCGCGGCTTCGCGCTCCGCCCCGACCACGGTCGGCGGCGGTACCTGATTGATCCACGACAGATCCACCGCGGCCAGGTCGATGGGCGCGGGTGCCATCCACCCTGGTCGTGTCAGGGCCGGACTGGTGCCAACCCGCTCCAACTCCGGATACAGGGCGGCTGCGGCTGCGTTCAGCTCGCTGCGACGCTGGTTCAGCTCGCGGCGCACCATTCGCCAACGTCGTTGATCCTCCACGGCGTCTTGAGGAGTTCCCATCGAGCCTGAAGCGCGGGGCACGAATTCGCCGTGGCCAGACAGTGCCGCGGGCAGCAGGCCCAACTCGTCCTCGGACAGCCCCAGAACGCCGGCTACCCGACGCAACTCATCCACATCCCGGATCGAGCGTTTCCCGCGTTCCAGGAGCGACACGTACGACTGGTCGTACCCAAGCAGGCCGGCCAGGTCCTGCTGCGTCAGCTTGTGCGTGGCCCGGTAGGCCCGTAGCACCTCCTGCAGGTTCGACCCGTCCGGTGGCGTCTGACGCTGGTCTGTCTCGTAGAGCCACTGCTTTGGCTCGGAGGCTAGAACCGCCGCTGGCGGGGGCGTATCCCGTAGTGCGCGCTCACAAGGGCCGCACACACTCGCTGCGTTTGCCCGGCTTAACCGCGCTCCGCAGCGGGTGCAGACCCTGCCGCCTGCAACCGTGGCCGTCATAGAACCTCACTCAGTCGTGATCACGGACGCTTGCCTGGCCGCAAGCATCAGGATGTCTTCCGCGGGTCATAGTGCGCGAAGGGCCGGCCCGCGATACCCATGTCAAGCTGCAGAAGCCGCATTGCATAACTTTACGACAAGCCCACATGAAGGGATCCATTAGAAACGCTGCCTGTCCCAAGGGAGTTGCCGTACCGCTGAAACGGTCAGATGTCGACAACTGATCCTGTCATCCAAGATCTGATTTATGGCCGAGGAGTTCAGGAGTTTAATCAGTGCATTGCAAGACCTAAGCCCACCCTTTATTGGTTTTGCTATGAGCAAGTGATTATCAACAGCTACCGCCTCGGACCCGGTGATCAGAACCCCGGCTGCACGGGATGATGATCCTTCGGACGGCCGGGAAGTCCTCCTGATCGCGACGAATGGCGGTTCGAAAACGCGGCCGCCGAAAAGACGCCGTCTGCTCGGAACGTTCATACGGCCGGTGCTTGATAGATCTCGGGCCACAAGGAAAGGTCGATTCTCGCCTTCGTGCGGGTCCCGATTGTCTACCACCGTACCCACTCGAACCTCGAACAGATCGCCAACCACATTCCCAGCATCTACCTCGCGCCACCACGGAACAGGGCCTGGAGGGGGACCGCTTCCGCGAACCTGGGCTACGAGTAGGAAAACATCGATATCTGTGTGATCATCAAAAATCCCCGAGCGTTCGACATGCAGGACATTAGTGCAGGACTCAACAGTTGTACGCCACTTCGAAAAGTTGGATCCACTCCTCAATGAGTCCGGCAGGATAGCCACGATATGGCCGTTAGGTTTTAGATGCTTCAGAGCCTCCAGGAAGAAGATAGCTGCATTAGATGTCTTCCCTTGGGCCCAGTGGCAGCCACTCCTGGCCGGGACGCGAGTGAATGGCGGATTTAGTACGACTGCGTCGACTTGTTCACTCTCCTGCACCTGTGCATCGGCCTGCTTTATGTTGACCAAATGTTCCAGCAAACCGGAAGATGAAGCAACAAGCCCGTCAAGGGTATGGTGACGCTTAAGGGCTGAGAGCAATACGCGACGGCGGGCGGCCTGAATAAATTCCTCGTGCAGATCCCAGCCGTGCAGCCGTGCTCCCCAATGCGCAAGGGTCTCTTGGACCGTTGCGCTGATATCCATGGTCGCCGTGGCTGCCAGCAGCAGGTCGCCGGCGCCGCACGTCGGGTCGAGGAAGGTCTCGGCAGGTAGGTCTCTGAGCACATCAGACACCCTTGCTCGGAGACGACTTGGCGTGAAGAAGGCACCCACCCGCCGTCGATACCCGAGGGGCACCAGGCGTCGGAGCTCGGCTGCTGAGTGCCCATCAAGGAGCTTGTCAACCGCCGGTTGTGCCAGCTCACCTGTGGTCTGTAGGCCTTCAAGGACCACATCGATGTGGGCTGTGTGCTCGGCGTACGCAGCACTGCCCGGTGAGTTGTCCACGTCCCAACTCCTTGACTCTCGAAGGCCTGTTGAACGGAAGGTCGCAAGAGTACTATCTCCGCTACTGCCCTTCTGGGCAGGACATGTCGGCACGCGCGATGAGGATGTTGGGTGACCTCTGTGGCTAGCCTCCGGTTCTCCCCGGAAATCCTTCGCCGTTTGGGCGAGGAGCTCGTTCCTCATCCTGACCTTGGCGTTATCGAGCTCGTGCGAAATGCCTATGATGCCGACGCTCCGACGTGTTCAATTGAGTTGCACGCCGTAGAGCTTCCTGGCGGGCGAATCGTCGTTTCTGATACGGGCGATGGCATGACCGTGGATGAAATAATTCACGGATGGCTTCTCCTCGGTAAATCATCTAAGACAGAGGCCAAGTTAACGCGCAAGGGGCGGCGAAAGGTCGGCGAAAAAGGTCTTGGCCGTCTAGCTGCGCTTCGGCTTGGGCGTTATGTAACGCTCATCACGCGGCCTCGAAAGACCCCAGGCGTGCAACATGTCTTGCGTATCGACTGGCACAGCTTCGATGTTGTATCGGCAGTTGAGGACGTTGAGCTCTCGATCACAACCATGCCGACTGATGAGAAGCCCGGAACTAAGATTGAGATCGACGAGCTATCCACGGAGTTCAGGGATAGGGATGTTGAGCGTTTGGCGAGGGCGCTTGTGCTGCTAACGGGTCCTTTCCCGGGACCCTCTGATTTTCGCGTCGATCTCAATGCTCCGGAGTTCCAAAAACTTGCGAGCATCGTGCATCAGTCCTTCTTCGATGATGCAGAATATCGCATCGTTGCAGAACTGAACGATGATGGTCGGGCCTCGGCCACCCTCTATGACTGGACAAATGAACCAATCGCTCGCGGCGGACATACCGAAGTGAGTTCGGCTGGATCCGAGCGCGGTGATTCACCGCTGGCGTACTTTGCACCAGCCGCACAGTTTGAGCTCTGGGCGTTTGTGCTAAATGCTAATGCCTTCACCGTCCGCGGCTCGAAGCACAAAGTCGCAGATGTTAGAGGCTGGCTCAAGTCGGTTGGGGGAGTTCACCTTTATCACCGAAATCTGAGGGTGCATCCATATGGTGATGAGGGACACGACTGGCTCGACATGAACCTGCGTAGGGTCCGCAGTCCCGAGTTGCGCCCGGGTACTAATACATCAGTTGGGCGCATCAGCGTAATAGATGAGGAACAGCGCCTCACGCCCAAGACTGACCGAACTGGGTTTCTTGAAACGCCGGAATTCGTAGAGCTCGCACGGTTTGGGCGTAATGTACTTGACTGGGCGGCGAAAGAGCTTCTGCGACGCCGAGAACGGGATAAGGGCAAGAAACAGCAGGAGGCTGGCGACCGGGTTCAGAATGCTCTGGGCAAGCTTCAAGACACCGTGAATAGGCTTCCGCCGCATCAGCGCCGGGACGTCTTGGAAGCTACGAATCTCCTCAGGTCTGCCTTCGACGAAAGGGTTCGGGCTGTCGAGGACGAACTGCTTCTGTATCGGACTCTCAGCACAGTTGGGACCACGACGGCTGTCTTCGCTCATGAGACCAAGCAACCAGTCGACTTGATCGACCAGGCATCAGCGGTTATCGCTCGACGAGCGGCGCGCCTCCTGCAGGATGCGTACACTGAGCAGTTGTCTGAGCCTGTGGAAACTGTTCAGCGAGCGGCGGATTCGTTGCGCACTTACGCCGACATTCCGCTGCGGCTACTGCATCGCAGAAAGCGCCGCGCTAAAGTCGTCGACGTAAATGAGGTCGCTACCGATATTGTTGGTCTCTTCGGGCCGCACTTGGAGGGCGCCCGTATACAGGTTGAGCTGCAGCTCGTTGATGGGGGCGCACCTGTAAAGGCCACCGTGGCATCGATTGAAGCCATCTTGGCTAATCTGCTCGCTAATGCGACGTACGTCTTCACTCAGCCCCACGCTAGCGGCGCAGCCCAAAGGCTGATTGTCGTCAGAACTGAGGTCACCCCTGATGCTGTCCTAATCACGGTGATGGATAACGGTCCGGGGATCGATACGGCGAAGCTTCCGCTCGACGATATTTGGTTGCCAGGTGCTACGACACGCGAAGATGGAACGGGCCTTGGCCTTACGATCGTGAAGGATGCCACTCGTGACCTCAAGGGCGAAGTGTTCGCCAAGGCCATCGGTGAATATGGCGGCGCAGAATTCAACATCGAACTTCCGCGGGCCACATCGTCTTCCTAGGCGCAAGAGACCCACGAGTGATGTAGGAGAACCCCATAGTGAACGTGCTGGATCGTCCGCTCCGGCCTGGCGATCCCATCGCGATCATTGAGGATGATGAGGTAAACAGGCGAACGACCGGATGGATTGTCGAGGAGGCAGATTTCACCCCTGTGCCTGTTTCATTCTTCCCGGCGTCCGTTGACGAGTTGATCGCAGAAGTCGAGCAAAAGGCGGTGGCCGCCATCTGTGATCATAGGCTGGGAAGAGGTGGCAACGTCTCATATTTCGGCGCCGAGGTCGTTGCGAAGAGCAATCGCAGGAAGATTCCAGCGGTCCTACTGACCAGCTATGCCAATAGTGATGAGAACTCAACGATCCGACGTTGGCGCTCGGGCATCCCAATGCTGTTGAGTAGAGGATCAGATAGTGATCCAGAACGTCTGACGCAGGCCCTTGCACTCGCAGAAGAAGAGTGCAGAGGCGTTTACTCTGAGGAACGAAAGCCGTATCGTGTCGTCGTGCGCGTTCAGGACTGCCGATTTGGTCCGGAAGGAATAGTAGCCGAGTGCGTGATCACAGCGTGGCAACCTCGCACTACTGTCGATGTGCCGGCCTCGATGATCACCGAGAGTCTGGGTGTCCCTATCGAGACGTTGATTGGTAAGCGTCTTAGCGCTGATGTCAATATTTACGCCCCCACTGCGGGTGAGCTGTACTTTCAGAACTTCAAAGCGGGGCCGGGGGTACCTGCAGGATGGTAATGACTAGCAAGGCTTCCGGAGGTACAGGACGGCCGCTGGAAGTGGTTATTGTGGACGTCGGCCACGGTAACTGTGCAGTCTTACGAGATGGGCTTAAGAGCGCGATCGTTGACATCCCGCGCGGTAAGCCGGTCATCAGTGCCCTCGTGGACAATAAGTGCCACCATATCGAGCATCTTCTTTTGTCTCATCCAGACGAAGACCATATTGGTGGCGCTGCGCGCTTATTGGCAGACCCGGATGTGTCAATCAAAAACTTTTGGTGCAATCCTAGCGCCATACAGGACACTGATACGTATCTTGATCTTCTTGAGCAGGCCGCCTTGCGTGAGGAAGGGCGCCAGACACGATACAGAAGCAATTTGAATGTTGGGGCCCGTGAAGACCTGAATTTTGAGCGAATAGGCATTGAGGTACTCCACCCTGACGTGCGCTTAGCAGGAATCGGCCAGGCTTCCCGGAAGCACAAACTGGGGGAGATCCCGAGTAATCGCATGTCTGCGGTGCTTAGGGTAAGCCTTGCAGGAAAGCCAGCTGTTTTGTTGGCTGCTGACATTGACGATAAGGGTTTCGAAGCTATCGCAAGCCGCGGCGTCGACCTAGAGGCTCCCGTACTTGTCTTCCCTCATCATGGGGGATCCGCTAAAGGGAGCAACGACAGGGCATTTGCTAGACGGGTATGTGAGCAGGTGAAGCCGCGCTTGGTGGTGTTCTCGCTCGGGCGACACAAATACAAGAATCCTTTGCCTGAGGTGCTCGCTGGTGTCAGGGACGCTGCGCCGACAGCTCACGTCGCATGTACCCAGCTTAGTAAGAACTGCCATTCGCGTGAGTGCGCTAGTGGCGCGTCAGGACATTTGTCGTCGCTTTGGCCCTCGGCTGGTAGGGCCAAAGGAGAGTCCTGTGCCGGGACGGTGGTGGTACGGGCTACCGATGAGGGCGACATCTCATATGACCCAACACAGAGCCAGCACAGTCAGTTCGTGATTCAGAACGTGGATGCTCCCAAGTGCCTCCACCTGACTCTGTGAGGTGGACGCAGCGGGTTTAGCTGGTGGCTTGCCCGGTCTGGGGAGGTGCCTATAGCCGTGGAACCGACTGCCCCAGCCACGACCGAGCTCTTCTCTGGCGTCGGGCGGCTGAATGCTCAGTGCCGCCGCACCGGGCCCCGCCCTCGTACGTCAGGCCCGCGCGGCACGGCCCATCGACGGCAGCGCCCTCGGCCAGATCGCCCGCGGCGGTCCCTGCCAAGGCCGAAGCCGCCGACGCCGCCCGACCGGGCTGGGGCGGAGACAGATGTGCAGGCCTGCCAGGAGTGGTTCGCACAGAGAGGTTGGGGGCCGCCGCCGGCATAACCTATCCAGCCTCGGCGCGGGAGGGCGGCCATGCGCGGCGCGCCAGAGACTGTCCTCGGACCAAGATCCGGGCCAACTGCGGACCAGGCGCCGTGATCTGACCAAAAGGTGCCGGTCAGAGCCATACAGCCCAGCCCACTGTAAATCTGCCGGCTCAGCCTTCCCAGGTTCGAATCCTGGCGCCGCCACACTGGGGATGACCCCCTCCGATCTGCGGAAACGCGGAGTGGAGGGGGTTTCTTCGTGTTCGGGGGCGATCTTTCGAGTGGAATCGAAACAAGGTGACTTGTCTCACACTGTTCCGCGCGGATCCCGGGGCTGTCGCGCCCTATGTGGGTGTCGGTCCGGACACGCTCTTTACCGTCGTGCCCGCTGCCGCGGCGTTGGTAGCTGGTGTGATTCGGAGCCGGGAGCGGACAAAGCGAAAGGCTCTTGAGGAAGAGACGAAGCGGCATCAGCAACGTGAAGAGACAAGCGGGCTTTGATTGACGCGTGTCGGAGGTCGCAGTGTCCCGGTGAGCAGTTGTGGCCCGTGCGGCGCTCGTCATCTTCGGGGCCGACCTGCTGCAGCCGTCGGTGGCGTGCGGGTCTGTGCATCTGTGATGCTCCTGCGCGGATTCCTTGTGTGGAGACGGGATAGTTGGAGGTGTCCGCGCCGTATCCACTTGCGGTGGTGACCCGCGCCACTCCGGCTGACCAGCCGCAGCGGCTCCGGCCCGGCCGACGGCCGCTTCCTCGACAGGTATCGCTGGGCTTCTTTGGTTACAGCCCGCAGGAGCCGCGGTCGAGATGGAAGTAGCGGGCGTTGGCCCAGCGGCACAGCCGGATACCGACGGTGACGCCGACGATGGTGACCAGGGCGGGAAGGTATCCGCCGGCGGCCTGGACGATCGGGATTGCCGGGCATCCACCTGAGATCGCCCAGCCCGTACCGAACAGGACCGCGCCGGGGATCACGCCGGCGTGGATGCGCCCCGGGGTGCGGCGGACCCGCAGCAGAGCGAATGCGCACACGATGATCACGACGGCGCCCGCGAAGGACAGGAGCATGCGCAGGTCTTGGAAGGTGAACATGCGGTTCAGCTCGGCGTAGTCGCCGAAGCCGATGTTGGAGACGGTATAGCCGAGCGTCAGTCCGGTGATGATGTTGGCCAGTAGGAGCGCGCCCCGAGTACGCATCAGATCACCTTCCACAGCAGGAACGACACCGCGACGGCGGTGCCGAAGAACACGGCGGTCGCGACGAGGCTGACCGGGCGTAGGCGGCCGCAGCCGTTGAGTCCGTGGCCGGAGCTGCACCCGCCGGCCAGCCGAGTGCCGAAGCCGACCAGCACGCCTCCGACGAACAGCAGGACGGTCATGGTGGTCGGATTGGCGGTGACCAGGTTCTTGAAACCCGGGCCCATGTCGAAGCGGAGGTGGAACCGCCCGGAAGTGACCGCGGCGATCAATCCGCCGAGGAAAATCGATATCAGCAGAGCGGCCTGGGTGACCAGCGGGGCCGGGCCCGGGGCTGTCACCGAGGTGTCCTCACTTGCCGCCGGTTCGACTTCCGTGTCGAGCTGCTGGGACGTCCCATACGGGCCCGGCGGCACGGTGTACGCGCCGGGGCTGGTGCCGAAGTGCTCCGCTGTAGCTGCGGCGAGCGCCTCGGCGAGAGCCTGATCGTCGGTGAACTCTTCGTCCATCCGCTCGAGTCGGCGCTCCCTGCGCCAGTGCAACACGCGATCCCACGCGGACGACACCCCAAACGACCGATCTGTGGTGAGGGCGTAGTTGATGGTGACCAGAGCGAGCCCGGCAGCGCCGGCCCACCAGGGCCAGTAGTTACTCATGCGGGGCCTCCCATCCATTCGGTGAATCGGGCCCACCAGCCGCGCTGCCTGCTGGGCGCTTGCCGCGCGTGTTGAGAGGGGCGGTCTGGAGGCTGGGGAATCCGTAGGGGTGGTGACGGTTGGTGATGCGAGACCGGTGTCGGCGGAGATGCCGCCCCGAACTGAGCCACGGTCTCCGGTGCCGCGGTCACGGGTACATGCGGCTGAGGGGGCTGGGCCGGCCCTGGCTGCGGCCCAGGCGCGCTCTCCGCTGACCACGGATCGTGCCGTGGAGGCGGGGCCTGCTGAGGTCTCTGCTCTGAGTTGGCGGCGCCGTACCGGTCCGCCTCGGCCGCGTCTTCGAGGTGTCGCGCGCGGGCCCCGTTGGGCAGCAGACTGATCGGCACGCGCTCCCCGGTGAGCGACAACTGGTAGCGCGCACAGCCGAGCCATTGATCGTCGCTGTCGCAGTAGTAGTCACGCCAACCTTGCAAGCTCGCCCTGAGCAGCGGGAAAAGGGGGCATCCTTCGGCGTGCGAGCAACCCACGTTGCTCCCTTCCGAGCGGCCCACACCACCCATTCGGAGAGGGCGGTTGCCGTTCTCGAAATCTTGCCCTCGCCGCGCCCGGTCGACGATCTCAGAACGACGCGATGACGGCCTTTCACACTACGGAGCTGTGCCTCCCTTCTTCGACCGGGCGTGATGGAACCATTAATCGGCGCCCCAAGCAACTTAAAGGAGGATCCAAGCGTGACTGCTTGATATCGCTGAGTGAGATATACCGCGCCGCGCTTGCGCCCTTTTATCGCTGATGTCGTGATATTCCAGCCCGAAACGCGAAGCCACTTGGAGCGTGATTGGATCTCAGGACCAGCCCTCGCGCCGGCCGTGAGTCAGTTGTTTGTGGAGCCAGTGAGAATATGGGCACCGTTGTGGCGAAATTGTGAATTTTGCTGTGACGAAACTGTTTGATTTGTAGGTCGTAGATGAAGACGCTGATTGTGGGAATCATGTGCCAACGAGCTGTCTGTCCGTCGTGCGGGAAGGTGACCTATGAGGGCTGCGGGAGACATGTAGAGCAAGTGCTCGCCGGCGTGCCAACGCCTCAGCGGTGCGTGTGTGAGTCGGCGCGACACACACACGTTCCTCGGCGTCCAGACAGTTCACCGGGACGATCGACGGGCGGGTGGTGGGCCCGGCTTGTCGCTTGGGCGAAAACTCCGGCATGAACCCGGTCCATCCGCGCAGCACCCGACGAGCGGGAACTCCTGGCAGATCTGACCGCCGTCTTGTGGCACGCCGTTGAACGCCTGGTGCACGACGCTTCCAGCTGCATGGCCTCGGTGATTCGTCCACACCCCGGACCCGCCGGCGGCCCGGACCCATCGGATCCGTGACGTCGCCAAGGTCTCGAGAGCGGTTCCGACCTGACGTACCCGCGCTCCACCAGGGCGAGGGCATGCGCGGAGGACAAACGGCCCGACTCATGGACCGAGAGCGGGGTCCTTTCCGGTGGCGCGCTGCCACTGCTGGATGATCGCGTCGCGTTTCGCCTCGAACTGCTTGTCCTGGAAGGCTGACGAGGTCATCGGAGCGGGAAGGCGGAACGATCGACCGTCGAGCTGGTGCACGTACAGCCACATGTCGTAACGCACCTCGCTGCCCCCGCTTTTCCGCCGTGTCGTGATGTCCGCGACATCCGTCCAGGCACACTCTCGTCGGCCGATCGGCCGCCAGATCCGTACGCCCCGCTCGTCCGTGATCGTGCGCCCGAACGCGCAGTTGAGCATGTAGGGCACCAACCACACGATGATGAGTCCCAGTTGAGGGAAACCAAGGGGGCCGATCGCAGAGAGGAGCAGAACGAGGCCGATCGCCGCCCACAGCGTGAACACGGCGGACAGAATCAACCGCAGCCTGCGCTGCGCGGGACGGTACTCGACCCGCCCGCTCCCCTTGTCCTGCGGCACCGCCACCCTTCGGCCGCCCCCCTGTCCACACATTCCGCTGCTGACCGCCTCCGCCCGCGCCTGTTTGTGTCAGCCGTTGGTGTCAGGCGACCGACGAGGTCACTCGTGGCAGGGACAGTGTCAGGAAAGGGCACCTGCCACAGCGGCTGCGACGAGCAGAAGGCAGGAGACCGACTGGACCACGACACCCGCGCGTGATCCGAAAGAGGCCAGATAGTACGCGCTCTCGGCCGACGAGGGGTTGCGTGCGTCGAACACGATGGCAACCTCCTCGCCCTCCCACGGCGGCGGCTTTGGGGCGGTGACGAGTGCCCAGGCAACCTCACCGCCGGACGTGCTGAAGGAACAGTTCAGTTTCTCCACCGCCGTACCGCCGCGGCGTATCCGTTCCTCGCAGACGGCCTGGGCCGCCACCCCGTTCCTCCTGAGCCGTCGGTCTCGCAGTTGCTGCGGGATGAACAGAAGTGAGGTGACGCCAAAGGGGATGGAGATGATGAGGAATGGAATGGCGTAGTTCGTAGGGCTGGCGAGCGTCGTGTACACGTGCGTTCCTCCCCCTGGCGACGCATTGTGTGCGGTGACGCAGCATACAAACAGGTCCGGGGCGGTCGGCGGTCCGGCTGCCCATCCCTGCCCACCCCCTGCACCCACCACTCACCCCGGAGCACCCCGCGCACGCCACTACGTGCCCGCAGCCGGGACTTGATCAAGTAGGGCCATTTACGCCAGCTCCAGGCGTCAGGCTCCGTGACTTCGCCCCACTCCTCAAGCGCCACGTCGATACGGCGGTTGGCCCACCTCGGCCGGTTGTCACGACCATGCCCTCGCCCAGAGCCCGCCCGGCCCCGTCTTTGTGAGCCCCGACCCGGGGCCCATCGGGTCGTGACCGCCTGGTCAGAGGGCCGGCTCACTGCCCGGTCGGAGCAGCGGGACCGGTCGTTGCCCGAAGCGCAGATCGCCCTGAACACCCTGGTGCGCCGCCTCGACAGCCCGCGCCTGGTCGAGGACCCGCCCCCGTACCGGAACAGTGCCCTCCTGCGCGGCCCTCGGCATCTTCCCGTGGAGATTTCCTGACTGGCAGCCGCACGCACGGAGGTCAGATTTCACGCGTACCAGTAATGCTGTGGTCATGGTGGCGTGGCGCGAGGGCAAGGAACAGAACCCACGACTCGCCGGCAGCAATGGCCCGGACTTCGTCATGAGCGGCAGGCACACCGCACAACCCATCCACCCTGCCTGATCGCCCGCCAACCTACTCGGATTCCCCCAGGCGTTCCCCAGCAGCGCTGGCTGCCCGGGAAAGCGTAGGTCGCGGGGCGTGAACTGAGCCCGCAGCCCTGGCAGTCCCAAGCCGTTCTGGACGGGATGTGGAGCGCCTTCGGTGGCTCGCCCGACGGCGCATGGCTTTCCCAGGTGCGCTATACATGCCCCATGGTGTGGGTGTTGGTGACCGCAGCAGTGCTCGTGGCGTCGCTCGTCACCATGGCGCGCGAACTGCGACGAAACGTGACGCTCCGACAGATCCGCCCGACTGCACTGGAGTTGTCGGCCGAGGTGATCGACAACAGTGCTACCTCGAGCGGGAAGCCGGGCGCGTACTTCCTCACGCCCGTCGTCCGCTACTACATCGAGGGAAAACGCTACGAGGCCGAGATCGTCAACGCGACCTACGGCCGCCCCGCCGACGTCGGCTCATCGATGACCGTCCTCGTTTCCCCGGACAGCCCCTATAGCCCGATGGACCCCTACGGCGGCTTGGGCGCCACGCTCCGCGGCGCCGTCATCACGGGCGTGCTGAGCACACTGCTCCTCGTCTGGCAGTTCGTCCTGATGTGAATCCGCCTGGATCATCTCAGTTGGTGTAGCGGCAGTTCAGACGGCGGCAGCCATTCCTCGGCCGTTCATGTCTGCTCCGCGACCCGCCCTTGACGGTTGGACGGCGACCTAGGGCTTCGAGTCGGGCTTCCGGTCCGGCTTCCAGTCCTGGGCGAGGAGTCCGAGCAATACCTCGTCCAGGAACTCGCCCATCACCCAGGCCTGCCGTAGCCCTTGCCGCGGGCGGACGGCAGCAGTCCGAGGCCGATGTGTGCGGAGCGGTTGTGGTTGTCGATGCCCCACAGTGTCGCGGTGCCGACCAGGGTGCCGCCGTCCAGCTCCACCACGGAGAACGGGACGTGCCCCTGCTCCTTGTCGTCCACCACGAGCCGCGGATCCCTCGAGCCGGGCGTGACCGGCCGCCACGGGCCGCCTTCGGCCCGCGAGGAGTTGACCACGTCGTCGTAGAGCTCGGCCCGCAGGACCGGGATGTCGTCCTCGTGCCGGGCCCGCGGTGTCGTGCGGGGCGTTCATGTGCCGTTCACCGCACAACCATCCGCCCTTGCCGTGTGTCTCACCGTCGAAGCTCACCCGCGTGCGCTCGCGCTTCAAGGAGGACCCGTGGGCATTCGTAGACCGGCCGGCACAGTCGCCGCAGTTGCCGTGCTGATCGGGGCGTTCACCGTGCCGCTCGCCGGGGACGCGGCGTTCGCCGGGGAGGGGTCCGCCGCCGTGCGCGAGGACTTCAACGGCGATGGTTACGAGGACCTCGCGGTCGCCGCGCCCGCCGCCACCCTGAACGGTCACTCCTGGGCGGGGTACGTCGCGATCAGCTATGGCTCGGCGAACGGCCTCGGCCCGGCCCGTACCGACATCGTCACGCAGGACACGCCGGGCGTGCCCGGCGCCTCCGGCGACAATCACGGCTTCGGCCACCAGTTGATCCCCCGTGACCTGGACGGCGACGGTCTGACCGATCTGGCTGTGGTGACGAACGAGTACCAGCCGGAGAACAACATCGGCGGTTCGGTGATCATCCTTTGGGGCCGTGGAACGGGCATCTCCGGCAAGGGCGCGGTCCGCATCCCCGCACCCGCGAACGCGTTCACCGGCGAGGACATCACCGCGGGCGACTTCGACGGCGACGGGCATACGGACCTGTTCATGCGCAACGCCGAGGACTTCGACTTCCGCGCCGTGCTCTACGGACCGTTCGGCCGGAACGGGGCGCCGGCGCGCGAGCAGCAGCTGACCGCGTTCAGCACCGACAACACGATCTGCTCCACCGCGGCAGGCGACTTCAACGGCGACGGCATCGACGACCTCGCGACCTTCTACGTATACGAGGATCATGCCGAGGGCGGAAAGCTGTGGCTCGGCACGAAGCAGGGCCTGTCCACCGTCCCCGGGCGGCTGCCCTCGGCGAACACCACCGCCGTCGGCGACTTCGACAAGGATGGCTACGACGATCTCGCCACCCGGGTCTTCCCGAACGGCGAGACGTATCTGGAGGACGACCCGGGGACGATCAAGATCTACTACGGCTCGTCGGCCGGGCCCAGCACGACCCGTACGAAGACGATCACGCAGGAGACCGCGGGCGTGCCCGGCGTGAGTGAGAAGGGCGATCAGTTCGGAGCGCGGCTGAGCGCGGGCGACATGAACGGCGACGGATACGCGGACCTGGCCGTGGGCGACCCGGGTGAGGCGATCGGCTCGGTGGCGAAGGCCGGCTCGGTGGTGCTGCTCGAAGGAGGCAGGAGCGGGCTCAACGGAACGGGCGCGCAGGCGTTCCATCAGGGCACACCGGGTGTCCCGGGGACCGTGGAGAGGGGCGACCTGTTCGGCGGCTCGGTGCGGCTGTCGGACGTGACGGGGGACGGGAAGGCGGACCTCGCCGCGGGCGCGCCGGGTGAGGACCTGGGCAGGGTCGCGAACGGCGGTGCGGTGTGGCTGCTGCGCGGCACGGCCTCCGGTCCGACGGCTTCGAGGGCCTTCGCGGAGAACCCGTTGGACCTGGGGGCACCGGCGGCGGGAGCGGAGTTCGGGGCGAACCTGGGTGGGGAGAACGGGCCGGCGCTGCTGATTCCGTAGGTCCGCCCGCCGGTTGCGTCCTGAGTCCCGGTCGTCGGCATCCTTACTGCGTGCCTTCGTCGCGCAGAACCGGCCCGCATGGCGGACGTACCGCCCGGGTTGTGGCCCGGGCGGTGCTGCCGGTACGGCGTACTCGCCGCGGGGCTCAGCCCTTGAGGGGCTCGCTTTCCAGTGGTGACCCGGACTCCCGCTGGCTCGGGATCGCCGCGAGTGCTCGTACCGCCATGCCCGCCCGGTGTTCCTCGGCCTTCGCGCTCAGTGTGCGGGCCGCCTCGTTGAAGCGGACGACGGACGGCGGGTCGGAGGGGCCGAGCAGGTGCAGCTTGAGCTCGGTGCGGGCCTCGGCGTAGGTGTCCTGCTCGGGGTGGCGTACGGACTCCAGCAGGGCGGGTATGCCGGAGGCGTCCGGAGTGAGGACGGCGCCTGCCCGGACCGTGGGGAACGTGTCGCGGAAGTCCTGCTCGGCAAGGCCGCTGGTGTTGGCGACGGCGTAGGGCTTCTCGCTCTCCAGATAGTCGGATATGACGCTGGAGACATCGCTGACCAGCACGTCGGCGACGTTGAAGCAGGCGTAGACGGTCGGCCGTGCCTCGGTGATGATCCGGTGCTCCCACGCCGGGAACGAGGCCCAGTACGCGGCCTCCCAGGCGGCGGTCGCGGCGGCCACGGCCGCGGCCCGGCCGGGCTCCGGGACGGACTGGAGCAGCATCCGCTCCGCGTCGTCCGCGCTCTCCCGGAACGCGGACGTGGTCAGACGGTCGAGTTCGGCGCTCCGGCGGGCCAGTTCCTCCGCCGCGGCGGGCGAGGGCCGCTCCGTGGGGTGTTCCGCGGTGCGTACGACGTTCGCGGCGCGGATCATCTCCTGGATCCGGGTGTTCGCGGCCGCCGCCCGGGGTTCGACCGAGCCGGTCAGCGGGTGCGGCTTGTACAGGAGCCGGACCCCCGGATCGGCCAGGAGGGCGCGGACGATGTTCTCGCCGGCCTCGATCACCGAGGTGTTGCCCGGGTTGCCGTCCCAGCCCTCCCACGTGGGGGCGTAGAGAACCGTGGTGCACGGGCCCGTGGGCGCACCGGCGTACGGCGCGATCGCGTCCAGCTGCGGGCGTCCGATCTCCACGACGTCCCGGTCGTCGACACCCACGTTCGCCAGGGCGTACCGCTCGCGCGCCGCGGGACCGGCCACCCACACCTCGTCGTACGCCTTCGCGTACGGATTGCAGCTGGACAGCTTGTCGCTCTCGCCGTGGTTGACGAACGCGTGCTTGATGGTGGGGATCCGCAGCACCTGCGAGGTCTTCCCCGAGTTCGACGGGTGGATCAGCATCCTCAGCGTCGAGTGCTCCAGCCTCATCAGGTCGGCGACCTTCGGCAGACACACGATCGGGATGTCGGTGGAGGCGATCTTCCGCACCATGAAGCGCTCACGCAGCACGATCAGCGGGCGGCCCTCCAGCCGGGCCAGCGGTTCCAGCCACATGTTCGCCTGGTAGGCCGAGCTCGTACCGCCGGAGAAGTACATGCCCACCGTCGGCCGGTACTCCGCGAGCCAGGCCTCGAACCACTCCAGCGCCTGTTCGCTCGTCACCGGCCCGCGTCCCGGGCGCAGTCGCAGCAGCAGCATGCCGACGGCCACCGCCGCGAGGGCGGCGGACACGGCGATTCCCGCGGCGGCCCACCGGGTCGAGCCGCCCGTCGCGTCGGTCAGCAGGCCGGCCGTCGAGGGCAGGCTGAACATGAGGAGCCGCTGCCCGGAGCGCTGCATCAGCAGCGCCGGGGGAGCGGGGCTCAGCCGCAGCGGCGAGGCGTCGATGTTCCGGGTCACCACGGGCAGGGTGCGGGTGCGGCGGATGAGGATCGCCACCGCCTGGCACGCGAAGTGCAGGGCGTAGAAGACCAGCAGACCGCAGACGAGAACCAGGTACTTCTTCTCGTAGTCCTGATCCTCGATGACGATCAGGCCGGCCACCATCAGCAGGTCCCGGACGACCTGGCGCACGAACACGGTCGCGTGCAGTTTGCCGAGGGCGGTGGCCAGGTTCCGCTGCCAGCGGTGCAGTGCGAAGTCCGCCGCCAGCCCGACGGCGGTGGCGCCCGCGAGCAGGGGGACGCTGGGGAGGAAGGCGCCCGCTGCCTGTACGGCGTACGACAGGGCGAGCACCGTGGGCAGGAGGAGGCGTGCCGCCGCGGTGCGCAACCGAGCGGGCAGGGGGGATGCTGACACTTCGCGGGCTCCAGGCAACTCAACATCCCCGAGCACGGACTCGCTGACCGGCGCGATGAGATGGCCGCGGGCCGGAAGCCGGTGCGTATGGATGTTCTCTCAAGAGGGTGGTGGGACTTTACCTGCTGGCTGGCTGGAATTTACCTGCGAGGTGCCTGGAGGTTGCCTATGCCGCCACAGCCTCGACTTTTGCATGGGTGAGCTGTGTCACAGGCCGGGCGCAGGGCCTCAGTTCCCGGCCACCGACTTCACCGCCACCGACACCGGGGTCGACCCGCCGATCAGCTCCAGGACCAGACCGGCCGTCGCCGAGGTGTCGACCAGTTCCGCCAGTACGGCCGCCACGTCGTCACGCGGGATCATGCCGCGGCCCGTGTGCGCCTCCAGGCGTACGAGGCCCGTGCCGGCGTCGTTCGTCAGGGAACCGGGGCGCAGGATCGTCCAGTCGAGGGCGTCAAGACGGCTCACGTACGCGTCGGCCTCGCCCTTGGCCCGCAGATACGCGTCGAAGACGTCGTCGCCCTGGTGCGCGGGATCCGCGCCCAGCGAGGAGACGACCACGAAACGGCGTACGCGCGCGCGGACGGCCGCGTCCGCGAACAGCGTCGCCGCGCCCTTGTCCACGGTTTCCTTCCGTGCCACACCGCTGCCCGGGCCGGCGCCCGCCGCGAACACCGCCGCGTCCGCGCCCTGCAGATGCGCCGCGACCTCCTCCACGGAGACCGACTCCAGGTCCAGCAGGACCGGTTCGGCGCCCGCCTCCCGGAGGTCGTTGCCCTGCTCCGCCTTGCGGATGATCCCCGCGACCTCGTCCCCGCGCGCGGAGAGCAGCCGCTCCAGCCGCAGCGCGATCTGACCATGACCACCAGCGATGACAATGCGCATGGTTCCGACCGTACGCCCGCGGCGCCTCATCCGCCGGATCCGACCGACCGTGGTGCGGCGGCTGGGGCCGTGCGGCGCCCGGGGTCGTGCGGCGCCCGGGGTCGTGCGGCGCCCGGGGTCGTGCGGCGCCCGGGGTCGTGCGGCGGGCGGGGCTGTGTGGCGGCCGGGGGCGTGCGGCCGCATCAGGGTCGGCCGGCTCCGCGACCCCGGGCTTACGAGACCTGCCCCCGCCCCTGCCGCGGCAGCCCCAGTTCCGCCGCCACCGCCGAGTTGCAGTACTCCCGTACCGCGCTGGTGCGGGCCACCACGCGGCCGCGGTGCACCACGATCCGGCTGTACGCCAGAGACAGGGCGCCCGCCAGATGGTGGCCCCGCACGGCGAGGAGCTCGGCGGGGAAGCCGGCCTCCACGCGGACCTCGGGGAGGCCGAGGACCGTGCGGGCCGAGGTGCTCACCGCGTCGTAGGCGTCCTCGGGACGCAGGCCGTAGCGGGACGACAGGAGGTAGGCCGCCTCCAGGGGGTCGCCCCGGCCGACGGGGTTGGAGACGTCCCGCAGGGCCCCGCTCCCGGCGGCGACCCGGACCCCGGCCGCCCGCAGGAGCCGTACCGGAGCCGTACCCCGCCGGTCGACGCCCCCGCAGCCGCCCTGGGGCAGGCACACCACCGTGACCCCGGCGGCCGCGAGCTGGTCCGCGACGCGGGAGGACGCCTCGGCGGGCAGCCGGGCCAGACCGGCGCAGGGGCCGAGGGTCACGCCGGGGCGCAGACCGCCCGCCATCGCCGCGAGCCGGGCCAGACGCGCGGGGTCGGCGGCGTCCGTGTGCAGGTCGACGGGGCAGCCGTGCTCGGAGGCCAGCTCCAGGACCGTCTCGACGTAGCCCGTGGGGTCAGGGTCCAGATCCGGGCAGCCGCCCACCACGGCGGCGCCCATCTTCAGCGCGTCCCGCAGCATCGCGAGCCCCTCGGCCCCGGCCACCCCGGTCAGCAGCCGCGGCATCGCCACCGCCGTCAGCTCGGCGAGCCCGCGCAGCGAACGCCGTGCCTGCAGTACGGCGGCCAGGGCGCCCAGCCCCTGCACATTGCCCACGCGCACATGGGCCCGCAGCGCCGTTGCCCCGTGGCCCAGTTGCAGCAGCGCGGCTTCCGTGCACCGGCGCTGGACGTCCTCCGGGTCGTACGAGACCGGTCCGCAGGTGTCGGCCGACAGCGCGGTGTCGGCGTGGGCGTGCGGATCCGCCGGGGCGGGCAGGAGCAGATAGCCGGTGAGGTCCACGCGGGTGCCCGCGGCACGGACCGGGCCCGGCGCCAGGCTGCCGGCCGTCCCGACCGCCTCGATACGCCCGCCGCCCAGCCGCACGTCCACGGTCCGGCCGTCGGTGAGTCGCGCCCCGCACAGCAGCAGGGCGGCCCCGTCGGGTCGTCCCGGGGAACCCGACGAGTTCGACGACGAATGGGGCGGCTGCGGCTGGCTGTCGGGCATCGCGCTCCAAGGGCTCGGGGGTCCAGGGGGCCACGGGGGCCAAAGGCTCGGGGACCGTGCTCGGGGAGGCAAGATCACGCAGAGTGAGTCGAGCCTAGGGTGACGAGCCGCACAGGTCCGGGAGGAGCGCAATAGTCGTACCGGCGTGGTCCGGAGGTGCCCACGGGGCTGCCGGGGAGCCGGTGCAAGAGGGCAGGGAGGGGTGCTCGAAACGGATTTGGGTGAACGGCTGCCGAGCGTGTAATGTCTTCATCGCTCGCCCCAATAGCTCAGTCGGCAGAGCGTCTCCATGGTAAGGAGAAGGTCTACGGTTCGATTCCGTATTGGGGCTCTGGTGTGAACGGTTCCCGCCGCAAGGCGGGATCTGATCGCATCAAAGCGGTGTAGCTCAGTCGGTAGAGCAAGCGGCTCATAATCGCTGTGTCACCGGTTCAAGTCCGGTCACCGCTACTGACAGTAGCCGATTGCGGGGTCGGTCCTTCGATCGGCTACTCTTTCTTGCGTTGAATAACCCATCCGTTCGTCAAGGAGCACTCACGTGGCTGCCACCGACGTCCGCCCGAAGATCACGCTGGCCTGCGTGGAGTGCAAGGAGCGGAACTACATCACCAAGAAGAACCGGCGTAACAACCCGGACCGTCTTGAGATGAAGAAGCACTGCCCGCGTTGCAATGCGCACACCGCGCACCGCGAGACGCGATAAATCAGGCTCGTACACGAGGCCGCCCCCGCAGTTCGGGGGCGGCCTCGTGTCGTTCCGGCCCCGGTTACCGGTCGGTTCGGCCGGTCACGGCAGCCGAGCAGGTCAACCACAGCAGACATCAGGAGGTGCCGGGCCATGGCGCTCGACCAGTCCTTCGTGGGGCGGACCTACCCGCCCACCGAGCCCTACGAGGTGGGCCGGGAGAAGATCCGCGAGTTCGCCGAGGCGGTCGGGGACACCAACCCCGCGTACACGGATGCGGACGCCGCCAAGGCGCTCGGCCACCCCGATGTGATCGCTCCGCCGACCTTCGTGTTCTCCATCACCTTCAAGGCGGCGGGACAGGTCGTCGAGGACCCGCAGCTCGGGCTCGACTACGACCGAGTGGTGCACGGGGACCAGAAGTTCGTCTACAGCCGCCCGGTGCGGGCCGGTGACCGGCTCTCGGTCACCTCGACCATCGAGGCGATCAAGTCCCTTGCCGGGAACGACATCCTGGACGTCCGTGGCGAGGTCCACGACGAGGCGGGCGAGCACGTGGTGACCGCCTGGACCAAGCTGGTCGCGCGCGCGGCGGACGCCGAGGGCGGGGAGGGCTGAGACCGATGACGGCGAAGATCGCATACGACGAGGTCGAGGTCGGCACCGAGCTGCCGGCGCAGAGCTTTCCGGTGACCCGCGCCTCACTGGTGCGGTACGCGGGGGCCTCCGGGGACTTCAACCCCATCCACTGGAACGAGAAGTTCGCCAAGGAGGTGGGTCTGCCGGACGTGATCGCACACGGCATGTTCACCATGGCCGAGGCGATCCGTGTGGTGACCGACTGGGCCGGCGACCCGGGCTCGGTCGTCGAGTACGGCGTCCGCTTCACCAAGCCGGTCGTCGTCCCCAACGACGACAAGGGCGCCGTGATCGAGGTCACCGCCAAGGTCGCGGCCAAGCTCGACGACAACACGGTCCGGGTGGACCTGACGGCAATGAGCGACGCCAAGAAGGTACTGGGCATGTCCCGGGCCGTGGTCCGCCTGGCCTGAACACCGCGCGTACGAAACAAGGGGCGCCCTCTGCGACGGGGCGCCCCTTACGCGTTCGCGATCCTCGGATGAGTTTCCTCGACGTTCCGCGGGCACGCCCGTGACTCCGACGTGCACTTCCTCATCGCGCTGCGAGCCATCTCAGCCCGACTGCTCAGCAGGTCCATTGCGAGGGGAGCGCTGCGAGAGGGCCTGGCTTTCGCGGAGGGGGACAGCGGAGCGGCCGGGGAAAGGTCGGGGTGCCGTGGGACCGCTGCGCGCCGCGGACGGGCAGGGCCGGCGGGTGCCTGTGGATGGGCGTTGTCATGCCGGTCTTCGCGTGGACGCATGGGGGCTGGTGCTGTCATACGCCCGCGATCCTCGGGTCGAGCCCGCGACGCCGGCGAGCGGGCCTCCGGCCGCGGTGATGTTGGACCGCCGCGAGCCGTGGACTGGCGGGGCGGGCGGCTGTGCATGGGCGCTGCCTTGCCGGTCTTCGCGTGGGCGCATGGGGCCTGGTGGCTGTGGTTGCTGCCATCCGTCCGCGATCCTCGGGTCGAGCCCGCGACACCCGCGAGCGGGCCCCGGCGGTCGTCTCCAGCTGCAGTGATGTTGGACCGCTGCGAGCCGTGGACCGGCGGGGCCAGCGGTCCGCTGTGCGTGGGCGCTGCCCTGCTGGTCTTCGCGTGGGCGCATGGGGACTGGTGGCTGTGGTTGCTGCCGTCCGTCCGCGATCCTCGGGTCGAGCCCGCGACACCCGCGAGCGGGCCCCGGCGGTCGTCTCCAGCTGCAGTGATCTTGGACCGCTGCGAGCCGTGGACCGGCGGGGCCAGCGGTCCGCTGTGCATGGGCGTTGCCCTGCTGGTCTTCGCGTGGGCGCATGGGGACTGGTGGCCATAGTCGCCGCCCTCCGCCCACGATCCTCAGGCGAGCCCGCGCTCCCCCGAGCGAGCATCCGGCGACCGTCCCCGGCCCCGAGCGGGCGACCGCCCTCGGCATCCTGCGCGCTCGCCCGCGCCCCCGCCCGCTCCCCAACACCCTCCGCGCCCTGCGCTCCCGCCGAGCGGGACAGCAGCAGGGCCGAGGAAGGTCCCCGTCTGCTCGATTCCCAGGCACCCCGCGCCCCCACCCGCCCGACACCCGGCCCAAACCCACTGCCAACCCCACCCATGCCCCGCCCACCGTTCCCCCTGCTCACAACGCCTCCCACCCAGCCGACTCCGCGCCCGGCGCCAGCCCCCGCACGCCCCGCCCCCACACCCCGAAAACCCAACGCCCCACACCCCCTTGACTTAGTTAGTGATTGAGTACTAACTTTCTCTCATGGCGAGGATGAGTGCGGAAGAGAGGCGCGAGAGCGTCGTACGCGCGGCGATCGCGGAGTTCGCGCAGAGGGGCTACTACGGCACCTCCACCGAGGCGATCGCCAAGCGCGTAGGCGTCTCGCAGCCGTACCTCTTCCGGCTCTTCCCGGGCAAGAAGGCGATCTTCGCCGCCGCCTCGCTGCGCTGCATGGAGGACGTGTGCGGTGTCTTCGAGGAGGCGACGAAGGGGCTGGACGGCGAGGAAGCCCTGCACGCCATGGCCAACGCGTACGTGCGACTGATCCAGGAGCATCCCGAGCGGCTCCAGATGCAGATGCAGACGTACATCGCGGTGGCCGCCGCCGAGACCGAGGGCGATCACGAGTTCGGTGAGGCCGTGCGGGCCGGCTGGATGAAGCTGTGGGAGACCGTGCATCTGCCCCTGGGGGCGGACGTGGGGGAGACCACGAACTTCCTGGCCTACGGGATGCTCATCAACACCCTCACGGCCATGGGGTTTCCGCCCCAGCACGAGGTCTGGGAGGGGATGTATCCGTCCGCCCGGGTCACGGGGCGGCTGGAGAAGGAGTAGAGGCACAGGGAGAGGCGTTCCGGCGTCTTTTCATGGCCGCGAAAGTTAGTAATCAATAACTAATCATTGATCGTGGACCACGCTCTGGGGGAGCGATGTCGAAGCAGACCGAACAGCAGACGGACATGCAGACGGACATGCAGACGGAACAGCAGGCCGAACCGACCACCGCACGCCGCGGGCAGGTCGTCTGGGCCCTCGTCATCACCAGCGTCGCCGGATTCATGGCGTCCCTCGACAACCTCGTCGTCACCACCGCCCTGCCCTCCATCCGCAGGGACCTCGGCGGAGCGCTGGACGACCTGGAATGGACCGTGAGCGCCTACACGCTCACCTTCGCCGTGCTGCTGATGTTCGGCGCCGCGCTCGGCGACCGCTTCGGCCGCCGCCGCCTCTTCCTCGCCGGGCTCACCGTCTTCACCGGCGCCTCCGCCGCCGCGGCCATGGCGCCCGGCATCGACTCCCTCATCATGGCCCGCGCGGTCCAGGGCGTCGGCGCCGCCGTGATGATGCCGCTGACCATGACCCTGCTGACCGCGGCCGTGCCCGCCGCCAAGCGTGGAATGGCGTACGGCATCTGGGGCGCCGTCAACGGCCTCGCGGTCGCCTCCGGACCCCTCATCGGCGGCAGCCTCACCGAACACGTCTCCTGGCACTGGATCTTCTGGCTGAACGTCCCGCTCGGCCTGGCCCTGCTGCCGCTCGCCCGCCTCCGTCTCGCCGAGTCGTACGGCGCCGGCGCCCGGCTCGACATCCCCGGCACCCTGCTCGCCAGCGGCGGTCTCTTCGGTCTCGTCTACGGCCTGGTGCGCGGACCCGCCGACGGCTGGACCAGCTCCCTCGTGCTGACCGGGCTGATCGCCGGCGTCGCCCTGCTGACGGCCTTCGTGGTCCACGGCTCCCGCGCCAAGAACCCCATGCTCCCCATGCGGCTCTTCCGCTCCCGCGCCTTCGCCGGCATCAACGCCGCGAGCCTGCTGATGTTCCTCGGTATGTTCGGCTCGATCTTCCTGCTCAGCCAGTACATGCAGGGCGTCCTCGGCTACTCGCCCACCCAGGCCGGCCTGCGGATGCTGCCTTGGACCGGCATGCCGATGCTCGTCGCGCCCATCGCCGGCATCCTCTCCGACCGCATCGGCGGCCGCCCGGTCGTCGCCACCGGACTGTTCCTGCAGGCCGTCGGGCTCGGCTACCTGGCCTACGTGGACACGGCCGGCGCCTCCTACGCCGCCCAACTGCCCGCCCTGATCATCAGCGGCATCGGCATGGCCCTCTACTTCGCCCCGGCCGCCAACCTGGTGATGTCCAGCGTCCGCCCGCAGGAGCAGGGCATCGCCTCCGGCGCCAACAACGCGCTGCGCGAGGTCGGCGGAGCGCTCGGTATCGCGATCATGTCCTCGATCTTCTCGGCGCAGGGCGGCTACGAGTCCGCGCAGTCCTTCGTCGACGGTCTGCGGCCCGCCCTGGTCACGGGCTCCGGAGTGGTCGCCCTCGCCGCCCTCGCCGCCCTGGTGATCCCGGCCCGGCGCCGCGCCGCCCGGCTCGTGGCGACGAACGAGCAGGCGCCGGTCCTGGAGCCCGTCGCCGGCTGACACCTCCGGCGGTCCGATGACGGACACGCGCGCGGTAGGGCCCCGTTCTCCGGAACGGGGCCCTACGCGCGCGTGGAGGCAGTGGTGGAGGCAGTGAAGGCCTACGGCGAGCCACCCGGCCGGCGCTGTCACCGCTGTCTCGTAGTCTTGAGCGCGTGCAGGAACTCCACGACGCCCCCCTCGCCCCGCTGACCACCTTCCGGCTGGGCGGTCCAGCGACCCGGCTCGTCACCGCGACCACCGACGCCGAGGTCGTCGACGCCGTCCGCGAGGCCGACGACAGCGGGACACCGCTGCTGGTCATCGGGGGCGGATCGAACCTCGTCATCGGCGACAAGGGCTTCGACGGCACCGGCCTGCGCATCGCCACCAGCGGGTTCGAGCTGCGCGGGACCACCCTGGAGCTGGCCGCGGGCGAGGTGTGGACCGACGCCGTCGCCCGCACCGTCGAGGCCGGGCTCGCCGGCATCGAGTGCCTCGCCGGCATCCCGGGATCCGCGGGCGCGACGCCGATCCAGAACGTCGGCGCGTACGGCCAGGAGGTCTCCTCCACCATCACCGAAGTGATCGCGTACGACCGGCGGCACGGAAGGACGGTCACCCTCACGAACGAGGAGTGCGCCTTCTCGTACCGACACAGCCGCTTCAAGGCGGACCCCGCGCGCTATGTCGTGCTGCGCGTCCGGTTCGAACTCGAGGACGCGGACGGGTTGTCGGCCCCCATCAAGTACGCCGAGACGGCCCGCGCCCTCGGGGTCGAGCCGGGGCACCGGGTGCCGCTCGCCGCCGCCCGCAGGACCGTCCTCGACCTGCGTGCCGGGAAGGGCATGGTCCTGGACGCCGAGGACCACGACACCTGGTCGGCCGGATCCTTCTTCACCAACCCGATCCTCACCCACGAGCAGTTCACCGCGTTCCACGCGCGCGTGCGCGAGCGGCTGGGCGACGGCGTCGAGCCGCCCGCCTACCCCGCGGGCGACGGCCACACCAAGACCTCGGCGGCCTGGCTGATCGACAAGGCGGGCTTCACCAAGGGGTACGGCAGCGGGCCCGCCCGCATCTCCACCAAGCACACCCTCGCCCTCACCAACCGGGGCGAGGCCACCACCGAGGACCTCCTCTCCCTGGCCCGCGAGGTCGTGGCGGGCGTCCGCGCGGCCTTCGGGATCACGCTGGTCAACGAGCCGGTGACAGTGGGCGTCAGCCTCTAGGAGCCGGGCCGCTCCGGAGGCCGTGCGCGGTCTCCGGAGGCGGAATTTCCGTTGCCGACGGCCGCGCCCGACCGCGACCCTGGGGGCATGAGGCCCCCTTATATGCAGCTGAGACCGCTATGCGGCTGAGACCGCCGTGCAGCTGAGACTGCGCCAGTTCCGCCCCCGGACGGGACCCCACGAACACCGCGTCGTCCAGCCCCGGCAGCCCCTGCGCCACACCACACTGCGCGCCCCGGACCCCATCGGCTGGCTCTACGGCGACCACGACGGACTGAACCGGCTCGCGGGCCTGTTCTCCTTCGCCGCCTATTCACGGCACACCATCGTCCATGTGCCGCTGCGGGACGCGGTCCCGCCGGACGAAGGCATCGGGGAACCGGTCGACCTCGTCCTGGTCCACCATGCGTACGGACTGCGCCCCAGCAAGTGGCCCGCGCTGCGCCGCGCGCTCGGCGCCGGCACCCCGTTCACCGTTCGCACCGACGAGGCACGCACGGCGCGGGACGCCGCGTCCTGGCGCGGCCGTCAGCAGCGCGCCGGCTTTCGCGACGAGCTGCGGCACACGACCCACGCACGCACGTTCTTCCTGTTCGGAAGCCGGGACGTCTTCGCCGAGACGGCCATGTCCCTCGCCTACGCGGCGGGCTGGGGGCCGCGCCAGAAGCGTGTCGCCGAAGGGCACTCACGCATGATGGCGGGGCTGCCACTGGTCGAGCCGCCCGGCCGTGGCGGCGGGCACCCCGACGAGGTCCTGGTCTGCTTCAAGGCGTATCCGCCCTATGCCCACTTCAAGAGGCCGGGGCGCTGAGCCAGTCGTCCACGCCCGTGAGCAGCTTCGTCTTCACGTCCTCCGGCGCCGCCGAACCCCGCACCGACTGCCGGGCCAGTTCCGCCAGCTCCGCGTCCGTGAAACCGTGGTGCCGGCGGGCCAGCTCGTACTGGGCGGCCAGGCGGGAGCCGAACAGCAGCGGGTCGTCGGCGCCCAGGGCCATGGGGACGCCCGCCTCGAAGAACGTCCGCAGCGGGACGTCCTCCGGCTTCTCGTAGACCCCCAGCGCCACGTTCGACGCGGGGCACACCTCGCACGTCACGCCCCGGTCCGCCAGCCGCTTCAGCAGCCGCGGGTCCTCCGCCGCGCGCACACCGTGCCCGACCCGCGACGCGTTCAGGTCGTCCAGACAGTCGCGCACCGACGCCGGGCCGGTCAGCTCGCCCCCGTGCGGCGCCGCGAGCAGCCCGCCCTCGCGCGCGATGTGGAACGCCCGGTCGAAGTCCCGCGCCATGCCCCGCCGCTCGTCGTTCGACAGCCCGAAGCCCACCACGCCCCGGTCGGCGTACCGCACGGCGAGACGGGCCAGCGTGCGCGCGTCCAGCGGGTGCTTCATTCGGTTGGCGGCCACCAGCACGCGCATGCCCAGACCGGTGTCGCGGGAGGTCGTCTCCACCGCGTCCAGGATGATCTCCAGCGCCGGGATCAGACCGCCCAGGCGGGGTGCGTACGAGGTCGGGTCCACCTGGATCTCCAGCCAGCCCGAGCCGTCCCTGAGATCCTCCTCGGCGGCCTCCCGGACCAGGCGCCGGATGTCCTCCGGCTCTCTGAGGCAGGAGCGCGCCGCGTCGTACAGCCGCTGGAAGCGGAACCAGCCCCGCTCGTCCGTGGCCCGTAGCTTCGGCGGTTCCCCGCTGGTCAGTGCTTCCGTCAGCGCCTCGGGCAGACGCACGCCGTACTTGTCGGCCAGTTCCAGGACGGTCCCCGGCCGCATCGAGCCGGTGAAGTGCAGATGCAGATGGGCTTTCGGCAGCTCAGAGACATCACGTACACGCTCCATCCCAGGATCCTGCCGTATGCCCGTGTCGTGTCGGTAGCACTTTCCTCGAACGTGGTCTTGCTCGCACACGGAGACGAAGAAGCGGGCCGCCTCCCCACAGGGAAACGACCCGCCACACGCGTGGAGAAGTGAGCCGGCGACCGAGGGACGTCAGTCCCGCGCCTCCGCCAGCAGCTTCTGGATCCGGCTCACGCCCTCGACGAGATCCTCGTCACCGAGCGCGTACGACAGCCGCAGATAGCCGGGAGTGCCGAAGGCCTCGCCCGGGACGACCGCGACCTCGGCCTCCTCCAGGATCAGCGCGGCCAGCTCGACCGTGGTCTGCGGGCGCTTGCCGCGGATCTCCTTGCCGAGCAGGCCCTTGACCGACGGGTACGCGTAGAAGGCGCCCTCGGGCTCCGGGCAGACCACGCCGTCGATCTCGTCCAGCATCCGCACGATCGTCTTGCGGCGGCGGTCGAACGCCTCGCGCATCTTCGCGACGGCTTCCAGGTCGCCGGAGACGGCGGCCAGGGCGGCGACCTGGGCGACGTTCGACACGTTGGAGGTGGCGTGCGACTGGAGGTTCGTCGCGGCCTTGACCACGTCCTTCGGGCCGATGATCCAGCCCACGCGCCAGCCCGTCATCGCGTACGTCTTCGCCACACCGTTGACCACGATGCACTTGTCGCGCAGCTCGGGCAGGAGGGCGGGCAGCGAGGTGAACTTCGCGTCGCCGTAGACGAGGTGCTCGTAGATCTCGTCCGTCAGGACCCACAGGCCGTGCTCGGCGGCCCAGCGGCCGATCGCCTCGGCCTCCTCCTGGCTGTAGACGGCGCCGGTCGGGTTGGACGGGGAGACGAAGAGGACGACCTTCGTGTTCTCCGTGCGGGCCGCCTCCAGCTGCTCGACGCTCACCCGGTAGCCGGTCGTCTCGTCGGCGACGACGTCGACCGGGACGCCGCCGGCCAGGCGGATCGACTCCGGGTACGTCGTCCAGTAAGGCGCCGGGACGATGACCTCGTCGCCCGGGTCGAGGATCGCGGCGAAGGCCTCGTAGATGGCCTGCTTGCCGCCGTTGGTGACCAGGATCTGGGCCGGGTCGACCTCGTAGCCCGAGTCCCGCAGCGTCTTCGCGGCGATCGCGGCCTTCAGCTCGGGCAGACCGCCGGCCGGTGTGTACCGGTGGTACTTCGGGTTCTTGCAGGCCTCGATGGCGGCCTCGACGATGTAGTCCGGGGTCGGGAAGTCGGGTTCACCCGCGCCGAAGCCGATCACCGGACGCCCGGCGGCCTTGAGGGCCTTGGCCTTGGCGTCCACGGCGAGGGTGGCGGACTCGGAGATCGCGCCGATTCGGGCGGAGACCCGGCGCTCGGTGGGAGGGGTTGCAGCGCTCATGGGGTCCATCGTTTCAGACGGGAAACGACCCCGGCACGCCGGTTTCACAGACTGAGCGGCATCGGGCCGACCACTGAACAAGAGTCCGGATCCGGGCTGCCGCCAGGACGATCTTCCGCCCGGTGAGGTCGTGCGGACACATTCTGTTCGACGCCGGGCCCCGGACCACGTACACTCCTACCTCGTTGGCCTTCGGCGGCCGCGTTCAACCGGTGCACACCGAGCACCCGGTCGGATGCGGTAAGTTGGGGGAAACACCAAAGGGTCGTAGCTCAATTGGTAGAGCACTGGTCTCCAAAACCAGCGGTTGGGGGTTCAAGTCCCTCCGGCCCTGCTACACACACCGCCAGGATGTGTGCGCATGTACGTACAGCATTGCACCGCCGTGCGGCTCAGAAACCGGGCGCGGCACGGCCACGACCCGGGATCAGGTGAGGACGAATGACGGACGCCGTGGGCTCCATCGACACGCCTGATGCTCAGGACGAGGTGCCGGAGTCCAAGAAGAAGACCCGCAAGGGCGGCAAGCGTGCCAAGAAAGGCCCGCTGAAGCGCCTCGCGATCTTCTACCGACAGGTCGTCGCGGAGCTCCGCAAGGTCGTCTGGCCGACACGCAACCAGCTGACGTCGTACACCACTGTGGTGATCTTCTTCGTCGCCATCATGATCGCGCTGGTGACCGTGATTGACTATGGGCTCAACCACGCGGCCAAGTACGTCTTCGGCTGAGCCAAGAGCGAAGGGCGCCGTGGTACCGGCGCCCGTTTTCGCATGTTCCACCTCTATGTATCCAGGAAGAAGCAGCCATCGTGTCTGACCCGAACCTGAACGACGACGCCGCTGAGCCTCGCGGGGCTGCTGCCGAGGCGGTGGACGACGAGCTCGACATCGTCGAGGGCGCGGACGAGCAGGACGAGTTCGAGGCTGCCGAGGCCGAGTCGGGGGAGCCGGCCGAGGAGGCCGCTCTGCACGTCGAGGACGAAGACGGCGAGGTCATCGCGGCCGACGAGTCGGCCGAGCCGGCCGAGGAGGAGCCCGCCGAGCCCGTCGACCCGGTCCAGGCCCTGCGCGAGGAACTGCGCTTGCTGCCCGGCGAGTGGTACGTCATCCACACGTACGCCGGCTACGAGAACCGCGTGAAGACCAACCTGGAGCAGCGCGCCGTCTCGCTGAACGTCGAGGACTACATCTTCCAGGCCGAGGTGCCGCAGGAAGAGGTCGTCCAGATCAAGAACGGCGACCGCAAGACGATCAAGCAGAACAAGCTCCCGGGCTACGTCCTGGTCCGTATGGACCTGACGAACGAGTCCTGGGGCGTTGTCCGCAACACCCCCGGCGTCACCGGCTTCGTGGGCAACGCCTACGACCCCTACCCGCTGACCCTGGACGAGATCGTCAAGATGCTCGCCCCGGAGGCCGAGGAGAAGGCCGCCCGCGAAGCCGCCGAGGCCGAGGGCAAGCCCGCCCCGCAGCGCAAGGTCGAGGTCCAGGTGCTGGACTTCGAGGTCGGCGACTCGGTCACCGTCACCGACGGCCCGTTCGCCACGCTGCAGGCAACCATCAACGAGATCAACCCCGACTCGAAGAAGGTCAAGGGCCTGGTGGAGATCTTCGGCCGCGAGACGCCGGTCGAGCTCTCCTTCGACCAGATCCAGAAGAACTAAGTCCGACTAAGTCGGATCCTGACTCAGGAACACCCCTACCAGCGGTTCCGCCGCCGGAAGGGGTGTTCTTTGTGTCGTGTGGGCCCATGGGCGGGACCCGGTCAGTTCATTCGCCGCCTCCGGAGCCACAGGCGGTGGGCTGCCGCGGCGCAGCCCAGTGCCACCAGGGCACCGCCCGCGACGATCGTGGGCACCGGCGACTTGATGGAACCGCCCTCGCCCGCGGCCACGGGGCCCGGGATCACGGCGGGAGCGGCCGCGAAATTGCTCACGCCGGCGGTGCCGCGCGGGATCGCGACGATGTTGGTCCCGAGGTTGCCGAAGCCGCCCAGGAAGGGCCCGGGGAAGAACCCGCCATGTCCCCGTCCCTCCTCGCGGTGGTTCTCGTTGTTCTCGTTGTCGTGGGAGACGTTGTGCGAACCCTGCTCATTGGCGTTGTTCACGGGGTTCTGGATGACCACCTGCTGCACGGGACTGGAGGTCCCGTTGCTGGAGATGGTGCCTCCCCCGGTGGGGGAGACGCCCGTGGGCCTCTCTTCGTTGGTACCGCCCTTGGGCAGCACCGAGGCCGGGTCGGCCTGGGGCAGCACTCCGGCCGGTTCGGCCTGGGACGCCGTCTCGTAGGCCGGGTCCAGGGCGGGCTGCTGTCCGGAGGCGTCCTGAAGGGACGGGTTCTGCGGGATGTCGACCGGCCCGGAGTCCTGGGCGAAGTCGCCGGGCGCGGCCTCCTGGGCGGTGCTCTGCCCGAAGTCCTGCTGGGACTGCTCGGACGGGACCAGGGCGTTGTCCTGGGCGGCGTCCTGCTGGGGTTCGTAGGACCGGCTCTGGGGCGCCGCCCTCAGTGCATCCACCTGCTCGGCCGGTGCCGCGAAGGCGACCGGGGCGGTGGTGCCGGCTATGAGGCCGACCAGGGCGGCAGCGGAAACGGTATGGGCGGTGCGGCGCATGGGGGTCGACTCCTTCGAGTGGTGAGACACGCCGTTCATGCCTCTGACGCCATCAGAGCCCGGCGAGCGGTCCGGCGCGCGCGGCCGAGGGCCATTAGCGGGGCAGGGGCGGGCTGAACGGGTGACATCCGGAGCCGATCCGTGCCCGACGGGGAACTGTGGATGCCGCATGTCCGCCGTGGCGTCCCTGGGGGCGGGACGATCCGTGCGAGCCGGCCGCCGTACCCCTTCCGAGTGAGCGGCCGAAGACCTCGCGCAGGCCTCCTGACCTGGACGATTTCTTGTCCCGGGGGCACAGCGGCTATCGTTGTGCGGTATGCCATCTGCGGGATCATGCACTTCCTGGTGCAGCCGAATGACGCAGCTGGTAATCAACCTCTCAGTAAGGACCCGGAGAGAGCATGCCTCCCAAGAAGAAGAAGGTCACGGGGCTCATCAAGCTCCAGATCCAGGCCGGCGCAGCCAACCCGGCCCCGCCGGTCGGCCCGGCGCTGGGTCAGCACGGCGTCAACATCATGGAGTTCTGCAAGGCCTACAACGCCGCGACCGAGTCGCAGCGCGGTTGGGTCATCCCGGTGGAGATCACGGTCTACGAGGACCGTTCCTTCACCTTCGTGACCAAGACGCCGCCGGCCGCGAAGATGATCCTCAAGGCCGCGGGCATTGAGAAGGGCTCCGGCGAGCCGCACAAGACCAAGGTCGCCAAGATCACCGAGGCGCAGGTCCGCGAGATCGCCACGACGAAGATGCCCGACCTCAACGCCAACGACCTGGACGCCGCCGCGAAGATCATCGCCGGTACCGCGCGTTCCATGGGCGTCACGGTCGAGGGCTGAGCCCCACCTTCGTAGAACCATGCAGCTGCCGAATGTGCAGCCGCACGTGGTAGGGCCTGCTCGGCCCGTACACCACGACTCCTTTCAGAACACACAGGAGCAGTTGTGAGCAAGCGCAGCAAGGCTCTCCGCGCTGCGGACGCCAAGGTCGACCGGGAGAAGCTGTACGCCCCGCTCGAGGCCGTCCGTCTCGCCAAGGAGACCTCCACGACCAAGTTCGACGGCACCGTCGAGGTCGCCTTCCGTCTGGGTGTCGACCCGCGCAAGGCCGACCAGATGGTCCGTGGCACCGTGAACCTTCCGCACGGCACCGGTAAGACCGCCCGGGTCCTGGTCTTCGCGACCGGTGACCGTGCCGAGGCCGCGCGTGCCGCGGGCGCCGACATCGTCGGCGCCGACGAGCTGATCGACGAGGTGGCGAAGGGCCGTCTGGACTTCGACGCCGTCGTCGCCACCCCGGACCTCATGGGCAAGGTCGGCCGCCTCGGCCGCGTCCTCGGCCCGCGTGGTCTGATGCCGAACCCGAAGACCGGCACCGTCACCCCCGACACCGCCAAGGCCGTCACCGAGATCAAGGGCGGCAAGATCGAGTTCCGCGTCGACAAGCACTCGAACCTGCACTTCATCATCGGCAAGACGTCGTTCGAGGACGCCCAGCTGGTGGAGAACTACGGCGCGGCCCTGGAGGAGATCCTCCGTCTGAAGCCGTCCGCCGCCAAGGGTCGCTACATCAAGAAGGCCGCCATCAGCACCACGATGGGCCCCGGCATTCCGGTCGACTCGAACCGCACCCGCAACCTCCTCGTCGAGGAGGACCCGGCCGCCGTCTGAGCCTGAGCTCACCCCGGTAGCCGCGTCGGGTACGCGTCATCGAAGGGCGGGCCCGGAACCTATGAGGTTCCGGGCCCGTCCTTTCTTTGTGCGACTTTTCGTACGACCGCCAGTGCGCCGGGCCGGCGTACTGGCGCAGGACTCGCATAGGGGTGGGACGACATGAAGAGCACGACCGTGCGCCGCGTGACCCTTTCGATCGCGGTGGTGACCGCGCTGACGGGGCTGGCCGCCTGCGGTTCCTCGGATTCCTCGAACGGCTCCGGCAAGGACGACAAGGCGGGCGGGAAGAGCACGACGCACGTCAGCCCCGTCGCGGCCCTGCGCTCCGCCGAGAAGTCCACGGACAAGGCCGAGTCGGCCAAGGTCCGCTCGTCGACGACCATCGGCTCCGTGATGTCCATGACCGCGGACGGCGCCCTCAGCTGGGCCGACGGCCTGCAGGGCACGCTCACCATCGACTACACCGGCGGCTCAACGGCCCAGACGATGCGCCAGCTCGGCTCGACGTCGATGGAGGCCCGCTATCTGCCCGACGCCTACTACGCGCACATGAGCGACAAGTTCGCCCAGCAGGCGGGCGGCAAGCACTGGATCCGGTACGCGTACGACGACCTCGCCCAGCTCGGCGGCGGCTCCGGCGCGTATCTGAAGGACCAGATGCAGAACACCACGCCGAACCAGTCCGTGAAGCTGCTGCTGGCCTCCGGGGACGTCAAGAAGGTCGGCGAGGAGAAGGTCTCCGGCGTGAACGCCACGCACTACTCGGGCACCGTGAACGTCGCCGACCTGGCCGGCAAGAGCAGCAACCTCAGCGCGACCCAGCTGGCGGACCTGAAGAAGCAGCTCACCCAGGCCGGGGTCAGCACGGAGACCGTGGACATCTGGGTCAACGACCAGAACCTGCTGGTCAAGAAGGTCGAGAAGGCCGACATGGCGGCCGGCCGGATGACCCAGACCGCGTACTACAGCGACTACGGCGTGAAGGTCTCGGCCCAGAAGCCCCCGGCGAACGACACCAAGGACTTCACCGACCTGGTGAAGAGCTCGGGCACGGCGGCGGGCGGCTCCGGCACCAGCTCCTGAACCGGACCGGGAGGATGCCGGAGGACAGGCGGGCCCGTGCCAAGCCTCCGGCGGACACCAGCGCGACACACGACCGGACGGGGCGCAACCCGGCTGCCCCGTACGGTCCGATTTGCTTGAGTGCGAGCAGGTCCCGTACTCTCCTTCAGAAGCCAAAGACCGCTGGTCGTTGCCGTACGTTCGCGAGAAGGTGCGGTGGCCGAAGGATCCGCTGAAAAGTGGGCGACCCGCGCAGGTGAGTGTGGAAGAACTCCCGGAGCGTACGCGTCCTGCGCGTGCGGCCGGTCGAGTCCGCCCCGAGCGCCTGCGCCGGGGCGTTTCGTTTATCTCAGCCCCTTCCGAGCGGTCCATCACCCGGAAGGAGGCCGACGCTCTATGGCAAGGCCCGACAAGGCTGCCGCGGTAGCCGAGCTCGCGGAGCAGTTCCGCAGCTCGAACGCCGCCGTGCTGACCGAGTACCGGGGTCTCACCGTGGCGCAGCTCAAGAACCTGCGTCGTTCGCTCGGTGAGAACGCCCAGTACGCCGTGGTGAAGAACACGCTGACCAAGATTGCGGCCAACGAGGCCGGGATCACGACGCTCGACGACCTGTTCAACGGTCCGACGGCGGTCGCCTTCGTCACCGGTGACCCGGTGGAGTCGGCGAAGGGTCTTCGTGACTTCGCCAAGGACAACCCGAACCTCGTCATCAAGGGCGGTGTCCTTGACGGCAAGGCGCTGTCCGCCGACGAGATCAAGAAGCTTGCGGACCTCGAGTCCCGCGAGGTTCTGCTCGCCAAGCTGGCGGGCGCCTTCAAGGGCAAGCAGACTCAGGCTGCTCAGGTCTTCCAGGCGCTCCCGTCGAAGCTCGTCCGCACCGTGGACGCTCTTCGTGCCAAGCAGGCCGAGCAGGGCGGTGCCGAGTAACTCGGCTCGCGAAATGACCGCCGCCGTCCGAGGCGGAGGTCGTAGCGGGCCGAACGTACGCCCGCCATACATGTACATCCGGCACCAGCCGAATTAGTGGAAGGATCGCCCACCATGGCGAAGCTCAGCCAGGAAGACCTGCTCGCGCAGTTCGAGGAGATGACCCTCATCGAGCTCTCCGAGTTCGTGAAGGCCTTCGAGGAGAAGTTCGACGTCACCGCCGCCGCCGCGGTCGCCGTTGCCGGCCCCGCCGGCCCGGGCGCCCCGGTCGAGCAGGAGGAGGAGAAGGACGAGTTCGACGTCATCCTCACCGGCGCCGGTGACAAGAAGATCCAGGTCATCAAGGTCGTGCGTGAGCTGACCTCCCTGGGCCTGAAGGAGGCCAAGGACCTCGTGGACGGCGCCCCGAAGCCTGTCCTGGAGAAGGTCGCCAAGGACGCCGCCGAGAAGGCCGCCGAGTCCCTCAAGGGCGCCGGCGCCTCCGTCGAGGTCAAGTGACCCCACGGGTCCGCGTGGACTCCTTTGCGCGCTGACGGCAGCCCCGTAGGGCTGTAACGCGAACGCACCGAAGAGCGACCATCCATCCGGGTGGTCGCTCTTCGGCGTTCCGAGGGTCGGGCGGCGGCTGCCTTGCACCGGATGGTGCGGGGAGTATGGTGATCTTCGTCGTGCCCTCAAGCGCCCCTGGTGTCCGGCTGCAAGTGACGAGCGCAGCATCCGGTTTGGGCGGGGAGGGCCTTGACGAACCGCACGCAGCGCGCAATTCTCAGGACGCGTCGTCACAAGGATCCGAATCCGAGGCATGGATCGACGACGAAGAGGGCAGTATCAACGTGCGTTGAGGGCAGGATCCGAGGGCGTTGACAACAACGAGGGTCGCGAAAAACCCGCACTGGACATCAGTGTGCCAAGTGGCTACACTGACCCTTTGCGCTGCCTGTTAGCTGTCCCCTGCCCGTCACCAGGGGCATGCCCTCACTTGAGCACAGACGACCGAACCTTCCCTGACCTGGGATTTCTGTCTCCGTGCGCGGGAGAGGGGCCGGTACGCGCGCAGTGAGTCCGAGCCCTCGGAAGGACCCCCTCTTGGCCGCCTCGCGCAATGCCTCGACCGCGAATATGAACAACGGCGCCAGCACCGCCCCGCTGCGCATTTCCTTTGCAAAGATCAAGGAGCCTCTCGAGGTTCCGAACCTGCTCGCGCTGCAGACCGAGAGCTTTGACTGGCTGCTCGGCAACACCGCCTGGCAGAGTCGGGTCGAGGAGGCTCTGGAGAACGGTCAGGACGTCCCCACCAAGTCCGGTCTGGAGGAGATCTTCGAGGAGATCTCCCCGATCGAGGACTTCTCCGGGTCGATGTCCCTGACGTTCCGGGACCACCGCTTCGAGCCGCCGAAGAACTCGATCGACGAGTGCAAGGAGCGCGACTTCACGTACGCCGCCCCGCTCTTCGTCACGGCCGAGTTCACCAACAACGAGACCGGTGAGATCAAGTCCCAGACGGTCTTCATGGGCGACTTCCCGCTCATGACGAACAAGGGCACGTTCGTGATCAACGGCACCGAGCGTGTCGTGGTGTCGCAGCTTGTCCGTTCGCCCGGTGTCTACTTCGACTCCTCCATCGACAAGACCTCTGACAAGGACATCTTCTCCGCCAAGATCATCCCGTCCCGGGGTGCCTGGCTGGAGATGGAGATCGACAAGCGTGACATGGTCGGTGTCCGTATCGACCGCAAGCGCAAGCAGTCCGTGACCGTCCTCCTGAAGGCGCTCGGCTGGACGACCGAGCAGATCCTCGAGGAGTTCGGCGAGTACGAGTCCATGCGCGCCACCCTGGAGAAGGACCACACCCAGGGCCAGGACGACGCGCTGCTCGACATCTACCGCAAGCTGCGTCCGGGCGAGCCCCCCACGCGTGAGGCCGCGCAGACGCTGCTGGAGAACCTGTACTTCAACCCGAAGCGCTACGACCTCGCCAAGGTCGGCCGCTACAAGGTCAACAAGAAGCTGGGTGCGGACGCTCCGCTGGACGCGGGTGTCCTGACCGTCGAGGACGTCATCTCGACGATCAAGTACCTGGTGAAGCTGCACGCGGGTGAGACCGAGACGGCCGCCGACAACGGCCAGACGATCGTCGTCGAGACGGACGACATCGACCACTTCGGCAACCGTCGTCTGCGCAGCGTCGGCGAGCTCATCCAGAACCAGGTCCGCACCGGTCTGGCTCGTATGGAGCGCGTCGTGCGCGAGCGCATGACCACGCAGGACGTCGAGGCGATCACGCCGCAGACCCTGATCAACATCCGGCCGGTCGTCGCCTCCATCAAGGAGTTCTTCGGCACCAGCCAGCTGTCCCAGTTCATGGACCAGAACAACCCGCTGTCCGGGCTGACGCACAAGCGTCGTCTGTCCGCGCTCGGCCCGGGTGGTCTCTCCCGTGAGCGGGCCGGCTTCGAGGTCCGTGACGTGCACCCGTCCCACTACGGACGCATGTGCCCGATCGAGACCCCTGAAGGCCCGAACATCGGTCTGATCGGTTCGCTGGCCTCCTACGGCCGGGTCAACGCGTTCGGTTTCGTCGAGACCCCGTACCGCAAGGTCGTCGACGGCCAGGTCACCGACGAGGTGGACTACCTGACCGCCGACGAGGAGGACCGCTTCGTCATCGCGCAGGCCAACGCCACGCTCACGGACGACATGCGGTTCGCCGAGAACCGCGTCCTCGTCCGCCGTCGTGGCGGCGAGGTCGACTACGTCGCCGGTGACGACGTGGACTACATGGACGTCTCGCCGCGCCAGATGGTGTCGGTCGCGACCGCCATGATCCCCTTCCTGGAGCACGACGACGCCAACCGCGCCCTCATGGGCGCGAACATGATGCGCCAGGCCGTTCCGCTGATCAAGTCCGAGGCCCCGCTCGTCGGCACCGGCATGGAGTACCGCTCCGCCGTCGACGCCGGTGACGTGGTCAAGGCCGAGAAGGCGGGTGTGGTCCAGGAGGTCTCCGCGGACTACATCACCACCGCCAACGACGACGGCACGTACATCACGTACCGCCTGCACAAGTTCGCCCGGTCCAACCAGGGCACCTCGGTGAACCAGAAGGTCGTCGTCAACGAGGGCGACCGGATCATCGAGGGCCAGGTCCTCGCCGACGGCCCGGCCACCGAGAACGGTGAGATGGCCCTCGGCAAGAACCTGCTCGTGGCGTTCATGCCGTGGGAGGGTCACAACTACGAGGACGCGATCATCCTGTCGCAGCGCCTCGTGCAGGACGACGTCCTCTCCTCGATCCACATCGAGGAGCACGAGGTCGACGCCCGTGACACCAAGCTCGGCCCCGAGGAGATCACCCGGGACATCCCGAACGTCTCCGAGGAGGTCCTCGCCGACCTCGACGAGCGCGGCATCATCCGCATCGGTGCCGAGGTCATCGCCGGCGACATCCTCGTCGGCAAGGTGACCCCGAAGGGTGAGACCGAGCTGACCCCGGAGGAGCGCCTGCTGCGCGCGATCTTCGGTGAGAAGGCCCGTGAGGTCCGTGACACCTCGCTGAAGGTGCCGCACGGTGAGACCGGCAAGATCATCGGCGTGCGTGTCTTCGACCGCGAGGAGGGCGACGAGCTTCCCCCCGGTGTGAACCAGCTGGTGCGCGTCTACGTCGCGCAGAAGCGCAAGATCACCGACGGTGACAAGCTCGCCGGCCGGCACGGCAACAAGGGTGTCATCTCCAAGATCCTGCCGATCGAGGACATGCCGTTCCTGGAGGACGGCACCCCGGTCGACATCATCCTCAACCCGCTGGGTGTCCCGTCCCGAATGAACCCGGGACAGGTGCTGGAGATCCACCTCGGCTGGCTCGCCAGCCGCGGCTGGGACGTCTCCGGCCTCGCGGACGAGTGGGCGCAGCGCCTCCAGGCGATCGGCGCCGACGCCGTCGCTCCCGGCACCAACGTCGCCACCCCGGTCTTCGACGGTGCACGTGAGGACGAGCTCGCGGGTCTGCTCCAGCACACCATCCCGAACCGCGACGGCGAGCGCATGGTGCTCCCGTCCGGCAAGGCGCAGCTGTTCGACGGTCGTTCGGGTGAGCCGTTCCCGGACCCGATCTCGGTCGGCTACATGTACATCCTGAAGCTGCACCACCTGGTCGACGACAAGCTGCACGCCCGTTCGACCGGTCCGTACTCGATGATCACCCAGCAGCCGCTGGGTGGTAAGGCGCAGTTCGGTGGCCAGCGCTTCGGTGAGATGGAGGTGTGGGCCCTCGAGGCCTACGGCGCCGCGTACGCGCTCCAGGAGCTGCTGACCATCAAGTCCGACGACGTCACCGGCCGCGTGAAGGTCTACGAGGCCATCGTCAAGGGCGAGAACATCCCCGAGCCCGGCATCCCCGAGTCCTTCAAGGTGCTCATCAAGGAGATGCAGTCGCTCTGCCTGAACGTGGAGGTGCTGTCCAGCGACGGTATGTCCATCGAGATGCGTGACACCGACGAGGACGTCTTCCGCGCTGCGGAGGAGCTCGGCATCGACCTGTCCCGGCGCGAGCCGAGCAGCGTCGAAGAGGTCTGACGGGAGTCCGGCGGGGCCCTCACCCACAGGGCTCCGCCGACCCCCAGGCCCCCGTTTCAGACCACAGACTTACGACCCTGAGAGGGATTGACGCATAGTGCTCGACGTCAACTTCTTCGACGAGCTCCGGATCGGCCTGGCCACCGCGGACGACATCCGTCAGTGGAGCCACGGCGAGGTCAAGAAGCCCGAGACCATCAACTACCGCACCCTCAAGCCCGAGAAGGACGGACTCTTCTGCGAGAAGATCTTCGGTCCGACCCGGGACTGGGAGTGCTACTGCGGCAAGTACAAGCGCGTCCGCTTCAAGGGCATCATCTGCGAGCGCTGTGGCGTCGAGGTCACGCGCGCCAAGGTGCGCCGTGAGCGGATGGGCCACATCGAGCTGGCCGCGCCCGTCACGCACATCTGGTACTTCAAGGGCGTCCCTAGCCGGCTGGGCTACCTGCTCGACCTGGCTCCCAAGGACCTCGAGAAGGTCATCTACTTCGCGGCGTACATGATCACGTACGTCGACGAGGAGCGCCGCACCCGCGACCTGCCCTCCCTGGAGGCGCATGTCTCCGTGGAGCGCCAGCAGGTCGAGAACCGTCGCGACGCCGACCTGGAGGCCCGCGCCAAGAAGCTCGAGGCCGACCTGGCCGAGCTGGAGGCCGAGGGTGCCAAGGCCGATGTGCGCCGCAAGGTGCGCGAGGGTGCCGAGCGTGAGATGAAGCAGCTGCGCGACCGTGCGCAGCGCGAGATCGACCGGCTCGACGAGGTGTGGACCCGGTTCAAGAACCTCAAGGTCCAGGACCTCGAGGGCGACGAGCTGCTCTACCGCGAGCTGCGTGACCGCTTCGGCACGTACTTCGACGGCTCGATGGGCGCCCAGGCCCTGCAGAAGCGCCTGGAGTCCTTCGACCTGGAGGAGGAGGCCGAGAAGCTCCGCGAGATCATCCGTACCGGCAAGGGCCAGAAGAAGACCCGCGCCCTCAAGCGGCTGAAGGTCGTCTCCGCGTTCCTGCAGACGTCCAACAGCCCCAAGGGCATGGTCCTCGACTGCGTGCCGGTCATCCCGCCGGACCTGCGTCCGATGGTGCAGCTGGACGGTGGCCGCTTCGCGACCTCCGACCTGAACGACCTGTACCGCCGTGTGATCAACCGCAACAACCGTCTGAAGAGGCTCCTGGACCTCGGTGCCCCGGAGATCATCGTCAACAACGAGAAGCGCATGCTTCAGGAGGCTGTTGACGCCCTCTTCGACAACGGTCGTCGCGGCCGCCCGGTGACCGGCCCCGGCAACCGCCCGCTGAAGTCCCTCAGCGACATGCTGAAGGGCAAGCAGGGCCGCTTCCGTCAGAACCTGCTCGGTAAGCGAGTCGACTACTCGGCGCGTTCCGTCATCGTCGTCGGCCCGCAGCTGAAGCTGCACCAGTGCGGTCTGCCCAAGGCCATGGCGCTGGAGCTCTTCAAGCCGTTCGTGATGAAGCGCCTGGTCGACCTGAACCACGCGCAGAACATCAAGAGCGCCAAGCGCATGGTGGAGCGCGGCCGCACCGTTGTGTACGACGTCCTCGAAGAGGTCATCGCCGAGCACCCGGTGCTGCTGAACCGTGCGCCCACCCTGCACCGCCTCGGCATCCAGGCCTTCGAGCCGCAGCTGGTCGAGGGCAAGGCCATCCAGATCCACCCGCTCGTCTGCACCGCGTTCAACGCGGACTTCGACGGCGACCAGATGGCCGTGCACCTGCCGCTGTCCGCGGAGGCGCAGGCCGAGGCCCGCATCCTGATGCTGTCCTCGAACAACATCCTCAAGCCGGCCGACGGCCGTCCGGTGACGATGCCGACCCAGGACATGGTCCTCGGTCTGTTCTTCCTCACCACCGACGGCGAGATGCGGAACGTGAAGGGCGAGGACCGCTCCTTCTCCTCCGTGGCCGAGGCGATCATGGCGTTCGACGCCGGCGAGCTCTCGCTGCAGTCGCGCGTGGACATCCGCTTCCCGGTGGGCACCATCCCGCCGCGCGGCTGGACCCCGCCGGCCCAGGAGGAGGGCGAGCCCGAGTGGCAGCAGGGTGACAGCTTCCGTCTGAAGACCACGCTCGGCCGTGCGCTCTTCAACGAGCTGCTGCCCGAGGACTACCCGTTCGTCGACTACGAGGTCGGCAAGAAGCAGCTCTCCGAGATCGTCAACGACCTCGCCGAGCGCTACCCGAAGGTCATCGTGGCGGCGACGCTCGACAACCTGAAGGCGGCCGGCTTCTTCTGGGCCACCCGTTCCGGCGTCACCGTCGCCATCTCCGACGTCGTCGTTCCCGAGGCGAAGAAGGAGATCGTCAAGGGCTACGAGGCGCAGGACGAGAAGGTCCAGAAGCAGTACGAGCGCGGTCTGATCACCAAGGACGAGCGCACGCAGGAGCTCATCGCGATCTGGACCAAGGCGACCAACGAGGTCGCCGAGGCGATGAACGACAACTTCCCGAAGACCAACCCGATCTTCATGATGGTGAACTCGGGTGCCCGAGGCAACATGATGCAGATGCGTCAGATTGCCGGTATGCGTGGTCTGGTGTCGAACGCCAAGAACGAGACGATCCCGCGTCCGATCAAGGCGTCCTTCCGTGAGGGCCTGTCCGTGCTGGAGTACTTCATCTCCACGCACGGTGCCCGTAAGGGTCTCGCGGACACCGCTCTGCGTACCGCCGACTCGGGTTACCTCACCCGTCGTCTGGTCGACGTCTCCCAGGACGTCATCATCCGCGAGGAGGACTGCGGCACCGACCGTGGCCTCAAGCTCCACATCGCGGAGGTCGACGCGGCCGGCGTGCTGCGCAAGGCGGAGAACGTCGAGACGTCCGTGTACGCGCGCTGCCTCGCCGAGGACATCGTGGTCGACGGTCAGGTCCTGGCCCCGGCCGGCACCGACCTCGGTGACGTCCTCATCGAGGAACTGGTGGCCCGTGGCGTCTCCGAGGTCAAGACCCGCTCGGTCCTGACCTGTGAGTCCGCCGTCGGCACCTGCGCCATGTGCTACGGCCGCTCGCTGGCCACCGGCAAGCTGGTCGACATCGGTGAGGCGGTCGGCATCATCGCCGCCCAGTCCATCGGTGAGCCCGGTACCCAGCTGACGATGCGTACCTTCCACACCGGTGGTGTGGCCGGTGACGACATCACCCAGGGTCTGCCGCGTGTCGTCGAGCTCTTCGAGGCCCGTACCCCGAAGGGTGTCGCCCCGATCTCCGAGGCCTCCGGCCGCGTGCGGATCGAGGAGACCGAGAAGACCAAGAAGATCGTCATCACGCCGGACGACGGCAGCGACGAGACGGCCTACCCGATCTCGAAGCGCGCCCGACTCCTGGTCAGCGAGGGCGAGCACGTCGAGGTGGGCCAGAAGCTCACCGTGGGTGCCACCAACCCGCACGACGTGCTGCGCATCCTGGGCCAGCGTGCCGTCCAGGTCCACCTGGTCGGCGAGGTCCAGAAGGTGTACAACTCGCAGGGTGTGTCGATCCACGACAAGCACATCGAGATCATCATCCGGCAGATGCTGCGCCGTGTGACGATCATCGAGTCCGGCGACGCCGAGCTGCTGCCCGGCGAGCTGGTCGAGCGCTCGAAGTTCGAGACCGAGAACCGTCGTGTGGTCCAGGAGGGCGGTCACCCGGCCTCCGGTCGTCCGCAGCTCATGGGTATCACCAAGGCCTCGCTGGCGACCGAGTCCTGGCTGTCGGCGGCGTCCTTCCAGGAGACGACCAGGGTCCTCACGGACGCGGCGATCAACGCCAAGTCCGACTCCCTGATCGGCCTCAAGGAGAACGTCATCATCGGTAAGCTCATCCCGGCCGGTACGGGTCTGTCCCGCTACCGCAACATCCGGGTCGAGCCGACCGAGGAGGCCAAGGCCGCGATGTACTCGGCCGTCGGCTACGACGACATCGACTACTCACCGTTCGGCACCGGCTCCGGCCAGGCCGTTCCGCTGGAGGACTACGACTACGGTCCGTACAACCAGTAAGGCGCGAGCGTCCGCTTGAAGGAGGGCGGTCACCCCACGGGGTGGCCGCCCTCCGGCGTTCCTGAGCGGACCGCGCTCACAGTCCGGTGCGCAGATACGGCTCCAGACGGGCCAGCCGGGTGGCGTGGTCGGGATGGGTCGACAGCAGACGGGCCAGCGTGCCCGGCCGCTCCAGGCGCTGCCCGGCGGCCGCGGCGCGGACGGCCTCCGCCTGCTCCTCGGCCTCCAGACGGTGCAGCACCTCGGTCATCTGCCGGGCGAAGCCGAGGGCGGCCGCCTGCTGGTCGGCCCGCAGCTCGCCCTGGCGCCCCGCGAAGGCGAGCAGATACGGCGCGAGGACCAGCGGAACGGTCACGAACCACGCGCTGATCACCGCGAAGACCACGAACATCCCCATGAACAGCACCAGCAGCCCGGTCGCCACCACGGAGAACCGGCTGGCCACCATGACGGTGACACTGGCCAGGAACTTGGTGACGGCCCAGGCGATCCGGCCGGGCAGCGAGTACCAGTAGCCGAGCAGCCCCGCCCAGGAGTGACCGCCGGTGTGATGGCCCAGCTCATGGGCGAGTACGGCGGCGAGGTTGCCGCTCGGGATCTCGTTCAGCGCGTACGTCGTGACGCTCACGACATGCCCGGCGACCGCGGACGCGTTCAGCTCGTCGCTGTTCTCGATCATCAGCTCGTACGTGTGCGCCTCTATGCCCGCGCGGGCGACGACCTCGCGCCACACGGGCTCCAGCCGGGACCGCTCCGGGGCCGTCGGCGTGCGGAGCTTCAACACCCTGCGGGCGAAGAGGAGTTCGGCGGGCCGGTGGAACACGAGCCCGCCGCTGGCCAGCCAGACGAGAACCGCGAGCCACCCGCCCACGGTCCCGCCGAACGCCGTCCCGACGGCGGCGACCACGGCACCGCTCACCAGTGCCCCCGGCAGATGCACGACGAGCCGCCCCACGGCGGTGGCGTCGGCACCGCGCTGATGGGCGGCGACATGGACGCGGGAGCCGAGGTGACGGTAGTCGAGATCGTCCGGGGCGGCGCCCTGCGACGCCTGGGTGGGGGCCGGGTGGGGCGGAGCGGTGGGCTGGAACTGCGACGGCGGGGGCGTCATCGGGTACTGCTGGGCGGGGCCCGTCGGGTACTGCGGTGCCGGAGCGGTCGGGTACTGCGGTGGGTACTGCGGAGTGCCGGTGCCCGTCGGGTACTGCGGTGGGTACTGCGGAGCGCCGCCGCCCGTCGGGTACTGCGGCGGATACTGCGGAGCGCCGCCGCCCGTCGGGTACTGCGGGGCGGCGCCCGGATACGTGGGCGGTGCCGTCGGGTACGTAGGGGCGGGCGGGGTGCCGGGGTACTGGGGTTCCGGAGCCGGGTAGGGGCCGGGGTCGGGTGTTTCGGACATGGGGACGTTTCCTTCGGGTGCCGTGTTTCGTGTGAGCGGGCGTCAGCCGACCAGCAGGGCGGTGGGGAGCAGGACCGTGCCGGCGCAGAAGGCGATCAGGCCGGTACGGATCCACTGGTGCTTGCGGGCGGCGATGCGGCTGGTCTCGGTGAGGGCCGAGGTGAGCCCGGCGACGGGGTCGCGTTCGGTGTCGGCGAGCGCATCGGCCAGCCGGCCCGCGCGTACGGCCTGTTGGACGTCGCCGAAGTAGCAGAGGGGCTGGCCCGGGGTCCACACACCGGTGCGGTACCGGGGCAGTACGGCGAGCAGCAACGCCAGCAGCGACAGGGCGAGGGCGAGAGCGCCGGCCCACCACAACAGGGTCCCCGCGGCCGACAGCACCTCCGGCGCCCACTTCCGCCCTGCCACCAGCCCGCTGAACGCCCCGGCCGTCAGCCCCAACGCCGCGACCAGCACGGCCGCCTTGCTGTCGGCCCGCGCGATCTCCCCGCGCATCTCGACGAGGAGCCGCTCGGCGGTGCCGAGACCGGCCGTGCCGGGACCGGGGGAGCCGACGGGCGCCGGGCGGGGTGTGGTCCCGGGCGTCGTCACGACGCCTCCGGTTCCGGACCGGGCCGGGGCGGGGTGTACGGCGCGGGCATCGGCGGGGTGACGGGCGCGGGACCCTCCTGGACCGCATACCCGGAGGAGGGGCCGTCGGCGGGCGCGTACGGCGCGGCCGGGTCGCCGGGCTGGGGCGGGTGGGCCGCCGGTGCCGGGGCCTGCCCCTGCGGCATCTGACCCGGATACGCCGGCGCCTGCGGAGCCGCGGGCAGGGCCCCCGCCGCCGGACTCGGCCCGCGCATACGGATGATGGCGTCTATCTCCTGGCGGACCTGCTTGAGGGACTCCGCCTTCTGGTAGTCCTCCAGTTCGTCGCTGCCGAGCTGCTCCAACTGGGCCCTGATGACGTTCAGTTGGTCCTGGTGGATGTTGTCGATGACCAGCCGTGTGTCCTCGGGGTGGGCGGCCAGATGGACGGCCCACGCGCCGACCCCGCCGTACTGCAGGTGGTACTGATAGAAGTTGATCTTCTCGGCGACCAGCTGCTGATGCTGCCGCTGCTGCAGCGCCTCCAACTCGTACTGCTGCCGCGCCTGCCGCATGCGGAACTCGTGTTCCGGGTCGAGCATCTCGGACTCGTAGCGCAGCGTCCGCTTCCGCTGCCGATGGGCGATCGCCTCGTCGTCGAGCCGCAGCCGCACCATGCAGGTGACCTCCAGCCCGATGCCCGCCGCGAACGCCCCGCTCTCGACGGCCTGTTGGACCTCGACCTCCGCCGACGGGCTCTCCTCGATCGGGAAGCGCCGGCTGACCGGGCGGGCCAGCTGCTGCAGTTCGCGGGTCAGCCGGGTCGGTACGTCGCGCTCACCGCTGCGTACGTACGCCTCCGGATCCCGCACCCGCCACGTCAGGTCCGCCGTCGCGCCGAAGGCGAACGCGTCGTCGGCGCTCGGCAACTCCAGCTCCAGCCGGACCGGATGGCTGCCGATGTCCACCTCGTACACCGAGGTGTAGCGACGCGTCGCCGCGTCCGTACGGCTGGGCCGGAGCGGCGGGACGTACACGTCGTACGCGCCGCCCGCCGTGGCGAAGACCAGCGCGTGGTCGATCGCGCCGACCACCCGGCGCGCGGTGTAGTCGAACCGCGAGATCGGCCGCACCGTGAGTACCGGGTCGATCAACGTGCTGTGCCGGTCGGCCTGTTGCTGCCACTCCGGCTGACGGCGGAAGTCCGCCATGGGACAACTCCTCGGGTGTTGCGGGGTCGGTCAGGAAAGAGTCGAAGCGGCGGGCCAGAGCACGTCCAGCAGCCGGTCGGCGACGGGCGGCCGCGGTCCCCCGTCCTCCGCGCGCATGGTGCGCAGTTCGTGGTCGAGCCGGTCACGGTCGGCCGCCTCGACGACCAGCGCGGGCAGCAGCAGCTCCAGGGCCTGGGCCGCGTCCGCCCGGCGCTGGGCGACATGCACCCAGGTGCGCAGCGCGCCCAGCGCCTGCCGGGTGTGGGCCCGGTCGCCCAGGGCGGTGCGCCACAGGGTCGCCAGGTCGCGGGCCGAGTCGGGCTCGTACATGCCGGTGTCGGCGTACCACTCGACGAGCGCGCCCTCCTCGGCGTTGTCGCAGGCGCGTACGAAGGCGTTCAGGGCGAGGGCGCGGACCGCCGGGGTGTCGTCGTACAGCAGCCGTACGAATTCGGAGAGCACCTCGCCGGGGCGCCGCCCCGAGGACAGCAGGAGGGCCGCCGACTCGATCAGGCTCTCCGCCTCCGCGTCGCTGCTGACGTCTGCCCGCGCCCGGCCCGCCAGCGCGGCCAGGGCCGGTCCCGCCAGCTCGGGGCGGAGCGGCGCGAGCAGGCCGAAGGCCCGGATCGCCGTCCAGCGGCGGGCCCAGTGCGAGTCCGTGCACCACTGGGTGAGCAGCCGCGGTACGGCGGGCGCGTCGAGTAGCTGGGCCAGGGTGAGCGCGTTGGCGGCCGTCACCCGGGGGCCGAAGGCCTTCGAGTCGGCCCAGCCGTCGATGAGCAGCGCGATCGCCGAGGGCAGATCGGCGGCGGCCAGCAGCGCGGCGGCCGCGGCGGTCCGGGTGCGCACCACCGGCCGCCCGTCCCGGGCCAGCTCCCGCAGCCACGCCACCAGCGCGGGCCGGGCGGAGGGGTGCCCCGTCCAGACCTCGGTGAGCAGCACACGCGCGGTGCGCTCCTCCCGGAACCCCGCCATGAACTGCGGTACGGCACCCCAGTCGGTCTGCTCGTCCCGCAGCTCCCCCTCCGCGTGTGCCCGCTCCAGCCGGTCCGCCGCCGAGGGCCCGAACACCGGGATCTCCGGGGGCAGTTCGGGATGCTGGAGCTTCTGGAACTGCACGAAGAGGCGGTCCGCGAGCTCGGCGGCGAGCACGTACGGGGCCTGGTCGAAGACCGCGAGCGAGATCAGGAAGGCCTTCTCGCGCAGCTCCGTCTCCGGCGCGCCGAGCCAGTTGCGGCACTGCTTCTCCACCGCGGTCTGCCCGAATTCCGCGAGCCGGGCGCCCGCCTCGGCACTGCCGTCGTACGCGGCCAGCTCCCGCGCGAACTCGGCGGCCTCGGCGGGGCGCCGCCCGCGCGCGAGGAACTCCCGCACCGGCGCGAGCGCCAGCAGCCGCGCCGTCTCGTCCCGCCGCCGTACGGCCAGATGGGCCCGTACGACGTCCTCGGCCGCCGGCGGCTCCCACGGTGTCGGGGTGACGCCCTGGAGGAACGGTGAGTTCTCGACCGTGATCACCAGGTGGCCGTCGGTCTTCTTGAGCTGGTCCACGGCCGCGTAGAGATGGGTGTCGCGCAGTGGCCGGTTGCGGGTCAGCGGCAGGTCGCGCAGTACATGGCCGCCGGGCCGGGTGAGCTGCGCGGGCAGGGTCGCGGGGGTCGTCTCGGCGGGCAGGGCGTGGACGGCGGGCACGCCGAGGCGGTGCGGCAGCATCAGGGCGGCGGCATAGCGGCCGGCGGCGTGCGGGCCCGACAGGACGACGATCCGCTCCTGCCGCAGCCGGCGCAGGGCGGCCTCGAAGGCGGGGCCCTCGGCGAAGACCGCGTCCAGGGCGTCGAGCTCGGCCCGCGGGACCTCTCCGGAGGCGTACGAGGCGGCCGTCGGACCATGGTGGTGGATCTCGGTCTTGCCGCCCATGAAGACGTCCCCGGTGACCTGTCCGCCGGACACCCCGTGCTGGGACCCGCCGACCAGGCTGCCCCCGAAGGAGGCCGCCGAGCCGAGGATGAAGCCAGGGGTGTGGGCGAACAGCTCACGCTGGGCGGCGCGGGCCTCCTGGGCGCTCTCGGCCTCTTCCCCGGGTCTGTCGCCGTCGGGCTCCTGCGCGGCCTCCGGCTCCGGCGGCCGCTGCTCCGGCGGAACGGTCACGCCGCGTCACCCCCGGTCCCGCCGAGGTACACATCTCCGGTGACCTGCCCGCCGGAGACTCCGTGCTGGTCACCGCCGACCAGGCTGCCGCCGAAGCTGGGCGCGCCGCCGTTGAAGTTGAAGACGACGCCCCCGGCGGGGGGAGTGGAGGGCGATGTCCGCCCCGGTGCCGGGCCGTCCCCCGAAGCACCCGGCACCGGGGCTCCCCCCGCCCCCGTTCCACTGTGGTTCCGTGGCCCGGCCGCCCCCTCGGGCACCGGGCCGTGCAGCCACGCCTTCAGCGGGCCGTTCTTGCTGTCCACGGTCACCTCGTGGAAGTCCGCCGCCGGGACCCCCGTGTGGTCGTGCCGCACGATCCCCGTGTAGACCCCCTCGGACACGCACAGCGCGAAGTCGTCCCGCCGCTCGCGCAGCGCGGCACGCAGCAGACCGGCGTCCAGGAGGCGGCAGGCGTGGTTGAGGTCGGAGCCGACCCAGCCGTGCTCGTCGATGGCGACGTACCCCGAGGCGACGACCCCGCGCAGCCGGATCTGCGCCGAGCTGGACGCCATGCGGTTGACCGCCCGCAGCTGGGCCGGGACCGAGGTGAGCAGGGCCCGCAGCAGGGCCGGCACGGAGGAGTTGGCGTCGATCAGCTCCATCACGGAGTCCCCGCGGTCGGCCCGCAGGCGCAGCGTCTCGTCGATCCCGGCGCTCTCCAGGGCGCGGTCGGTGACGTCGTACAGCATCCGCCGTAAGTAGGCCTGCTCGACGTCGTCCCGGTCGCTGTAGCGCTCGATGTCGAGCAGCAGGATGGTCCGGCTCACGGGATCGGTCATGATCGCCTTTCGGGAAGGGGGCCGTCGCTGTCGCCCGGCGAGACGAGAAGAGTGGCGCGTGGGGCGGCACCGGGGAGAGGGCGGATGACGCACTCGAACTGTGACCGTGTACACAGAACGCGCTTGCCGCCCCGCGGTCCGCTCACGGGGGCTTCCGCGCCGACGGCTCTTGGGCTTCCGTGTCGGCTGTCCCGGGCCTTCTGTCGGCTGTTCTGGGCCTCCGCGACGGCCGCCCCGGACCTCCGCGACGGCCGTCTCTGGCTTCCGTGTCAGCTGTCCCGGGCCTTCGAGTCAGCCGCCCTGGGCCTCCGCGTCAGCCGTCCCGGGCTTCGCGTCGGTCACCCCGGGCTTCCCCGTCAGCCGTGCCGAGTCTCCGGGCCGGCCACCCCGGCTCCCCGGTCAGCCGTGCTGAGCCTTCGAGTCAGCCGCTCTGGGCCTCCGCGTCAGCCGTCCCGGGCTTCGCGCCGGTCACCCCGGGCTTCCCCGTCAGCCGTGCCGAGTCTCCGGGCCGGCCACCCCGGCTCCCCGGTCAGCCGTGCTGAGCCTTCGAGTCAGCCGCTCTGGGCCTC
>NZ_JBFAIQ010000001.1:87625-537213 GCF_040654755.1 Streptomyces sp. NPDC050625
CTCCGGGCCGGCCACCCCGGCTCCCCGGTCAGCCGTGCTGAGCCTTCGAGTCAGCCGCTCTGGGCCTCCGCGTCAGCCGTCCCGGGCTTCGCGCCGGCCACGCCGGGCTTCCCCGTCAGCCGTGCCGAGTCTCCGGGCCGGCCACCCCGGCTCCCCGGTCAGCCGTGCTGAGCCTTGGGGCCGGCCATCCGGGCCTCCGCGTCAGCCGTCCCGGGCTTCGCGCCGGTCACCCCGGCCTTCCCCGTCAGCCGTGCCGAGTCTCCGGGCCGGTCACCCCGGCCCCCCGGTCAGCCGTGCTGAGCCTTGGGGCCGGCCATCCGGGCCTCCGCGTCAGCCGTCCCGGGCTTCGCGTCGGTCACCCCGGGCCTCCCCGTCAGCCGTGCCGAGTCTCCGGGCCGGCCACCCCGGCCCCCCGGTCAGCCGTGCTGAGCCTTCGGGCCGGCCACCCGGACCCCGCGTCACCCTTCCGCCCGTCGCGTCGGCCGCACCAGGCTTCCGCGTCGGCCGCACTGGCCCCCGTGTCACCCGTCCCGCGCGATCCGTCGCAGCACGTCCATTCGTACGATCCGTAGCGTTCGACGCCCCGTGACCACCACCCCGCGGTCCCGCAGTTCCTTCAGCAGGCGCTGGACCATCTCCCGTGACGCTCCGACCGACCCGGCCAGCTCCTGCTTGCTGAGTGGGACGAGGAGTTCGACGCCGGTCTCGGTGTAGCGGGCGTTCGTGCGGGCCAGTTCGAGCAGGAGGGCGGCCAGGCGTTCCCGTACGTGCATGGACGCGAACTCCAGGCGGCGCTGGTCGGCCGCGCGCATCCGGTCGGAGGTGAGGCCGAGGAGGGCGTAGGAGACGTCGGGGGAGTGCCCGAGGAAGTCGGTGAAGCGGTCCCGTTCGACGGCGACCGCGCGGACCGGCTCCAGGGCGGTCACGGTGGCCGAGCGCGGGCGTCCGGTGAGCGCGGCCGACTCGCCGACGATGTCGCCGGGGCCGCGCAGGGCGAGCAGCGCCTCGTAGCCGTTGACGGCGGCCGCGGTGACCTTGGTCCAGCCGTGGATGACGAAGAGGACGTACGAGGAGGGCTCGTGCTGGTGGAGCAGCACGTCCCGAGGGCGGAAGCCGAGCTCGCGGCCCAGGCCGAGCAGCGCCTCGCGGTCGCCCTTCTCCAGGCGTGCGAGGAAGGGCACCCGGTCGTCGAGACCGGTCCCGTCGGGTAAGTCGGCCGCCGTCATGTGTTCCCCCGTCCCCCACGATCGGTACAGCAACCGTTCAACGTACTGAACAAGCCGTTGGCATGGGCACGGAACCGGCGACAACCCCGCGACATTCACTCCGGGCCCACGATTGCAAGGGTGACAAACCCGGCGTGTCGGGGCGCACTCCATTTGTTTTGACCGAAGTCCGTGAGGTAGGTACGCTCAGACCTTGTGCCTGGGGTGTGCCCTGGCTCTCGTGTGTGCCTTCAACCGCATGGCGAGCCGACACCGGCCACCGTAATCTGCGCCCTTTTTCGCCTGGCGGCAAAGGTCCGCGGGATTCGACACACCCGACCGCGTGGGTCGGCGACGTTCCAGGTTAGCTGTACCTATCGGCACACAGAAACCGGAGAAGTAGTGCCTACGATCCAGCAGCTGGTCCGCAAGGGCCGGCAGGACAAGGTCGAGAAGAACAAGACGCCCGCACTTGAGGGTTCCCCTCAGCGTCGTGGCGTCTGCACGCGTGTGTTCACGACCACCCCGAAGAAGCCGAACTCGGCCCTGCGTAAGGTCGCGCGTGTGCGTCTGACCAGCGGGATCGAGGTCACCGCTTACATTCCGGGTGAGGGACACAACCTGCAGGAGCACTCCATCGTGCTCGTGCGCGGCGGCCGTGTGAAGGACCTGCCGGGTGTTCGCTACAAGATCATCCGCGGTTCGCTCGACACCCAGGGTGTCAAGAACCGCAAGCAGGCCCGCAGCCGCTACGGCGCCAAGAAGGAGAAGTAAGAATGCCTCGTAAGGGCCCCGCCCCGAAGCGCCCGGTCATCATCGACCCGGTCTACGGTTCTCCTCTGGTGACCTCCCTGATCAACAAGGTGCTGCTGAACGGCAAGCGCTCCACCGCCGAGCGCATCGTCTACGGCGCCATGGAGGGTCTGCGTGAGAAGACGGGCAACGACCCGATCATCACGCTGAAGCGCGCGCTGGAGAACATCAAGCCGACCCTTGAGGTCAAGTCCCGCCGTGTCGGTGGTGCGACGTACCAGGTTCCGATCGAGGTCAAGCCCGGTCGCGCCAACACCCTCGCGCTGCGCTGGCTCGTCGGCTACTCCCGCGCCCGTCGCGAGAAGACCATGACCGAGCGTCTGCTCAACGAGCTTCTCGACGCTTCGAACGGCCTCGGTGCGGCCGTCAAGAAGCGCGAGGACACGCACAAGATGGCCGAGTCCAACAAGGCCTTCGCGCACTACCGCTGGTAGTCGCAGTCCACATCGAGACCGAGAGAAGACTGAAGCCTTATGGCTACCACTTCGCTTGACCTGGCCAAGGTGCGCAATATCGGCATCATGGCCCACATCGACGCGGGCAAGACGACCACCACCGAGCGGATCCTGTTCTACACCGGCGTTTCTTACAAGATCGGTGAGGTCCACGACGGCGCTGCCACCATGGACTGGATGGAGCAGGAGCAGGAGCGTGGCATCACGATCACCTCTGCTGCCACCACCTGCCACTGGCCGCTGGAAGACGTCGACCACACCATCAACATCATCGACACCCCGGGCCACGTCGACTTCACTGTCGAGGTGGAGCGCTCCCTGCGCGTGCTCGACGGTGCCGTGACGGTGTTCGACGGCGTCGCCGGCGTTGAGCCGCAGTCCGAGACCGTGTGGCGTCAGGCGGACCGTTACGGCGTTCCGCGTATCTGCTTCGTCAACAAGCTCGACCGTACCGGTGCCGAGTTCCACCGCTGTGTCGACATGATCAGCGACCGCCTGGGCGCTCAGCCGATCGTCATGCAGCTCCCGATCGGCGCCGAGGCCGACTTCAAGGGCGTCGTCGACCTCGTGACGATGAAGGCCCTGGTCTGGTCCGCCGAGGCCACCAAGGGCGAGATGTACGACGTCGTCGACATCCCGGACACGCACACCGAGGCTGCCGAGGAGTACCGCGGCAAGCTGCTGGAGGCCGTGGCCGAGAACGACGAAGAGATCATGGAGCTGTACCTGGAGGGCACCGAGCCCTCCGTGGAGCAGCTGTACGCCGCGATCCGTCGCATCACCATCGCGTCCGGCAAGTCCAAGGACACCACGGTCACCCCGGTGTTCTGCGGCACCGCGTTCAAGAACAAGGGCGTCCAGCCCCTGCTCGACGCGGTCGTGCGCTACCTCCCCTCGCCCCTGGACGTCGAGGCCATCGAGGGCCACGACGTCAAGGACCCGGAGACGGTCGTCAAGCGCAAGCCGTCCGAGGAGGAGCCGCTGTCGGCTCTGGCGTTCAAGATCATGAGCGACCCGCACCTCGGCAAGCTCACCTTCGTCCGGGTCTACTCGGGCCGCCTGGAGTCCGGCACCTCGGTGCTGAACTCCGTCAAGGGCAAGAAGGAGCGCATCGGCAAGATCTACCGCATGCACGCGAACAAGCGTGAGGAGATCGACTCGGTGGGCGCCGGCGACATCATCGCCGTCATGGGTCTGAAGCAGACCACGACCGGTGAGACGCTGTGCGACGACAAGGCCCCGGTCATCCTGGAGTCCATGGACTTCCCGGCGCCGGTCATCCAGGTCGCCATCGAGCCCAAGTCGAAGGGCGACCAGGAGAAGCTGGGCGTCGCGATCCAGCGCCTGGCCGAGGAGGACCCGTCCTTCCAGGTCCACTCGGACGAGGAGACCGGCCAGACCATCATCGGTGGTATGGGCGAGCTGCACCTCGAGGTGCTGGTCGACCGTATGCGCCGTGAGTTCAAGGTCGAGGCCAACGTCGGCAAGCCGCAGGTCGCGTACCGCGAGACGATCCGCAAGGCCGTCGAGCGTGTGGACTACACCCACAAGAAGCAGACCGGTGGTACCGGTCAGTTCGCCAAGGTGCAGATCGCGATCGAGCCCATCGAGGGCGGCGACGCGTCGTACGAGTTCGTGAACAAGGTGACCGGTGGCCGTATCCCGAAGGAGTACATCCCTTCGGTGGACGCCGGTGCTCAGGAGGCCATGCAGTTCGGCATCCTCGCGGGCTACGAGATGACCGGCGTGCGCGTCATCCTGATCGACGGTGGCTACCACGAGGTCGACTCCTCCGAGCTCGCCTTCAAGATCGCCGGTTCGCAGGCCTTCAAGGAGGCCGCGCGCAAGGCCAGCCCCGTGCTGCTCGAGCCGATGATGGCCGTCGAGGTCACCACGCCCGAGGACTACATGGGTGAGGTCATCGGCGACATCAACTCCCGCCGTGGTCAGATCCAGGCCATGGAGGAGCGGGCCGGTGCCCGCGTCGTCAAGGGCCTCGTGCCCCTGTCGGAGATGTTCGGCTACGTCGGCGACCTCCGCAGCAAGACGTCGGGTCGCGCAAGCTACTCGATGCAGTTCGACTCCTACGCCGAGGTTCCGCGGAACGTCGCCGAGGAGATCATCGCGAAGGCCAAGGGCGAGTAACGCACCGCGTTCACACGCTTTAGGCTTGACTCCGGAGCCTCGTGGGGCAAACAGCCGCAAACGCGGATGTTTGCCCACGGTTCCGGGCTTTCCAGCAAAGATCACCTGGCGCCGATGAAGTAAGGCGTACAGAACCACTCCACAGGAGGACCCCAGTGGCGAAGGCGAAGTTCGAGCGGACTAAGCCGCACGTCAACATCGGCACCATCGGTCACATCGACCACGGTAAGACGACCCTCACGGCCGCCATTACCAAGGTGCTGCACGACGCGTACCCGGACCTGAACGAGGCCACCGCGTTTGACAACATCGACAAGGCGCCCGAGGAGCGCCAGCGCGGTATCACCATCTCCATCGCGCACGTCGAGTACCAGACCGAGGCGCGTCACTACGCCCACGTCGACTGCCCGGGTCACGCGGACTACATCAAGAACATGATCACCGGTGCCGCGCAGATGGACGGCGCGATCCTCGTGGTCGCCGCCACCGACGGCCCGATGCCGCAGACCAAGGAGCACGTGCTCCTGGCCCGCCAGGTCGGCGTTCCGTACATCGTCGTCGCCCTGAACAAGGCCGACATGGTGGACGACGAGGAGATCCTGGAGCTCGTCGAGCTCGAGGTCCGTGAGCTCCTCTCCGAGTACGAGTTCCCGGGCGACGACCTGCCGGTCGTCAAGGTCTCCGCGCTGAAGGCGCTGGAGGGCGACCCCGAGTGGACCCAGACCGTCCTCGACCTGATGAAGGCCGTCGACGAGAGCATCCCGCAGCCCGAGCGTGACGTCGACAAGCCGTTCCTCATGCCGATCGAGGACGTCTTCACGATCACCGGTCGCGGTACGGTCGTCACCGGCCGTATCGAGCGTGGTGTCCTCAAGGTCAACGAGACCGTCGACATCGTGGGCATCAAGCAGGAGAAGACCACCACCACGGTCACCGGCATCGAGATGTTCCGCAAGCTGCTCGACGAGGGCCAGGCGGGCGAGAACGTCGGCCTCCTCCTCCGCGGCATCAAGCGCGAGGACGTCGAGCGCGGCCAGGTCATCATCAAGCCGGGCTCGGTCACCCCGCACACCGAGTTCGCGGCGCAGGCCTACATCCTCTCCAAGGACGAGGGTGGCCGCCACACGCCGTTCTTCAACAACTACCGTCCGCAGTTCTACTTCCGTACGACGGACGTGACCGGCGTCGTGACCCTCCCCGAGGGCACCGAGATGGTCATGCCGGGTGACAACACCGAGATGACGGTGGAGCTCATCCAGCCCGTCGCCATGGAAGAGGGCCTGAAGTTCGCCATCCGCGAGGGTGGCCGCACGGTGGGCGCCGGCCAGGTCACCAAGATCAACAAGTGATCTTGACCGACCCGGCCAGGTCTCTGACCTGGTAGCTGTCGAAGGGGCCCGTACGACTCCGGTCGTACGGGCCCCTTTGCGTTGTGCGGGCTGGGCGGTGGCGGGTGGCCCACCTGTGCTTGACAGTCGGCGTCGGCAAAGACCTACGACCGGGCGGTGATTCACCGGGACGAGGCACACCGTAAGACAGTCAGCTCGGCCCAGACCGTCTTGCGGGGACGTGGTCCCGGAACAACGCCCCACCGGTCGGCGAAGGCCTCGACGAGCACGAGGCCCCGGCCGGCTTCCGACTCGGGGGCGGGATGCTGCGGGCAGGGCAGGCCGTCCCCGCGAGTGTCCGTCACCTCGATACGGAGGGTGTCCGCGACGACGTACAGCGACAGCCGGAAGTCGCGCCCCCGCACTCGCCCATGCGTGGCCGCGTTGGCAGCCAGCTCCGCGACGACCTGTGCTGCCTTCTCCGACGGCAGCCCCCAGGAGCGCAGTTGCTCGGTGGCGAGGAGCCGGGCGAGGCGGGCACCCCGGGGTGTGGGGGACAGGAGCACGCTGAAGTTCCGGACGGCGCAATCGAGTTGGGTGGAGTTTTCCTGGTTCACGTCACTCAGCGTGGCCGCATCTGCGTACCGTGAACAGTGACGCAGCCGATGCGTACGGTTACTGTCCGGCGCTTGTCCGGTCATGTCCTGGCTGTCGAGGACGGCCGTACGGGTAGGGGCGTCGCGGCACGGTCGTACGACGGAGGGGTGCGGGATGAGTGTGGACGGCGAGGCGGTACGGCTCAAGAGCGAGGCCGACGAACCGGGTTGGGAAGTGGACCCGGACGACGACTGGGGCATCGCCGTGATCGCAACCGTCGGACGTCAGCTCAAGCTGCGGCGCGAGGCGGCGGGGATGCGGGCCGCCGTGTTCGGGGAGGCCGTCGGGTACGGCGAGGACATGGTCTACAAGATCGAGAGCGGGAAGCGGATCCCGAGGCCCGAGTATCTGGACAGGGCGGACGAGGTGTTGGGGGCGGGCGGGTTGCTCTCGGCGATGAAGGAGGACGTGGCCAAGGTCCGGTATCCGAAGAAGGTGCGGGACCTGGCCCGGATGGAGGCCAAGGCGGTCGAGATCGGGGTGTACGAAAGCATCAGCGTCAATGGTCTGTTGCAGACGTCGGAGCATGCGCGAGCGCTGCTGGAATCGTGGCAGCCGGCGTATTCGGCGGAGGACGTGGAGCGCCTGGTAGCGGCCCGTGTGGCCCGGCAGTCCGTATACGAGCGGTCACCCGCGCCCGCCCTCAGCTTCGTGCAGGAAGAGGCGACGCTTCGCCGCCCTGTTGGAGGCACAATGGTCTGGCAGCAGCAGCTCGAACGTCTGCTGGAAGTAGGTCGGTTGAGCAACGTCACGCTTCAGGTGATGCCGACGCACAGTGCGGCCCATCCCGGTCTGAACGGGAGGATCGAAGTGCTGAAGTTCGAGGACGGTTCGGCAGTCGGGCGCTCCGACGGAGCTTACAACGGCCGCCCGATTTCCGATCCGAGGCAGTTGCGCATCCTTGAGCTGAGGTATGGCACCATCCGGGCGCAGGCCCTCCCGCCAGGGGAGTCGCTCGCCTTCATTGAGCAACTGCTGGGAGAAACATGATCCGCAAGTCCCCGCCCGAACTCACCTGGTTCAAGAGCAGCTACAGCAGCGGTCCCGACGGCGAATCCTGCGTCGAAATCGCCCCCACCCCCACCACCATCCACGTCCGAGACTCCAAGAACCCCACCCATGCCCCCCACCTCACCTTCCCACCGTCCACCTGGACGGCCTTCGTCACGTACGCCGCTGAAGCGTGACCCTCGCCCGCGCCCGCGACGGACGACGTACGGAGAGGAAAGAGCGGTCATGGCGACCGGGTGGGACTGGGAGAGCGGTGACGGGCTGCTGCGTCTTGACGACCCCGTGGAGTGGGATGCCGCATTCGAGCGCGGGGAGCGGTCGCTCGGCACGGCGGTGATCGGGCTGGCGTTCAACTGTTCACTGGAGGAGGCATCGCCCCGGATCGTGCGGGCGACCCAGTTGCCCGACCCTGACCAGCGAGGATTCGCCTTCACGGCGGCGGGCACCGTGGCTCGGCTCAACAACGCGCTCACCCCGGAGCTGTACGGGACACTGCGCGCGGAGGGACGCCGCGGCTTCGCCGAGAACGCCATCGACGACACGCTGACCTTCGTGCCGTTCCGGGATCTGCCACCGCGGTTCAAGTGGTGGAAGGTGCAGTCGACCGGAAGCGACAAGCTGCTGCGCTGGTTGCTCTGGCCTCAGGACACGTTCTGGGAACTACGGGAAACCCTGCGCAGGCGCCGCTCCTGAGCGCGATGGATGACGGACGGAGAAGAAGAGCGGCCATGGCGTCCGCGCGGGGCTGGGCGAGCGGCGCGCCGGTACAGCGGTGACGGCGTCGGCGTTCCACCGTTCGGCCGTGCGCTACAAGCGCTGCTGCGCTGGTTGCGCCGGCCCAGGGACACGGCCGAGGAGATCTGCGAGGCCCTGCGCCGGCGTCGTTCCTGATCGTGGTCGGCCACCGCACGCGCGGCGAGGGGAGCCCGGGGCCGGCGCCCGGTGTTTGACCTACGTCACCCTGGGGGTATTCTCTCCGGCTCGATTGGCCAGCCCCCTGCCCCGTATGGCAGACTAGCGGGGTTGCTCGGTCGAGTGTTGATGCTGCGCGCCTCCCGCCGGGAGGACCGGAAGCGAGTCCCACAGTACTCGTCGCCCTAACTGCCTGCGGGCAGCACTGGGGCGGACGTACGGGAATCTTCCGGGAAGTGTGAGCGCGGCACCGGCCAGGCGCCCGGTGGGCCTTCCGCCCCCGGCTTGCGGTTCCGGTAGGGCCGTGTGCAGTCCCGTAGGGATGTTCGAACAAGGGACATCTCTGTCAGCGGGAGCGCGACACGCCCGACCGCGTGGGTCGGAGGACGGGGCGAGGAACACCGGGTTCCAGAGCGTTGAAGAGACAGGACTACTGAGTAGCCATGGCGGGACAGAAGATCCGCATCCGGCTCAAGGCCTACGACCACGAGGTCATCGACTCCTCGGCGAAGAAGATCGTCGAGACGGTGACCCGCACTGGTGCGTCGGTCGCGGGCCCGGTGCCGCTGCCCACTGAGAAGAACGTGTACTGCGTCATCAAGTCGCCGCACAAGTACAAGGACTCGCGCGAGCACTTCGAGATGCGCACGCACAAGCGCCTGATCGACATTCTCGACCCCACCCCCAAGACCGTTGACTCTCTGATGCGACTCGACCTCCCGGCCGGCGTCGACATCGAGATCAAGCTCTGAGGGTCGGTGAGCTGAGAATGGCTAAGCAGATCAAGGGCATCCTGGGCGAGAAGCTCGGCATGACGCAGGTGTGGGACGAGAACAACCGTGTTGTTCCGGTCACCGTCGTCAAGGCAAGCCCCAACGTCGTCACCCAGGTCCGTACGAACGATGTCGACGGCTACGAGTCCGTCCAGATCGCTTTCGGCGAGATCGACCCGCGCAAGGTGAACAAGCCCCTCAAGGGCCACTTCGCCAAGGCCGACGTCACCCCGCGTCGTCACCTCGTCGAGATCCGCACCGCGGACGCCTCCGAGTACACGCTCGGCCAGGAGATCACCGCTGAGGTGTTCGAGGCCGGTATCAAGGTCGACGTCACCGGCAAGAGCAAGGGCAAGGGCTTCGCCGGTGTCATGAAGCGTCACAACTTCAAGGGCCTCGGCGCCGGACACGGCACCCAGCGCAAGCACCGCTCGCCCGGTTCCATCGGTGGCTGCGCCACCCCGGGCCGCGTGTTCAAGGGCCTCCGCATGGCGGGTCGCATGGGCAACGAGCGGGTCACCACCCAGAACCTGACCGTCCACGCCGTTGACGCGGAGAAGGGTCTGCTGCTCATCAAGGGCGCGGTTCCCGGTCCGAACGGCGGCCTCGTCCTGGTCCGCACCGCGGCCAAGGGGGCCTGAGGTAACCGATGAGCACTGTTGACATCCTTTCGCCGGCGGGCGACAAGGCCGGTTCCGTCGAGCTCCCCGCGGAGATCTTCGACGCCAAGGTCAGCGTTCCGCTGATCCACCAGGTCGTCGTCGCGCAGCTGGCCGCTGCCCGCCAGGGCACCCACAAGACGAAGACCCGTGGCGAGGTCCGTGGTGGCGGCAAGAAGCCGTACCGCCAGAAGGGCACCGGTCGCGCCCGCCAGGGTTCGACCCGCGCGCCGCAGTTCGCCGGTGGTGGCGTCGTGCACGGTCCCGTGCCGCGTGACTACTCGCAGCGCACCCCCAAGAAGATGAAGGCCGCCGCCCTGCGCGGTGCCCTCACCGACCGGGCGCGTCACAACCGCATCCACGTCGTCTCCGGCGTGGTCGAGGGCGAGAACCCCAGCACCAAGGCCGCCAAGAGCCTGTTCGGCAAGATCAGCGAGCGCAAGAACCTGCTCCTGGTCGTCGAGCGCGCCGACGAGGCCGCGTGGCTGTCCGCCCGCAACCTGCCCCAGGTCCACATCCTGGAGCCGGGCCAGCTGAACACGTACGACGTTCTCGTCTCGGACGACGTGGTCTTCACCCAGGCCGCTTTCGAGTCCTTCGTCGCCGGCCCGAAGGCCAACGACACCGAAGGGACCGAGGTCTGATGGCTATCCGTCACCCGAGCATCGCCTCGAAGGCCGCCAAGGCCGCCAAGGCCGCGCGCGTCGCCAAGGCGCGTCGCCACGCCGCCGAGGGCAAGAACACCGTCGAGACCCCGCTGAGCAAGTCGTACACGGACCCCCGTGACGTCCTGCTGAAGCCGGTCGTCTCCGAGAAGAGCTACGCGCTCCTCGACGAGAACAAGTACACGTTCATCGTCGACCCGAACGCCAACAAGACCCAGATCAAGCAGGCCGTCCAGGCGGTCTTCGACGTCAAGGTCACCGGGGTCAACACGATCAACCGCCAGGGCAAGCGCAAGCGCACGAAGACCGGTTTCGGTCAGCGTGCCGGCAGCAAGCGCGCGATCGTGACCCTCGCCGAGGGCGACCGTATCGACATCTTCGGCGGTCCGACCGCGTAAGCGGGTCGGATCGTCCGATATCGGACGAGGACTGAGAAATGGGAATCCGCAAGTACAAGCCGACTACGCCGGGCCGTCGTGGCGCCAGCGTCGCCGACTTCGTCGAGGTCACGCGGTCCACGCCGGAGAAGTCGCTGGTCCGCCCCCTGCACAGCAAGGGCGGCCGTAACAACGCCGGTCGTGTGACCGTTCGCCACCAGGGTGGCGGACACAAGCGCGCCTACCGAGTGATCGACTTCCGTCGTCACGACAAGGACGGCGTGCCGGCGAAGGTCGCGCACATCGAGTACGACCCCAACCGCACCGCGCGCATCGCGCTGCTGCACTACGCCGACGGCGAGAAGCGCTACATCCTCGCCCCGCGCAACCTGCAGCAGGGTGACCGCGTCGAGAACGGTCCCGGGGCCGACATCAAGCCGGGCAACAACCTGGCCCTCCGCAACATCCCGGTCGGTACCACGATCCACGCGATCGAGCTCCGTCCCGGTGGCGGTGCCAAGTTCGCCCGCTCCGCCGGTGCCTCCGTGCAGCTGCTCGCGAAGGAGGGCTCGATGGCCCACCTCCGCATGCCGTCCGGTGAGATCCGCCTGGTCGACGTCCGCTGCCGCGCCACCATCGGCGAGGTCGGCAACGCCGAGCAGAGCAACATCAACTGGGGCAAGGCCGGCCGTAAGCGGTGGCTGGGCGTTCGCCCGACCGTCCGTGGTGTCGTGATGAACCCGGTTGACCACCCGCACGGTGGTGGTGAGGGCCGGACCTCCGGTGGTCGCCACCCTGTGTCCCCGTGGGGCAAGAAGGAAGGCCGTACTCGTTCGCCCAAGAAGGCGTCGAACAAGTACATCGTCCGCCGCCGCAAGACGAACAAGAAGCGCTAAGGACGGGTTGAGATGCCTCGTAGCCTGAAGAAGGGGCCCTTCGTCGACGACCACCTGATCAAGAAGGTGGACGCCCAGAACGAAGCCGGCACCAAGAACGTCATCAAGACCTGGTCCCGCCGCTCGATGATCGTCCCGGCCATGCTGGGCCACACGCTCGCGGTGCACAACGGCAAGACCCACATCCCGGTGTTCGTCACCGAGTCGATGGTCGGCCACAAGCTCGGCGAGTTCTCGCCGACCCGCACCTTCCGGGGCCACGTCAAGGAAGACCGGAAGTCGAAGCGCCGCTAGTAGCGGATCGCATTCAGACACGTAAGTAACTGAAGGGACAACCATGGAAGCCAGGGCCCAGGCGCGGTACATCCGCGTCACGCCCATGAAGGCCCGCCGCGTGGTGGACCTCATCCGTGGCATGGACGCCACGGAGGCCCAGGCTGTTCTGCGATTCGCTCCGCAGGCAGCCTCCGTGCCGGTCGGCAAGGTGCTCGACAGCGCCATCGCCAACGCCGCGCACAACTACGACCACACCGACGCCGACAGCCTCTTCGTTTCCGAGGCCTACGTCGACGAGGGCCCGACCCTGAAGCGGTTCCGTCCGCGCGCCCAGGGCCGTGCCTACCGGATCCGCAAGCGGACCAGCCACATCACCGTGGTCGTCAGCAGCAAGGAAGGAACCCGGTAATGGGCCAGAAGGTAAACCCGCATGGGTTCCGGCTCGGTGTCACGACCGACTTCAAGTCGCGTTGGTACGCCGACAAGCTGTACAAGGACTACGTCAAGGAAGACGTCGCCATCCGTCGGATGATGACGTCCGGCATGGAGCGCGCCGGTATCTCGAAGGTTGAGATCGAGCGCACCCGTGACCGCGTGCGGGTGGACATCCACACCGCTCGTCCGGGCATCGTCATCGGCCGCCGTGGCGCCGAGGCCGACCGCATCCGCGGTGACCTCGAGAAGCTCACGGGCAAGCAGGTCCAGCTGAACATCCTCGAGGTCAAGAACCCCGAGACCGACGCTCAGCTCGTGGCCCAGGCCGTTGCCGAGCAGCTCTCCTCCCGCGTCTCCTTCCGCCGCGCCATGCGTAAGAGCATGCAGTCGGCGATGAAGGCCGGCGCCAAGGGCATCAAGATCCAGTGCGGTGGCCGCCTCGGCGGCGCCGAGATGTCCCGCTCGGAGTTCTACCGCGAGGGCCGTGTGCCCCTGCACACGCTCCGCGCGAACGTGGACTACGGCTTCTTCGAGGCCAAGACGACCTTCGGCCGCATCGGTGTGAAGGTCTGGATCTACAAGGGCGACGTCAAGAACATCGCCGAGGTCCGCGCCGAGAACGCTGCGGCCCGTGCGGGTAACCGCCCGGCCCGCGGTGGTGCCGACCGCCCGGCCCGTGGTGGCCGCGGTGGCGAGCGGCGCGGTCGCAAGCCGCAGCAGGCTGCCGGCGCCGAGGCCCCCAAGGCCGAGGCTCCCGCCGCTCCGGCTGAGAGCACCGGAACGGAGGCCTGACCGACATGCTGATCCCCCGTAGGGTCAAGCACCGCAAGCAGCACCACCCGAAGCGTCGTGGTCAGGCCAAGGGCGGTACGACGGTCGCGTTCGGCGAGTACGGCATTCAGGCCCTCACGCCGGCGTACGTGACCAACCGCCAGATCGAGGCGGCCCGTATCGCGATGACCCGCCACATCAAGCGTGGCGGCAAGGTCTGGATCAACATCTACCCGGACCGCCCGCTCACGAAGAAGCCGGCCGAGACCCGCATGGGTTCCGGTAAGGGTTCGCCGGAGTGGTGGATCGCGAACGTGCACCCGGGCCGGGTCATGTTCGAGCTGTCCTACCCGAACGAGAAGATTGCGCGTGAGGCTCTCACTCGTGCGGCTCACAAGCTGCCGATGAAGTGCCGCATCGTCAAGCGCGAGGCAGGTGAAGCGTGATGTCGGTCGGTACCAAGGCGTCCGAGCTGCGCGAGCTGGGCAACGAGGAGCTTCTGGGCAAGCTCCGCGAGGCCAAGGAAGAGCTGTTCAACCTCCGCTTCCAGGCGGCGACGGGCCAGCTCGAGAACCACGGCCGTCTGAAGGCGGTCCGCAAGGACATCGCGCGGATCTACACCCTGATGCGCGAGCGTGAGCTGGGCATCGAAACGGTGGAGAACGCCTGATGAGCGAGAAGAACGTGACTGAGCAGACTGAGCGCAACGCGCGGAAGACCCGTGAGGGCCTGGTCGTCAGCGACAAGATGGACAAGACCGTCGTCGTCGCCGTCGAGGACCGTGTGAAGCACGCGCTGTACGGCAAGGTCATCCGCCGTACGAACAAGCTCAAGGCGCACGACGAGCAGAACGCTGCCGGTGTCGGCGACCGCGTCCTCCTGATGGAGACCCGGAAGCTGTCGTCCAGCAAGCACTGGCGCGTCGTCGAGATCCTCGAGAAGGCGAAGTAATAAGCGGGGGCTCCGCCCCCGCTGACCCCCGCTGGGGGCTCCGCTCCCAGGCCCCCGGGCCTGGCCGCGGTGAAGCCCCCGGCGTGGGTTGCCGCCTGCAGAGGCCCAAGTAATTCCTGCGTGAGCAACTCGCAGGACGGTTCCGCCAGGCTCTCCGGCCCAACCCCCGGAGGGAACCGGCAGACAAACAGGAGATAGACGTGATCCAGCAGGAGTCGCGACTGCGCGTCGCCGACAACACTGGTGCGAAGGAAATCCTTTGCATCCGTGTGCTCGGTGGCTCCGGTCGCCGCTACGCGGGCATCGGTGACGTCATCGTCGCCACCGTCAAGGACGCGATCCCCGGCGGCAACGTGAAGAAGGGTGACGTCGTCAAGGCGGTCATCGTTCGCACCGTCAAGGAGCGCCGCCGTCCGGACGGCTCGTACATCCGCTTCGACGAGAACGCCGCCGTCATTCTGAAGAACGACGGCGACCCTCGCGGCACCCGCATCTTCGGCCCGGTCGGCCGTGAGCTGCGCGAGAAGAAGTTCATGAAGATCATCTCGCTCGCGCCGGAGGTGCTGTAAGCATGAAGATCAAGAAGGGCGACCTGGTCCAGGTCATCACCGGCAAGGACAAGGGCAAGCAGGGCAAGGTCATCGCGGCCTTCCCCCGCGAGGACCGCGTCCTGGTCGAGGGTGTCAACCGGGTCAAGAAGCACACCAAGGCCGGTCCGACCGCTCGCGGTTCGCAGGCCGGTGGCATCGTCACGACCGAGGCGCCGATCCACGTCTCCAACGTCCAGCTGGTCGTTGAGAAGGACGGCAACAAGGTCGTCACGCGTGTCGGTTACCGCTTCGACGACGAAGGCAACAAGATCCGCGTTGCCAAGCGGACGGGTGAGGACATCTGATGGCTACCACCACCACTCCGCGTCTGAAGCAGAAGTACCGCGAGGAGATCGCGGGCAAGCTGCGTGACGAGTTCAAGTACGAGAACGTCATGCAGGTTCCCGGCCTCGTCAAGATCGTGGTCAACATGGGTGTCGGCGACGCCGCCCGTGACTCGAAGCTGATCGAGGGCGCCATCCGCGACCTCACCACGATCACCGGTCAGAAGCCGGCCGTCACCAAGGCCCGCAAGTCCATCGCGCAGTTCAAGCTGCGTGAGGGCCAGCCGATCGGTGCCCACGTCACGCTCCGTGGCGACCGCATGTGGGAGTTCCTGGACCGCACCCTGTCGCTCGCGCTCCCGCGCATCCGCGACTTCCGCGGCCTGTCCCCCAAGCAGTTCGACGGCCGTGGCAACTACACCTTCGGTCTCACGGAGCAGGTCATGTTCCACGAGATCGACCAGGACAAGATCGACCGTACCCGGGGCATGGACATCACCGTGGTCACCACGGCGACCAACGACGCTGAGGGCCGCGCGCTCCTTCGTCACCTCGGCTTCCCGTTCAAGGAGGCGTGAGCGAGATGGCGAAGAAGGCTCTGATTGCCAAGGCTGCTCGCAAGCCCAAGTTCGGTGTGCGTGGCTACACCCGCTGCCAGCGCTGCGGCCGTCCGCACTCCGTGTACCGCAAGTTCGGCCTGTGCCGCGTGTGCCTTCGTGAGATGGCTCACCGTGGCGAGCTGCCGGGCGTGACCAAGAGCTCCTGGTAATCCCTGTAATAGGGGATTCCTGAAGCTCTCGGTAAGCATCTGGGTCGGCAGGGGCCCTACTCCGCATGCCGTAGGCTTGTGGGGTTGGGCGTCTGCCGCGCCCGTACGACTTACTACGCCGTAGGTCCACCGCGCCGCACCCGTCCCGTCTCGGATCGGGGAGAGGGATGGCGCACCAGGAAACCCCGGCGAGAGAGGCCGAAGGCCAATTCATGACCATGACTGATCCGATCGCAGACATGCTTACGCGTCTGCGGAACGCGAACTCGGCATACCACGACTCCGTGACGATGCCGGCGTCCAAGATCAAGTCTCACATCGCGGAGATCCTCCAGCAGGAGGGCTTCATCACGGGCTGGCGCGTCGAGGACGCCGAGGTGGGCAAGAACCTCACCCTCGAGCTGAAGTTCGGCCCGAACCGTGAGCGCTCCATCGCGGGCATCAAGCGGATCTCCAAGCCCGGTCTCCGGGTGTACGCGAAGTCCACCAACCTGCCGAAGGTGCTCGGCGGCCTCGGCGTGGCGATCATCTCCACGTCGCACGGGCTCCTCACCGACAAGCAGGCCGGCAAGAAGGGCGTGGGTGGGGAAGTCCTCGCCTACGTCTGGTAGCGGAAGGGAACGGAGGAAACAGCTATGTCGCGTATTGGCAAGCTCCCCATCACGGTTCCCGCCGGCGTGGACGTCACCATCGACGGCCGTACGGTCGAGGTCAAGGGCCCCAAGGGCTCGCTGACCCACACCGTCGTCGCGCCGATCGACATCGTCAAGGGCGAGGACGGCACCCTCCAGGTGACCCGCCCGAACGACGAGCGTCAGAACAAGGCCCTGCACGGCCTGTCCCGCACGCTGGTGGCGAACATGATCACCGGCGTGACCCAGGGTTACGTGAAGAAGCTCGAAATCAGCGGTGTCGGTTACCGCGTGACGGCCAAGGGCTCGAACCTCGAGTTCGCGCTCGGCTACAGCCACCCGATCGTCGTCGAGGCGCCCGAGGGCATCACCTTCAAGGTGGAGACCCCGACCCGCTTCCAGGTCGAGGGCATCGACAAGCAGAAGGTCGGCGAGGTTGCGGCCAACATCCGCAAGCTGCGCAAGCCCGACCCGTACAAGGCCAAGGGCGTCAAGTACGAGGGCGAAGTCATCCGCCGCAAGGTCGGAAAGGCGGGTAAGTAAGCCATGGCATACGGGCAGAAGATCCTCAAGGGCGACGCCTACAAGCGCGCCGCGATCAAGCGCCGTCACATCCGGATCCGCAAGCGGATCTCCGGTACGGCGGAGCGTCCCCGTCTGGTCGTGACCCGCTCCAACCGCCACATCGTGGCGCAGGTGATCGACGACCTCAAGGGCCACACCCTGGCGTCCGCGTCCACCCTGGACGCGTCCGTCCGCGGTGGCGAGGGCGACAAGTCCTCGCAGGCCAAGCAGGTCGGCGCCCTGGTCGCCGAGCGTGCCAAGGCCGCCGGTGTCGAGGCTGTCGTGTTCGACCGTGGTGGCAACCAGTACGCCGGGCGCATCGCCGCCCTGGCGGACGCCGCCCGCGAAGCCGGGCTCAAGTTCTGAGCCTGCCGTAGCTAGCGGAAAAAGAGAGAGGTAATTCCAATGGCTGGACCCCAGCGCCGCGGTGGCGGTGCCGGTGGCGGCGAGCGGCGGGACCGGAAGGGCCGTGACGGCGGCGCTGCTGCCGCCGAGAAGACCGCGTACGTTGAGCGCGTTGTCGCGATCAACCGCGTCGCCAAGGTTGTGAAGGGTGGTCGTCGCTTCAGCTTCACCGCGCTGGTCGTGGTGGGCGACGGTGACGGCACCGTGGGTGTCGGTTACGGCAAGGCCAAGGAGGTGCCGGCCGCCATCGCCAAGGGCGTTGAGGAGGCCAAGAAGCACTTCTTCAAGGTCCCCCGGATCCAGGGCACCATCCCGCACCCGATCCAGGGTGAGAAGGCTGCCGGCGTCGTGCTGCTCAAGCCCGCGTCCCCCGGTACCGGTGTTATCGCCGGTGGTCCGGTGCGTGCCGTGCTCGAGTGCGCCGGTATCCACGACGTGCTGTCGAAGTCGCTCGGCTCCGACAACGCGATCAACATCGTGCACGCGACCGTGGAGGCCTTGAAGGGCCTGCAGCGTCCCGAGGAGATCGCGGCCCGCCGTGGTCTGCCGCTCGAGGACGTCGCTCCCGCGGCTCTGCTTCGTGCGCGTGCCGGGGCTGGTGCGTAATGGCGCAGCTCAAGATCACGCAGACGAAGTCGTACATCGGCAGCAAGCAGAACCACCGTGACACCCTGCGGTCGCTTGGTCTCAAGGGGATCAACACCGTGGTCGTCAAGGAGGACCGCCCCGAGTTCCGCGGCATGGTGCACACCGTCCGCCACCTCGTGACGGTCGAGGAGGTCGACTGATCATGGCGGAGCAGAACCCGCTCAAGATCCACAACCTCCGTCCCGCCCCGGGCGCCAAGACCGCCAAGACCCGTGTCGGTCGTGGTGAGGCGTCGAAGGGTAAGACGGCCGGTCGTGGTACCAAGGGCACGAAGGCCCGTTACCAGGTTCCGGAGCGCTTCGAGGGTGGCCAGATGCCGCTCCACATGCGCCTCCCGAAGCTGAAGGGCTTCAAGAACCCGTTCAAGACCGAGTTCCAGGTCGTGAACCTCGACAAGCTGGCCGCGCTCTACCCCGAGGGTGGCGAGGTCACGGTCGAGGGTCTGGTGGCCAAGGGTGCCGTTCGCAAGAACAGCCTCGTCAAGGTCCTCGGCCAGGGCGAGATCTCCGTGGCGCTGCAGGTGACGGTCGACGCCGTCTCCGGCTCCGCCAAGGAGAAGATCACCGCCGCGGGCGGTACGGTCACCGAGCTCGTCTGATTCTTTCAGGCGCCTCGATGACGTAGACGAATCCCGACCGGGGATACCTCACAATGGGGTATCCCCGGTTGGTCGTTCCGGGGGAGGCAGTGTCGCCGGTAAGGTGGCCTGCACTGTTCTTTTTCTGTATCCGTCGAACCTCAAGACCGTCACCCTTGACGCAGTTGCGCGGGGGTCGCAGGAGGCACCGTGCTCACCGCGTTCGCCCGGGCGTTCAGGACGCCCGACCTGCGCAAGAAGCTGCTCTTCACGCTGGGCATCATCGTGGTCTACCGGGTCGGTACCCACATCCCGATCCCCGGCGTCAACTACCAGGCCGTCCAGCAGTGTGTGAAAGAGGCGTCAGGCAACCAGGGCCTCTTCGGTCTCGTCAACATGTTCAGCGGTGGTGCGCTGCTGCAGATCACCGTCTTCGCGCTCGGCATCATGCCGTACATCACGGCCAGCATCATCCTTCAGCTGCTGACCGTCGTGATCCCGCGCCTCGAAGCCCTCAAGAAGGAGGGCCAGGCCGGTACGGCGAAGATCACGCAGTACACCCGTTACCTGACCGTGGCGCTCGCCATCCTGCAGGGCACCGGCCTCGTCGCCACCGCCCGCAGCGGCGCGCTGTTCAGCGGGTGCACCGTCGGGGGCAGCATCGTCCCGAACCGGGACATCTTCACCACCATCACCATGGTCATCTGCATGACCGCCGGTACGGCCGTCGTCATGTGGCTCGGTGAGCTGATCACCGACCGCGGCATCGGCAACGGCATGTCGATCCTGATGTTCATCTCGATCGCCGCGACCTTCCCGTCCGCGCTGTGGGCCATCAAGAAGCAGGGCACCCTGGCCGGCGGCTGGATCGAGTTCGGCACGGTGATCGCGGTCGGTCTGGTCATGGTCGGCCTGGTCGTCTTCGTCGAGCAGGCGCAGCGGCGCATCCCGGTCCAGTACGCGAAGCGCATGATCGGCCGGCGCTCGTACGGTGGTACGTCCACGTACATCCCGTTGAAGGTGAACCAGGCGGGTGTGATTCCTGTCATCTTCGCGTCGTCGCTGCTGTACATCCCGGCGCTGGTGGCTCAGTTCGCCGGGGGCAAGTCGGGCTGGAAGACCTGGGTCACGCAGAACCTGACCAAGGGCGACCACCCGATTTACATCACCATGTACTTCTTGCTGATCGTGTTCTTCGCGTTCTTCTACGTGGCGATCTCCTTCAACCCCGAGGAAGTCGCCGACAACATGAAGAAGTATGGTGGCTTCATCCCGGGCATCCGGGCTGGCCGACCGACCGCTGAGTACCTCAGCTACGTGCTCAACCGGATCACCTGGCCGGGTTCGCTGTATCTGGGTCTGATCGCTCTCGTACCAACGATGGCGTTGGTTGGCTTCGGGGCAAGCCAGAACTTCCCGTTCGGCGGGACCAGCATCCTGATCATCGTGGGTGTGGGTCTTGAGACGGTGAAGCAGATCGAGAGCCAGCTCCAGCAGCGCAATTACGAAGGGTTCCTCCGCTGATGCGTATCGTCCTCGTCGGACCGCCGGGTGCCGGTAAGGGAACGCAGGCTGTTCGCCTTGCCGAGAAGCTGCACATCCCGCACATCTCCACGGGCGACCTGTTCCGCGCCAACATCAGCCAGCAGACGGAGCTCGGGAAACTCGCGAAGTCCTACATGGACGCCGGAAACCTCGTCCCGGACGAGGTCACCATCGCCATGGCCAAGGACCGCATGGAGCAGCCGGACGCCGAGAACGGCTTCCTGCTCGACGGCTTCCCGCGCAACGTCTCGCAGGCGGAGGCGCTGGACGAGCTGCTCAAGACCGAGGGAATCAGGCTCGACGCCGTGCTGGACCTCGAGGTTCCCGAGGACGAGGTGGTCAAGCGCATCGCCGGCCGCCGTATCTGCCGCAAGGACTCCAGCCACGTCTTCCACGTGACGTACAGCCCGCCGAAGAAGGACGGCGTCTGCGACGTCTGCGGCGGCGAGCTGTACCAGCGCGACGACGACTCCGAGGACACCGTCCGCAAGCGGCTGGAGGTCTACCACACGCAGACCGAGCCGATCATCGACTACTACAAGGCGCAGGGACTGGTCGTCACGATCTCCTCCCTGGGCCCGGTGGACGAGATCACGCAGCGGGCGCTGGAAGCGCTCAAGCGTGACAAGGACGACGAGAAGTAGTTCTCGGGCCGTTCCGGCCGCGGTGCCCCCTCGGGTGCCGCGGCCGTACTGTTGTGTACGTAACCGGTTGACGTGAGTGACGGAGAGCGCAGGCCCCCATGGTGCAGATCAAGAGCCCCGAGCAGATCGCGAAGATGCGTGCGGCGGGGCTGGTGGTCGCCGCGATCCACGCGGCCACGCGGGAGGCGGCGGTTCCCGGGGCCAGCACCAAGGATCTGGACGAGGTCGCCCGCAAGGTGCTCGCGGAGAACGGCGCCAAGTCGAACTTCCTCGGTTACGGCGGCTTCCCCGCGACGATCTGCACCTCGGTGAACGACGTGGTGGTCCATGGCATCCCGTCCGAGAAGGTCGTCCTCAAGGACGGCGACATCATCTCCATCGACTGCGGCGCGATCGTCGACGGCTGGCACGGTGACGCGGCCTACACGGCCTTCGTGGGCTCCGGTCACGCTCCGGAGCTGGTGGAGCTGTCCCGGGTGACGGAAGAGTCCATGTGGGCCGGTATCGCCGCGATGAAGCAGGGCAGCCGACTGGTCGACGTCTCCCGTGCGATCGAGACGTACATCCGCCGCCAGCCGAAGCCGGGCGGCGGCCGTTACGGGATCATCGAGGACTACGGCGGCCACGGCATCGGCACCGAGATGCACATGGACCCGCATCTGCTGAACTACGTCGACCGCCGCCGCGGCAAGGGTCCCAAGCTGGTCCCCGGCTTCTGTCTCGCCATCGAGCCGATGGTCTCCCTCGGCACCCCGAAGACCGAGGTCCTGGAGGACGACTGGACGGTCATCACGACCGACGGCACCTGGTCCTCCCACTGGGAGCACTCGGTGGCCCTGACATCGGAGGGCCCCCTGGTCCTCACGGCCCCCGACGGCGGCAGGGCGAAGCTCGCGGAGTACGGCATCACGACGGCCCCGGACCCGCTGGCCTGACGCCGGCCGAGCCCACGACCGCCGGTCGGAGGCCGGCGTCGAGGATTCGTCGACCGGACGGTCATCACGACCGACGGCACCTGGTCCTCCCACTGGGAGCACTCGATGGCCCTGACATCTGAGGGCGCGCTGTCCTGAACTCGCGGCGTAATGATCTGTCCCGTTGGGCAGGCTTCCACGATTCGTGTTTCCAGGTGCGCTGACGTAGACTGACTCGTCGGCTCCCGTGCATCCGCATGTCCGCGTGCGTCCGTAAGGGAAAGTGGGGGAGTCGATCAAGGTAGTCGATTCGAAGGGCGAAGCGTGGCCAAGAAGCAAGGTGCCATCGAGATCGAGGGCACTGTCGTCGAGTCTCTGCCGAACGCCATGTTCAAGGTCGAGCTCCAGAACGGCCACCAGGTCCTGGCACACATCAGCGGCAAGATGCGCATGCACTACATCCGCATCCTCCCTGACGACCGGGTCGTGGTGGAGCTGTCTCCGTACGACCTGACGCGTGGCCGGATCGTCTACCGCTACAAGTAGATCTTGCCCACGTCCCGTGTGAGCGGGACCGCCGGCAACTGACCCGGAGAACCTCACACCCATGAAGGTCAAGCCGAGCGTCAAGAAGATCTGCGACAAGTGCAGGGTGATCCGCCGTCACGGTCGGGTCATGGTCATCTGCGAGAACCCGCGCCACAAGCAGCGCCAGGGCTGACGCACGACCGATCCCTCTGCACAATTCGCAGAGATTCGCGCGACGCAAGCTGAATATGTTCATACGCAGGACCCAGGCGAGCGATCGCCTGACACCCCCGGCTCGGAGGCCGGGGACCCAGTTCGTACCTCGTACGGCGACTGGGAGCCGGTTCTGCGGAAGACCTCCGAAGATCACCAGGAGCCATTGAATGGCACGCGTTTCCGGTGTTGACATCCCGCGCGAAAAGCGCGTGGAGGTCGCCCTCACCTACGTGTTCGGCATCGGCCGGACCCTCTCGCAGGAGACGCTGGCTGCGACCGGCGTCGACCCGAACACCCGCGTTCGTGACCTGAGCGAAGAGCAGCTGGTCGCGATCCGCGAGTACGTCGACAACAACATCAAGACCGAGGGTGACCTCCGTCGCGAGATCCAGGCCGACATCCGCCGCAAGGTGGAGATCGGTTGCTACCAGGGTCTGCGTCACCGTCGCGGTCTGCCCGTCCGCGGTCAGCGCACCAGCACCAACGCTCGTACCCGCAAGGGCCCGCGTCGCGCCATCGCCGGCAAGAAGAAGCCGGGCAAGAAGTAGTCCGCAGCGGACACCTGTCCACGGTCTTCGCTGTAGGACCGACCACCTCCCGTAGGAGTTTGTAGATGCCCCCCAAGGGTCGTCAGGGCGCTGCCAAGAAGGTGCGCCGCAAGGAAAAGAAGAACGTCGCTCACGGCCACGCGCACATCAAGAGCACGTTCAACAACACGATCGTCTCCATCACGGACCCGTCCGGCAACGTGATCTCCTGGGCCTCCGCCGGCCACGTCGGCTTCAAGGGCTCCCGGAAGTCCACGCCGTTCGCCGCGCAGATGGCCGCCGAGTCGGCTGCCCGCCGCGCCCAGGAGCACGGCATGCGCAAGGTCGACGTGTTCGTGAAGGGCCCGGGTTCCGGTCGTGAGACCGCGATCCGCTCCCTGCAGGCCACGGGCCTCGAGGTCGGCTCCATCCAGGACGTCACCCCGACCCCGCACAACGGCTGCCGTCCGCCGAAGCGTCGTCGCGTCTGACCTCGCTCCGACAGGGCATTGCGGGCGGTACGGCTCCACCAGGGGCCGTATCGCCCGTACCCTTGCAGTACCCGCACCTTTCACGGGTGCGGTTTCCGTCGGACGTCAAATAGCGGGCGTCCACGAAAGAAGGATCTGATCCACACATGCTGATCGCTCAGCGTCCCTCGTTGACCGAAGAGGTCGTCGACGAGTTCCGCTCCCGGTTCGTGATTGAGCCGCTGGAGCCGGGCTTCGGCTACACCCTCGGCAACTCCCTTCGCCGTACCCTCCTCTCGTCGATCCCCGGCGCTGCTGTCACCAGCATCCGCATCGACGGTGTCCTGCACGAGTTCACCACCGTGCCGGGCGTCAAGGAGGACGTCACCGACCTGATCCTCAACATCAAGCAGCTGGTCGTCTCCTCGGAGCACGACGAGCCGGTCGTGATGTACCTGCGCAAGCAGGGTCCGGGTCTGGTCACCGCCGCCGACATCGCGCCCCCGGCCGGTGTCGAGGTGCACAACCCCGACCTGGTCCTCGCCACGCTCAACGGCAAGGGCAAGCTGGAGATGGAGCTGACGGTCGAGCGCGGCCGCGGCTACGTCTCCGCCGTGCAGAACAAGCAGGTGGGCCAGGAGATCGGCCGTATCCCGGTCGACTCCATCTACAGCCCGGTGCTGAAGGTCACGTACAAGGTCGAGGCCACGCGTGTCGAGCAGCGCACCGACTTCGACAAGCTGATCGTCGACGTCGAGACCAAGCAGGCGATGCGTCCCCGTGACGCCATGGCCTCCGCCGGCAAGACCCTGGTCGAGCTGTTCGGTCTCGCCCGCGAGCTGAACATCGACGCCGAGGGCATCGACATGGGCCCGTCCCCGACGGACGCCGCCCTTGCCGCGGACCTCGCTCTGCCGATCGAGGAGCTGGAGCTCACCGTTCGGTCCTACAACTGCCTCAAGCGTGAGGGCATCCACTCCGTGGGTGAGCTCGTTGCCCGCTCCGAGGCCGACCTCCTCGACATTCGTAACTTCGGTGCGAAGTCCATCGACGAGGTCAAGGCGAAGCTGGCCGGCATGGGCCTGGCCCTGAAGGACAGCCCGCCCGGATTCGACCCGACCGCTGCGGCGGACGCGTTCGGCGCCGATGATGATGCTGACGCCGGTTTCGTGGAGACCGAGCAGTACTGATTCGGCTGCCGGTTCGTTGTGGCCGGTCGCGCCCACGCGGCGGAGCCGCATATGGGCAGAGCCCCGCGCCCCTCGGGGCGCGGATCCTCCGGGTGTCTGAAGAGGCACCCGGATCTTCGACGGGCAACCGCCCGCTCGGATACTGACCCCGGTACCTGACACGGCCGGGGCAGACACACAGGAGAAGAACCATGCCGAAGCCCACCAAGGGTGCCCGTCTGGGCGGCAGCGCCGCGCACGAGAAGCTGCTCCTCGCGAACCTCGCGAAGTCGCTGTTCGAGCACGGTCGTATCACCACCACCGAGGCGAAGGCCCGCCGCCTGCGCCCGTACGCCGAGCGTCTGGTCACCAAGGCGAAGAAGGGTGACCTTCACAACCGCCGTCAGGTGCTCCAGGTGATCACGGACAAGAGCATCGTGCACACGCTCTTCACCGAGATCGGCCCGCGCTACGAGAACCGTCCGGGTGGCTACACCCGCATCACCAAGATCGGTAACCGCCGTGGCGACAACGCGCCCATGGCTGTCATCGAGCTGGTCGAGGCGCTGACGGTGCAGCAGAAGGCCGTGGGCGAGGCCGAGGCCGCCACCAAGCGTGCGGTCAAGGAGGCCGAGGAGGTCAAGGTCGAGGAGACCAAGGCCGACGAGGTCGTCGAGGACGCCGCTCCGGTCGAGGCCGCTGCCGAGGAGTCCAAGGACGCCTGAGGCTCTGCCTTGCGGTGAACGGGTCCGCCCCCTTTGGGGGGCGGGCCCGTTCCACGTTTCTGAACAGGACGCAGCCCTGAGAGGATCCAGGGGTGAGTGACGAAGTACAGCCCGGCCACGTCCGTATCCGCCTCGACCTGTCCTACGACGGCTCGGACTTCCACGGCTGGGCCAAGCAGGCCGGCGGCAGGCGGACCGTGCAGGGGGAGATCGAGGACGCGCTGCGCACGGTGACCCGCTCGGGGGGCAGGACGTACGAGCTGACCGTCGCCGGGCGGACCGACGCCGGAGTGCATGCCCGGGGCCAGGTCGCGCATGTCGATCTGCCCGAGCAGGTCTGGCGCGAGCACCACGAGAAGCTGCTCAAGCGGCTCGCCGGGCGGCTGCCCAAGGACGTACGGGTGTGGGCCCTCAGGGAGGCGCCCAGTGGCTTCAACGCACGTTTCTCGGCGGTCTGGCGGCGCTATGCGTACCGGGTCACCGACAATCCCGGCGGTGTCGACCCGCTGCTGCGGGGCCATGTCCTGTGGCACGACTGGCCGCTCGACGTGGACGCCATGAACGAGGCCGCCCGGCAGCTCCTCGGGGAGCACGACTTCGCCGCCTACTGCAAGAAGCGCGAGGGTGCGACCACGATCCGTACGCTGCAGGAGCTGAGCCTGGTGCGCGGGGGCGACGGGGTCATCACCGCCACCGTCCGGGCCGACGCCTTCTGCCACAACATGGTGCGCTCGCTGATCGGGGCGCTGCTGTTCGTGGGGGACGGGCACCGGGCGCCCGACTGGCCGGGGAAGGTGCTCGCGGCGGGGGTCCGGGACTCGGCGGTGCATGTCGTACGGCCGCACGGGCTGACCCTGGAAGAGGTCGGCTATCCCGCCGACGAACTGCTGGCCGCGCGGAACAAGGAGGCGCGGAACAAGCGGACGCTGAGCGGGGCGAGCGGCTGTGAGACCTGTTAGTTATCTGTATTTTGCAAGAATATAACGGGCTTATAGGGACTTAACCGGCGTAAGTCACTTGTCTCCCCTTACGTCGCTCTTACCATTCGGTTAGTCTTGCCCTATGCGACCCCGTGTTCGATTCGGGGTCGTTTTTGGTGGGGGTAACACGGGTCGTCGGGCCCGGAGGGTAGGAATGTCATCCATTGACTCTGCCCGCATGGCCGACACGGCCGGCGCCGGGGGGCGCAGGGCCATGCGGCACGGAGGACGGCGTGGCGGTGCCGAGGGGGCACCGCTGGGGCTGCTGCCCGCGCCTCCCTCGCATGCGGAGAAGTACTCGTACGTCAAGCGGCGCCTGTGGGTGCTGACGCTGGCGTCGATCGTCAGCTTCGGCTGTCTGACCGTCAGCCAGGTCGCGCTCGCCAAGGCCTCGCCGCTCACCTGGATCTTCGCGCCGCCGCTGTTCTTCACGGTCGTCTACTACCTGGTATCGCTGCGCGTCAACGGCTTCACCAGGGACTTCGACTTCGACCACCACCAGCGGCTGGTGCGCGGCTGGCGGCCCGCGGTCTACCCGAGCGTCGATGTCTTCCTGCCCGTGTGCGGGGAGCCGATCGAGGTGCTGCACAACACCTGGACCCATGTGCGGCAGCTGGCCGACCGCTACCCGGGGACGTGTGTGCCCTTCGTGCTGGACGACGGTGCCAGCCCCGAGCTGGAGGCGATGGCACGCGACTTCGGCTTCCGCTACGGGGTCCGGGAGAACCGCGGCTGGTTCAAGAAGGCCGGCAACCTGCACTTCGGGTTCGGCCAGTCCGACGGCAAGTACGTCCTCATTCTCGACGCCGACTTCACCCCGCGCTCCGACCTCCTGGAGGAGCTGCTGCCGTACATGGAGGCGGACGAGGGCATCGGGATCGTGCAGTCCCCGCAGTACTTCCGGGTCCTCGACTCGCAGAACTGGATCGAGCGGGGCGCGGGCGCGGTCCAGGAGCTCTTCTACCGGTCCGTGCAGGTGTCCCGGCAGAACAGCGACGGGGCGATCTGCGTGGGTTCCTGCGCCATCTACCGGCGGGCGGCCCTGGAGACCAACGGTGGTACGACCCTCATCGAGCACTCCGAGGACGTGCACACCGGATTCGATCTGCGCGGGCTCGGCTGGGACCTGAAGTATGTGCCGGTCGCGCTGTCGACAGGCGTGTGCCCGGACACCGCCGGGGCCTTCTTCAACCAGCAGTACCGCTGGTGCTCGGGCTCGATGTCGCTGCTCGGCAGTAAGAAGTTCTGGGACGCGCAGATACGTTTCTCCAGCCGTCTCTGCTACATGTCCGGCTTCTTCTACTACATCCACACGGCGCTGTTCACCTTCTTCGCGCCGCTCGTGCCCATCGTGCTGCTGCTGACCAGCCCCGAGATGCTCCAGGTCAGGCATCTGGTGTGGGTGCTGCCCAGCATCCTCTACACCACCGTCATCTTCCCGATGTGGCACAAGGCGCCCTACCGGCTGGAGGCCTGGTCGGCGCGGATGATGTACGGCTGGGCCCATGTCTTCGCCATCTGGGACATCCTGCGCAAGCAGCGGATGGGCTGGCAGCCGACCGGCTCCAAGGGCGCCAAGAAGAACAAGACCCGGCGCTTCTGGCTGGGGCTGTGGATCTGGGGCGGCGGGACCGCCGCGGTCTGGGTCGGCGCCGCCGTGTACCGGCTGTTCACCGGCTTCCCGCCGGACTTCGCCCTCGTCCTTTCCTCCGGGCTGTTCTATGCGCTGGTCGTGGCCCGCGCGCTGATCCAGCCCAAGGAACACCGTGTCCTCGCAGGTGACGCAGCATGATCCGAAGATTTCTCCGCCCCCTCGCCCTGGCCCTGCTGACCGCGACGGCAGCCTCCGGCTGCGGTCTGCTCGGGGGCTCCGACGACCCGGCCGCCGACGCCGCCCGTGAGCCGTCCGCCTCCGCGACGGCGCAGCAGCGGCTGCCGTACGACGTCAAGCCGCTGCTGCACCCGAAGAAGGAGTACTTCGGGGTCGCCGTCGACGGCGCGCCCAGCTCCATGAAGCCCGTGGACGCCTTCGCGAAGACCGTCGGCAAGAAGCCGAACATGGTCGGCTCCTACTCCGCCTGGGGCGACGGCTTCAACGCCCGGGGCGCGCGGAACGTGTTCGGCGACGGCGGGCTGCTGTATGTGTCCTGGGAGCCGTTCGAGCCCGGGCTCGACAAGATCGCCGACGGGTCGCAGGACACGTACATCAACAAGTACGCGAAGAGCGTCCGCGAGACGAACGTCCCCGTCGCGATCAGCTTCGGGCACGAGATGAATGGTCACTGGTACCCGTGGGGGACCAAGGACACCACGGCCGCGACCTTCGTGAAGGCCTGGCGGCACATCCACGACGTCTTCCAGGACGTCGGCGCCACCAACGTGATCTGGGTGTGGAGCCCGAACGTCGTCAACCCGGTCCCGGCCGTGAAGCTGAAGCCGTACTGGCCCGGTGACGCCTACGTCGACTGGGTCGGCATCGTCGGCTACTGGTCCACGACCGGCGCCCACACCTTCGACACCCTCTACGGGCCGACCCGGCGCCAGGTGGCCGCGTTCACCGACAAGCCGGTACTGATCAGCGAGACCTCGGCGGAGCCAGGGCAGCGGCGGCGCGCCGATGTGCGCGGACTGCTCAAGGGCGTCCAGCAGGACGACGACGTCATCGGCTTCCTGTGGTTCAACATCCCCAAACGGGCCGACTGGCGCATCCAGAGCAGCCCGCTCGCCCTGGCCGAGTTCAAGCGTCTCATCGCGGACGATGCCTTCGGATTCGAGGTGCCGCGTTCATGAGCACGCCCCCCTACGGGCAGGGCCACCAGCAGTACCCGCCGTACTACGGCGCCCAGCAGTACTACGACGAGCACTACTACGGCGGCGGCCAGCAGCAGACGTACGACCCCCGCGTCTCCTACGCCGCCGACCCCGAGGACCCGGACGCCGACTACTACGTCCCGCACTACACCGTCCTCGAACCCGAGCCGGAGCCCGAGCCCGGCTATGTGCTGCCCGAGGTCCCGGTGTCGGCCTGGTCGGTGGACAACAGCCGCTCGGCGTGGATCAGCCGCGGCGCGCTGCTGCTGATCCTGCTGGTGCAGGCCGGGCTGTCGTACCGGCTCGACGGGAGCGCCTTCGCCCAGGAGGCCAAGTTCCTGCTGTCCGACGGGCCCGTGTCGGGCGTGCTCGCCGGCACCGGTCTCGCCGGGGCCCGGACGCTGAGCCTGGTCTGGGCCCTGGGGGCGACGGCCCTGGTGTTCGGCGCGACCCGGCTGCTGTTCAACGCGCGCGCCGGTCTCGCGGCCGCCGCCATGTACTCCGTGCTGGAGTCGACCGCCTTCACCGGCCGCTACGCCTCCCTGCACTCCCTGTCGCTGTTCCTGCTCGCGGCGGCCCTGTGGCTCTTGGCCAAGACCCGGCAGGCGGGCCCGGCGGCCGTGCTGCTCGCGGCACCCTTCGCCGCGCTGGCGCCGTTCGCCGCCTACTCGGCCGCGCTATATCTTCCGGCGCTGACCGTGCTCGCCGTACTGACCGCCTACCGCTTCCGCGGCGCCGGTGCGCTCGTGCGTGGCGCGCTGTTCGCGGTGGCCACCGGCGCCCTGTGCTTGGCGGGCGTGAGGCTGCACGGTATGCCGCACGGCTGGAACGCACACGCCATGGACGGCCCGGCGGGCCTGCTGAAGGACAGCGCCGAGTGGGGCGGCCTCGTCCTGCTGGTCGCCGTGATCGGTGCCGTCGGCTACGCCCGGCGGGCCCGCATGGGCGAGATGCCCTGGGCCGAGGGCGAGGCCCCGGGCCCGCTCCGCAGATCGGCCCTGGGCCTGACGATGTGCGCCACCGCCCTGCTCGCCCCGCTCTACCAGGCCTGGCTCGGCAACGGCAGCTCGCTCCACATCCACCTCGGCTTCGGCCTGCTCTTCGCGGTGCCGATGGCGGGCCTGGGCGTCTCGCGGATGATGGGCGCCCACTTCCGGTACCCGCAGATCGGCATCATGATCTACGTCGCCGCGCTGGTCGTCGGCATGGCGCAGACCCGTGACCTGTACCGGCCGCCGGACTCGGCCAGCATGATCGGCGCACTGCGCCCGGTGGTCGACGCCAGGGGCAGCTATCTGACCGACGACCCGGAGATCTCCGCGTACTACCTACGCGCGCAGACCGAGCCCGGCCAGTGGCACCCGGCACCGCGGGGCACGGCCCTCGCGGCCGCCGTGAAGAAGGGCTCGTACGACGCGATCGTGCTGCGGGCCGCCACCGTGCCCGAGCAGCTGCGCGGCGCCGAGCACTACCGGCTGCTGGCCGTGCTCGGGCCGTCCGGCGAGGACGCCGGGCAGGCGCCGTACCGGATCTGGGTGAAGCGATGACGACGAACACGCAGACGGCACCGGCTCCCGCGGAGCCCGGCGGCCGCCGGGCGAGCAGACGCCAGTCCGGCGGCAAGGGCTCCGCGCTGCTCGTCTTCACGCTGCCCACCCTGCTCGCGCTGGCCTGTGTGCTGCCCGGTCTCGGGCAGCGGCAGCTGTGGCGCGACGAGCACGCCACCTGGTGGGCGTCCACGCTGTCCTGGCACTACCTGGGCCGGCTGATCGACAACATCGACGTCGTCTTCACGCCGTACTACGCCTCCATGCACCTGTGGATCGCGGTGGCCGGCGACTCCCCGGCCGCGCTGCGGCTGCCGGGGGCGCTGGCCATGGGGATCTCGGCCGGTCTGGTCGGTCTGATCGGGCGGCGGATGTTCGCGGTGCGCACCGGGCTGCTCGCCGGACTGCTGTTCGCGGTGGTCCCGGCGATCACGCGATACGGCCAGGAGACCCGGCCGTACGCCTTCGCGACGCTCTTCGCCCTGCTGGCCACGCTGTTCCTGCTGCGTGTGCTGGACCGGCCGAGCCTGAAGGGCTGGACGCTGTACGCGCTGGCGGTCGCGGCCACCGGTTTCGGCCACCTGGTCGCGATGTCGGTGCTCGCCGGGCACCTGGGGCTGGTGATCCTGGCCAGGCGGCGCGGCGACCGCATCGCGCACTACGCCTTCGCGGGCGCCGCGCTGCTCGGCCTGTCGATCACCTTCCCGATGGTGGCGCAGGGTACCGGGCAGAGCGGCCAGATCGCCTGGAACACCACCACGACCCAGGACCTGCTCGACTTCCCGGAGACCCTGTTCGGCTCGTGGATCACGGGCGGCGCGGTCATGGCCGTCGGCGTGCTCGGCCTGCTGCTCGCCCGCCGGTACGCCGTACTGCTCGGGGCCTGGGCGGTACTGCCCCCGGTCCTCACCTTCCTGACCGCCGACCAGCTCCACCTCTTCCTGCCGCGCTATCTCCTGTTCACCATCCCGGCGTGGACGCTGCTGGTGGCCGCGGCCGTCACCCGGCTCGCCGGGCGGCTCGACCCGCAGGCCCGCAGGGGCGCGGGAGCGCAGGTCTTCGGCGGACTGCTGGTGACCGCGGTCGCGGCGGCGTACGCCTTCGTCGCCTGGCCGGGCATCGGTGGCGCGAAGAAGGACCTGCCGATGGAGCCGGACTACCGGGCCGCGGCGAACGTCGTCGCGGCGGGGGAGAAGCCCGGCGACGGGATGGTCTTCAACGGCGGAATGTCGGAGCGCCGGGCCATGGCGTACGAACTGAGGGACCGCAAGGCGCCCCTGGACGTGCTCATGGAGTGGACCCCGCAGCAGAACGGCTCGTACGGCGCCAGCGAGTGCAAGCGCCCGGCCCGCTGTCTGAAGGGCGTCGGGCGGCTGTGGCTGATCTCCACGATCAGCGACGGGCGCCCACTGCTCACCGGCATGGACGAGAAGACGGCGGCCGTGCTGGAGAAGGACTTCGAGACCGTGCGCACGGTCAGGCTGAACCACGTCGTGGTGCGGGTGCTGGAGCGCAGGTAGCGGCAGCACACGAGCGCAGAGACGCAGAGAACCGCCGAGCGCAAAGACGCAGAGAACAGAGGACACGCAGTAAGAAGGAGGCCGCCCGGTATGCGGCTCACTGTCATCGGCACCGGCTACCTCGGTGCCACCCACGCCGCCTGCATGGCGGAAATCGGCCACGAGGTGCTCGGTGTCGACGTCGACCCCGACAAGGTCGCCGCGCTGCGGGCGGGCCGGGTGCCCTTCCACGAGCCGGGGCTGCCCGAGCTGATCGCGAAGCACACGGCGAGCGGCCGGCTCCGCTTCACCACCTCCTACGAGGAGGCCGGGGCCTTCGGCGAGGTGCACTTCGTCTGCGTCGGCACCCCGCAGCTCAAGGGCTCCGAGGGCGCGGACCTGACCTATGTGGACGCGGCCTTCGCGGCGATCGCGGAGCACGCGGCGCCGGACGCCCTGCTGGTCGGCAAGTCGACAGTGCCGGTGGGCACGGCGGGGCGGCTGGCGGCGGCGTACGACGTCGAGGTCGCCTGGAATCCGGAGTTCCTGCGGGAGGGCTTCGCGATCGAGGACACGCTGCGACCGGACCGCCTGGTGTTCGGCGTGGGGTCGAGGCGTGCCGAAACGATTCTGCGAACTGTCTACCAGCCCGTCCTCGCCGCCGGGACCCCGGCCGTGACCGCCGACTTCCCGACCGCCGAGCTGGTGAAGACGGCCGCGAACGCCTTCCTCGCGACGAAGATCTCCTTCATCAACGCGATGGCGGAGGTCTGCGAGGCGGCGGGCGGCGACGTCACCAAGCTCTCCGAGGCGCTCGGGTACGACGACCGGATCGGTCGCCGCTTCCTGCGCTCCGGCATCGGCTTCGGCGGCGGCTGCCTGCCCAAGGACATCCGCGCCTTCGCCCACCGCGCCGACGAACTCGGCGTCTCGCTGGCCTTCCTGCGCGAGGTCGACGCGATCAACATGCGGCGCCGCGACCGGGTGGTGGAACTCGCCCGTGAGCTGTGCGGCGGAGACGTACTGGGCGCACGGATCACCGTCCTGGGCGCGGCCTTCAAGCCCGACTCGGACGACATCCGCGACTCGCCCGCGCTGAACGTGGCGGCCCGGCTCGGGCTCGACGGGGCCGACGTCACGGTGTACGACCCGGCGGCGATGGACAACGCCCGCAAGGCGTTCCCGCTGCTCGGGTACGCGGTGTCGGCCGAGGAGGCGCTGCGCGGGGCCGACCTGGTCCTGCATCTGACCGAGTGGCCGCAGTTCCGGTCGATCGACCCGGAGCGGGCCCGGTCGCTGGTGCGCCGTCCGCGGATCGTGGACGGCAGGGGAGGGCTCGACGCGGACCGCTGGACCGCGGCGGGCTGGCGGTTCTCGGCGCTGGGTAGACCCGCGCCGAATGGGGAGGGATAAGAAATGGACGAGTCGTACCGGGACGCTCGGGTCACCGTGGTGATGCCGACGTACAACGAGGCGGCGAACCTGCCGCGGATGGCCGAGGCGGTGCTGGGACTGCCGCTGGACGCCCTCCATCTGAAGATCGTCGACGACTCCAGCCCGGACGGCACGGGCCGGATCGCCGAGGAGCTGGCGGAGAAGCACAACGCCGACGGCCGGCACCGGATGAGCGTGCTGCACCGGACCGAGAAGGACGGGCTGGGGCGGGCCTACACGGCCGGCATGAGCGCCGCGCTGGAGGAGGGAGCCGAGTACGTCGTCCAGATGGACGCCGACGGCAGCCATCCCGTGGAGGCGGTGCTGCGGATGCTGGAGGCGGCGTTGACGTCCGGGGCGGGCCTGGTCGTGGGCAGCCGCTACGTCGAAGGCGGCTCACTCGACGAGGACTGGGGCGCCCACCGCGTCCTGCTCTCCCGCTTCGCCAACGCCTACGCCCGCGCCGTGCTCGGCACGCGCATCCATGACATCACGGCGGGCTTCAACCTGTGGTCGGCGCGGACCCTGCGGGACGTGGACCTGTCCTCCCTGGACAGCGCGGGCTACAGCTTCCAGGTCGAGCTCAAGTACAAGGCCGTACGGGCCGGACACAGCGCCGTCGAGATCCCGATCCGCTTCGCGGAGCGGACCGAGGGCGTCTCGAAGATGACCCTGCGGACGCAGCTGGAGTCGGCGGTGGTGCCGATCCGGCTGCGCCTGAAGAAGAAGTAGCCGGGGCCGGGACCGTCCGGGGCCGGGGCTATCCGGGGCAGGGGCTATCCGTTGGCGGCGGCCGAGGCCTGGGCCTCACCGCGCCGGCGGATCTGCCGGAAGGTGAACTCGGCCAGGTCGTCGCCGGTGCTGAAGACCTTCGTGTCCTTGGTCGTCACGTCCTTGCCGCTCGTGAAGCCGGCGATGGTGAAGTAGGCGTAGCGGCCGTAGGCGTTGGTCGTCGAGCGGCAGATCGCCGAGTCGCAGAAGGCCTTGATGCCCTTGCCTGCGAGCGACTTCACGATGCTCTGCTTGTCGGCCTGGCCCTTGGCCTTGGTGGCCTCGGCCTCGGTGTCGAAGACGGCGACGCCGACGGTCACCGCGACACCGTCCTTGACGTAGCTGACGCGCAGCAGGCGGGTGCAGCCGTTGCCGGTGAGGATCTTGGGGAGGGTGCCCTGCGCGGCCGAGGCGCAGTTCTTGGTGTCGGCCGTGGGGCCCTTCTTGTAGACCGTCTCACCCATGGTCAGCTGGGTGCCCGGGAAGAGGGTCTCGGCGCTGAGCGGTGCCGTGTCCTTCTTGGCGCTGGATATGAAGTCCTTGGGGTCCAGCGGCGGCGGGGCGCTGGTGGGCTCGAAGGACGGCGCCGGGGCCGACGAGTCGCTGGGTATGGAGGCGCTCGCGGGCAGGTTGGTCGGCTGGCCCGAGGCGTTGTTGTCGCCGTTCGCCGACACCACGGCCATGGCGACGGCCGCGCCGATCGCCAAGGTGGCTATCGCACCGCCGCCGATGAACAGCACTCTGCGCCGCTTGTTCCGCGTTTCCGAGGCCTCGGCGAGCGCGGCCCAGTCCGGGGTCTGGTCGGCGCCGCTGTTCCAGCGCTGCTGAGACTGCGGTTTCCAGGGATCCCACTGGGACTGGGGTCCCCCCTGCCCATAACTCATGGGGCGCATCTTAGACGGGGGACCGGGGGTGCAGGTGTGCCTCTACGAGAGGCGATAGTGGACCTATCAACGCAGGGCAACACATCTCACCCAGCCGCTTGAGGGGGTCGATTCCGCTTCGTGGGGGAGGGGGGAAGCGGGCGCCTCGGGGCAGACCGGGCGGGGGATGGGACGTCGGGTTGTGGGGGTGTTACGGGGAGTGGCGGCGACGGTGGGGCACGAAAATTTCGGGGGACGTGGGGCGGCGGGGGCCGCGAGGAGTGCCGACGAGGGGTGAGGGGTGGCGGGCGGAGGGAGGAGCGGCGGGAGTGGCGGGGGCCGCGAGGGGCGGCGAGGAGTTGCGGAGCGGAGTGATGACCTGCGAGGAGCGGCGGGGCGGAGCGAAAGGTGCCGGCGAGCACGGCACCGGACCCCGGGCGGCGCGGCCAAGGCCCGCACCGGGGCCGCGTGCTCGCCCTGCGTCGGCCAGCGGGTCTCGTCGAGCCGGTGCATGGGCGCGGCGGCGATCTCGACCAGGGCGCCTGATGGAACCCGGAACCCGTACAAGGCGCCCGCATGACGTCACGCCGGTCCTCCGCCTCGACCAGCTGCGTGACGCGCACGAGGTGACGTACCCGATCGTCGAGCTGCTGGTGCCCGGTTGCGAGGAGTTCGCGGTGGACGCCGACGCCGTCTCCATCGAGACCCCGCGCGCCTCGCGGCCGAGCGGGCCACGTACGGCAGCGCCGCTCCGCTGACGGCCGACATCCCACCCGCCCCGTCGGCCCCCCCGGCCCCCGTCACTCCCTCGCGTCGGCCCCACCGGACCCGCGTCCTGCGCCGAGTGGAAGGATTGGGTCAGTCGAATTCCCGCAATCCACCGTTTTGCCGGGCTTCCGCGTGGCCCAGACCTTCCGATCCCCGCAGCCGGGTGCCCTCCGAGGGCGCCCGGGGGGAGTGCCCGGAACGCGGCTTACACTGGTTGCTCGAACGGCGGAGCCCGCCGCGGCGGACCCGTTTTGACCCGGGTGCCGCGCCCCGGGTATTCTGCCTGTTCGTTGTGTATTGGCTTGGCTCTTCTCACGGACCCGGCCCTTACACCGGTCCACCGGGCCGATGACCAGCGACCAGCACGCGGTTTGCGTCACCGCAGTGCGGTCAGGGCTGTCGTGATCGTCTTCGGTGACCTTGTCAGGACCATTCACTGAAGAAGCGAAGGCTACGAACCGTGCGTACGTACAGCCCCAAGCCCGGCGATGTGACGCGCCAGTGGCACGTCATTGACGCTCAGGACGTCGTCCTGGGCCGTCTCGCCACCACCGCAGCGACCCTCCTCCGGGGCAAGCACAAGCCGATCTACGCCCCCCACGTCGACGCTGGTGACTTCGTCATCATCATCAACGCCGACAAGGTGCACCTCTCCGGCAACAAGCGGACCCAGAAGATGGCGTACCGCCACTCCGGCTACCCGGGTGGTCTGCGCTCCGTCCGCTACGACGAGCTGCTGGACAAGAACCCCGAGAAGGCCATCGAGAAGGCCGTCAAGGGCATGCTCCCCAAGAACTCGCTGGGCCGTCAGATGCTCTCGAAGCTGAAGGTCTACAAGGGTGACCAGCACCCGCACGGCGCGCAGCAGCCGCAGCCGTTCGAGATCACCCAGGTCGCGCAGTAAGTCCGGCCACCCCCTAAGACTGAAGAGAATCTGAGGAGAATCGTGGCCGAGACCACTGCCGAGCAGCCGCTCGAAGAGCTTGACATCGACAGCTACACCACCGAGTCCGAGGTGCCGGTGGAGGGTGAGTACACCTCCGAGTCCCTCGCCTCGCGCTTCGGTGAGCCCCAGCCGGCTGCCGGCCTGGGTCGTCGCAAGAACGCCATCGCCCGTGTCCGGATCGTCCCGGGCACCGGCAAGTGGAAGATCAACGGTCGCACCCTTGAGGACTACTTCCCGAACAAGGTGCACCAGCAGGAAGTCAACGAGCCCTTCAAGGTGCTCGAGCTCGAAGGTCGTTACGACGTCATCGCCCGCATCGCGGGTGGCGGTGTCTCCGGCCAGGCCGGTGCGCTCCGTCTCGGTGTCGCCCGTGCGCTGAACGAGGCCGACGTCGACAACAACCGCGGCCCGCTCAAGAAGGCCGGCTTCCTCAAGCGCGACGACCGTGCGGTCGAGCGCAAGAAGGCCGGTCTGAAGAAGGCCCGCAAGGCCCCGCAGTACAGCAAGCGCTAATCTTCGCTGCCTGCTCGTACTCCGAACGCCCCGGCGGCACGCCACAGTGCCGCCGGGGCGTTCGTTTATCACACAGACTTGGGTCTAATGGCACAAGACGCTCAATGGATTGTGTGATCGGATGTTCAGGCATGGAATGCCTGGGATGCGGAGCCGCACCGACCCGGCATCGAACCATCGAGTGCCTACGGCTTCGGAAACTGATGCTTCCTCAGGAGGACAAGTGGGACGACTCTTCGGCACGGACGGCGTGCGCGGCGTCGCCAACGCGGACCTGACGGCCGAGATGGCGCTCGGTCTGTCCGTCGCGGCGGCGCACGTGCTGGCCGAGGCGGGCACGTTCGAGGGCCACAGGCCGAAGGCGGTGGTCGGACGGGACCCGCGCGCGTCCGGGGAGTTCCTGGAAGCCGCCATGGTCGCGGGTCTGGCGAGCGCGGGCGTGGACGTGCTGCGCGTCGGCGTGCTCCCGACGCCCGCGGTGGCGTACCTCACGGGCGCGCTCGGCGCCGACCTCGGTGTCATGCTCTCCGCCAGCCACAACGCCATGCCCGACAACGGGATCAAGTTCTTCGCCCGCGGCGGCCACAAGCTCGCCGACGAGCTGGAGGACAAGATCGAGTCCGTCTACGAGTCCCACCGGCACGGTGAGCCCTGGGAGCGGCCGACCGGCGCGGGCGTCGGGCGGGTGCGCTCGTACGACGAGGGCTTCGAGCAGTACGTCGCCCACCTCCTCGGCGTACTCCCCAACCGTCTCGACGGGCTGAAGATCGTCCTCGACGAGGCGCACGGCGCGGCCTCCGGTGTCTCGCCCGAGGCCTTCGCGCGGGCCGGTGCCGAGGTCGTCACCATCGGTGCCGAGCCGGACGGCCTCAACATCAACGCCGGCTGCGGCTCCACTCACCTCGGCAAGCTCAAGGCCGCCGTCGTCGAGCACGGCGCCGACCTCGGCATCGCGCACGACGGCGACGCCGACCGGTGCCTCGCCGTGGACCACACCGGCGAGGAGGTGGACGGCGACCAGATCCTGGCCGTGCTCGCGCTGGCGATGCGGGAGCGTTCCGCACTGCGCTCCGACACCGTCGTCGCGACCGTGATGTCGAATCTGGGCTTCAAGCTGGCCATGGAGCGCGAGGGCATCCACCTCGTGCAGACCGCCGTCGGTGACCGCTACGTCCTGGAGGAGATGAAGGAGCACGACTTCGCCCTCGGCGGCGAGCAGTCGGGCCACGTCATCATCCTCGACCACGCCACCACCGGCGACGGCACGCTGACCGGCCTGCTGCTGGCGGCGCGGGCCGCGCAGACCGGTCGTACGCTGCGGGACCTCGCGTCGGTCATGCAACGGCTGCCGCAGGTGCTCATCAACGTCCCGGACGTCGACAGGGCGCGCGTCGGCACCTCCGCCGACCTGGCGGCCGCGATCGCCGAGGCCGAGCACGAACTCGGCGCCACCGGGCGGGTGCTGCTGCGCCCGTCGGGCACGGAGCCGCTGGTACGCGTGATGGTGGAGGCCGCCGACATCGAACAGGCCCAGTCGGTCGCGGGGCGCCTGGCGGACGCGGTGAAGTCGGCGCTGGGATAGCCCGCAGTATCGGCCGGCCGGCGGCGCGGGAGTCGCGTGAGCGGATCCCGCGCCGCTCCCGTGTCACGCGTCTACAGCTTGCGCAGCCGCAGGCGCTGCACCTTGTGGTCCTGGCCCTTGCGGAGGATCAGGGTGGCGCGGCCGCGGGTGGGAGCGATGTTCTCCACCAGGTTCGGCTTGTTGATCATCCGCCACTGCGTACGGGCGTAGTCGAGGGCCTCCTCCTCGGACACCTGCGTGTACTTGCGGAAGTACGAGTCCGGCTTCTGGAAGGCCGTCTGGCGCAGCTTCTTGAAGCGGTTGAGGTACCAGCGCTCGACGTCGTCGGCGTTCGCGTCGACGTACACGCTGAAGTCGAAGTAGTCGGCGAGGCCGACGCGGGTGCGGCCGTCCTTGCCGGGGAGGGCGGGCTGCAGGACGTTCAGCCCCTCGACGATCAGGATGTCGGGCCGGCGTACGACGAGCTTCTCGCCCGGGACGATGTCGTAGATGAGGTGGGAGTAGACGGGGGCGGTGACCTCGTCCTTGCCCGCCTTGATGTCGGCGACGAACCGGGTCAGCGCCCGGCGGTCGTAGGACTCGGGGAATCCCTTCCGCGACATCAGCCCGCGGGCCTTGAGCTCCTCGGTCGGCAGCAGGAAGCCGTCGGTCGTGACCCGCTCCACGTGCGGGTGCTCGGGCCAGCGGGACAGGAGGGCCTGGAGCAGACGGGCCACGGTCGACTTGCCGCACGCCACGGATCCGGCGATCCCTATCACGAAGGGCGTGCCGGACTGGGAGCCCTGCTCGCCCAGGAACGTGTTCAGGGCACTTCTGAGCCCGTCCGTGGCGCCGACGTAGAGGTTGAGAAGGCGGGAGAGCGGGAGGTAGATGTCACGCACCTCGTCGAGGTCGATGACATCGCCGAGGCCACGCAGCTTCTCGACCTCTTCAGCGGTGAGCGGCAGCGGAGTCTTGTCGCGCAGCGCGCTCCACTCGGTACGGGTGAGGTCGACGTAGGGAGTCGCCTCCGGCTTGGACCGGTGGGCGCTCCGGGGCATCGAGGAGACCGGTGAGATCACAGTCCATTGTTAACGGAGTTTGAACGGGGGTGCGGGTGGGGTGCGTCACGTGGCGGGGTGGCTCACGTACGGAGAAACCCCGCCAAGGACTACCTGGCGGGGTTCGACCTCATCGATCTGCCGGGATCACTCTTCGTTCAAGGCGGCTCGCAGGTAGGCGATCAGATCACCGGTCGGCACCTCGACCCAGCCGGCCCCTGGCACCCCTACGCGCATGACCTCATAGAGTTCCCCGTTCACCTCGTCCACCAGAACCTGACGGCTCGTTCCGTCCATCGCATCCACACGCAGGCGGACGGCACCGTGCGAGATGGTCGGGAACATGTTCCGCAGTACCTCATCCGCACGGAGGCGGCGCAGGAGGTTCCATTGGTTCCGATTGAAGTCGGACGACAGGAGTTCGGTCCACTGCGAGGAGGTGGGCTCTCCGCGTTCGAGCGCCCCGACGAATTCGTCGAGCTCCAAGAACCCGAATCTCTCCGCCAGCTCGTCGAACGGTATGCCTTCCCGCCATGCGGCGAGCGCTTCCACAAGCAGTCCAAGGTCGCCCGTGGAGCCGATCTCCCAGTCGAACCCGGGAATGCCGACACTCAACCGGAAGAGGCGTTCCTCGGTCGCAGGATCGACCGACAGGAAACCCCTCGCCGTTTGGATGCTGACGACGTCGACGGCCCACGGCGCCTGCCCGGTGTCGCATCCGCGCAGCTGTGCTGCCTCTCGCATGGCTGGTCCAAGGCCACCCGAAGCGGTCACGTCCGGGTACAGGTCTTTCCGGTTGGTGTCCATGTTCGTCGGATTCCTCAGCAGTGGCGGCAGTAGTTGAATTTGACCCCGTCTACGGGGTCAAGCTTCCCCAGCAGCCGGAACCACGGTCTGGGGCGCAAGGAAGCATCCCTTTCTGCCTTCAGAGGGGGGTGTGCCGGAAGAGCGGCCGAAGGGTCAGGGCAGTGGCGTGGTCCTGATGAGAGTTCAGAGACTCAGGCGGCCGGATGACTTGACGCGTGCGTACGGCCCGTACGACGGCATGGCGATGCAACCTCTCCCCGTGAGCGACGGCGTTCCCCCGGTCGCTGACTGATGTGCGCGGATGCGGAATGGTCAGGTTCCGTCACGCAAGCGGCCACCTTACGTAGGTGCAACGCCGGTCGTACAGGTGTTTGCGCCGCGTGGAGGGGTGCTGGCGCGAAAGCTTCTACCGCTCGGTAACTTGCGGTTCAAGTCGCCGAGTTCCCCTCTTCAAGGGGATTCCGTGTGTTTCCTGTGCCTGCCTGGGGGCTGGGGGTGTGGATCTCGTGAACAAAGATGGCTGAATTTCGGCCCCGAGTGAGCGAGTGCACCCACTCGCCGGAAGCGGTCGTACGACGGTGGGAATTTCCGATTTCGGGCACGCGGCGGCTACTTTCACACCGGTGTCGGCCCATAGGCTGCGGCACATGTGCGGAATCGTGGGATACGTGGGGTCGCAGTCGGCGCTCGATGTCGTGATGGCCGGGCTGAAAAGGCTTGAATACCGGGGGTACGACTCGGGGGGCGTCGCCGTGCTGGCGGACGGCGGTCTTGCCACCGCGAAGAAGGCGGGGAAGCTGGTCAATCTGGAGAAGGAACTGGTCGAGCGGCCCCTGCCGGGTGGTACGACCGGTATCGGGCACACCCGTTGGGCCACGCACGGCGGTCCGACCGACGCCAATGCCCACCCGCATCTCGACAACGCGGGCCGGGTCGCGGTCGTGCACAACGGGATCATCGAGAACTTCGCGCTGCTGCGGGCCGAACTGGCCGAGCGCGGGCATGAGCTGGCCTCCGAGACGGACACCGAGGTGGTCGCCCATCTGCTCGCCGAGGAGTTCTCCGTGACCTCCGACCTCGCGGAGGCGATGCGGCTGGTGTGCCGGCGGCTGGAGGGCGCGTTCACGCTGGTCGCGGCGCATGCCGACGCACCGGACGTGGTCGTCGGCGCGCGGCGGAACTCCCCGCTGGTGGTGGGCGTTGGAGAGGGCGAGGCCTTTCTCGCCTCGGACGTCGCCGCGTTCATCGACCACACGCGGTCGGCGGTCGAGCTGGGCCAGGACCAGGTGGTGGAGCTGCGCCGGGACGGCGTGACGGTGACCGGCTTCGACGGCCGTCCGGCGGAGGTGCGCTCCTATCACATCGACTGGGACGCGTCGGCAGCGGAAAAGGGGGGTTATGACTACTTCATGCTCAAGGAGATCGCCGAGCAGCCCAAGGCGGTCGCCGATACGCTCCTGGGCCGCATCGACGCGGCCGGCTCGCTGACCCTGGACGAGGTCCGCATCAGCGCCGCCGAACTGCGCGAGGTGGACAAGGTCGTCATCGTCGCGTGCGGTACGGCCTTCCACGCGGGGATGATCGCCAAGTACGCCATCGAGCACTGGACGCGCATCCCGTGCGAGGTGGAGCTGGCCAGCGAGTTCCGCTACCGGGACCCGATCCTCGACTCACGCAGCCTGGTCATCGCCATCTCGCAGTCCGGCGAGACCATGGACACCCTGATGGCCCTGAGGCACGCCCGCGAACAGGGCTCCAAGGTGCTGGCGATCTGCAACACCAACGGCTCGACGATCCCGCGCGAGTCGGACGCGGTGCTCTACACGCACGCCGGGCCGGAGGTCGCCGTCGCCTCGACCAAGGCGTTCCTGACCCAGCTGGTGGCCTGCTACCTGGTCGCGCTGTACCTCGGCCAGGTGCGGGGCACCAAGTGGGGCGACGAGATCGGCGCCGTGATCCGGGACCTGTCGAAGATCTCCTGCGAGGTCGAGCGGGTCCTGGAGACCATGGAGCCGGTACGCGCGCTGGCCCGCACGCTCGCCACCAAGAACACGGTGCTCTTCCTGGGGCGGCACGTGGGCTACCCGGTAGCCCTGGAGGGTGCCCTCAAGCTCAAGGAACTCGCCTATATGCACGCCGAGGGCTTCGCGGCCGGCGAGCTGAAGCACGGGCCGATCGCGCTGATCGAGGAGGACCTCCCGGTGGTGGTCGTCGTCCCCTCACCCCGCGGCCGGTCCGTCCTCCACGACAAGATCGTCTCCAACATCCAGGAGATCCGCGCCCGGGGCGCGCGCACGATCGTGATCGCGGAGGAGGGCGACGAGGCGGTGGTCCCGTACGCGGACCACTTGATCCGGATCCCGGCCACGCCGACGTTGCTCCAACCGCTGGTGGCCACGGTCCCGTTGCAGGTCTTCGCGTGCGAGTTGGCCACCGCCCGGGGGAACGAGGTGGATCAACCGCGGAACCTGGCGAAGTCGGTGACGGTGGAGTAGCGGGCGGTGCCGCCCCGGCCCGGACGTCGGGGGCCGGGGCGGTCCCGGGTCAGCTGCGGTCGGCCTTGGCGCTGAGGTACGCCCCGCGGGTGAGTCTGATCATCAGGACGGCCGGCAGGATCCCGCGGGCGAGGTAGATCCAGGCCTGGTGGGCCGAGTCGGACGCCTGGACGACGGCGATCAGGAAGCCCAGGCCGAACACCACCTCCGCCGCCACCAGGAGGCGGAACCAGACGGGCAGCTGCCGAAGGCTCGGGGACACCGCCTCGCCGGCGTCCTCGGCCCCGGTCTGCGGTACGGGAGTCTCCCGCTCGCGCGGTCGCGGGATCCCTTCCGGGTCACGGGCCGGCAGGGGGACGACCGCGGCGGCAGGAACGGCCGCGTCCAGCGCCGCGATCCGCTCGGCCGTGACGTCCCGGAACAGGGTCGGCTCGACGGTCACACGGAAGCCGTCGAGTCCGGTCAGGACGCGCGCACCGTCGGGGCGGGTCGTCATCGCGGCGCAGGCGTCGTACCGCACGGTGACCGGACCGCCCGGCACCAGCAGACTCACCCCCTCGGCTCCGATGACCAGCGTGACGTCGTCGTTCTCCAGCGACGGATGCAGGGTGCCGGTGACCGCGGACGACGAGTACTTCGGGGCGGGTGCGAAGCCCGCCCAGTCGGCGCCCCGGGCGGGCACCTGGAACAGTCCGCTGTCCCACGCCTCGCGGGCGACCTCGCGCAGGTCGGCCACCGTGACCGCCCGAAACTCGGTCTTGTGCTGCTCGGGGGAGAGGATCCGGTGGCCGAGCAGCACGTTGAGCGCGTACGACGGCAGCAGGGTGGCGCCGAGGTCGGGAGCGTCGTACCGCTTGAGCGACTTGTTGCGTGCGGAGTTCAGTTCGGCCTGGTCGATGCGGCCCGCGCGCATCCGGGCGAGCGTGTCGACGAAGGCGCCGACCACCGCGTCCTGCTTCTTTGGCAACGCGTCGGCGTATGCGGTGAGGGTGGCGAAGTCGGCATCGCGGGGGGTGTAGCCGGCCTCCGCCTTGTACGAGAAGCCGCCCTCCTGGCGCAGGTCCTTGAACAGGGCGCGGCCCAGGACGTCGGCGAAGACGATGGCCGCGGTGGTGCGGCGGAGTACGGCGTCGAAGACGACGAGGCCCTCCTCGCCATGGATGTGGGCGGGGGTGACGGGAAGGGCGCCGGACGCGGTGGGCACCGGGATGCGGCTGCCGTTGGGCAGGGTGAGGTCCAGGCCGTCGGGCACCTGATTACCGGTGATCCACAGCACCGCGTTGTCGCTGGTGAAGCGGGTCTCGGCCCAGTGCCGTACCTGATCGGCCGTCAGGCTCCAGGCGCCGAGTTCGTCGTAACTGGACAGACCGTAGTCCTGTGCGCCGTAACGCCACAGTGGCATCCGGTGGTTGACACCGTTCGCCCGGCCGGCGGCCTCCGTGCGGAGGATCTCCTTCTCCGTCTCCAGGCGGTCCATCGGCAGTTCGCGCAGGGCGGAGCAGACGTCGTTGAGGTACGTGACGACCTCGTCCTCGCCGCCGGTGACGTGGAAGAGGGTGTAGGTGTTCGCCGTGGCGCCGTTGTGGTGCACCTCGGACATGCCGAGGCGGTGCAGGGCGAGGTGTTCGACGAGGTGGGTGACGCCGGACGTGGCCAGGGTCTCGTCGGCGCGGCCCACGCGGAAGAGGAGACCGGCGGTGATGTCGCCGGGGCGCGGGGCGTGCAGGACGGGGATACCCTGCACGATGGTGTGACCGATCAGGCCGTCGAGGGCGGCGAGGTCCGTGGCATCGCGTCTCACGGTCGCGTCGTGCGTGGTCATCCGTCCGTCTCCCCTCAGAGCGTGGCCAGCGCGGCCGTGCGGTACTTCACGAACCGGTTCTTCCAGTCGTCCAGGTACCGCCACAAGGACTCGGCGGCGGTGTTGCCCAGGGCGACGAAGTGCGGGGCGGCGTCCTTGAGATGACCACCGAGCGAGAAGGCCAGGGCGAAGGTGCTGTGCCCGGTGACCGAGGGCCAGCCCGGCCGATGGTCCGGGTGCAGCACGGACGCCTGGGCCGCATGGCGGAGTTCATTTCGGACCGACACATTCCGCATGTACTCCGTGCCCGCGACGTCGGACAGATCCAGCCCGTGCTCGACATGGGCCTCGGCGACCAGTACCCCGGCGAGCGAGCCGTCCGGCGCGGCGCTCACGCACTCCTGGGCGAACCCGTGCACGGCCTCCCAGGAGCCGCCCCACTTGGGGCACAACTGCTGCAGCAACTGCGATTGTGCGCGGAACTGGTGCGGATGGTGGGCCGACAGCCGGTCGTAACGGCGCCGGGCCTCGGACTGCCCCAGCTGGAGGCCGCGAGCGGTCAGCAGCCGGGCGGTCCAGGCGGGGGCGTACGTGGGCTGCTCCGCACACACCTCGATCAGCCGCTGCTCGGCCTTGCGCAGCCAGGCGTGGAACTGCTCGAACTGGTCCCGCGAGACGTGTTCGGCGCTTGCGCGGCTCCGGATCGTCCAGCCGATGTGGATGTACCGCTCGGCGAGCAGCGTCCGCGGCAACGGGTCACCGGGCAGGGCGTCCGCGGCCTCCTCCAGGTACCCCTCGATCCCGTCGATGCCGGCGAGGGCCCCGGCGGCGAAGGAGACGTCGTCGATGGGCCCGAGACCGCCGAAGAAGTCCTGGGTGGCTGCCCAGTCACCGTCCTGGGCGGCGACGCGCAGCGGGGCGAGCCCGGGCAGCGCGTCGAACGGATCGAACACCGGGTCTTGGTCGCTGCCGATGGCACTGCTGGTACTGCTGGCACTGCTCAAGCGTCCGCCCCCCTAGGCGTTTCGGATGCGCTTGGACTGCGGGGCGCGTCCACTGGTCGGGCGGCGCGCGATGTGACCCGCGAGAGTGCCCGAATGGGCACATGTGATCGAGCCTCGGCAGGCTAGCAGGGAGCTGCGACGCGAGGGGACTCAGATTCGGGGGTGACGCCGTTCGGGAGCGAGGCCGTTTTTGAGGGCTTCCATGAAGGGGGCGAAGGCTCCGGTCGGGAAGGTGAGGATTGCCCTGGCCGGGGCCTTTGTGTCGCGGACGGCTACGTGGGTTGGGGGAGTTGGCGATCTCCACGCAGTTGTTGCCGTCGTCGGGGCCTGAGTAGGACGACTTCCGACAGTTGTCCATGGGGCGTCGCGAACGACCGTTTCTAGTTTGGGGAGGGGCCACCGACATAGGCCATGGGGCTGGCAGCCGATGGGGAGAGGCGGGAACAGGGGCAAGGTCGTGTGGTGCGAACTGACCGCGGCGGCCTGAACGTTTTTGCCCCACTCGCAAGAGTGAACGCCCCCGATCTTCCGGACAACCCATCCCTTGATCAACCTAGGTTGCGCACATGGTCACATCAGCGCATGAGGGCATGCACCGCATCTTCCAGGAGCGGCCCGAGATCCTGACTCCTGTATTCGGGCTGCTGGGCATCCCGTTATCCGCGAAGGCGACCGTGGACGCCGTCACCACGGATGTGACGGAGGCCCGGCCGCTGGAGCGACGCGTGGACACCGTGTTGTGCGTCGGTCCGTCCGACGGCGAGGACTTCCTGCTCGCCATCGAGTCGCAGTCGGGCAAAGACGAGGGCAAGGCGTCGAGTTGGGCGTACTACGTCGCCTATCTCCAGGCGAAGTACCGCCTGCCCGTGCTGCTTCTCGTGGTCTGCCAGGACAGGTCCACGGCCAAGTGGGCGATCGGTCCCTTCGACTGCGGTACGCGCGACTGGACGGCTCAGCGGACGTTTCCACTGGTTGCCGGGCCGGACAACCTGCCGAAGATCACCGACGTCAGGACCGCGGCGAAGAACCCCGCACTGGCGGTGCTCTCCGTCCTGGCACACGCCCGCAGCACCGACTGTGAGGCCATACTGAGGGCAATCACAGCCGCTCTGCAGGAGATGCGGGAAACGGACCCCGAGACCGCCGACTACTTCTACGACTTCCTGGAAATCAGCCTGGGTAACGCCCCGGCCGGACAGAAACTGAGGGAAATCATGTCGTTCGTCAGCTACTTTCCGGGCCGGGGAACGGTCCGTGAAACCGCCTACGTGGAAGGCAAGACCGAGGGCGAGGCCAAGGGCATCCTGTCCGTGCTGGAGGTGCGTGGCATCCCTGTATCGGACAGCGTGCGCGAGCGCATCACCACCTGCACCGATCTCGACCGCATGGACGCCTGGCTGGAGCGTTCCCGCACGGTCGAGCGGGCCGAGGATCTGTTCGCCGAGGACCCGGACGTCCCGGAAACCAATCCCGAACAGGCCTGAGCACGTCACCGGGGAGCCGGGCCCGCGGTCGCCGTGCGGATCGTAGAGTGCCCGAATGAGCATCATCGGGGTTGGTATCGACGTGGCCGAGATCGACCGGTTCCGGGCGTCGCTGGACCGTACGCCCGGGCTGGCCGATCGGCTCTTCGTGGAGAGCGAGTTGTATCTGCCCAGCGGTGAGCGGCGCGGCATCGCCTCGCTCGCGGCGCGGTTCGCGGCGAAGGAGGCGCTGGCCAAGGCCCTCGGGGCGCCGCCGGGGCTGCACTGGACGGACGCCGAGGTGTATGTCGAGGACAGCGGGCGGCCGCGGCTGCGGGTGAGGGGGACCGTGGCGGCGCGCGCCGGCGAGCTGGGCGTGCAGTCGTGGCACGTGTCGCTGAGTCATGACGCCGGGGTGGCGTCGGCGGTGGTGGTCGCGGAGGGGTAGCCCTTGGGGTAGGGGTAGGGCCAGTACCGGTCCTGCCGCACAACCGAGGGAGACTCACGGCATGCGTACCGCTTACAGCGTCGAGACGGTCAGGGCTGCCGAGCGGGAGCTGATGGCCCGGCTCCCCGAGGGCGCCCTCATGCAACGCGCCGCCGCCGGACTGGCCGCCGCCTGTGCCGACTTGCTAGGGCGGGTGTACGGCAGCCGGGTCGTGCTGCTGGTGGGGAGCGGGGACAACGGGGGCGATGCCCTGTACGCCGGGGCCCGGCTCGCGCGCCGCGGGGCCGGGGTGACCGCCGTACTGCTCGCCCCCGACCGCACCCATCCCGGCGGGCTCGCGGCTCTCCGCAGAGCGGGTGGTACGGCCGTCCGGGCCGATGTCGGCGAGGGGCTCGTCGAGCGGGCCGATCTTGTCGTCGACGGGATCGTCGGGATCGGTGGCAAGGGCGGGTTGCGGCCGGACGCGGCCGCGCTCGCCGCCGCGGCCGAGCGGTCCCGGGCCGCCGTCGTCGCCGTCGATCTGCCCAGTGGCGTCGAGGCGGACACCGGGGAAGTGCGCGGCGCCGCCGTCCGGGCCGATCTGACGGTGACCTTCGGGACGCACAAGCCGGGGCTGCTCATCGATCCGGCGCGGGAGCACGCCGGGTCCGTACGGCTCGTGGACATCGGTCTCGAACTGCCCGCCGAGGCCGAGTTGGAGGCGTTGCAGCACGCGGACCTGGCCCGGCTGCTGCCGGTGCCCGCCGTGGAGAGCGACAAGTACCGGCGGGGTGTCGTCGGGATCGCCGCGGGGTCCGCGCGGTATCCGGGGGCGGCCGTGCTCGCCGTCGCCGGGGCGTTGCGGGGCGGGGCGGGAGCCGTACGGTACGTCGGCCCGGCCGGGGACGCGGTGATCGCCCGCTTCCCCGAGACGCTGGTCTCCGACCGAGGACCCCACAAGGCGGGGCGGGTGCAGGCCTGGGTCGTCGGGCCGGGGGCCGGGGACGACGCGGCGACGGTGGCGGAGGTGCTGGGGGAGGACGTGCCCGTACTGGTCGACGCGGACGGGCTGCGGCTGGCGGACCGGGGCGCGGTGCGCGGACGTACGGCGCCGACGCTGATGACACCGCATGCGGGGGAGGCCGCGGCGCTGCTCGGCGTCTCGCGGGAGGAGGTCGAGGCGGGGCGGCTGGCGGCGGTGCGGGAGCTGGCCTCGCGGTACGGCGCGACCGTGCTGCTGAAGGGGTCGACGACCGTCGTGGCGGACGCGGGCGGCGGCGCCGTACGGGTGAACGCGACCGGGACGTCCTGGCTTGCTACGGCCGGGAGCGGGGACGTGCTGTCGGGGCTGGCGGGTTCGCTGCTCGCGGCCGGGCTCTCGGCCCTGGACGCGGGGAGCGCGGCGGCGTATCTGCACGGACTGGCCGGGCGGTACGCGGCGGACGGGGCGCCGGCGGGAGCGCATGACGTGGCGGAGGCGATTCCGGAGGCCTGGAGGGACGTTCGGGACTGAGAGGCCCGGCTGGGCGTCCAGGACCGAGAGGCCCGGCTGGGCGTCCAGGTCCGAGAGGCCCGGAAGGACGTCCGGGACTGACGGGGGTCCACCCGTCGGGTGACCTGACCGCGCGGCTCCCCGGATCGGAAGCGGGGACAGGTTTGTCTGATCGCATGATCTGCAGACGAACCGAGCTCGGCAGGCGAATCAGACACCGGGGCATCGCCGTGCTGCTCGCGGCGGCCACCGCTCTCCCCGTCGCCGGCACCGCCGCGGCCGTCCCCTCCGGAGCCCCGGCGCCGGGCGGCCCGGAGACCGAGTTGGTGCCCGGTGTGGCGCCGGGGCCGTCGCAGCCCTGGCAGATCGACACGCCCGACCAGATGCTGCCGCCGAAGGTGTACCGGCCCACCAAGAGGGAGGACTCGGTCGAGCCGGAGGACGCGGCGAAGGGGGCGTACGACCTCATCGAGTACGTCCCCTTGGGCGATGCGGTCGCCAGGGTGAGTTGCAGCAAGCAGGCCGGGCCCTATCAGCGCCAGGTCGAGCGGTGGCTGAAGCGCAAGGTGGACGGCAAGCAGTCCGCGGCGGACTGCAAGGCTATCCGGGCCTTTCAGAAGAAGTACAAGATCAAGCCCGCGATCGGCTTCGCGGGACCCGTCACCTGGTCCCGGATGATGCTCATTTCTGCACGTAAGAACCCAAATTCGGCCAAGAAGTGCCCGGTACGGACGTATCGGGTCGCCTGCGTCGACCTCAGCCGGCAGCTGACCTGGGTGCAGAAGGGCAGCAAGGTCGTCTTCGGACCGGTGCCCATGCGCAGCGGGCGGGCCGGGGCCCGGACCAGGAGCGGCTGGCACAAGGTCTACTGGAAGCACAAGAACCACTGGTCGACGCTCTACAACCAGCCCATGCCCTATGCCCAGTTCTTCGACGGCGGACAGGCCTTCCACGCCGTCTACGGCAGCATCTACACCACCGTCGGCTCCTGGGGCTGTGTCAATCTCACGCTCCCCGACGCCCGCAAGCTGTGGGACGTGCTGAAGAAGGGCGACCGGGTGTACGTGTGGGGCCGTCGACCGGGCACATAGGGCCTGCGAGCCGGGGCCGTCACAGGCCTCTGAGACACTGGGGGCGCGATGAGTAAGACAGCACCTGCACCGACCGCGCCCCTGCGCGCCCGCGCCGAGATCGACCTGGCCGCCCTGCGGGCCAACGTGCGGACCCTGCGTGCCCTCGCGCCGGGCGCGGCCCTGATGGCCGTCGTCAAGTCCGACGCGTACGGCCACGGGGCGGTGCGCTGTGCCCGTGCGGCGGTCGAGGCGGGCGCGACCTGGGTCGGCACGGCCACGCCCGGGGAGGCGCTCGCGCTGCGCGCCGAGGCCGGGCTGCCGCCGCAGGTGCGCGTCATGTGCTGGCTGTGGACCCCGGGCGGGCCCTGGCGCGAGGCCATCGAGGCGGACCTGGACGTGTCCCTCAGCGGCATGTGGGCCCTGCGGGAGGTCACCGAGGCGGCCCGCGCCGCCGGTGCGCCCGCGCGCGTGCAGCTCAAGGCCGACACCGGCCTCGGGCGCAACGGCTGCCAACCCGGCGCGGACTGGACCGAACTGGTCGGCGCGGCCCTGGGCGCCGAGCGCGAGGGGCTCGTCCGGATCACCGGGCTGTGGTCCCACTTCGCCTGCGCGGACGAGCCGGGCCATCCCTCCATCGCCGCCCAGCTCACCCTGTTCCGGGAGATGCTGGCGTACGCCGAGGAGCAGGGCGTCCGCCCCGAGGTGCGGCACATCGCCAACTCCCCGGCCACGCTCACCCTTCCCGAGACCCACTTCGACCTCGTGCGCACCGGGATCGCCCTGTACGGCGTCTCGCCCAGCCCCGAGATCGGCACCCCCGCCGACTTCGGCCTGCGCCCGGTGATGACGCTGTCGGCGTCGCTGGCGCTGGTGAAGCACGTTCCCGGGGGTCACGGCGTCAGTTACGGGCATCACTACATCACCCCGGGCGAGACCACCCTCGGTCTGGTGCCCGTCGGTTACGCGGACGGCATCCCACGGCACGCCTCCGGGACCGGCCCGGTCCTGGTCGGCGGGAAGTGGCGCACGGTCGCGGGCCGGGTCGCGATGGACCAGTTCGTGGTCGATCTGGGCGGGGACGAGCCCGAGGTCGGCTCCGAGGCGGTCCTCTTCGGGCCCGGCGACCGCGGCGAACCCACCGCCGAGGACTGGGCACAGGCCTCGGGCACGATCGCGTACGAGATCGTCACGCGGATCGGAACGCGGGTTCCTCGCGTCTATGTGAACGAGGAACCAGGCGGGCAGGACGGGTAACCCGCACGGGGGGCCGGTACCGGTGCCGCACCGGATACAGCTGTAACAGCGGTGCCCACCCCCAGCACCTGCAACACCCGCAACATCTGTACGGCAACTGCTACACCCGCATCACCCACCCAGCGAACTGCAGTACGGCGAAGAGGAGCGGTACGTGAGCGAGAGCAGTGCGGAGGCCGTCGCGGAAGCCGCTGCGGCGGCCGTCGCCTCCGCCACGGGGGCGGCCGGGAGCTGGCGCAGGGCGACCGGCATCGCCGGTACCGCGATAGGTGTGCTCGCCGCGGGCGCGGCCGCCGGTGTCGCGATCGAGCGGATGACCGTGGGCCGCGGGATGCGCAGGAGGGCCCGGCTGGCACTGGACTCGACGGGGCCCTACGGCGCGCTGCGCGGCACCCCGGGCAAGGCGATCGCGGACGACGGCACCGAGCTGTACTACGAGGTCGACGACGTCGAGCCGGAGGGCGGATCGGCGCCCCGGCGGCGCCGGCTCTTCGGCCGCAAGGCGCCCGCCCCGGTCACCGTGGTCTTCAGCCACGGCTACTGCCTCAGCCAGGACTCCTGGCACTTCCAGCGGGCGGCGCTGCGCGGTGTCGTACGGACCGTGCACTGGGACCAGCGCAGCCACGGACGGTCCGGGCGGGGCCTGGCCCAGAGCCGGGACGAGGCGCCGGTCACCATCGACCAGCTCGGCCGCGACCTCAAGGCCGTCATCGACGCGGCCGTGCCCGACGGACCGATCGTGCTGGTCGGTCACTCCATGGGCGGCATGACGGTGATGGCGCTGGCCGCCCAGTACCCGGAGCTGATCCGCGACCGGGTCGTGGCCACCGCCCTGGTCGGCACGTCGTCCGGGCGGCTCGGCGAGGTCAACTTCGGGCTGCCGCTCGCCGGTGTGAACGCGGTGCGCCGGGTGCTGCCCGGAGTGCTGAAGGCGCTCGGCACGCAGGCCGCGCTGGTGGAGAAGGGGCGCCGGGCCACGGCCGATCTGTTCGCCGGGGTCATCAAGCGGTACTCGTTCGCGTCCCGGGACGTCGACCCGGCGATCGAACGGTTCGCCGAGCGGATGATCGAGTCCACGCCGATCGACGTGGTCGCCGAGTTCTACCCGGCCTTCACCGACCACGACAAGACCGAGGCCCTGGCCCGGTTCGCGGACATGCCGGTCCTGGTGCTGGCCGGGGTCCAGGACCTCGTCACGCCCAGTGAGCACAGCGAGGTCATCGCCGATCTGCTGCCGGACGCCGAGCTGGTCCTCGTCCCGGACGCCGGGCATCTGGTCATGCTGGAGCACCCGGAAGTGGTCACCGACCGGCTCGCCGACCTGCTCACCCGCGCGGGTGCCGTGCCCGCAGGGGCTACCGTAAGTGGCTATGGAAGCAGCACCAGCAGCGCCGCACGACCCGGCTGAGACCGAGCTGATCATCAACGCTCCCGAGCAGATGCGGGAGTTGGGCCGTCGCCTGGCCAAGCTGCTGCGCTCGGGCGATCTCGTGATGCTCAGCGGTGAGCTCGGCGCGGGCAAGACGACGCTCACCCGTGGGCTCGGTGAGGGGCTCGGTGTGCGGGGCGCGGTCACCTCACCGACCTTCGTGATCGCCCGGGTGCACCCGTCCCTGGGTGACGGACCGCCGCTCGTCCATGTCGACGCGTACCGGCTTGCGGGCGGTCTGGACGAGATGGAGGACCTGGACCTCGATGTCTCGCTGCCCGAGTCGGTGATCGTCGTGGAGTGGGGCGAGGGCAAGGTCGAGGAGCTGACCGACGACCGGCTGCAGGTGGTGATCCACCGGGCCGTCGGTGACACCACGGACGAGGTACGGCAGGTGACGCTCACCGGGCTCGGCGAGCGGTGGGCGGACGTGGACCTCTCGGTGCTGTCGGCCTGAGAGGTCCCCGCTGTCGGCCTGAGAGGTCCCCGGAGATTCCGACAAGCCGTCGGCAAGATATTGCGCCGGACGTCCCGGGCGTGGTCACATGGTATCCAGTCAGTGGTTAGGTCTACCTAACTACGCCCGCCCCCGCTCGTCAGGAGGCGTCCATGTCCGCTTCTCAGCCCGGGGCTCAGCCCCCGCCCCATCCGCCCGCCGGGGTGTCCATGCGCGATCTGCTGGCCTCGTGCGTGGCTGCGGACGCGGTCTCCAAGCCGCCGCGCGAGCCCGAGCCGCACGCGCCGAAGCCGGCGCGGGAAGAGCGCGCGGCCGCTTAGGACGGTTACTTACGGGTCGTACGGCTACCGGGGCGGACCGACCGACCCTACGGCTAACGGATCACGACGACCTGGACCCCGATCGTCGCGAACTTCCACATCTCGTTCCCGTCCGCGCGCCGCTCCCGGATGCCGCCCGTCCTCACGGTCGTGTCGGGGTCCGCTGCGGAGGGGTCCACGGCGGCGCTGAAGCCGATGACCACGTCGTCCACGCTGGTGAAACGCACGACGTGCTCGACGGGGATGCCGTCGGTGCCGGTGACCGCACGCGAGCGGGACATCACCGCGTACGAGCCCGGGAGCGGGTCGACGCTGCCCGGGGTCACCTTGAAGGTGCGGCGCACCTTGCCGTTCTCGCCGACCAGCCACACCCGGTCGTCGTCCACCGAGTACACGACACGTTCACCCGTGCCCGAGCCGCCGGGAAGGGCGGTGGGGTGCTTGGTGTCCCGGGGCGCCTTCGTGGCGGCCGTCGCGGGCGAGGCGCTCGACGAGGGCCTGTCGCCCAGACCGGCCGGGACGGTGGCCGATGCCTGGTAGGCGAGGAATCCGACCGTCCCGACGGCCGCCGCGGTGAGCCCGGCCACGATTCCCGCGCTGGTCCCTGCCACGTGCACCCACCTCTGCCTCGCGTCATATGTCGTACTTCGTCCAGACGGTAGCAGTCGGTGACCGCGTCACCGGGGCGGCCGTGCGAGCGGCGCGGGAGCCGTAGGCTGTTCGCGTGCTCTTGCTCGCTCTGGATACCGCCACCCCCGCCGTCACCGTCGCCCTGCACGACGGTGAGGCCGTCATCGCCTCGTCCAGTCAGGTGGACGCGCGCCGGCACGGCGAGCTGCTCCTGCCGGCCGTCGACCGTGTGCTCGCCGAGGCCGGGCTCAAGCTGGACGCCGTCACCGCGGTCGTCGTCGGCATCGGACCCGGCCCCTACACCGGACTGCGCGTCGGCCTGATGACCGCGGACACCTTCGGGCTCGCCCTCGGCGTCCCCGTGCACGGTGTGTGCACGCTCGACGGCCTCGCGTACGCCTCCGACATCGAGAAGGGCCCCTTCGTCGTGGCGACCGACGCCCGGCGCAAGGAGGTCTACTGGGCCGAGTACGCCGACTCGCGCACCCGGCTCACGAATCCGGCGGTCGACCGGCCCGCCGACATCGCCGACCGGGTGGCGGGACTGCCCGCCGTCGGCGCGGGGGCGCTGCTCTACCCCGGCACCTTCCCGAACGTCCACGAGCCCGAGCATGTCTCCGCCGCGGCCCTCGCCTCGCTGGCCGCCGAGAAGCTGGCCGCGGGCGAGGAGCTGCCGGAGCCCCGGCCGCTGTATCTGCGCCGCCCCGATGCCCAGGTCCCCAAGAACTACAAGGTGGTCACCCCCAAGTGACCGAGCCCGTACCCTCCCGACTGCGCGAGATGCGCTGGTGGGACATCGATTCCGTCCTCGAACTGGAGAAGGACCTCTTCCCCGAGGACGCGTGGTCGCGCGGCATGTTCTGGTCCGAGCTGGCGCACGCCCGGGGCGCGGAGGCCAGCCGGCGGTACGTCGTCGCCGTCGAGGGCGACCGGATCGTCGGCTACGCGGGCCTGGCCGCCCAGGGCGACCTCGGCGACATCCAGACCATCGCCGTGGCCCGTGACCACCAGGGCACCGGGCTCGGCGGGCTGCTGCTGACCGAGCTGATGCGCGCGGCGACCGCGTTCGAGTGCGCCGAGGTGATGCTCGAGTGCCGCGTCGACAACGTCCGGGCGCAGAAGCTCTACGAGCGCCACGGCTTCGAGCCCATCGGCTTCCGGCGCGGCTACTACCAGCCGGGGAACGTCGACGCCCTGGTCATGCGACTGACCACCCGATCCGACGGCGGCTCCGCCGACGGGTCGACCTCCGTACAAGGAACCGAGATCAATGACTGACGAACCGCTGGTCCTGGGGATCGAGACCTCCTGCGACGAGACCGGCGTCGGCATCGTCCGTGGCACCACCCTGCTGGCGGACGCCGTCGCCTCCAGCGTCGACGAGCACGCACGCTTCGGCGGGGTGGTGCCGGAGGTGGCGTCCAGAGCGCACCTGGAGGCGATGGTCCCGACCATCGACCGGGCGCTGAAGGACGCGGGGATCAGCGCGAAGGACCTGGACGGCATCGCGGTGACGGCGGGCCCGGGTCTGGCGGGCGCGCTCCTGGTCGGCGTCTCGGCGGCGAAGGCCTACGCCTACGCCCTCGGCAAGCCCCTCTACGGCGTGAACCACCTCGCCTCCCACATCTGTGTGGACCAGCTGGAGCACGGCGCGCTGCCGGAGCCGACGATGGCGCTGCTGGTGAGCGGCGGCCACTCCTCGCTGCTGCTGTCCACGGACATCACCTCCGACGTCTGCCCGATGGGCGCCACCATCGACGACGCGGCCGGCGAGGCCTTCGACAAGATCGCCCGCGTGCTGAACCTGGGCTTCCCGGGCGGCCCGGTCATCGACCGCTACGCGCGCGAGGGCGACCCGGAGGCGATCGCGTTCCCGCGCGGTCTGACGGGCCCGCGCGACCCGGCGTACGACTTCTCCTTCTCGGGCCTGAAGACGTCCGTGGCCCGCTGGATCGAGGCCAGGCGGGCGGCGGGCGAGGAGGTCCCGGTGCGCGATGTGGCGGCCTCCTTCCAGGAGGCGGTCGTCGACGTCCTGACCCGCAAGGCGGTGCGCGCCTGCAAGGACGAGGGCGTGGACCACCTGATGATCGGCGGCGGTGTGGCCGCCAACTCCCGGCTGCGGGCCCTGGCCCAGGAGCGCTGCGAGGCGGCCGGCATCCGGCTGCGCGTGCCGCGCCCCAAGCTGTGCACGGACAACGGCGCGATGGTGGCCGCGCTGGGCGCGGAGATGGTGGCGCGCGGGCGCGCGGCATCCAGCTGGGACCTGTCCGCGGACTCCTCACTGCCGGTGACGGACCCGCACGTACCGGGCACCACCCACGACCACGCCCATGTCCACGAGGTCGGAGCCGGCAAGGAGAACCTCTACTCGTGAGCGTCGCACTGATGTGGGAGGCGAGGGCGACAGAGGGCCGCGGCGAGGACCTCGTGACCTGGGTCCGTTCCCAGGAGCTCCCCGCCTCCCCACTCCGCCGCGAGACCTTCCGCGCCCCCGAGGACCGGGTCCTGGTCATCACCTGGTGGGACACCCCACAGAACGCCGACCTCCCCGAACTCCCGGAGCCCCCGTCCGACTTGACCTCCCGACCGGTACACCGGTGGCGGTTCGAGTCGGTGGGGGAGGGCTAACCCTCCACCTCGTGCTCCCGGGTCTCGCAGCGCAGTCGGCGGTCGGGGCCCAGCGGCCGTACCGGGCCCGTGAGGGTCAGGTGTGCCGTGTGCCGTATCTCCGCGCTGGACGACGCCAACCGCAGTTCCAGCGTGCCCGGTTCGACCACGCGGGTGCCGGAGCGGTCGGTGAAGGACGACAGGTCCGTGTGGAAGTGGAAGGTCACGCGGCGGGACTCGCCGGGGGGCAGGTTCAGGCGGTGGTAGCCGATCAGGCGTACGTCGGGGCGGGTCACCGATGCCACCGGGTCGTGCAGGTACAGCTGGACGACCTCCGCGCCCTCGCGGTCGCTGGTGTTGCGGACCGTGAGGGAGAGGGCGTACGAGCCGTCCGTGCCGATCTCCGGGGCCGTGCCCTCGAAGTCCTCCCAGGTGAACGTCGTGTACGAGCGGCCGTGGCCGAAGGCGTACAGCGGGGTCGGGTCCAGGTTGCTGACCTCGCCCGCCAGGCCCAGTGGGGGCTGGAGGTACGTCCACGGCTGGCCTCCGGGCGTGCGCGGCACGCTCACCGGCAGCCTTCCCGAGGGGTTCACCCGGCCGGACAGGACGCCCGCCACCGCGGGGCCGCCCTCCTCGCCCGGGAAGAACGCCTGGACCACCGCTGCCGGCCGGCCGTCCCAGCGGCCCAGCGCGTACGGGCGGCCGGTCAGCAGGACCAGGACGACGGGGACGCCCGTGCCCAGCAGCACGTCGAGGAAATCGCCCTGTACGCCGGGGAGTTGGAGATCCGTCACGTCGCAGCCCTCGCCCGACGTGCCCCGGCCGAACAGGCCGGCTCGGTCGCCCAGTACCGCCACGCACACGTCCGCCTCCGACGCCCGCGCCACCGCCTCCTCGAAGCCGGACCGGTCCGGGTCGGACACCCCACAGCCCTCCGCGAACGTCACCTTGGCGTCCGGGAGTTCGGTGCGCAGGGAGTCGAGGAGCGTGGGGATGTCCACACCCGTCGGGACGTCGGGGTGGTGGGTGAGGACGTGGGAGGGGAAGGAGTAGCAGCCCAGCATGGCGAGGGCGTCCGCCGCCCGGGGGCCGACCACCGCGATCCGCGTGTCGGGGGCCAGCGGGAGCAGGCCGTCCGGGTTGTCCAGGAGGACCACGGACTCCTGCGCCAGCCGGCGGGCCAGGGTGCGGTTCGCCGTCGAGTCCAGGTCGATCGGGCCCGCCGGTTCCGGCTGCCAGTCCTCGTCCAGCAGGCCCAGTTCGCACTTCTGCAGCAGCACCCTGCGGGCCGCGCGGTCCACCAGCGACTCCGGGACCGTTCCGGCGCGTACGGCGGCCACCAGCGGTTTTCCATAGCACTTCAGCGTCGGCAGCTCGATGTCGATGCCCGCCTCCAGCGCCCGGTGCGCCGCCTCGGCCGGGCTGCCGGCCACCTTGTGCAGGGTCTCCAGGAACCCGATGCCGAAGTAGTCGGCGACCACCGTGCCGGTGAATCCCCAGTCCTCCCGCAGGAGTTCGGTCAGCAGGCCCGGGTCCGCGGAGGCCGGGACGCCGTCCGTCTCGTTGTACGCCGCCATCACCGAGCGGGCGCCGCCCTCGCGCAGTGCCATCTCGAACGGGGGCAGCGTGACGTCCGCGAACTCCCGCACGCCCGCCCTGACCGGGGCCAGGTTGCGGGCGCCCGCCGAGGACGCGTACCCGGCGAAGTGCTTGAGCGTGGCGATGATTCCGGTCGACTCAAGGCCTCGGACGTAGGCCGTGCCGATCGTGCCGACCAGGTACGGGTCCTCGCCGATCGTCTCCTCCACCCGGCCCCAGCGGGGGTCGCGGACCACGTCCAGGACCGGGGCCAGGCCCTGGTGGACGCCGACCGAGCGCAGGTCGTGGCCGATCCGCCGGCCCAGCTCCTCGACCAGCGGAGGGTCGAAGGTGGCACCCCAGGCCAGCGGCACCGGGTAGGCCGTCGCGCCCCAGGCCGTGAAGCCCGCCAGGCACTCCTCGTGGGCGACCGCGGGGATGCCGAAGCGGCCCGCGGCGGCGATCCGCCGCTGGGCGCGGGCCAGGGCCTGGGCGCCGAGCGCCGGGTCCACGGGAGCCGTACCGAAGGAGCGGGTCAGCTGGCCGAGGCCGAGGGTGATCAGCAAGTCCCAGTCGTACTCGGCGGTCATCTCGCGCTGCAGCGGGGCGACTCCCTCGCCGTCCGTGGCGGCGCCCACCCACACGCCGTACAGCTGGGCGGTCTTCTCCTCCAGGGTCATCCGGGAGAGCAGGTCGGCGACACGGGTGGCGGCGGGCAGGGCGGGGTCGCGCCATGGAGCGGTGGTCATGAAACTCCCGTCGGGATAGAGGTGATCACTTGCCGCCCACGCCCATCAGTCCGCCGACCAGTGCGCGGCGCGCGACCAGGTACACGGCGAAGATGGGGATACCGGAGAGGACGACCGAGGCGAGCAGGGCGGGGATGTTCACGCCGAACTGGCTCACGTAGTTGAACAGGCCGAGGGTCAGCACGCGCGGACCGTCGGACTGGGTGAAGATCAGGGGGAAGAGGAAGCCGTTCCAGGCCTGGAGCGCCGAGTAGATGACCACGGTGCTGATACCGCCCTTGGTCATCGGGATGACCAGCTGGAACAGCATGCGGGTGGTCGAGGCGCCGTCCAGGGCCATCGCCTCGTACAGCTCCTCCGAGATGTCCCGCAGGGTGCCGGTGAGGATCAGCATCGACACCGGCATCGCGAACGCGGCCGTCGGCAGGATGATCGCGAGGAGGCTGTCGTACAGGTTCAGCTTCGCGATCATCAGATAGAGCGGGACCACGACCGCCTGCGCGGGGATCGCGACGCCGAGCAGGAACAGCCGGAAGGCCGATCCGGACCAGACGTTCCGGGTCCGTACGGCCACGTAGGCGAGCGGGACGCACAGGACCAGGACGATGGCCACGACCGCCGCCGCGACGATCGCCGTGTTCGCCAGGTAGTGGCCGAACCCGTTGTGCAGAACGGTGTTGTAGTTGTCCAGGGTGGGGTCGGTGGGCGGCTTCAGGGCGTTGTTGCCCAGTGCCTCGTCCTGCTTGGTGAGCGAGGCCGAGATCATCGCGTAGATGGGGATGATCACGACGGCCAGCCAGATCACCGTGCTCACACCGGCCAGGGGGTTGGCGCGCCTGGTCCAGTGCCTGCGGCGCGGGGCCGGGGGCCGGGCGGGCGGTCGCGCGGTCTTCACGGGACGCGGCAACGTGTCGTGTGACATCGCGTCACATTCCTTCCCGGGTACTGCGCATCGCGCCGAAGCCGGACAGCTTCACCATCAGCAGGGACAGCGCGGTCGCGGCCACCACCAGGAAGGAGGCGATGGCGCTCGCGTAGCCGAAGTCGTAGCTCTTGAAGCCCGCCTCGTACATCAGGTACGGCAGGATCGCCGTGTCGGTGCCGGGACCGCCCTGGGTGAGGATCAGGACGGTCTCGAAGTAGGTCAGCGAGCCGACGATCATCAGCACGCCGGACGTCGTCGCCGTGTTCCGCAGCTGGGGCAGCGTGATCGAGAAGAACTGGCGGTAGCGGCCCGCGCCGTCGATCGAGGCCGCCTGGTACAGGACCTCGGGGATCTGCCGTGCCCCGCCCTGGTAGATCAGGGTGTGGAACGGGATGAACTGCCAGCCGCCGACGAACACGATCGCCAGGAAGGCGCCGCTGGTCGAGCCGAGCGTGTCCTGGTGGATGATGCCGAAGTTCGGGTCGAGCAGGGCGTAGAAGAGCAGCGAGATGGCGGTCGACGAGAGCAGGAACGGCACGAAGAAGATCGCCGACAGGACCGCGCGGTTGCGTTGCCGGCCCGCCGCCCAGACGCCGAGCAGCAGCGAGACGACCGTCTGGAAGGCCCAGCTCGCCAGCGTCAGGAAGACGGTGACGGTGAGCGACTGGGTGAGACGGCCGTCGGTCAGCAGCTTCTGCCAGTTGGCGAGGCCCACCGGCTGCGGGTCGCCGAGGCCGTTCCACTTGGTGAAGGACAGGTAGAAGGCCAGCGCCATCGGAGCGATGGCGAAGAAGGCGAAGAACAGGACGCCCGGGAGGGCCCACGCCGCATGCGGGCGTCCTGCCTTCGTGGTGGTGCTGGTGCTCACTTCAGCCCCTTGAGCGCCGAGACGAACTGGCTCGGCGAGGACTTGCCCACGAACAGCTTGTTGACCTCGGTGAGCATCGGCGTCGACACGTTCGGATCGACCGCCTGGTCCCAGCTCAGCGTGAACGCCGGGGCCTGCTGCACCATCTGGTACTGGAACTTGGCGAACTCGGGGTTCGGCGAGGCGTCGAGCAGCTTCTCCGCGTTCGACGTGGTCGGTATGTCACCGTTGGCGACCAGGTCCTTGGCGTACGCCTCGGACGCGCAGTCGCGCAGGAAGGCGATCGCCGCGTCCTTGTCGGACGTACGGGCGTTCACGGACCAGTAGTTGGTGGGGTTGCCGACGACGTTGCGGATGTCGCCGGCGCCGCCGTCGTACTTCGGGAAGGCGCACCAGCCCAGGTTGTTCTTGGCGAAGTCCGGGAACTTGCCGAGCTGCGTCGAGTACTCCCAGGAGCCCATCAGGTGCATCGCCGCCCTGCCCTTGGCGAAGACCGCGGGGGCGCCGCCGTTGGTGTAGGCGACCGAGCTGAAGCCCTTGCCGAAGGCGCCGTCGTCGATGAGCTGCTTGACCGTCTCGGCGGCCTTGAGGACGGCCGGGTCGCCCCAGCCGGAGGAGTCACCGTTCTTGATCTTGTCGAAGACCTGGGGGCCGCCGATGCGGTCGACCAGGTACTCGAGCCACATCAGCTCCGGCCAGATGTCCGCGCCGCCGAGCGCGAACGGGGTGATCTTCGCCTTCTTCAGCTTGGCGTTGATGTCGAGCAGCTGGTCCCACGTCGTCGGCGGCTGGAGCTTGTGCTCGGCGAAGACGGACTTGTTGTAGAAGAGGATCACCGGCTGCATGCCGCGCATCGGTATGCCGTAGTTGCGGCCGCCCAGCGCGCCCGCCGCGAGGACCGACGGCAGGAAGCCGCTCTTGAGCACCGGGTCGGACTTGATCGTGTCGGTGAGGTCGACCAGCTGGTTCGCGTCCTTGTACGCCTTGATCGAACCGCCGCCCCAGTTGAAGAACACGTCGGGCGCGTTGGGGGAGCCCATCGCCGTGCGCAGCTTGGCCGGATAGTCGGCGCCGGGCACCTTCTCCAGCTTGATCTTGCCCTTCGCCTTCTTGGCGGCGGCCGACGCGTTGAATCGGTTGACCGACTTGACCTGGACCTTCACCGCGTCGTCGCCGTACACGAAGGCGGTGAGCGTGCCGCCGCCGCCGGATCCGCCGGAGGAGCCGCAGGCCGAGAGCCCGGCGGTGAGCAACGTGGTGGCGCCGGCGCCGAGCATCCAGCGCCTGCTGAAAGTACGCCCGCCGTTGGACGTCTGGGACTCCATGACAGCACCTCTCGTACGAATGTTTCGACTTAAAGAGCGAATGTTCCGGGACCGTATGGCCAGGCCGGGGCTTCGTCAAGGGGTCGCGCAGGGATACGATCGCGGGCATGAAGCCACCGAAGCCCGCAGAAACGCAGACCGCGACACTTGCCGAAATCGCCCGCGAGGCCGGCGTGTCCGCTCCGACTGTTTCGAAGGTCCTCAACGGCCGCGCCGACGTCGCCCCGTCGACCCGCACCCGTGTCGAGGACCTGCTGCGCGCCTACGGCTACCGGCGCCGCCGGGCCGAGGCTTCCCGCTCGCCCCTGATCGACCTGGTCTTCCACGAGCTGGAGAGCGCCTGGGCGATGGAGGTCATCCGGGGTGTGGAGAACGTGGCCAGGGACGCGGGCCTGAGCGTCGTGCTGTCGGAGTCCGCCGGGCGGCTCACCCCCGGCCGGACCTGGGCCGACCAGGTCGCCGCCCGCCGCCCGCACGGGGTGATCCTGGTCCTGTCCGGGCTCGACGAGTCCCAGCGCGCCCTGCTGACCAGCAGATCCATCCCGTTCGTGGTGATGGATCCGGCCGGCGACCCGGGCGCCGACGTGCCGTCCATCGGCGCCACCAACTGGCAGGGCGGCCTCGCCGCCACCCGGCACCTCGTCGACCTCGGCCACACCCGCATCGGCGCCATCAGCGGACCGTCCCGGATGATGTGCAGCCGCGCCCGGGTCGACGGCTACCGGGCGGCGCTGGAGACGGCCGGTCTTCCGGTCGACCAGGGGCTGATCAGGACCGGCGACTTCCACCACGAGGCGGGCTACCGGCTCGGCCTCGAACTGCTGCGCCGCCCGGACCGGCCCACCGCCGTCTTCGCGGGCAACGACCTGCAGGCGCTCGGGCTGTACGAGGCCGCCCGCGAGCTCGGGCTGCGCATCCCGGAGGACCTGAGCGTGGTCGGCTTCGACGATCTGCCGGTGGCCCGCTGGGTGGGGCCGCCGCTGACGACCGTACGGCAGCCGCTCATGGAGATGGCCGAGGCGGCGGCCAAGCTGGTGCTCGACCTGGGGCGCGAGGCGGAGTCCCCGACGGCGACCCGGGTGGAGCTGGCGACGAGCCTGGTGGTCCGCAGCAGCACGGCGGCACCCGCGGAGTGAAGCGCGGTGAAGTGGGTGGCCGGAAGTTGACATATTGACGAGTGGTGCGCGTGCCCCGACACTCCTCGGCAGTCAATCGGTTGCACGGCCGAAACTTTCGGAGGCACCCGCAATGAGAAGAACGCTCGCAATCGGAAGAACTCCGCGGACCGGCTTATCCCTGGCGTCACTCGTGACCGGGCTCGCACTGCTGCTCACCGCGCCCGCGGCGCACGCCGCCGACACCCCGCTGCGCGATCTCGCCGCCGCCAAGGGCAAGGTCATCGGCACGGCGGTCACCGGCTCCAAGCTCACCGGGACCTATGGCGACCTCGCCGGGGCGCAGTTCGGCTCGCTCACCCCCGGCAACGCCATGAAGTGGGGCACGGTCGAGCCGACCCAGGGCTCCTTCAACTGGACCGAGGCCGACCAGATCGTCGCCTTCGCGCAGGCGCACAACCAGCAGGTGCGCGGCCACACCCTGGTCTGGCACAGCCAGAACCCGAGCTGGCTGACCACCGGCAGCTGGACGTCCGCCCAGCTGAGCGGTCTGCTGCAGAACCACATCAGCACGGAGGTGACCCGCTACAAGGGCAAGATCGCCGCCTGGGACGTGGTCAACGAGCCCTTCAACGAGGACGGCACCTACCGCTCGACGCTCTGGTACAACGGCCTCGGCTCCGGCTATGTCGCCAGCGCCCTGACCTGGGCGCACGCCGCCGATCCGAACGCCAAGCTGTACATCAACGACTACAACGTCGAGGGCGTCAACGCGAAGAGCACCGGCCTGTACAACCTGGTCAAGTCCCTGAAGGAACAAGGGGTTCCGATCGACGGCGTGGGCCTGCAGGCGCACCTGATCCTCGGCCAGGTCCCGGCCACGCTCCAGCAGAACATCCAGCGCTTCGCCGACCTGGGCGTGGACGTGGCGATCACCGAGCTGGACGTCCGCATGGCGCTGCCCTCGGACGCCGTCAAGTTGGCCCAGCAGGCCGCCGACTACAAGTCCGTGGTCGCCGCCTGCGTGGCCGTGACCCGCTGCGTCAATGTCACCGTCTGGGGCTTCACCGACTCCGACTCCTGGGTGCCGAGCACCTTCCCGGGATACGGGGCGGCGACGCCGTACGACGAGAACTACGCGCCGAAACCGGCGTACCACGCGATCGCGGAGGCCCTCGGCGGCGGCACGACCACACCGCCGCCGACCGGCGCCTGCACGGCGACGTACAGCGTGACCAGCCAGTGGAACACCGGGTTCACCGGGCAGGTGCGGATCTCCTGCTCCGGTGCCTCGTTGGCGTCCTGGAAGGCGAGCTGGACGTACGGTGCGGGCCAGCGGATCACCCAGGCCTGGAACGCCACCTGCACCCAGTCCGGGGCGGCGGTCTCGTGCGTGAACGCCTCGTACAACGGGTCGGTCCCGGACGGTGGTTCGGTGACCTTCGGGTTCAACGCGTCGTGGAGCGGCAGCAATCCGGTGCCCACGGTGACGCTGGGCTGAGCCTCGGCCGGGCCGGGGCTGAGGGGGCGCTGAGAAGCGTGAGATTTTCCGAAGAAAACGGCCTCTCGCCCCGGAACCTAACAGTCCCCTAATAATTCGGACTTACGTTCTTGCCGTGACCGTACACGACGAGAACGGCGACGAGCGCAGACGGTTGGGCCGGCGGTCGAGGGTGCTGAAGGCCGCCGGTCTCACCCTGGCGGGTGCACTGGTGCTCGGCATCGCCGCCGGGGGCTGGGCCTACTGGCACCTCAACAACAACATCAAGAGCGTCGACATCAACAGCGCGCTCGGTGACGACCGCCCGGCGCGGGCGGTCGTCACCCCGTCCGCCTCCGCCTCGGCCTCCCCGCTGCCCACCGGGGCCGTGAACATCCTGGTCCTGGGCTCCGACTCGCGCAGCGGCAAGGCGAACAAGGAGCTGGGCGGCGGCAGCAGTTCGGGCGCCCGCTCCGACACGGCGATGGTCGTGCACATCGACGCGGGCCGCACCGAGGCCACCGTCGTCAGCATCCCGCGCGACACGCTGGTCACGCGCCCGTCCTGCCCGCTGTCCTCCGGGGGCTCCACGGCGCAGGCCTACAACGCCATGTTCAACAGCGCCTATTCGGTGGGCGGCCCGGTGTGCGCGGTCAAGACGGTCGAGTCGATCACGGACGTCCGCATGGACCACTACATCGAGATCGACTTCTCGGGCTTCGCGAAGCTGGTGAACGCCCTGGGCGGAGTCACGGTCACCACCGACGAGGACATCGACGACGACAAGAGCCATCTGCACCTCGCGGCGGGCACCCACCACCTGAACGGCAAGCAGGCCCTCGCCCTCGCCCGTACCCGGCACGGCATAGGCGACGGCAGCGACCTCGGCCGGATAGGCCTCCAGCAGAAGCTGGTGAAGGCCCTGCTGGAGCAGATGGCGGCCACCGACCTGCTCAACGACCCGGCGAAGCTGTACCGGGTCGCCGACGCAGTGACCTCCAGCCTGACCACGGACACCGGCCTCGACTCCCTGACGGAACTGACGCGCCTCGGCCAGAGCCTGAAGGGCCTGTCCTCCGACCACGTGAGAACGCTGATGATGCCGGTGGTGACGGCCCCCTCCGACCCCAACCGCGTGGTGGCGAAGGAACCGGCGGCGAGCGAACTGTGGGACTCCCTGCGGGCGGGCTGAATCGCCGTACGACCTGCGGAAACTCCCGGGGAAGCCGGGGCGTGGAAAAAATCTCCGGAGAATTTCGGGGTGCGTGTCGATTCGGGTGTCTCCCGTTCGACGCATGGGTGAGAGGCGGGGAGAGGCCCCGCCGACCGGACCGAAGGAGCCACCATGCCCCGCTATCTGTCGCTCGTGCGGATCGACGAGTCCACCGCCCCCGCCGACGGCCCCAGCCCCGAGCTGATGCAGCGGATGGGCGAGCTGATCGAGGAGATCACCAAGGCCGGCGTCATGCTCGACACCGCCGGGCTGACCCCCTCCGCCCAGGGCACGCGCGTGCGCTGGGAGGGCGGCGAGCTCTCCGTCACCGACGGACCGTTCACCGAGTCCAAGGAGGTCATCGGCGGCTACGCGCTCATGCAGTGCAAGGACAAGGTCGAGGCCCTGGAATGGACCAAGCGGTTCCTGAAGGTGCACGAGGCGCACTGGACGGTGACCTGCGAGGTCCGCGAGATCGCCGAGGGCTGACATTTCTTGGCGTACGGCCGCCGACGGTGTTGCATGGTGGGCTGTGGAACAGCAGCCCACCGAGCAGCCTCCCGAGCGTCCCGAGCAGCCCCCCGCCTCCCGGGCGATCGAGACCGTCTTCCGGCTGGAGTACCCGCGCGTCATCGCCGGCGTGACCCGTATCGTCCGGGACGTCGGTATCGCGGAGGAGCTCGCGCAGGACGCCCTGGTCGCCGCCCTGGAGCAGTGGCCCGGGGACGGTGTGCCCGACAACCCCGGTGCCTGGCTCATGGCCACCGCACGGCACCGTGCCGTGGACCTGGTCCGGCGCCGCGAGCGCTACGCCCGCAAGCTGGCCGAGATCGGCCGGGACCTGGAGACCACCGCCCCGCCGCACGAGCCCGCCGACCCGGCGGACATCGACGACGACCTGCTCCGTCTGGTCTTCACCACCTGCCACCCGGTGCTGTCCGCCGAGGCACGGATCGCCCTCACCCTGCGTCTGCTGGGCGGTCTGACGACACCGGAGATCGCCCGCGCCTTCCTCGTGCCCGAGCCGACCGTGGCGCAGCGGATCGTGCGCGCGAAGCGCACGCTGGCCACGAAGAACGTCGCCTTCGAGGTTCCGTACGGGCCCGACCGCGACGCCCGTCTCGGCTCCGTACTCGACGTCATCTATCTGATCTTCAACGAGGGGTACGCGGCCACGGCCGGGGACGACTGGCTGCGCCCCGCGCTGTGCGAGGACGCCCTGCGCCTGGCCCGTGTCCTGTCCTCCCTCATGCCGAAGGAACCGGAGGTCCACGCCCTGACCTCCCTCCTGGAGTTCCAGGCGTCCCGCGCCGCCGCCCGCACCGGCCCCGACGGCGCACCGGTCCTCCTCAAGGAACAGAACCGCCGCCGCTGGAACCGCATGCTCATCGCGCGCGGCATCAAGGCCCTCGGCCGCGCGGACGCCATGGCCACCGGCGCCCCCGGCCCGTACGCCCTCCAGGCCGCGATCGCCGCCTGCCACGCGCACGCGTACTCCTACGAGGAGACCGACTGGACGGCCATCGCGACCCTCTACGGCCTGCTCGCCGCCCGCGCCCCGTCCCCGGTCGTCGAACTCAACCGCGCGGTCGCCGTGTCCATGGCCGAGGGCCCGGGCCCGGCCCTGGCGATCGTCGACGCCCTCGCCGCCGAACCCGCGCTGCGCGACTACCACCTGCTGCCCAGCGTCCGCGGCGACCTGCTGGCCCGCCTCGGACGTACGGCGGAGGCGCGCGCCGAGCTCGCGCGGGCCGCCGGGCTCACCCGCAACGCGCGGGAGCGGGAGCTGCTGGCCGCGCGGGTGAGGGAGCTCGACCGGCGGCCATGACCGACAGGCGCTCAGCCGTTCGCGGGAGCCCCGAGCAGCATCGTCGGGGCGCCCGCGACGCGTGTGAGGAAGACCGTCGCCGAGTGGGGCCCCTGGGGCTTCACCTTCCGCCGCAACTCCTCGGGTTCCACGGCCGACCCGCGCTTCTTCACGGTCAGCGTGCCGACCTCCCGCTCCCGCAGCAGCGCCTTCAACTTCTTTACGTTGAAGTGGAGTTGATCGGTGATCTCGTAGGCGGACGCGTACGGCGTCGGCCGCAGTTCGTCCGCCGTGATGTACGCGATGGTCTCGTCGACGAGCCCGCCGCCGACCGACTCGGCCACCTCGGCGACCAGATGCGCCCGGATGACGGCCCCGTCGGGTTCGTACAAGTACCGTCCCACGGGCCGCACTCGGGGATCCGGCAGCCCCCGTCCGAGCAGCGACCGCGGCCCCGGCAGCAGCGTGGCCCGCACGGCGCCCGGCCGGATTCCGGCCCCGAACCACAGCACCGCCTCCTTCACGTCACCGCCGTCGGAGATCCACTCGGCCTCGGCGCCGGCCGGGACCGTCTCGTGGGGGATGCCGGGGGCGATCTTCAGCGCGGCGACCCGGGCCGCCGAGGCCGCGCCCACCGCCCAGGACAGGGGCGGGGAGTATGCCTCGGGATCGAAGATGCGGCCGCGTCCGCCCCGTCGTGCCGGGTCGACGAAGACGGCGTCGTAGGAGGACGTGTCCACCTCCGTCACGTCCGCCTCGCGCACCTCGATCAGCTCGCCCAGCCCCAGCGCCTCGGCGTTCGCCCGAGCGACCTCCGCCGTCAGTGGATCCCGGTCCACCGCGAGCACCCGGATCCCGGCGCGCGCGAGGGCGAGCGCGTCGCCGCCGATGCCGCAGCACAGGTCGGCGACGGAGGTCACCCCCAGCTCGCGCAGGCGTCCCGCCCGGTACGCCGCCACGCTCGTCCGGGTGGACTGCTCGACCCCGTTGGGCGTGAAGAACATCCGCTCGGCGTCCTCGGCCCCGAACTTCGCCGCCGCCCGCTGCCGCAGCCGGGCCTGGCCGAGGGCCGCCGACACCAGGTCCGCCGGGTGCTCGCGGCGCAGCCGGGTGGCGACGGCGAGTTCGTCGGCGGGGGCCGTGCCGCGGACCTCGTCGAGGAGGGCGCGGCCCTCGGGGGTGAGCAGGGAGCGGAAGGGGAGGAGGTCGTTCACCGGGTCATTGTGGGCCAGTCGGTGGATGGCGCGCCTCCGGCGGCGGTGCCTGCCCCGGTTCGGGGCCGGGGCCTGCGAGGATCCGGCACCATGCGAGCAGTCGTACAAAATGACAAAAATAGGGCCCTGAAGAGGGCTGGTATCCGTGCGGGCGTCGCCGCGCTCGCCGTCGCCGCCGGCGTCTGCGGTGTCTCCGGCTGTTCGGGGTCGGGCCCGGACTCCGGTGTACGTCCCGCCCCGGGCCAGCAGAGGCTTCAGGCACCCCCCGCACGCGCCCTGGACTCCTACGCCACCCGTCTGAAGGCCGACCGCGCCGCCCTCGCGGCCGCCGCGCGGCACTGGGGCCTGGACCAGGTCCCCCTGATGCCTCCGCCGCCCCCGGCCCGCAAACCGCGGATCACCGCCCGCGCGGGCTTCGAGGTCGACGGCCAGGAGGAGGAGAAGCTGCCGCCGGTCTTCACCACGATCCCCACCAAGCAGAAGGTCGTCTTCCTCACCATCGACGACGGCGCCGAGAAGGACCCGGCGTTCCTGCGCATGATGAGCGACCTGAAGGTCCCGTACACCGCCTTCCTCAGCAACTACCTGATCAAGGACGACTACGCGTACTTCCGGCAGATGCAGGACGAGGGCGTCACCCTCAACAACCACACCCTGCACCACCCGTATCTGCCCGGGCTGTCCTACGAGGAGCAGAAGAACGAGATCTGCGGCATGCAGGGCGTGATGGAGAAGTGGTTCGGCAAGACCCCCACCGTCTTCCGCCCGCCCTACGGCAACTACAACGGCGACACCCTGCGCGCCGCCAAGTCCTGCGGCATCAAGTACGCGCCGATCTGGGACGAGGAGGTCTTCGTCGACCACTGGGAGTACCGCGAGGACGACAAGAGCCTGCACCCCGGCGACATCGTGCTCACCCACTTCCGGGGCCGTGACGACTGGGACGGCACGATGGTCGACGACATGCGCCGGTTCCTGAACAAGGTCACCCGCGAGGGGTACGCGGTGGCACGCCTGGAGGACTACCTGTGAAGCGGCCGAGGGGGCGGCGGCGGTGCCGGGCACTGACGGCGGCCGTGCTCGCCTCGGCCGTCCTGCTTCCCGCGAGCGGCTGCGCCCAGTCGGTCGACCCCATCGAACGGCTGGGCAAGAAGGCGGCCGCGCGGGTACGGCCGCACGGCCCGGACGGGGAGCAGGCCTACCGTCGCTGGGGCCTGGGATCGCCGCTCTCCCCGGCCCCGACGCCCACGGTGCGTCCCCTGGGGCGGCACACGAACGGCCGTTCCCTGCCTCCCGTGGTCGACCGTGTCCGCACCCGCGACCGGGTCGTCTTCCTCACCTACGGCGACGGTGCCGAGAAGGACTCCCGGTTCGCCGACATGGTCCGCGAACTGCGGCTCCCGGTCAGCGTGTTCCTCACCGACCGCGCCGCCGGACCGGGGTACGCCCGGCTCGCCCGCCTCCAGTCGGCGGGCGCCGGCGTCCAGAACCACACCCTCGGCCGCACCTCGCTGCGCGGGCTGCCATACGCCGGCCAGCGCGCCGAGATCTGCGGCCAGCAGGACAAGCTCAAGTCCCGCTTCGGCCTCCGCCCCCGCCTCTTCCGCCCGCCCCACGGCGCCTACGACAGGACGACCCTGCGCGCGGCCGACGACTGCGGTGTCTCGGCGGTGGTCCTCTGGCGTGCCGAGACGACCGCCGACGGCATCACGTACACCCACGGCCCCGAACACCTCCGCCCGGGCGACATCGTCAACGTGGCCCCGGACGACACCACGCCCCCCACCCTCTGCGACCGCACGGCCCGCGTACTGCGCCGCGCCCAGTCCCGCGGCCTGACGGTGGGGCGCCTGGAGGACTATCTGTGAGGCGCCGCCGGCGGCGGCCGTGACTTCACCTCAGGCGTACGCCGACAGCGGAACCACGGCCGACGCGCCGCGGGCATTGGCACTCCGCTTGACCGAGTGCTAATCCCGGTCATAGTCTCGGCCCTGGCACTCCCCCCTGGAGAGTGCCAACAACGCGACGGGCAGGTCCGGCACCCGCGACGACGGATCCACCTGGTCGCCACCTCAGACAGTTAACCCCGTGAGATCTCCGAAGGGGGAGGTCGGATCGTGACGACCGCCAGCTCCAAGGTTGCCATCAAGCCGCTTGAGGACCGCATCGTGGTCCAGCCGCTCGACGCCGAGCAGACCACGGCTTCGGGCCTGGTCATTCCGGACACCGCCAAGGAGAAGCCCCAGGAGGGCGTCGTCCTGGCCGTGGGCCCGGGCCGCTTCGAGGACGGCAAGCGCGTCGAGCTCGACGTCAAGGTCGGCGACGTCGTGCTCTACAGCAAGTACGGCGGCACCGAGGTGAAGTACAACGGCGAGGAGTACCTCGTCCTCTCGGCTCGCGACGTGCTCGCGATCGTCGAGAAGTAGTTCACCCGAAAGCACATTTCGTTGCTTTGAGCTGCGCCCTTGGCCCCCGCGACCCATAGGAAGCCGGGCGTCGGGGGCGCAGTTTTCGTTCATCCAAGATTTCCGAGAGGGCTCACGCTGTCATGGCGAAGATCCTGAAGTTCGACGAGGACGCCCGTCGCGCCCTTGAGCGCGGCGTCAACAAGCTTGCCGACACGGTCAAGGTGACGATCGGCCCCAAGGGCCGCAACGTCGTCATCGACAAGAAGTTCGGCGCCCCCACCATCACCAACGACGGCGTCACCATCGCCCGCGAGGTCGAGGTCGAGGACCCGTACGAGAACCTCGGCGCCCAGCTGGTGAAGGAGGTGGCCACCAAGACCAACGACATCGCTGGTGACGGCACCACCACCGCCACCGTGCTGGCCCAGGCGCTCGTCCGCGAGGGCCTGAAGAACGTCGCCGCGGGCGCCTCCCCGGCCGCCCTGAAGAAGGGCATCGACGCCGCCGTCGCCGCCGTCGCCGAGGACCTCCTCGCTTCGGCCCGCCCGATCGACGAGAAGTCCGACATCGCCGCCGTCGCCGCGCTGTCCGCCCAGGACCAGCAGGTCGGCGAGCTCATCGCCGAGGCGATGGACAAGGTCGGCAAGGACGGTGTCATCACCGTCGAGGAGTCCAACACCTTCGGTCTGGAGCTGGACTTCACCGAGGGCATGGCCTTCGACAAGGGCTACCTGTCGCCGTACTTCGTGACGGACCAGGAGCGCATGGAGGCCGTCCTCGACGACCCGTACATCCTGATCACCCAGGGCAAGATCGGCGCCATCGCCGACCTGCTGCCGCTGCTGGAGAAGGTCATCCAGGCCGGTGCCTCCAAGCCGCTGCTGATCATCGCCGAGGACGTCGAGGGCGAGGCCCTGTCGACCCTGGTCGTCAACAAGATCCGCGGCACCTTCAACGCCACCGCCGTGAAGGCCCCCGGCTTCGGCGACCGCCGCAAGGCGATGCTGCAGGACATGGCGATCCTCACCGGTGCCACCGTCATCTCCGAGGAGGTCGGCCTCAAGCTCGACCAGGTCGGTCTGGACGTGCTCGGCTCCGCCCGCCGCGTCACCGTCACCAAGGACGACACCACGATCGTCGACGGTGCCGGCAAGACCGAGGACGTGCACGGCCGCGTCGCGCAGATCAAGGCCGAGATCGAGAACACCGACTCCGACTGGGACCGCGAGAAGCTCCAGGAGCGCCTCGCGAAGCTGGCCGGCGGCGTGTGCGTGATCAAGGTCGGCGCCGCCACCGAGGTGGAGCTGAAGGAGAAGAAGCACCGTCTGGAGGACGCCATCTCCGCGACCCGCGCCGCGGTCGAGGAGGGCATCGTCTCCGGTGGTGGCTCCGCGCTGGTCCACGCCGTCAAGGTCCTGGACGACAACCTCGGCAAGACGGGCGACGAGGCCACCGGTGTCTCCGTGGTCCGCAAGGCCGCCGTCGAGCCGCTGCGCTGGATCGCGGAGAACGCGGGCCTCGAGGGCTACGTCATCGTCTCCAAGGTCGCCGAGCTGGAGAAGGGCAACGGCTACAACGCCGCCACCGGCGAGTACGGCGACCTGGTCAAGGCCGGCGTCATCGACCCGGTGAAGGTCACCCGCTCCGCCCTGGAGAACGCCGCCTCCATCGCCTCCCTGCTGCTCACGACCGAGACCCTGGTCGTCGAGAAGAAGGAAGAGGAGCCGGCCGAGGCGGGTCACGGCCACGGCCACGGCCACGCCCACTGAGCGACACGCTCCTGAGCCAGGGCCCGGCACTCCCCGCGGAGTGCCGGGCCCTGCGCTGTCTACTGCTCCAACTGGTCGAGGGCGCCCAGCTGTTGCATCAGCCCCAGCTGGTCGTGCTGCCACCAGGTCTCGGCGATCTTGCCGTTGTCGCCGAACCGGAACAGCGTCATCCCGGTCATGGCGACCTGCCTGCCGGTGGGGGCGATCCCCAGGAAGTCGCCCTTGTGCGTGGCGTTCCAGGTCCACCGCGCACAGGCCCGGTCGCCCTGGGCGAGCACGTCCTCGACCGTGAAGGTGAAGTCGAAGGCGTCCCGCCACATCCGGTACTCGCTGAGGGCGTTGTCCAGCCCGATCGTGTTCTGCGGATTGATCGGGTCGTGGCTGTGGATGTCCTCGTCGAGCAGGTCGTTGAGCGGCGGCAGCTCGCCCGCGGTGGCGAGCGTGTCGAGGAACCGCCGCACGGTGCCCTCGTACAACTGCTGGTCCCGTACGACGTCCAGATCCGTGAACGTAGGCATCTCGTCGCACAACGCGACCAACTCCTGGAAGATCCGGCCGGTCTCCGGGAGGTTGGAGTTCCGCATCGCGTCCTCGTACGTCGGGAACTCCACCACTTCGACGACGTGCGACGCGTCCGAACGGTCCTTGCCGACCACCGCGTGCGTCGCCGTCCGCTTGCCCCTGGTCTGCTCGACCCAGTCGTCCATCAGCCGGTTCATCTCGTCCAGCCGGCTGGTCCTGCACTCGATGAGCTGTACGAACGTCATGGCGCTGCCTCCGGCCCCCCTGGTCCGGTTCCGTCACGCCCCATTTTCCCACCGAAGCGGCGCGATGCCCTGCGTGCGGCCCGCGCGGGCCCAGGCGGCGGGGCGGACGACGTCGGCGGGCCGGTCCCCCACGCGCTGGTTCACCAGGCTGTGCAGGACGACCAGGACGGCGGCGATCTCCTCGGGCGTCGGCTCGCCGGACAGGACCCGGATGCCGTCGATGCCGTCGGCGCCGCTCATGCCGGCTGGTTCCCGTGCTTGCGGTGCGGCAGCTGCGCGCTCTTCGTGCGCAGCATCCGCAGCCCCGAGGCGAGGACGGCCCGGGTGGACTGCGGGGCGATGACGTCGTCGACGAGCCCGCGCTCGGCGGCGTAGTACGGGTGCATCAGTGCCTCGCGGTACTCGGCCACGCGCCGGGTCCGGGTCGCCTCCGGATCGTCGGCCGCGGCGATCTCACGGCGGAAGATGACGTTCGCGGCGCCCTCCGCGCCCATCACGGCGATCTCGTTGGCGGGCCACGCGTACGACAGGTCCGCGCCGATGGAGCGCGAGTCCATGACGATGTACGCCCCGCCGTAGGCCTTGCGCACGATCACCTGGATCCGGGGGACGGTCGCGTTGCAGTACGCGTAAAGCAGCTTGGCGCCGTGCCGGATGATGCCACCGTGCTCCTGGTCCACGCCGGGCAGGAAACCGGGCACGTCGACCAGCGACACCACCGGGATGTTGAAGGCGTCGCACAACTGTACGAAGCGTGCGGCCTTTTCGCTGGCATGGATGTCGAGCACCCCGGCCAGCACCAGCGGCTGGTTGGCCACGATGCCGACCGGGCGGCCCTCGATGCGGCCGAGCGCGCAGATGACGTTGCCCGCCCAGCGCTCCTGGACCTCGAGGAACTCGCCCTCGTCCACCACCTCCTCGACCACCCGGTGCATGTCGTACGGCTGGGCCGGGTCCGCGGGCACGATGTCCAGCAGTTCGGCGCAGGACCGGTCGGCCGGGTCGTCGCAGGGCACCTCGGGCGGTGTCTCGGTGCTGTTCCGGGGGAGCAGGGAGAGCAGATAGCGGACCTCTTCGAGGCAGGTCCGCTCGTCGTCGTACGCGAAGTGCGCGACACCCGACGTCTCGGCGTGCACGTCCGCGCCGCCGAGCCCGTTCTGGGTGACCTGCTCGCCGGTGACGGCCTGGATGACGTCGGGGCCGGTGATGAACATCTGGGACGTCTCGCGGACCATGAAGACGAAGTCGGTCAGGGCGGGCGAGTAGGCGGCGCCACCCGCGCACGGCCCGAGCATCACACTGATCTGCGGGATGACACCCGACGCCTTCGTGTTGCGCTGGAAGATGCCGCCGTAGCCCGCGAGCGCGGTGACGCCCTCCTGGATACGGGCGCCCGCGCCGTCGTTGAGCGACACCAGGGGAGCGCCCGCCGCGATGGCCATGTCCATGATCTTGTGGATCTTCTGCGCGTGCGCCTCGCCCAGCGCGCCGCCGAATATCCGGAAGTCGTGCGCGTACACGAAGACCGTACGGCCGTGGACCGTGCCCCAGCCGCCGATCACGCCGTCCGTGTGCGGACGCCTCTCCTCCATGCCGAAGCCGGTCGCCCGATGCCGGCGCAGCGGCTCCAGTTCGCTGAACGTGCCCGGGTCCAGCAGGAGTTCGATGCGTTCCCGGGCCGTCAGCTTGCCCTTGGCGTGCTGCCGTTCGGTGGCGGCGGCGTCACCCGCGACCACGCCCGCGCGCAGTCCGTCCAGTTCGGCGGTACGGGCCCGCAGCGACGGCGGGGCGGACGGGGCCGCGAACTCCTCCTCGAGCTCGGCCAGTTGGCTATTGCTCAGGGTCTGTATGGACATGGTCGGTCTCCTTTCGGTACGGGTCTCGGGTGCTACCGGGTCACAGGCGCAGGCCGCGGTAGCGGCGGGGCCAGATGCCGTGGGCGCCGGGGGCCAGCACGCCTGCCGGGTCGAGCGCGTCCTTGACCCGCTCGCCGAGCCGCCGGAGCGCATGCCCGTGGAAGGCGTAGGTCTCCGCGACCTTGTCCATCAGGGCCGGGTGTGCGTGCCGTACGCCCAGCCCGGCCGCCGCCGCGTCCGCCACCAGGCGTTCGCACAAGGTCAGGGTGCGGGCCCGGTCGTCCGGGTCGCGGATGTCGAACACGACGGGCACATGGTGGTGCAGCACCCGCCGGCCCACCACGAACGAGCCCAGATAGTCCTTTTGGGCCGTCCGGACGAGCCCGCGCACCCGCGCGTACTGTGCCAGGGCCTCCGCACCGGTGCCCGGCAGCACGGGCGTGACGGGGAGATGCCCGCCGTGCTTCAGCCAGCCGTCGGCCGCGTCGCCCCACAGGCCGGGCGTGTCACGCCCGTCGTCCGGCTCGCCGAGCCTGCAGCGCACCCCGGGGATCGGCGCCAGCGCCGTGCGCACGGCGGCCCATTGGGCGTGCACGACGGGACGGCTGCCGGCCACGGCGCCGTACGCGTTCCAGCGGCCGAGCCGCAGATCGGCCATGACGGAGGCGAGGGCGCTGTCGGGCACGGGGCCCGGAGCGCCGGGGAGGGTGTCGCGGCACCGGCCCGCGGCGGCCGCGTCCAGCAGCAGGCCGCGCACGGTGGGCGACTCGGTGAGCGTGCCGTCGGCGCGCAGCGTCCGCAGGGCGTCGACGAGCGGGCCGAGGTCCTCCGCCCGTGGCACGGAGACGGTGAAGGTACGGCGGTACGGCGGCGCGAGGCGGAGCCGGACGCCGAGTTTGGTGACGATCCCCAGGTTCGGCGGCGCGAACATCGTGTCGAAGGAGGGGCCGAAACCGTAGGGCCACAGATGGGCGCAGCGCGAGGCGCGCAGGCCGCCCATCCCGGTGCGCACCAGGTCGCCGTCCGGCAGCACCACCTCCATCCCGCACCACAGCGCGGGCTCGTCCTCGTAGGGGGTGAGTCCGCCGGTGGCCAGGGCGTGACCGACGACGCTGTCCCAGCCCAGACCCACCGGATCGACCCGGTACGGCAGCCCGCGTGCGGCGAGGTGGGCGGCGAGGTCGACGAAGGTGACGCCCGGCTCGACGACGGCGTACCCGAAGGTCTCGTCGACCTCCAGCACCCGGTTCATCCGGCCGAGGTCGAGGACGACGGCGCCGGGCAGCCGGGGGGCCGCGCCGCCGAGCCCGGTGTTGCGGCCGGGCAGGGCGGGCGCGAGCGGCACCCCGAAGGTCCTGGCGACGTCCAGCACGCGCCGAACGTCGTCGACCGAGGCGGCCAGCAGGGCCGCGCTGGGGACGAAGTGCCCGGGGCCGAGGACCGGCTGCGGGTCGTCGTAGCCGACGAGGGCGATGTCCTCGTCGGTCAGTACCCGGGAGTCGCCGAGCACCGCGCGGAACGCGGTGAGCGCCTCGGCGAACTCCCGGGGCCCGACGCCGTGCGGGAGCCGGGGACGGCCGCTCACGGATGTCACGGCCGTCCTTCCGTGGTCCGGGCGGCCTCCTCCGTGAGCCGCACGGGGGAGCGCTGCGAGGGGGTGAACGCCTGGATGTCGATGCGTTCCCAGACGCCCGAGACGGCGAACGGGTCGGCGAAGGCGTACTCCTCCACCTGCTCCCGGTTCGCGGCCTCGACCACGATCAGACTGCCGACCGCGGTGGTGCCGTCGGTGTCGACCAGGGGCCCGTAAAGCACCGGTCGCACCGGCGTGGCCCGCAGCCGGGCCGAGTGCGCCGGCCGCTGGGCCGCCCGCAGTTCGGCGGTGCCCGGTGCGTCGAGGCAGTGGATCGCCCACAGCATCTGTCTCTCCTCGGGTCGTGGGGGCGTACTCAGGCCGCCTGGTCGCCGCTCATCGCCGGTCCGGCCTGGTCACGCAGCCGGGTCAGCTCCGCGACCACGGCCTGACGGGCCGCGATCTTCTCCTGCTTGACGCTGAACGGCTCCGGGATCACCCGGTATTCGGCGTCGATCACGCTGGCGAGCGTGTCGCCGTGGTGGATCGAGATCCGGCACTTGAAGACCGGCCCCACCGGGGTGCGGGTCAGCTCCAGCAGCTCGTACTGCAGCGTCGCGGCGAGCGGGAAGACGAAGCTGTGGAACGTGGAGCCGACCGAGCCGATGACGAACCGGGTGCGGTCGGGGCCGGTGACGTAGAACTGCTCGGTGACCACCGTCCAGAACTGCCGGGCGGCCTCCAGGAGCGTGATGGCCGGTATGTGCTGGCCGGTGAGGTGGTCCGCCAGGACCTCGACGCGCTGGTCGAGCACGAGGTCGGCGGCGAAGCGGTTCTCTCCGATCTGGCCGACCGGCCCGATCAGTACGTTCTTGGCGTCGTGCTTGTGGGTGAGCCGCTGCCGGGCCCGCTCGGGCACCCCGGGCTTGGCGACCGTGACCGCCGGCGCGTACCGGTCGGCCAGGGTGCGTATCTCCGCCAACTCCTCGTCGCTCAGGCCCTGTCCGATGCCGACCGCCAGGCTTTCCGGTACGTCGCCGGAGCGCAGCCGGGCCAGCAGGTCGGAGACGGGGACGGTGCCGCGGTTGGCGAGGAAGTCCTCGAAGCGGTCGCCGACGGCGATGACGGCATCGGGCGACATGGACTGTGCCGTGGATCGTGACATGGGTCGGTCCCTCCGGTCGTGGTGGTGGGCGGTCCGGGCTCAGGCGGTGGCCGCGGCCAGGTTCGCCAGCGTCTCGATGTAGGCGTCGGTCAGCGCGCCCACCGTCCGCACGTCGGAGATCACGTAGTCCTCCTCGAACGGGTCGGCGCCGAACTCCGTCTCCAGCTGGATGATCAGCCGGGCCAGCAGCAGCGAGTTGAGCCCGATCCGGGCCAGCGGCTCGTCCCCGGTGAGCAGGAGCACGGGCTTGCCGGCCTCCTTCAGCAGGGCGTTGATCTGCTCGTGGACGGTCGCGGTGATGTCGGTCGTGGTCAGCATGTGATTCCTCCGTCGACGACGATGGTCTGCCCCGTGATGAACGAGGCGTCCGGTGAGATGAGGTAGAGGACGGCGTCGGCGATCTCATGGATGTCGCCGAGCCGGCCGAGCGGCGTGCGCCGCTGGATGCGTTCCCGGTTCCGCTCCGTGACGTCGGACGTCATGTCGCTGTCGAAGAAGCCGGGGACGATCGAGTTGACCCGGATGTCGAAGGCGCCGAGCTCCCGGGCGAGGCTCCGGCTGAATCCGTCGAGCCCCGCCTTGGTGGCGGAGTAGACGGCGACACCGCGGTAGCCGCGGATGGCGTTGATGGACGAGACGTTGAGGATCTGGCCGCCGCCCTGCTTCGTCATCGAGCGGGCGCAGGCGTGCGCGAGCGTGATCGGGGCGACCAGGTTGGCGGCGATCAGTGTCGAGGTCTGTTTCGCGGACGTGGTCAGGAACAGCTCCTGGTGCAGCACCGCCGCGTTGTTGATCAGCAGGTCCACTCGACCGAAGCGGCGTCGCACCGTCCGTACGAACTCGCGCAGCGAGTCGGGCTCGGTGAGGTCGGCGGCCTCCCACAGGAAGCGGTCCTCCGCGGTGACCTGAAGGTCCTTGACGAACTCGTTGGCCGACCTGCTGAACGTCGCCACCCGCCAGCCGTCCACGAGCAGCCGCTCGACCAGGAGCCGGCCGAGTCCCTTGCTGCCGCCGCTGATCACGGCGACGCGGTCGTCGTTCCCGGTGGCGGTGGCGGTGGCGGTGGCGGTCACGGCTCCGGTCCCGGGCGCCGGCTCGTGGGCGCTCATGCCGCGCTCCGGATCTTCTTGTACCGGTCGGAGTGCATGGGCGCGGCGGCGATCTCCACCAGGGCCGGCACCTTGTACGGCTCCAGGCGCTGCGCGCAGAACTCGCGCACCCGGCGCATGACGTCACGCCGGTCCTCCTCCTCGACCAGCTGCACGGTGGCCTTGACCACCATGCCGGTCACCGGGCTGGGCCGGCCGCTGACCGTGGCCTCGGCGATGTTGTCCAGCTGGAGCAGGACGCTCTCGACCTCGCTCGGGTAGACCTTCTCGCCGCCCACGTTGATGATCTCGGAGTTGCGGCCCAGGATCCGCACCCATTCGCCGTCGACCTCGACGACGTCCTGCGTGTTGAAGTAGCCCTCGTCGTCGAAGGGGGCCGGGGCGTTGAGGTAGCCCAGCATCGCCATCTCCGAACGAATCCACAGGACGTTGTCGATGATCTTGTGGTCGAAGCCGGAGTTGCCGAGCTTCACCCACAGCGTGTCGTCACCCCGGGAGCGGGTGGGCAGGATGCCCAGCTCCGACAGGCCGTACGTCTGCTTCAGCCGGACCCCCGGCAGCGCCCGGGCCAGACGGCGCAGGGTCTGCAGGGGCATCGGCTCGGTGCCGTAGGTGACGAGTGAGAGGGAGTCGGTGGCGTGCCGTTCGTGGGCGCCGGAGATCAGCACCATGTTCAGGAAGGTCGGCGTGGTGGGCAGGATCTCCACCCGGTGCGCGGCGATCGCCCCGAACACGGAGTCCGGCGTGCGCTCCGCCACCGTGATCACGGTGCCGCCCTGGCTCAGCGTGTGCAGCAGGGTGTTGACGCCGCCGATGTGGTCCAGGCTGAGGAAGGACAGGATGCGGCCGGGCCGGGTCGGCTCACCGTAGCGGCCGAGCACCTTCTCGAAGTCCAGCACCGAGGCCTTGCTGCGGCCTGTCGTACCGGAGCTGAACAGGACCAGGCCCGGATGCCCGGTGGCGCGCAGTTCCTCGTACAGCTCGTGCGCCGCGCCGCGCCCGGTGCGTTCGGCCCGGTGCTCGCCGCCGCCGGCGTCGACCTCGATCACCACCTCCACCTGTGCGACGTCCAGGAACTCCGCGCGCTTGGCGGCCGGGATCGCACTGAGCGGTACGACGACCGCACCGCGCTCGATCAGCGCGAGCAGGCCGGCGCAGGCCTGCGGGGAGTAGGCGCCCTCCAGCGTGACGACCTCGCCCGCGGCCACCTGGTGGCGGTCGAGGAAGCCGCGCCAGTCGTCGACGAGGCGCAGCAGTTCGTCGTAGCCGTGGGAGCGGCCCTCGAAGACGACGGCCTCGGCATCACCGAAAGTCTTCAACCGGTCCAGGAAAGAATGGGGCATCGGGATCTCCCGTTGTTCGGTCGCATTGTTCTGGTCGTGATTTCTTTGGTTTATTTCGATGGGGAAAATCTAGGGCGGCGTCGTTCCGGGCTTCAATCTGCCTTTTCCGGGACCTCGTCCGGAGTGGCCGACCCGGCGTGGCCGTCCGGGCAGAGCCCCCGGGTATGCCCGGACGGCCATGTAGCGGAAGAGGCATCGCGCACGGCACCATCGGGACAGCGATTTGCTGTCATGACCTTGTCCTGGGATGGCAGTGGCCCGCCGCATTCGGCGGGCCCTTCCTGCGCCTTTTCACGGCGCTTTCCACCCAGGAGAAGAAATGATTCAGCAGATACTTCCGCCTGCCGTCGCCGGTGCCGACACCACGGTCGACCTGCTTGACTCCCCGGTGTTCCCGGAGGAGGAGCCGTATCTGACGGACTCGGTGGAGCACCGTCGTCGCGAGTTCGTCACCACCCGGCGGTGCGCCCGTACGGCGATGACCGCGCTCGGGGTGCCGCCGGCCCCGGTCGGTTCGGGTCCCAAGGGGGAGCCGGAGTGGCCGACCGGGGTGACGGGCAGCATGACCCACTGCGACGGCTACCGGGCGGCCGCCCTCTCGCACAGCCGCGAGTACCACTCCATCGGGATCGACGCCGAGCCCCACGAGCCGCTCGCCGAGGAACTCGTCGCGTACATCACCGGCCCGGACGAACGAGCCCACCTGCGCGAACTGGAGCGCAGCCACCCCGCGGTGCACTGGGCGACCGTGCTGTTCAGCGCCAAGGAGACGGTCTACAAGGCCTGGTACCCGCTGGCCCGGCGGTGGCTCGGCTTCCGCGACGCCCGGCTCACCTTCGACCCGGGCGCCGGAACGTACACGGCACGCCTGCTGGTGCCGGGGCCGGTGGTGGACGGGGACCGCATCGCCTGGTTCACCGGCCACTGGGCGGTACGGGACGGGCTCGTCCTCACCGCGATCGCGGTGCGGCGCGCCCAGTGAGGGACGGGCGACCCGGGAGGTCGTCAGGCAGGCCGGGCGAGGCCGGCAGCGGGTCGGCGGTGCCCTGAAGGGGTGCCGCGAGGCGGTACTTCCGGCGTAGCGCTCAGCGCCGCTCGGCCGCGGTCAGCAGCCGTGTGGGCGAGGCGTCCGGGGGCGGCAGGTGTCCGGGGGTGGCGGGCAGGACGGGCCAGTCGAGCCGCTGGGCGTGTTCGAGCAGCACCCGGTCGCCGCCGACCACCACCGGGTTGCCCACCGCGCCGAGCATGTCCAGGTCGCTGGAGTGATCGCCGTAGCAGCTGCAGTCCGCGGCGACCAGGCCGAGCTCCACGACGGTCTCGCGCACGGCGTCCGCCTTGACCGACCCGATCATCGGCCGTGCGACCTCGCCGGTCAGCCGGCCGTCGGGGTCCAGCAGGGGTTCCGAGCACAGGATGCGGTGCGCACCGAGATCCTCGGCGAGCGGCTCCAGACAGCCCCGGAACGACCCGGAGACCAGGACCAGCAGATGGCCCGCCTTGCGATGCCGGGTGGCCGCGGCCCAGGCCGGGACGACGACGGCGGCGGAGCCTCGGCGGTACTGCTGCCACCACTCCCGCCCGGCCTCCAGCAGGGCCTCGTACGGTACGCCGGCGAAGCGCCGGTAGTAGGACCGGTTGATCTCCGAACGGTGCACACCGGAGGCTGCGGCCCGGTGCACGCCGGCCATGACGGCGTCGTAGCCGCTGCCGTCGTCGCCGTGCCGGGCCAGCCAGAAGCGCAGGAAGTGGAACATGCTCTTCGTGTTGACCAGGGTCTCGTCGACGTCGAAGAAGGCCGCGGCAGCGCTGTTCGGAGCGCTGTGGGCAGTGCGGTGGGGAGTGCGGTGGGGAGTGCTGTCGGGCGTGCTGTCGGGATACATGGAGGGGCTTACCAGCCGTTCGTGAGGGAGGAGGCAACCACCTGGCCGGTGGCCGACGGGACGGGGCGGACGTCGCCGTCCTGGGAGGAGCGGTGCGCGGGGCGGCCCGCGGGGTGCTGCGCCGCCGGGGCGCACAGGCCCTCGCGCAGGGCGCGGACCGTTGCCAGCGTGCGGTTGGGGCAGTTCAGCTTGGCGAGGATGCTGGCGACGAGACGCTTCACACCGTGCTCCGAGATGAGCAGCCGGCGGGCGATCTGCTTGTTGCTGAGGCCCTCGACGAGATGTCCGAGCGCCTCACGCTCCCGCGGTGTCAGCCGGGGCGGCGCCGGGGCCGTCTGCGGTGCGCCGCGTCCGCGCCCAGCGAGCTGGAGCAGATCGCGGGTGAGCGCGGCCGGTATGTGGACCTCGTCCTCGCCCATCGCGGTGAGCACCTTGTGCAGGTCCTCGATCTGAAGGCCGTCCGAGCAGAGCAGCGACGCGCCCGACAGGGACGCCACCCGGTCCAGGTCCACGGAGTCCAGGTCGGGCAGGAGCAGCAGCACGCGCATTCCGTAGGCGGCCACGCGGTGCAGTACGGAGTCGGGGTCCAGGTCCGTGCCCTCGGGGGCCACGATCAGCAGGTCGGTCGCCGGGTCACGCACGGCGTCCACGGCGGACGTGAGGTCGGCGAAGGGACGGCAGGCGGCGACCTCGCGGAGGGACCTCAGCATGCCTTCGAGTCCGTAGCGCTGCAGATCGTCGCGGATGGAGAGAACGATGTTCAAGGGCTGGGCGGCGACTGCCTCGAGAGCAGCGCGGTGCGGTGACATGGTGGCCTTACCTCCATGGGTCCTCTGGGTCCTCGGCGGTGCCCCCCCGTGGGCCTTCCATGCCGCAGACGCTAGAGCCGCCGGGGCCCGCGCAGGGGGCCAGTGCCTCCAAGACGGGGGGCGGGCGGACCGAAAGTGGTAGGGGGATGCCTCGGTCGAGGGCCCCGGAGCCCGGTGCCGGCCCGCGGGCTCCTGTGCCCCGAGCACAGACGGGCACAAGGCAGGCGCAGCCCGCCCGCGAGCAGCGCAACGACAGCTCGGGCGCCGGGGCGCGGCGTGCGTGGCGTGGCCGCCGGGCGATTCCAGCGTGGGAAGCGGCGGACCTGTGCCCAGCCTGGGGTGATGTCGGGCGGGGATGTGCGAGGAGGGGGGAGGGGCTGCCTGGCTGTGCAGGGGCGGTGGACCGGCGCCCGGCCCCGGATCCCGGCCGACGGCAGGCATCCGGTCGCGATGGCACGGTACGGCTTCCACCGGCATCCTGGCCCGCTGCAGGAGGATGACGGTCCCGTGCCGGGGCGGGTGGGTCCCGTATCGGATTCGGGCCTGCTGCGGGAGGGCGTCGGTCCTGTGCCGGGGCGGGTGGGTCCCGTATCGGATTCGGGCCTGCTGTGGGAGGGCGTCGGTCCTGTGCCGGGGCGGGTGGGTCCCGTATCGGATTCGGGCCTGCTGTGGGAGGGCGTCGGTCCTGTGCCGGGGCGGTGGGTCCGTACTGGATTCGGGCCCGCTGCAGGAGGATGACGGTCCTGCCCCCCGGGGGGCGATGGGCCCCGCACCGGATCCCGGCCCACTCCAGCAGGACGACAGCGGCGCCCCAGGAGCCACGCCCCCCCGCACCGGATCCCGGCCCCGGATCCTCTGTCGTCAGACCTGGGCGTCAGACCCGGGCGCCTGCCCCCGCGACGGCCCGCCTCGCGAACTCCACCACGTGCTCGCGCAGATCCACCTCGGGTGCGGCCGTGCCCAGGATCAGCCGTGCCATCTGCGGCACCGCGTGCGGCCACACGGCCAGGCCGATCAGGGTCAGCAGCACGGGAGCGACCTCGGCGGACGCCTCCTCGCCCAGGGCCCGGGGGAGCCCCAGGCTCTGCGCGAGCGCAGCGATCTTGTCCTCGTAATGACCGCGCCGGCTGTCCTCCCCCGGCAGCACGTCGTTGCGGTAGTGCAGGCCCTCCCACAGCAGAAGCCGCACGAGCACGGGGTTGTCGCGGTGGAAGTCGTAGACCCGCCCCACGTACTCGGCCGGATCGTCCCCGCCCTGGAGCGGCACGGCCTCGGCGACCTCGTCGAGGGCGCGCGCCACGACCACGTCGAAGAGCTTCTGCTTGTTGCCGAAGTAGCCGTAGATGCGCTCCTTGTTGACCCCCGCGGTCGCGGCGATGCGGTCGACGCGCGCGCCGGCAATCCCGTGAGCTGCGAATTCTTCGGTCGCGGCGGCTAGCAGCCGCTCTTTGGTGTGGCCAGGGTCCCGTGTCATGACCCCAGGCTAGGACGGCCCACCCCGAATAGCCAACCAACCAGCTGGTTGACATCCAACTGGTTGGTTGCTTTAGTTGTGGTGTCGCCGCGGGCAAGGCACCACAGCCCCGGCCCCAGGACTCAGCAACACCCCGCGCCATCCGGCTCCAGAGCCGGCAGAGCAATTCAGCGATCCAGAAGTTCAGCCGCGCAGACGCCGACCGGATTGGAATCCGTCATGACCACCGTCGCCTCCCGCCCCGCCGTCACCGCCGAGACCGCCACCGCTCCCCGGACTCCGGCGCAGACCCAGGCCGCGTCCCCGGCGGCGCTGCCCTCCATCCACACCCGGTTCCTGTTCACCTGGCTGTCGGTCTTCTCGGCCCTCACCGTGGCGCAGCTCCTGATCGGCCCCTATGTCCTGGGCCTCCCGGTGCTGCTGCGCAATCTGATCGTCACCGGCGTGGTCGTCCCGGCCGTGGTCTACGCCCTGCTCCCCACGCTCCTGAAGGTGCGCGCCGCGGTGCTCCGCCGCCGCTCGTAACGTCCGCCCGAGTCAGAGCGTTCGCGCCGGAACCGGCAAGCAAGCCACCGCAGCCACCCCCCCCGACAGGCCCGGCAGCCCCCCCGCTGCCGGGCCTGTTTTCGTCGGCCATCCAGTTGTTTTTTCAAGTGAATTCCGAAGGGGGCTCTTTTGCGCCACCTTCTGTGAGATCCCTGCCGATTGGGCTTACTCTGCACCCGGATCGGATGCCGCGGGGGTGGCTCTGGGCCACGGGGGAGGAGTACGTCTTGGGCGAATTCATGGGCAGCCGGACCGACCACCGTCTCAGCGCCATTTCCGCGCGCCGCTTCAGGTCGTACGAGGACGAGGCCATCACCGCCTACGCGGCACGCCTGCGCGCCATCAGCAGCCCGCTCGTCGGCACCACCCAGGTGTGGCAGCAGTGCGAGCTTCAGGCCCGTCGAATTTTCGCCGATTGTGCCGAGAGCCTCGCGCTCGGACGGACCACGGTCACCGACAGCCAGATCGCCGAAGTGGTCGACCTGGGCGGGATCCGCGTCCAGCAGAGCATCCATCTCACCCACTCGGTGCGCGCCGGTGTCATCCTCTTCGACACGGTGCTCGAATACCTGCTCAGAAGCATCGAGGACGTCGGCGAGAACGATTCCGAGCGGGTCAACGGGTACACCGTCGCCGTTCGCGCCCTGCAGCAGGGCATCGGCCGCCGCCTCGAGGTCGGCTCGATCGCGTACGACTCCTTCATGCTCGGCCGGGTCCGCGAGGTGCACGAACAGGGCCATCGCAAACTGGCCCGCGAGATCCACGACCAGGTGGGCAACTCGCTGAGCCTGGCCATGCGCCAACTGGAGCTCTACGAGGTCGAGCTGAGCCGGCAGGGCGGCGACATGCCCCCGACCGTACGGTCCGCGCAGGCGGCCATCCTGGAAACGCTCGCGCGGACCAGGGAACTCGTCACCGAACTGCGCCGTCCGTCCGTCTCCGGCTGCCTGGAGGAGGCGATCAGCCAGTTCGTGGCCTCGATGGGCGACTTGGTGGCCCCGGTCCGGGTGTGGGTGCGCGGACTTGACGAATGGATTCCGCAGCCGGTGTCCGAGGAGCTGTTCATCATGGTCCGCGAATGCCTGCGCAATGCCTTCCGGCATGCGGAAGCGGGCAACATCGTGGTCCACATCGACATCGCACCGCACGAGATCCAGACCGAGATCATCGACGACGGCCTCGGCTTCGACGTCGCGAAGACCCGCGCGGGCCGCCGCGCCAACGGGCTGACCGGACTGCAGGAGCGGGCCGACCTGGTCGACGGCACCCTGCACATCGACTCGGCGCGCGGTCGCGGGACCCACGTCACCATCTGGATACCCATCAAGGAAGGCCACGGCGTCCGGTGAGCGACCACGGCAAGCCCATGGCGGGCGGCGAACCCGACGACACCGTCCGCATCCTCGTCGCGGACGACCACACCCTGCTGCGTGAAGCCCTGTGCGACCTGCTGCGCACCGAGCCCGGATTCCAGGTGGTGGCCCAGGCGGGCAACGGCGAGGACGCCGTCCGGCTCGCCGCCGAACTCCGCCCCGACGTCGTCCTGCTCGACATCGAGATGCCTCGCAACGACCCGCCGGTGACCGTCCGCAGACTCCTGGAGCGGGACCCCGGCCTGCGCATCATCGTGCTCAGCATGTACGACGGCCAGCAGCTGGTGCAGGAGCTGCTGCGGCTGGGGGTCAGCGGCTACCTGCACAAGAGCGCCGGCCGCGAGACGCTGGTTTCCGCCGTACGCGACGGCGAAGGAGGCAGCGGGCGCACGGTCACGGTGTCCGTCTCGCCGGCGAGCCTGCGCCCCGAACCGGCCACGCCCGAGGGGACACTCTCCGATCGCGAGGTCGAGGTCCTGGGCCTGGTCGCACAGGCCATGAGCAACCGTCAGATCGCCGTGCGGCTCGGGATCGCCGAGGGCACCATCAAGCGCCACATGCGCAACATCTTCGCCAAGCTCGACGCCGTCTCCCGTATCGACGCCGTCAACAAGGCGGTCGAACGCCGGCTGATCCCCGCACCGGGCCGCCTCCCCGCCGAACCCCGCTTCGGAGCGGGCCTGCGCCGCGGGTCCTGAGCGCGACTCGACGGCCTGGTGTGTCCGCGTCCCACAGGTAATACGGGGAGACACGTGCACACCAGGCCGGAAGACGGGCGAACCCGGGTCGAGCGGTACGGGCCTACGGCGTCGCCCAGCCGAGCGTCGCGAAGAGCGCCAGATGCGTCAGGTACTGCGTCACCATGAAGGCGCGGTACGGAGTACGCCCCCTGGCCTCGTCCCCCCGGGTCGTACGGCACAGGACCGACACCGCGACCGCGCCGCCGAGCAGCACGCCGGCCGCCGGTCCCAGCAGTGCGGGACGGTGCGCGGCCACGGCCGCGAAGATCCCGGCCACCACCAGCGCCCCGACGGCTCCGGTGAGCCGCGCCGTCCCGTCGCCCCAGGCGGTGACCGAGCTGCGCCGCCCGGCCGCCGCGTCGCCGGCTGCGTGCGAGAAGTCCTTGGTGACCGCGCCCACCGCCGCCATCCACAGCGACATCGCTCCCGCGACGGCGAGATCCGGTCCCGTGGGCAGCGTCCGCCCGGCGGCCGTCCACCCCGCGGCATAGGTCAGCAGCCCCATCAGGAGCACCGAGCCGGAGGCTCCGGCAGCGGTCCGCTTCAGCTGGAACGGGGCCGCGGAGTAGGCGTATCCGAGCAGCAGGAACAGCAGGTCGTACGCGGTGAGCAGGGTGCTGCCGGTCGACAGCATCGCGATCACGGAACCGGCCGCGCAGAGCCAGGTCCACACCGCCGCGGTCATGGGCGCCAGCTCCCCCCGGGCGATGGGCCGGCCCGTCTTGTTGACCAGGTCCTCGTGTACGTCACACACCCCGTTGATGCCGTACGTGAACAGCGTCGCGAACACCCAGCCGGTCCCCGCCACGAGCACGGACGCCCCGAGACCGGAGAACCGTACGTCGACCGCCAGGACCGCCCCGGCCAGAAACCGCATCAGAAAGATGAACTGGACGCTGGGGCGTGCTTCTTGGACGAAGAGACGGAAGCAGAGATCCTTCCGGTGCGGCCGGGTGATGCCGCGGGCGCCGGAAAGAGGAACGATCTCCGTGCCGTCATGTATGAGCTGTGCGCTGAGTCGTGCGGTGTATACCCCCATGCCCAAGGACGGTAATGAACGCCGGACAGGGCACACATGCCCCATCGGCGGTCCTTCCGGTACTCCTTTTGGGGAAGAAGGAGTACCGGACGGACCGCCGACGGGGCGCCGGTCACCGGCTGGTTCACAGCTCCTGCTGCGCCCCGGTCACCGAGGGGAGATTGACCAGGAGCGCGGCCAGCAGACCGATGATGAGGCCGGTGAAGTGGACCTGCTGCGCGGCGCCGATGTAGATCCAGTAACCGAACCACATGCCACCCGACAGGAAGAGCAGGAACAGGCCGATGAACGCGCCCAGCGCCAGGTTCGTGTGCCGCGTGGTGACGATGCCGGCCTGCAGGCCGCGGGCCCTGCGCACCTGCAGCACGGCGGCCCGGGCGAGCAGGGCGACCGTGAGGATCTCGTAGACGATGACGCCGATCAGGGTCGGTGTCGCCATCGAGTCCGGCAGCGCCCGCCACTGCAGGCCGTTGCCGCGCACCGGGTCGTGGAGCAGGTCGGTCATGGTCAGCATGCGGCTGATCAGTGCCCGGTTGGTGCCGAAGTCGTTCAGGTTGTTCAGCGTCACCAGTCCGAGCCACAGGGTGAGCCCGCTGAGCAGGAAGGCGTTGAACGCGGCGAGGCGCGAGCGCACCGCGAGGTCGGAACGGCCCGCGGGTGTGGTGGACGCGCCACTGTGGGCCGTCCGGGTGGCAGTGAGCGCCATGGGAGTCTCCTCGAAGGTAGGGCGGAGCGGAGAACCCGGGCGCCTCACCAGTGGGCGGCCCGGTGCGTCTGACACCTTCAGCCTGCCGCCGCCTGCCCGGCCCCGACAGCTCCCTCTTCGACCTGCCCGTCCGGCCTCGCCGTCCTGCTCTCACACGGCGAAGCCTGCTGCCGACGGCCTCCCCGACGGTCTCCCCGACGGCTTACTGGGGCCCGTACTTGCGTCCCGTCTTCGAGGTGATCCCGCCGAGCAGCGCCCGCGGTGTCACCTTCACCAGACCCATCAGCGTCTTGTAGCGCGGGTCCGGGATGGACAGCGACTTCCCGCGCGCCAGATCGGCCAGCGCCGCCGCGACCAGCTTGTCCGCGTCCAGCCACATCCATCCCGGGATGTTGTCCGTGCCCATGCCGGCCCGCTCGTGGAACTCCGTGCGCACGAAGCCGGGGCACAGCGCCATCAGGCGAACGCCCGTACCGGCCAGGTCCTTCGCCGCGCCCTGCGTGAACTGCACGACCCACGCCTTGGACGCCCCGTACGTGCCCCGCGGGACGAACGCGGCCACCGACGCGACGTTCACCACCCCGCCTCGCCCGCGCTCGCGCATCGCCTCCGCGGCCGCCGAGGTCAGCCGCAGCACCGCCTCGCAGTGCACCTTGAGCATCCGCAGCTCGTCGGCCATCGACACATCGAGATAGCGGCCCTTGTTGCCGAAGCCCGCGTTGTTGATCAGCAGGTCGACCGGGTTCCTGCGGTCGGCCAGGCGCGCGGCGACCGTCTCGATGCCGGCGTCCTCGGCCAGGTCGGCCGTCAGCACCTCGGCCTCGATGCCGTGCCGGTCGTGCAGCTCGGTCGCCTGTTCGTGCAGCCGCTTGGTGTCCCGTGCCACCAGGACGAGGTTGTGCCCGTCGGCCGCCAGCCGCCGCGCGAACGCGGCACCGATCCCCGCGGTCGATCCCGTAATCAGAGCCGTTGTCATGGCCCAAGAGTAGTTACCCGGACTGACGCAGTCCGTATGGTGACGGCGGCTCAGGGCTCATGCCGCGGCCCCTACTTGCCGGGGTACTTCGACACGTACCTGCGCGCTTCCTCAAGTGCCTCCGGATGCAGGGCCGTACCCGCGGCGAGCACGCGCGGCAGCAGCTCCCGCCGGGTGGTCTCCGCACGGAACTGCAGCGCCACCGTCACGTCGTGGTCCGGGCGGTGCACGATCTCCACCCGGTCGCCCACCCGTATCTCGCCCGGCTCGATCACCCGGAGGTAGGCACCCGGCGCACCCTTCTGCGTGAACCGCTTCACCCACCCCCGCTCGCCCAGATGGGCCTGGAAGGTGCGGCAGGGAATGCGTCCGCAGGTCACCTCCAGCACCAGCGCCGGGCCGATCCGCCAGCGCTCGCCGATCAGGGCGCCGGACACGTCCAGGCCCTCGGTGGTGAGGTTCTCCCCGAAGGCGCCGTTGGCGAGCGTGCGCCCCAGCTCCCGCTCCCAGCCGTCGAGGTCCTCGCGCGCGAACGCGTACACCGCCTGGTCGTCGCCGCCGTGGTGGCGCAGGTCGCACACCGAGTCCCCGGCCAGTCCGCTCCCGGCCGTGCCCTTGGGGCCGGGTGCCGTCACCCGCACCGGCCCGTCGACGGGCCGCTTGTCGATGCCGGTCAGGCCCTCGGGCTGGTCCGTGTACTCCACTGCCCGCGCGCGGCCCAGGTTCACCGAGAGAAGCCTCATGTCCCCACGGTAAGGGAGCGGACCTCAAAGTGTCGACGCATTATCGGGCGGCATATCCAAGGGTGACTTATGATCGGAGGGTGATCGAGGCCCGTCATCTCCGCGTCCTGCGCGCCGTCGCCGCCACCGGCTCCTTCTCGGCGGCGGGGCGCGAGCTCGGCTGCACCCAGCCCGCCGTCAGCCAGCAGATGAAGGCCCTGGAGGCCTCGGTCGGCACCCCGCTGCTGGTCCGCAGCGGCCGCGAGATGCGGCTGACCCAGGCGGGCGAGGCACTCGTCCGGCATGCCTCCGGGATCCTCGCCGGGCTCACGGCGGCCGAGGAGGAGGTCGCCGCGATCGCCGGCCTGCGCGCGGGCCGGGTGCGGCTGGTCTCTTTTCCCAGTGGCAGCTCCACCCTCGTCCCCACCGCCCTCGCCGCCCTGCGCGCCGCGCACCCCGGCACCCGGGTCTCCCTGGAGGAGGCCGAGCCCCCCAAGTCCGTGGAGCTGCTGCGCGCGGGCGACTGCGACGTGGCGCTGGCCTTCCGGTACGAGGGCGCGGCGGGCGCCGAGGAGTGGGACGACCTCGTCGTACGCCCGCTGCTGACGGACCGGCTGGTCGGCCTGGTGCCCGAACGGCACCGCCTCGCGCGCGCGGAGTCCGTCGCGATCGGCGAACTCGCCCAGGAACCCTGGATCGCCGGCTGTCCGCGCTGCCGCGGTCAGTTGGTGGAGGTCTGCGAGGGCGCGGGGTTCACGCCTCGTATCGACTTCGCCACCGACGACTACCCGGCGGTGGTCGGCCTGGTGGGCGCGGGGCTCGGCGTCGCCGTCCTGCCTCAGCTCGCGATCGAGTCCGTACGTCCCAGGGGCGCGCGCACGGTGGCGCTGGAACCGGCGGTGCGGCGGGAGATCGTCGCCCTCACGCTGCCCGATCTGGCCCAGGTGCCGGCGGTCGCGGCGACGCTGGAGCAGTTGGCGGGGGCGGCCCGCAAGCAGTGAAAACGCGGGCACGCGTGCGCGTGCCCCGGTGCGGTGATGTGTCGCTGTATGAAAAAACGTTCCTTCAGTCGTGTGAGGCGGCGTCACCGTTGGACGTGGAAGCCGACACCAGCCGGTTCCTTGCCCGCCCCATGAGTTCTTCGCGCTCGTCCTCGGTCAGGCCGCCCCACACGCCGTACGGCTCGCGCACGGCCAACGCGTGCGCCGCGCACTCCGCACGGACCGGGCACCTCATGCAGACCTCCTTCGCCGAGTTCTCTCGAGCGCTCCGAGCCGCCCCGCGCTCACCTTCCGGATGGAAGAAGAGCGAACTGTCGACCCCACGGCAGGCAGCCAGGAGCTGCCAGTCCCACAGGTCCGCGTTCGGTCCGGGAAGGCGGGAGAAATCTGCCATTACGTGACCCCTTGTAGCCGTTCTGGGCGGATACGGTGCCAACGACCGTACATCTCCGGTCTAAGGAGATGAAAATATGACTCATTGCGAATCTAGCCCTAGACACCGTGAAACGGGAAGAAAATGGGCTAAACGGGGCATAGGTTGTGATGAAAAGTTGAGGGTCTGTCGGGCATGTCTGCACCGTGTCCGCCCCCTCACGTAGAGTGCCGAAGATGACAGGCAGCCCCGTAACTCTTTCGAGTGACCGTCGTTGAGAGTGCGGAGGCGGTTGAAAACACAAGAGCTCGGGCAGGCGTCCGAGACGGTCGACCGCACAGGTGACGATTCCGTACCAGCCTGGAGGCACAAGGTGACGCGCATCAGCTGCGGAGGGCGGCCATGACATCCGTCCTCGTCTGCGACGACTCCCCGCTTGCCCGAGAGGCGCTCCGCCGCGCGGTCGCGACCGTGCCCGGCGTCGAGCGCGTGACGACGGCGGCCAACGGCGAGGAAGTCCTCCGCCGCTGGGGCGCCGACCGCTCGGACCTGATTCTGATGGACGTACGCATGCCCGGACTGGGCGGCGTCGAGACCGTGCGCCGGTTGCTGTCCGCCGACCCCGGCGCGCGCATCATCATGCTCACCGTCGCCGAGGACCTCGACGGCGTGGCCCTCGCGGTCGCCGCCGGCGCCCGGGGCTATCTGCACAAGGACGCCTCACGCGCCGAGCTGCGCGCCACGGTGACGCAGGCCCTCGCCGACCCGACCTGGCGGCTCGCGCCGCGCCGGCTGCGCTCGGCCGAGATGGGCGCCGCGCCCACCCTCACCGCGCGCGAGATCCAGGTGCTGGAGGGCATGAGCCACGGCCGCTCCAACGCCGAGATCGGCCGGGAGCTGTTCCTCTCCGAGGACACGGTGAAGACCCACGCCCGACGCCTGTTCAAGAAGCTCGGCGCCTCGGACCGTGCGCACGCGGTGGCGCTCGGTTTCCGGTGGGGACTGGTCCGGTAGGAAAGTGAACCGCAGCGGGGGTGCGGACGTTCCGGGTTTCCCCGCCCGCCGTGCGGCGGGCGGGGCCGGCCGGGCGCCCGCTGCTCGTTTCGCCGCGGATGCCGCATCCTTGAGGTGTGGAGTCTCTCGGGGACGAGTCGTTCGAGCGGAAGGGGAGGGCGCAGGGGATGAGTTCCGGCGCACCTGCTCATAACGCTTCAGTGCACAACCACGGGCACGATGCGACGGACCGGACGGCCGCAAGGCACCATGGACCGATGCGCGACGACGAGGCGGGCACGGCCCACGGGGTGATCGGTGCCCTGGTGCATCGCGCCGTCGACGGGGACGAGCAGGCCACGCACGACCTGCTCGCCCATGTCCACCCCCTGGCCCTGCGCTACTGCCGCACGCGGCTGTCCCGGCTTCCCGGCGACGCCCGGCACTTCGTCGAGGACCTCGCGCAGGAAGTCTGCGTCGCGGTCCTGCTCGCCCTGCCCCGCTACCGGGACACGGGCCGTCCCTTCGAGGCGTTCGTCTTCGCCATCGCCTCGCACAAGGTCGCCGACCTGCAGCGCGCCGCGATGCGCCACCCCGGTTCCACGGCCATTCCCTCGGACGAGATGCCGGAGCGCCCGGACGACTCGCTGGGTCCCGAGGAGCGCGCGCTGCTCAGCAGCGATGCCGAGTGGGCCAAGAAACTGCTGGCCAACCTTCCGGAGAACCAGCGCGAACTGCTGCTGCTGAGGATCGCCGTGGGGTTGACCGCGGAGGAGACGGGTCAGATGTTGGGAATGTCACCCGGAGCGGTACGGGTGGCCCAGCACCGGGCGCTGAGCAGACTGCGGGCGCTCGCCGAGCAGTAACCCCTGCGCAGTAAGCCCCTTCTGTGAACAGGCGGGCCGTCCGTTCCGTACGAATATACGAAGCCCGAGGTCACTCAGAACCGTGGAATGAGTGAGCCACGCTTCCCGTTAGCATGGACATCCGCACCGATCAAGGCCATTTGGGGAAGGTGTCATGACTGCCAACGTCGACGGAGTGCCCGGAAAATTCGCGACACTCGGGCTGACCTACGACGACGTGCTGCTGCTGCCGGGCCCGTCGGACATGGCACCCGACGAGATCGACACCGCCTCGTACGTCTCCAGGAACGTGCGGGTCAACATCCCGCTCCTGTCCGCCGCCATGGACAAGGTCACCGAGTCGCGCATGGCGATCGCGATGGCCCGCCAGGGCGGCGTCGGCGTACTGCACCGCAACCTGTCCATCGAGGACCAGGCCAACCAGGTCGACCTGGTGAAGCGCTCCGAGTCCGGGATGGTGGCCGACCCGATCACGGTGCACCCCGACGCCACGCTCGCCGAGGCCGACGCCCTGTGCGCCAAGTTCCGCATCAGCGGTGTCCCGGTGACGGACGGCAACAAGAAGCTCCTCGGCATCGTCACCAACCGTGACATGGCCTTCGAGTCGGACCGCAGCCAGAAGGTCCGCGACGTCATGACGCCGATGCCGCTGGTCACCGGCAAGGTCGGCATCTCCGGCGCCGAGGCCATCGAGCTGCTGCGCAAGCACAAGATCGAGAAGCTGCCGCTGGTCGACGACGACGGCATCCTCAAGGGCCTGATCACGGTCAAGGACTTCGTCAAGGCCGAGCAGTACCCGAACGCCGCCAAGGACTCCGAGGGCCGCCTGCTGGTCGGCGCCGCGGTCGGTGTCGCCGGTGACTCCTTCGAGCGTGCCCAGGCCCTGATCGAGGTCGGCGTCGACTTCATCGTCGTCGACACCGCGCACGGCCACTCCCGCCTGGTCGGCGACATGATCGCCAAGATCAAGTCCAACTCCTCCGGCGTCGACGTCATCGGCGGCAACGTCGCCACCCGCGACGGCGCCAAGTCCCTGGTCGACGCGGGCGCCGACGGCATCAAGGTCGGCGTCGGCCCCGGCTCCATCTGCACGACCCGGGTCGTCGCCGGCATCGGCGTCCCGCAGGTCACCGCGATCTACGAGGCGTCCCTCGCCGCCAAGGAGGCCGGTGTCCCGGTCATCGGCGACGGCGGTCTGCAGTATTCCGGCGACATCGCCAAGGCCCTGGTCGCGGGCGCCGACACGGTGATGCTGGGCTCACTGCTCGCGGGCTGCGAGGAGTCGCCGGGCGAGCTGCTGTTCATCAACGGCAAGCAGTTCAAGTCGTACCGCGGCATGGGCTCGCTGGGCGCCATGCAGTCCCGTGGCGACCGCAAGTCGTTCTCCAAGGACCGCTACTTCCAGGAGGGCGTCGCCTCCGACGAGCAGCTGATCCCCGAGGGCATCGAGGGCCAGGTGCCCTACCGCGGCCCGCTGTCCTCCGTCGTCCACCAGCTGGTGGGCGGTCTGCGCCAGTCGATGTTCTACGTCGGCGGCAGGACCGTGCCGGAGCTGCAGGCCAACGGCCGGTTCGTGCGGATCACCTCCGCGGGTCTGAAGGAGAGCCACCCGCACGACATCCAGATGACGGTCGAGGCGCCGAACTACACGCGGAAGTGACACACGCGCGCGTGGAGCGGATTTTCCACGGCTTCCGCGTCTGAGACGCCGACGAGGGCGGCCCCGGAGCAATTGGGGCCGCCCTCGTCGTACCTGCGCGAGAGCGGTGCCGTGCCCGTCGGCGATACTGGAAGACGCTGAAACGCATCAGGGAAAGGCCACAATCGTGACTGAGATCGAGATCGGGCGCGGCAAGCGCGGCCGCCGGGCGTATGCCTTCGACGACATCGCCGTCGTCCCCAGCCGCCGTACGCGGGACCCGAAGGAGGTCTCGATCGCCTGGCAGATCGACGCCTACCGCTTCGAGCTGCCCTTCCTGGCCGCCCCCATGGACTCGGTCGTCTCCCCGGCCACCGCGATCCGCATCGGCGAGCTCGGCGGCCTGGGCGTCCTCAACCTCGAAGGCCTCTGGACCCGGCACGAGGACCCGCAGCCGCTGCTCGACGAGATCACCGAGCTGCCGGCCGAGGCGGCCACCCGCCGCCTCCAGGAGATCTACTCCGCCCCCATCAAGGAGGAGCTGATCGGCGCGCGCATCAAGGAGGTGCGCGACTCCGGCGTGGTCACGGCGGCCGCGCTCTCCCCGCAGCGCACGGCGCAGTTCTCCAAGGCGGTCGTGGACGCGGGCGTCGACATCTTCGTCATCCGCGGTACGACGGTCTCCGCGGAGCATGTCTCGTCCTCGCACGAGCCGCTGAACCTGAAGCAGTTCATCTACGAGCTCGACGTCCCGGTGATCGTGGGCGGCTGCGCCACCTACACCGCGGCCCTGCACCTGATGCGCACCGGCGCGGCCGGCGTCCTGGTGGGCTTCGGCGGCGGCGCCGCGCACACCACGCGCAACGTGCTGGGCATCCAGGTCCCGATGGCCACCGCCGTCGCCGATGTGGCCGCGGCCCGCCGCGACTACATGGACGAGTCCGGCGGCCGCTATGTGCATGTGATCGCGGACGGCGGCGTCGGCTGGTCCGGTGACCTCCCGAAGGCGATCGCCTGCGGCGCCGACTCGGTCATGATGGGCTCCCCGCTGGCCCGCGCCACGGACGCGCCCGGCAAGGGCCACCACTGGGGCATGGAGGCGGTCAACGAGGAACTGCCGCGCGGCAAGAAGGTCGACCTGGGCACGGTCGGCACCATCGAGGAGATCCTCACCGGCCCGTCCCACACCCCCGACGGCTCGATGAACTTCTTCGGCGCCCTGCGCCGCGCCATGGCCACGACCGGCTACAGCGAGCTGAAGGAGTTCCAGCGGGTCGAGGTTACGGTGGCGGACTCGCAGCACAAGCGGTAGTGGTCCGTACGACGTGACAGGGGCCGGTCGCCTGGCGAGGTGACCGGCCCTTTCGCATGCCCGAGCGGCCTGTGGGGGCGCGTGGGGTGGTGTGGGGGCGTGCGGTTGCCTTCGGGGCGAATAAGGGCTGGTGAGCGGGGCCGAGGGCGATAACGTCCGTGTCGGCGCCCCAGGTTCCTGGAGCGCCCCCTTCCAAGGACACGGTTCCGGGCCCCAGCTCCTCGGGGCCCGGCCCGATTTCCGACGGACCGTCCACCGGGCTACTGGGCGGTGTCGTGGAAGGGGGCGCCCATGGGTCGTCACCGCAAGCCCACCCGCTGGGACCGGATCCGTCTGTGGACGGTGAAGTGCCGGAGGAGGTGGATCTTGCGGATTTTCGGATGGTGAGCGGCCGCCCCCAAGTTACCTAGGGGCGGACACTCCGTGATCCATCCAGGAGCCTGCCGCAGTACCCGCTGCGGTGGGCTCCACCTTTTGCGTCGGACGGTGAGCGGCCGCCCCCATGGCAACTAGGGGCGGACACTCTGTTCTCCATCCAGGAGCCTGCCGCAGTGCCTGCTGCGGTGGGCTCCACTTTGTGCGTCGGATGGTGAGCGGCCGCCCCCACGGTACCTAGGGGCGGACACTCCGTTCTCCATTCAGGAGCCTGCCGCAGTACCCGCTGCGGTGGGCTCCGCTTTGTGCGTCGGATGGTGAGCGGCCGCCCCCACGGAAACTAGGGGCGGACACTCCGTGGACCATCCAGCCCCAAGGTACCGACGCGTGATCCCCCACGCCACCAACCCGGCGGCTCCGCACCTCACGCGCCCCGGTGCACAACCCGTGCGCCGGTCAGGCCGCGGCCTTCTTGGCGCCGGAGAACGCGGCCCATGCGGCGATCGCGAAGAACACGAAGGTCAGCGGGTCGGCGTCGGCCTTCCAGGCCTCCTGGACGACGTCGAAGTGCTGGAAGAAGATCTCGCTGAAGCTCCTGTTGACGGCGTCGGCGCCGATCATGGCCTCGCCGACCAGCTGGCCGATGTAGACGGAGCCCAGCGCGAGGATGGGGCTGACGACGGCCAGCGCGGGGTTGCGGCCGCCGAGCTTGCCGGCCGCCACGCCGATGACGAAGCCGACACCGACCGCCGCCCAGCCGATCTCGTGCTTGGTGAGACCGATGACGACGCCGTAGATCGCGGCGGCCACCACGGCGGCGCCGAGGGCCGCGACCAGGCCGAGCGCGATGTTGTCCTTGCGCGGCGCGGGCGGCGCCATGGGCGGTGGTACGGCGCCCGGCTGCTGGGCGTACGGGTTGCCGTCGACCGGACCGGGCTGCGGCTGAGGCGGCGGAGCTGACTGGCTCATGACAGATATCCCCCCACGGGACACGAAGGACCGACCGGACGTGCCGGTTGGAAAACTGGATGGCAAAGCGGAATGCGCACGCACGCGTGTGCGGCGAACGTGGTGGACATTAACAGGCCCCACCGACAACGCCCCCGGAGTTTTCCCGCTCAGAGCCGGTGCGCGGCCCCCGTAGGCGTGGCCCCCCGGGTGTCCAGGAGTAGCTGGGCCTTCACCGTCAGGCCCTGGAGATCGTACGTGCGGTGCTGCTGGAGCAGGATCGTCAGGTCGGCGTCGGCCGCAGCCTCGTAGAGGGAGTCCGCGCGCGGGACCGGCCGGTCCAGGACGCTCCAGGACGGCACGAGGGGGTCGTGGTAGCTGACGGAGGCGCCCAGTTCCATCAGCCGGACGGCGATCTCATGGGCGGGTGTGGCCTGCTGGTCGGCGAGGTCGGCCTTGTAGGTGACGCCGAGCAGCAGCACGCGCGCGCCGCGGGCCGACTTCCCGTGCTCGTTCAGGAGGGCCGCGGCGCGCTGGACGACGTACCGGGGCATCCGGCTGTTGACCTGCTGGGCCAGCTCCACCATGCGCAGCGTGCGCCCCGCGTGAGCCGTCAGGTCCTGCGGGACTCCGTGGCCGCCGACGCCGGGGCCCGGCCGGAAGGCCTGGAAACCGAACGGCTTGGTCTCCGCGCAGCGGATGACGTCCCACAGATCGACACCCAAGTCGTGGCACAAGACGGCCATTTCGTTCACGAGCGCGATGTTGACGTGCCGGAAGTTGCTCTCCAGGAGCTGCACCGTCTCCGCCTCACGCGGTCCACGCGCGCGTACGACCTTGTCGGTGAGCCGTGTGTAGAAGGCGGCCGCCGACTCCGTGCAGGCGGGGGTGAGGCCCCCGATGACCTTGGGGGTGTTGGCCGGGGCGAAGTCGCGGTTGCCGGGGTCGACACGGCTCGGCGCGTAGGCGAGGTGGAAGTCCCGGCCCGCGCGCAGCCCCGAGCCCTCCTCCAGCAGGGGCCGCAGGAATTCCTCGGTCGTGCCCGGACACACGGGCGACTCCAGGATCACGGTGGTGTGCGGGCGCAGCCGCTCGGCCAGGGTGCGGGCGGCCTTCTCCACCTGGCCCAGGTCGAGCCCGCCGTCCGCACCGCGCGGGGTCGGCGCGCAGATCACCGCGGTGCGCACCCGGCCCAGCCCCGCCGGGTCACTGGCCTGCCGGAAGCCCCCCGCGAGCATCCGGCGCAGTTCGGCGGGGCTGAGCGGGCCGGCCTCGGGCCCGGTGGCGTATCCGAGGGTGGGGATTCCGGCCGCCACCGCGGCCTGGGCGAGGGGCAGGCCGTAGGGGCCGAGTCCGATGACGGCGAGGTCTGCGGGCATGGGGGTGGGCCGTCCTTCCCAGTAACCGATGCGGGACAGGTGCGCAAGCCCGGTGGACAGGACAGGCGAGCGCAATGTCAGACTAGGAGTAAATATGACCCTTATGCGGGATTGTTCCCCTGTGTCTTCCGGGGGTTCCGCGTCTGTTGTCCACAGGCTGGGGGCGAGTGGTGGCTGAAGTCGGGCATCCCGGTCAGAATTTGGGCAGGAGGAGACGGGCCGGGCTTCGCCCACCGGGTGCGGCCGACGCGACCGATGTGATCGACAGCGGGAGGCAGCGGTGAGGACAGCGACACTGGGGCCGGCACAGCGCGCCGAGTCACTGGCGGCGATGGCCGAGCGTGAGCTGGACGTACTGGTCGTGGGTGGTGGAGTCGTCGGCTCCGGCACCGCGCTGGACGCGGTGACCCGCGGTCTGTCCACGGGGCTGGTCGAGGCCCGTGACTGGGCGTCGGGCACGTCCAGCAGATCCAGCAAGCTCATCCACGGCGGTCTGCGCTATCTGGAGATGCTCGACTTCGCCCTGGTCCGCGAGGCCCTGAAGGAGCGCGGACTGCTGCTGGAGCGGCTCGCCCCCCACCTGGTCAAGCCCGTGCCGTTCCTGTACCCCCTCCAGCACAAGGGCTGGGAGCGCCTGTACGCCGGGTCGGGCGTCGCGCTCTACGACACCATGTCGATGGCCCGCGGCCACGGCCGCGGCCTGCCGCTGCACCGCCATCTGAGCCGCCGTCACGCCCTGCGCGTCGCGCCCGCCCTGCGCAAGGACGCCCTGGTCGGCGCGCTGCAGTACTACGACGCGCAGATGGACGACGCCCGCTATGTGGCGACACTGGTGCGCACAGCGGTGTCGTACGGCGCGAAGGCCGCCAACCGCGCGCGCGTGACCGGTTTCCTGCGCGAGGGCGAGCGGGTCGTCGGCGCCCGGGTGCAGGACGTGGAGGGCGGCGGCGAGTACGAGGTCCGCGCCAAGCAGGTCGTCAACGCCACCGGTGTGTGGACCGACGACACCCAGGCGATGGTGGGCGAGCGGGGACAGTTCCACGTCCGCGCCTCCAAGGGCATCCACCTGGTCGTGCCCAAGGACCGCATCCACTCCACGTCCGGTCTGATCCTGCGCACCGAGAAGTCCGTCCTGTTCGTCATCCCGTGGGGCCGCCACTGGATCGTCGGTACGACCGACACCGACTGGGACCTCGACAAGGCCCACCCCGCCGCGTCCAGCGCGGACATCGACTACCTGCTGGAGCACGTCAACTCGGTCCTCGCGGTGCCGCTCTCGCGCGACGACGTCCAGGGCGTGTACGCGGGACTGCGCCCGCTGCTGGCCGGGGAGTCCGACGCCACCAGCAAGTTGTCGCGCGAGCACACCGTGGCGCATCCGGCGCCGGGGCTGGTGGTCGTCGCGGGCGGCAAGTACACGACGTACCGCGTCATGGCCAAGGACGCGGTCGACGAGGCGGTGCACGGTCTCGACATGCGGGTCGCCGAATGCGTCACCGAGGACATTCCGCTGCTGGGCGCCGAGGGCTACCGGGCGCTGTGGAACGCGCGGGCGCGGATCGCCGCACGGACCGGGCTGCACGTCGTACGGGTGGAACACCTGCTGAACCGGTACGGCTCGATGGCGGAGGAGGTCCTCGACCTCATCGCCTCCGACCCCTCCCTGGGCGAACCGCTGCAGGCGGCGGACGACTATCTGCGCGCCGAGGTCGTCTACGCGGCGTCGCACGAGGGCGCACGGCACCTGGACGACGTGCTGACCCGCCGCACCCGCATCTCCATCGAGACCTTCGACCGGGGCACCCGCAGCGCCCGCGAGGCCGCCGAGCTCATGGCGCCCGTCCTCGGCTGGGACAAGGACCAGATCGGGCGCGAGGTGGAGCACTACGAGAAGCGGGTGGAGGCCGAGCGGGAGTCGCAGCTCCAGCCGGACGACCAGACGGCGGACGCGGCGCGGCTGGGGGCGCCGGACATCGTGCCGCTGTGAGCAGGCCCGGACGACTATCACCCGAACGAGTGCGATGAGGCGGGATCTTCGTTTGGAACCCGCTCGTTCTACTGGATGCGGGGGCAGAACTCGGCCGCGAGCAACGCGGGTTCGAGGCTCGGTTTCGCCACCGTGTCCGTGTTCACGCGGAAGGTGAGGACACGGCGTCCGTCGACGGTGGCCGCGGTGCGCACGTAGCTGCCGGAGATACGGCCGTTGTGTCCCCACACCGTGGTGCCGCACGGAAGCTTCGTCGGAAATATCCCCAAACCGTACGAGCCGTGTGCGGTGCGGGTGTTGAGCATCTCGCGCAGCAGGCGCGGGGGCAGCAGCTCGCCGTTCAGCAGGGCCGCGTAGAAGCGGTCCAGATCGTCGAGCGTGGTCACCAGCTCGCCCGCCGCGCCGGCCACGCGCGGGTCGAGATCGGTGACGTCGGACCCGTTCGCCGCGTGGGCGCGGCCGTGCGGGGAGGGAAGTGTGGTGCGGGATCCGGGAAAGGAGGTGCCCGTCAGACCCAGGGGAGCGATGATGCGCCGCTCGGCCTCGGCGGCGTAGGAGTGGCCGGTGACCTGTCGGACGACCATGCCGAGCAGGACGTAGTTGGTGCTGGAGTAGGAGAAGCGGCCCGGGCGGGCCGGAGGGAGGGCGAGCGCGATGGCCACGGCCTGAAGCGGGGTCAGGGGGACGGCGCCCCTGGTGACCGCGGTGAAGTCGGCGAGACCGCTGGTGTGGGTGAGCAGGGCGCGCAGGGTGATGCGCCGTCCGTCGGCGTGTGCTGAGCGCACCACGCCCGGCAGATACCGCTCGACGGTGTCGGACAGGGACAGCCGGTGCTCGGCCGCGAGTTGCAGGACGACCGTGGCGATGAAGGTCTTGGTGATGCTGCCGGCGCGGAAGTGGTCCGCGCGGGCGATGTCCCGGCCCGCCTGCGCGTAGTGGGAGGCGGGCGCGTCGCCGAAGCCGTCCTCGTCGCGGGTCAGCAGGGCCGCGGCGGGTGCCCTGCCCCGGGTGACGAACAGCGGGAGGATCGCGTCGGTCGCCTCGGCCCGGGGTGCAGTACAGACCACGACCGGGCCGACGAGGAGCGCCAGGGACGCCGATATCGCCGACAGTGTCCTAAGTGGCGGCATCTCGTCTCCTCCCTTGCCGGGGCCATCATCCACCGGAACCGGAATGCTTGCCTCAGTGAGTCACCGGGTGCGCGGGCCCGCCGACGGGGCGACCGGCACCCTGGGGCATTGACCACTTGTCGGGTGAGGGACAATGGAGGCTCTGTCAGGGCGGGTTGCATGAGGGGACGCATGTCGGAGGCGGAGCGGGCGGGGACACCTCGCCAGGACACTCGTCAGGACAAGGGCGAGCGTCTTCTCGCCGGGCGGTACCGGCTGGGAGATGTGCTCGGCCGCGGCGGCATGGGCACGGTGTGGCGCGCCGAGGACGAGACCCTCGGCCGGACGGTCGCCGTCAAGGAGCTGCGGTTCCCGTCGAACATCGACGAGGAGGAGAAGCGGCGCCTGATCACGCGCACCCTGCGCGAGGCCAAGGCGATCGCCCGGATCCGCAACAACAGCGCGGTGACGGTCTTCGACGTGGCCGAGGAGGACGACCGGCCGTGGATCGTGATGGAGCTCGTCGAGGGCAAGTCCCTCGCCGAGGCCATCCGCGAGGACGGCCTCCTGGAGCCCAGGCGTGCGGCCGAGGTCGGGCTCGCGATCCTCGACGTGCTGCGTTCCGCGCACCGCGAGGGCATCCTGCACCGTGACGTGAAGCCGTCCAATGTGCTGATCGCCGAGGACGGTCGGGTCGTGCTCACCGACTTCGGCATCGCGCAGGTCGAGGGCGACCCGTCCATCACCTCCACCGGCATGCTCGTCGGCGCCCCCTCCTACATCTCCCCGGAGCGGGCCCGGGGGCACAAGCCCGGCCCCGCGGCCGACCTGTGGTCGCTCGGTGGCCTGCTGTACGCGTCGGTCGAGGGAGTGCCGCCCTATGACAAGGGGTCGGCGATCGCGACGCTGACCGCGGTGATGACCGAGCCGCTGGAGGAGCCCAAGAACGCGGGCCCGCTCAGGGATGTCATCTACGGCCTGCTCACCAAGGACCCGGCCAAGCGGCTCGACGACGCGGGCGCGCGGGCCCTGCTCAACTCGGTGCTCCACAGGCCCGAGCCGGAGCCGCTGGACGCGACGAGAGTCGTTCCGCTGCCGGCCCAGCCCTCGGGCTCCGAGGGCAAGCGGGGCGAGGAGGCCGGGGAGAAGCTGCGCGGGGCGCTGCGGTCGGTGCGCAAGGCGGCCGGGGCGGCCACGTCGGCGGCCACGGCACGGACGAAGAACAGTGGTGGGGGCGAGGGCGCGAACGCGTCGGGGGCCGCGGGGGCTTCGGCGCCCGGGAAGCCCGGGGGTGCCGGTTCCGCGGCGGCGGGCAACAAGGGCGCTGGCGTCGCGGGTTCGGGCTCCGCGGGATCGGCCTCGACGCCGGCCGCGGGGGCCGATGCCCGGGACCGGGGTGCGCAGGGCGCCAACCCCACGGGCGGCAAGCAGAGTTCGGGGTGGCCCGTGGTGCCGCCGCCGGACCTGCCGCCGCGACCGGTGCCCAGGGCTCCGCTCACCGACGTGGTGCCGAAGCGCACGCTGGTGATCATCGCGGTGGTGGTCGCGCTCGCGATCATCGGCACCGTGCTGGCGCTCACGTTCCGCGACGATGACGGCGGCAGCGGCTCCAAGGGGGCCAAGAGCGGCGGGGGTTCCAAGGTCACGGCGAGTGCCGGCGCGAGCGCCGACACCAAGAAGGACAAGGACGACGGCACCCGTACGGACGGCGACAGCTCCGACTCCGCGACGGCCGGCTCGACGGCGGGGAACGGGACCGCGGCGACGCCGAGCGCCTCCGGCTCCGGCGCCTCCTCCGGCTCGTCCGGTTCCAAGGACGGCGGGAGCGCACCGGCCGTCTCCACCCGCAAGGGCGGCCAGGGGTACTCGATAGGGCTGCCCAAGGGGTGGTCGTACCGGACCACCGACAGCGCCGGTGACCGGTACACGGGGCCGGACGGACAGAAGCTGCTCGTCGCTTGGACAAGTACGCCCAAGAACGACCCGGTTGCCGACTGGAGGAACCAGGAGGGTGCCATGGTGCGCGCCCAGTACCAGAGGATCCGCATAGAGCAGGTCGACTACCGCGGCTGGAACACGGCCGACTGGGAGTTCACCTACGTCGACGGCGGCACGAAGTTCCGCACCATAGACCGCGGGTTCGTGGTCAACGGACACCTCGGCTATGCGCTGATGTACACCGCGCAGGCCTCGAAGTGGGGCGACGAGACGCGCAAGGACACCTGGAAGACGCTGACGGGGTCCTTCCGTCCCAAGTCCTGAGCCGAGCGGGCCTCCGGGGTCGGTTCGCGGCGGGAGAATCTCTCATCCCTCAATGTGAATTGCCAACGGCACGTATCGTGAGTGGTTGCGGACCGTACGCATCCAGCTGTGTGCGCGGAACGGGCCGCTAGGCGAACGGATTTGACCAACCGGGCGGCCGGGGGAGGCAACGTGGACGACTATGCGGGTCGGGTGCTCGCCGACCGCTACCGCCTGCCGCTGCCGCCCTCCGACGAGTACGAACTCACCGAGACCCGGGCCTTCGACACCTACAGCGGGCAGGAAGTCCTCGTACGGCAGGTGCCGTTGCCGGAGGTCGTCGAGGCGGAGGTGCTCGACGCGGACGGACTGCCCGACGGTTTCACCGCGCGTGACCGTGGGTCACGGCGCCCGCCGGCCGCACGGACGGCCACGCGCCGGCCCACCGACCCGGCCGTGCGGCGCGCCCTGGAGGCCGCGCAGGCCGCGGCCGGCATCCCCGACCATCCGCGGCTCGACCAGGTCTTCGACGTGTTCGCCGAGGGCGGTTCGCTGTGGATAGTCAGCGAGTTGGTGTCCGCGCGCCCGCTGGCCGCGCTGCTGACCGAGAAGCCGCTGACGCCGTATCGGGCGGCCGAGGTCGCCTCCGACGTCCTGATGGCGCTGCGGGTCCTGCACGCCCATGGCTGGGTGCACCGCAACATCACCGCCCGCACGGTCCTCGTCTGCGACGACGGCCGCGTGATGCTGACCGGCCTCGCGGTCGGCGCGGCGGAGGAGGCGTTGTGCGGGTACGACCCGGTGCCGGTCCAGGAGGGTTTCCCGGAGGGGCCGACGGGTGGCGCGGCGGCCGGAACCACCGGCGGCGGGCGTGGTGCCGGTGGGCCGGGTGGTTCCGCCGGTGCTCCCGGCCCCGGTGAGGTCGATCCCGAGGCGGCTCGGCGTGCCGCGATCCAGGCGCGGGTGGCCGGAGGGCTGCCCGGTGCCGGGGCGGACGGCTCCGGCGCGGGCGGAGCTTCCGGGGAGCCCGCACGCCGGGCGCTGGAGAGCGGCGGGGACATCCGCGCGGCGCGGGCCGGGGCGATCGCCGCGTATCGCGCGGGCGCGCGTGCTGCCGCCCGGGTGCAAGGGGCCCAGAACGGGCGGGCCGCGCTGCCCGGGGCGCGTCAGCCCGCCGAGGGTGACACCGGCACCGCCTCCCCGGCGGGCGGTCCGGCCCGGCCGCCGTACGCCGCCGGGCCGGGCGAGGAGCAGAACCACCGGACGCACACGACGCCTCCCGGCCAGATCGCCGACCCCTACGGCGTCCAGGCCGCCCCCTGGCACGGCGCATCCCCCCGCACCGCCCCCGGCGACACACCCCCGGCGGTGGAGGGCGGCCGTCGGCCATCGGCCCTTCCTCCGGCCGAAACCGGCACGGGAAACATCTCGGGAAGCACCCCGGGAAGCACCCCGGGAAGCACCCCAGGACGCGCTCCTGCCCCCGGGGCCGAACCGGGCACGGGCCCCGCCCCCGCCCTGGACGCCGACGGACTGCTTCCCGCGCCCGCGCTGCCGCCGCAGCATCAGGGCCGTGTCCCCGGTTCCCGTATCGGCGCGGGCGGCGGTGTCCCGGCGCCCGCCGTCGACCCGGACGGACTGCCCCTCCCGGCCCCCGCCCTCCCCCCGCACGCCACCACCAACACCCCCCGCCCTCCTGCCCCCTGGGACGAACAGGCCGGCGCGGCCCCGCCCCGGCGCGGACCTGCCACCGCCCTCGCGGCCGAGCGGGCCCGGCAGGTGCGGATGACCGTCGTGGGGCCGGTCACCGAGCGATGGGCGCCGGAGCAGGCCGGGCCCGTGCACGAGAACTGGCAGCTGGCGGCGCCGATCGGGCCCGCCACCGACCTGTGGGCGCTCGGGGCGCTGCTCTTCCGGGCCGTACAGGGGCATGCGCCGTATCCGGAGGAGTCGACGGCGGAGCTGGTGCAGCTGGTGTGCGCGGAGCCGCCCGCCTTCGCGGAGGAGTGCGGGCCGCTCAGGCCGGTCGTCGAGTCGCTGCTGCGACAGGACCCCACCGAGCGGCTGGACTTCGAGGAACTGCGCGGCTGGCTGCGGTCCCTGGTGCGGTCCGCGCCCGAGCCCGAGGCCGGCGCGCATGTCGTCGCCGCCCCGCCCGTCGACCCGAGCCGGCTGCCCATCGTGCGGCGGCGCGGCGAGCTGGTGCGCAGGCGGCGGGCCGGGCTGCCCGCGACCAGCCCGCACGGGCGGCACAAGCGGGCCAGGCAGGAGTCCGGGTCCCCGCGCCGACTGGGCCGCACGCTCCTCCTGCTGATCCTGCTCCTGCTGGCCGGCGCGGTCGCCTACGCCATGCTCTTCATGCCGAAGGCGGACAGCAGCGGCGCGGCGAGCGGCGACCACACGGGATCGGCAGGCCAGGCGAGCCAGGCGCCCGCGCCCAGCGACAAGCCGACGAACGGGCCGAGCGAAGGGGCGCCGAGCGGACCGTCCGCCTCCGAGTCGGCCCCCTCCACCGAGACCCAGACCACCACCGACCCGGACGTCGCCGACGGCTTCACCTTGCGCAAGGACCCCGAGGGCTTCCAGGTGGCCGTGGCCAAGGGCTGGGACCGCACGCCCAAGAACGGGCTCGGACAGGTGGTGTACGCGCACGGGGACTTCGAGCTCATCGTCGTACCGGGGCGGGACCGGGCGGCCAAGTACGGCAGTGATCCGATGACCTACCAGCGGGACAAGGAGAACGAGCTCCAGCCGTACCGCGACTCCAGCTGGGCCACGGCCACCGGCCTCAGGACCATCCAGGTGGGCGACCGGACCATGGCGGAGGGGCAGTTCACCTGGACCGACGACCAGGGGCGCGACCTGTTCGTCCGTAACATCGCCATTCTCGTCGGCGGCCGCTACCACGTGGTGCAGGTCCGTGGCCCGGAGGCGGAACGGGACGAGGTGACGCGGCTGTACGAGCAGGCTTCGGCGACGTACAAGTACACCGGCTGAACCGTCCCGCGCTTTGGTTCCCTCATTGCACCAGAAGCGAAAACCGTCACAGTGCGGTTTCCTTGGGACCCCGCTTGTTCCATGCGGACAGGCCGGTCCTTAGTCTGACCCTGTCAAGAGCATTGCGGGGCAACGTGAATCAGATGCAGGGCCTGCTCATCGCGGGCCGCTACCGGCTTGCCGACTCCATCGGCAGCGGCGGCATGGGCCGGGTGTGGCGCGCCCACGACGAGGTGCTGCACAGGGCGGTCGCCATCAAGGAGTTGACCGCCGCGCTCTACGTCTCGGAGAGTGACCAGGCCGTTCTGCTCGCGCGCACCCGGGCCGAGGCCCGCGCGGCCGCGCGCATCAACCACTCCGCCGTCGTCACCGTGCACGACGTTCTGGAACACGACGGCCGCCCGTGGATCGTGATGGAGCTGGTCGAGGGCAACTCGCTGGCCGACGCGGTCAAGGAGCAGGGGCGGCTGGAGCCGCGCGAGGCCGCGCGCATCGGACTGTGGGTGCTGCGGGCGCTGCGCGCCGCGCACTCCGCCGGCGTTCTGCACCGTGACGTCAAGCCGGGCAATGTGCTGCTCGGCCAGGACGGCCGGGTCCTGCTCACCGACTTCGGCATCGCCCAGATCGAGGGCGACACCACGATCACCCGTACGGGAGAGGTCGTCGGCTCCGTCGACTACCTCGCCCCGGAGCGGGTACGCGGCCACGACCCCGGCTCGTCCTCCGACCTGTGGGCGCTGGGCGCCACGCTGTACACGGCGGTGGAGGGCCGCTCGCCGTTCCGTCGCACCTCGCCGCTGAGCACGATGCAGGCGGTCGTCGAGGAGGAGGCCGCCGACCTCCAGTACGGCGGCCCGCTCGGGCCCGTCATCACCGCCCTGCTCCGCAAGGATCCGGCCGAGCGGCCGGGCGCGGCGGAGACGGAGCAGATGCTCGCCGAGGCGGCGGAGGGCCGACGGCCCAGTTCGGCGCAGGTGTACGTACCGACGCAGCACGACGGCTCGCGTCCCGGCTCATGGGGCGAGCACGGATCCGGCACGGGGTCCCAGCACGCCTCAGGCTCCGGCTCCGGGACCGGACCGCAGCACGCCTCGGGAACCGGGGCCCAGCACGGGTCCGGAGCGGGGTCGCCGTACGGGTCCGGAGCGGGGTCGCCGTACGGATCGGGAGCCGGGCAGCAGTACGGACCGGGAGCCGGATCGCCGTACGGGCCCGGGACCGCACCCCAGTACGGGCCGGGTGCCACCACTCCCGGCTTTCCGCCGACCGGACCGACGGCTGTCGACTCGGCCGCCACGGCCGCACCGGCCCCCGGCCGCCCCCGGCGCCGTCTGCGGACGCTCGCCCTCGTCGTCGCCTTCGCCGCCGTGGTGGGCGGCGGGGCCGCGGTGGCGTACCAGAAGCTCGGCTCGGGGCAGGACACGGGCACCCACGCGTCCGAGACCACGCCGGCACCGGCGGACTCGGCCACCGGCACCCCGGGCCCCGATGGCGCCATCTGGACGACGCGCAAGGACCCTTGGGGCTTCGAGCTCTCCCTGCCCAAGAACTGGAAGCGCACGGTGTACCAGGTCGAGGGCGACCTCAGACAGGTCGACTACTCGCCCGACAACGGCCTGCACTTCCTCCGCATCGCCATCGACACCTCACCGGACTTCGCCGACCCGTACCGGCACCAGCAGGACCTGGAACAGCAGCTCCAGCGGTTGGTCGGCTACAAGCGGGTGACCCTGGAGCAGACCACCTACCGCGACCGCAAGGCCTCGCTGTGGGAGTACACCTGGGACGCGCTGAAGAAGGACCCGCCGCACGTCGCCGGGCCGCGCCGCGCGATCGACGAGGCGTACATCTCCCGCGAGGGAGTGGAGTACGCGATCTACATGTCCTCGCCCGCGGAGGGCTGGGACAAGGCGAGCAAGCAGTTCAAGTGGGTGCTGCAGAGCTGGCAGCCCGACGCGTCCTGACGCGCTTGGCCGGACGGCGACCCGGAGCGGAGCCGTCCGGTGCGGCATGATGGGGCCCATGGGGACCGAGGGGGACGACTTCCGTGTGATTGCGGGCCGTTACCGTCTGGAGGCCCGCATCGGGCGCGGCGGGATGGGTGTCGTATGGCGGGCGACCGACCAGCTGCTGGGCCGGCAGGTGGCGGTCAAGGAGCTCGCCCAGGACGACTCCCTCTCGGACGACGACGCCCGACACCACCGTGACCGCACCCTCCGCGAGGCCCGCGCGGTCGCCCAGCTGCGCCACTCGCACATCATCGTGGTGCACGACGTCGTCGAGGACGACGAGCGGCCGTACATCGTCATGGAGCTGATCGACGGCGGATCGCTCGCCGACCGCGTCTCGGCGCACGGACCGGTCGATGCCGCCGAGGCCGCCCGTATCGGCATCGACCTGCTGAGCGCGCTGCGCACCGCGCACGCGGCCGGTGTGCTACACCGGGACATCAAGCCCGCGAACGTCCTGGTCGAGGCCGGCACCGACCGGGTCGTCCTCACCGACTTCGGTATCGCGCAGGTCGCGGGCGCCACCACCCTCACCGAGACCGGTTCCTTCGTGGGCTCGCCCGAATACACCGCGCCCGAGCGGATGTCCGGGGTCAGGACCGGGCCGGAGTCCGACCTGTGGTCGCTCGGCGCGCTGCTGTGCGCGGTGCTGAGCGGCGAGTCACCGTTCCGACGCGACTCGCTCGGCGGCATCCTGCACGCCGTCGTCGTCGGCGAGATCCGCCCGCCCGCCCAGGCCGAGCCGCTGCTGCCCGTCGTACAGGGGCTGCTGGAGCGCGATCCGGACCGGCGGCTGGACGCCGAGGAGGCGGAGGGGATGCTGCGGGCGTTCCTGGAGACGGGGCGTACGCCGGTGAGCACGTCCGGCAAGAGCCGTACGCCCGCGCTCGGTTCGGGCCGCACACCGAAACTGCAGGTCCCCTACACACCGACGCAGCGCGATGTGCCCCGCCCGGAGCCGACGCCGCCCGGGGCGGATCCGCAGGCCAGGCAGTCCACGCGGGGCATGCTGCTGGCGGCGCTGCTCGTCGCCGCGATGGCGGGGGCGGGCGTGTCCGCGGCGGCCCTGCTGATGAAGGGGGACGGCGGGAACGGCGGCGGTGCGCCGACGAGTTCGGCGCCGCACACGTCCGCGACCGCCCCGACACCTTCCGCGGTCACCCCCACGGTCACCGTGACCGGCTCCCCGTCCGGCAACGCCTCCCTTTCCCCCAGCGCGGCCAACACCCATACGGCGCCCTCGGGTTACCGCATCGCCGAGGACCCGGGCGGGTTCTCCGTCGCCGTACCCGAGGGGTTCACGCGCAAGCCGCAGGGCGAGCGCATCTTCTACATGTCGCCGGGGGAGACCTTCCGCCTCGGCATCAAGGTGTCCGACCCCCAAACGGGCGGCCCGTCGGCCGTGATGGACCGGGCGGCCGCCGAGGGCCCGAGCACGAACCCCGGCTACCACGACGGCCGGGTCACCCGGACCACGCACAACGGACACCCCGCCGCGCTCTGGGAGTTCAGCTGGAACGGCTTCAGCACGGCGGAGGGGCCCCGGCACACCTACGACGTGTGCTGGGAGGAGGCCGGGCAGTTGTACGACGTGTGGGTGTCGGCGCCGGTCGGCAAGGTGCGGGAGGCGCGGGAGTACTTCGACGTCGCGGTGGACACGTTCGTACGGTCCTGAAACAGCCGGTAACGGGAGATGCCCGGCATCCTGGGTCACGGGTCTGTGACCGGTTGGCGTCAGCTGTGGAAGCGCCGGCGCGTGGCGCGATATGGATGGACCCATGAGAGGCAACGGGGGAGCCCGCCAAGGGGCCGACGAGCCGACGAGTTTCGGTCTGCAACCGCCGAACCCGCCCGCGCACCTGCCCCACCCGGGCAATCCGTACGCGGAGCGGCTGATCGCCGGTCGCTACCGGCTGCTCGCCAAGCTGGGCCACGGCGGAATGGGCACGGTGTGGCGGGCCAAGGACGAGACGGTGGACCGCGAGGTCGCGGTGAAGGAGCCGCGCGTACCGGACCATCTTCCCGAGCGTGAACGTGCCAACGCCTACGAGCGAATGCGCCGCGAGGCCCGTGCGGCGGCCCGGCTCGACCATCCGGCGGTGGTGAACGTCCACGACGTGGCGATCGTGGACGGCAAGCCGTGGATCGTCATGGAGCTGGTCCACGGCCGGTCGCTCGGCGACGCCCTCCAGGAGGGCACCCTCGACGCGCGCGAGGCGGCCCGGATCGGTCTGAAGGTGCTGGGCGCGCTGGAGGCGGCGCACGCGGCGGGCGTTCTGCACCGCGACGTCAAGCCGGACAACGTACTGCTCGGCCGGCACGACCGGGTCGTCCTCACCGACTTCGGCATCGCGCAGATCGAGGGCGAGACGAATCTGACGGACACGGGCGGCTTCGTGGGCTCGCCCGAGTACATCGCGCCGGAGCGGGTGCTGGGGCAGCGGCCCGGCCCCGCGAGCGATCTGTGGTCGCTGGGCGTGGTCCTGTACGCGGCCACGGAAGGTGTCTCGCCCTTCCGGCGCAGCAACACCCCGGCCACCCTCCAGTCGGTCCTCAACGCCACGCCCGCGCCGCCCGCCTCCGCGCGGGGACCGCTGGCCGAGGCCATCAACGGTCTCCTCCAGAAGGACCCGGCACACCGCCCGGACGCGGCCCGGCTCCGCGCCCTGCTGGAGACGGCCGCGAACCCGCCCGCCCCGGAGCCCACCCGGGTCGAGCGGGTCGCCGGGCCCGCCGCGCCTTCCCGCCGGCTCGGCCGCAAGACGTGGCTCGGCGTCGGCGCGCTGGTCGTCGTGGCGGCGGTGGCGGGGTACCTGGTGCTCGCCGACCCCTTCGCGGGGCCGCTCCCCGACGGCTGGAGGAAGGCCGCGAGCCCCCGGCTGGGCGCGACGGTGGCGTTCCCCGACACATACAGGCCGGGGCACCCGGCCAAGAACGACTCCGACAAGAACTGGGTCACCTACACCGACGAGAGCGGCGCCATCGGGATCGCCCTGAAACTGTCCAGGAAGTCCGACGACTCGCTCCACGAGATCAAGAACTCCGCGCCGGCCCAGATGTACGCCGACAACGAGAAGTTCAAGAGCGACGGCGACTACACCGTCGGCATGCCCAAGGGGCCGAGGACGCACGTCGACGGTGACGCCGAGTACCACGGCAGGCAGGCGGCGATGAACACCGTCGTCTACACGACCGACGACAGCCAGAACCCGCGCCTGCGCGAACTGCAGATCTTCTACTACCGGACCAAGGCCGGGGACATGTACAAGCTCACCATCAGCTACCCGGGCAGGGGCGACTTCACCGCCCGGGGCCGGGAGGTGGCGAAGACGGCGATCGCGAACCTGGGCGTCGACAGGCTCTGACCGCCCCGGGCCTCGGCGAGTGCTCTGACGGGCGGTGGACGAGCGGGAGTTGGCCCGCCCTCGAACCGGCGGCGGACGAGCGGGAGTTGGCCGTGTCCCCGTGCCGCCCGCTTCGACAAGAGCCCGGTACGCACGGTACTCATGAGGCATGAGCGAAGACGGCGAACACGCGCCCGACGGACGCGAATCCGGCGGGTTTCTGCTCGGCGGACGCTACCGGCTGACCGAGCGCATCGGCTCCGGCACGACGGGTACCGTGTGGCGGGCGCGCGACGAGGCGGGGGAGCGGGACGTCGCCGTCAAGGAGCTCCGGCTCAACGGTGACCCGGAGGACGAGGACCACCGGCGGGGTGTCCAACGGCTGCACCACGAGGCGCGGGCCGCCTCCCGCGTCGACCACCCCGCCGCCCTCGCCATCCACGAGGTCGTGGTCGAGGACGGACTCCCCTGGATCGTCATGGAGTTCGTCCACGGGGAGTCGCTCCGCACGGCCCTCGAACGCGGCCCCCTCGACCCCGCCGAGGCCGCGCGCGTCGGGCTCGCCGTCCTCGGTGCCCTGCGCGCCGCGCACTCCGTCGGCATCGTGCACCGTGACGTCAAGCCGGAGAACGTCCTCCTGGAATCCGGCACCGACCGCGTGGTCCTCACCGACTTCGGCATCGGCCACGGCCCCGCCCCCGTCCCCGGCGAGACCCCCGGCTTCGTCGCCCCGGAGCAGCTGGCGGGGCGCGGCGCCGGGCCCGCCTCCGACCTCTGGTCCCTGGGCGCCCTGCTCCATGCCGCCGTGGACCATGAGCACGAACACGAACACGAACACGAACACGGGCACGAGCACGCCGGATCGCTCTCGGCGCTGCTCGCGCTGCTCGCGCGGCTCCGGGCGGAGTCGCCGGAGGAGCGGCCGGGAGCGGAGGAGGTGGCGGCCGTACTGAAGGACGTCGCCGGAGTGCCCTCGGCGCCGTCGGCACCCGAATCCGTACCCGGGCCGGAGCCGCTGCGCATACCGGCCCCCGTACCCGCGCCCGAAAGGACACCCCCGCCCCGGCGCCCCCTGCTCACCGCCCTTGGCCTGCTCCTCCCGAAAAAACCGGGAACGGACTGAACCACCGGACGACCGTCGCCGCACAACCCCTGATCAGCGCATTTGCTGCCAGTGGTCACTGGCGGTATGTGAGCAGTCCGTGAATCCCCGTTACCGGCGGGTACCCAAAGCTTCCGCTCCGGCATACCCTGCGCGTCATGACGGACTCGCAGGCCCCGGAACAGGCCACGGAAATCACTGGCACGAATCCCCTCGCCCCCGCCCCCGCCGGCGCCCGTACCGCCGCCGACGTGGTCACCCCGGAGCTGGTCGCCCAGCTCACCAAGGGCGTGGTCGGCTCCGGCCGTACCGCCAACCACACGCCCTTCACCGGCGAGAAGCTGGCCGATCTGCCCGAGTCCACCCCCGAGGACGTGGCCAAGGCCTTCGAGGCCGCCCGCGCCGCCCAGGCCGTCTGGGCCCAGCGGCCGGTACGCGAGCGCGCGGCCGTCCTCCTGCGCTTCCACGACCTGGTCCTGGAGCGCCAGGCCGAGGTGCTCGACCTCATCCAGCTGGAGACCGGCAAGGCCCGCCTGCACGCCCACGAGGAGGTCCAGGCCGTAGCCGTCGCCGCCCGGCACTACGGCCGCAAGGCACCCGCCTACCTGGGCCCGAAGCGGCACGCCGGTGCCATGCCCACCCTGACGAAGGTGACCGAGCTGCGCCACCCGCGCGGTGTCGTCGGCCAGATCGCCCCCTGGAACTACCCCCTCGAACTCTCCGTCGGCGACGCCCTGCCCGCCTTCGTCGCGGGCAACGCCGTCGTCATGAAGCCCGACACCGAGACCTGCCTGACGGCCCTGTGGGCCCGGGACCTGCTGGTCGAGGCCGGCCTGCCCGCCGATGTCTTCCAGGTCGTGCTCGGCGAGGGCCCGGTCGTCGGACCTGAGGTCGTCAAGCACGCCGACTACGTCTCCTTCACCGGCTCCACCCGCACCGGGCGCGAGGTCGCGCAAGGCGCGGCGGCCCGCCTGGTCGGCGTCTCCCTCGAACTCGGCGGCAAGAACGCCATGCTGGTCCTGGAGGACGCCGACATCGAGAAGGCGGCCGCCGGCGCGGTCCGCGCCTGCTTCTCCTCCGCGGGCCAGCTCTGCATCTCCATCGAGCGGCTCTACGTCCACGAGTCGATCGCCGACGCCTTCCTGGAGCGCTTCGCCGCCCGTACGAAGGCCATGCGGCTCGGCAGGTCGCTGGCCTACGGCGCCGACATGGGCTCGCTGGTCGGCGAGCGGCAGCTGGAGACCGTCAAGCGGCATGTCGAGGAGGCCGTCGCCAAGGGCGCCCGGCTGGTCGCTGGTGGCGTCGCCCGCCCCGACATCGGCCCGTACTTCTTCGAGCCGACCGTCCTCGACGGCGTCGAGACCCCGATGGCCGTGTGCGCGGAGGAGACCTTCGGCCCGGTCGTGTCCATCTACCGCTTCAAGACCGACGACGAGGCGGTCGAGGCGGCCAACTCGACGCCGTACGGCCTCAATTCCTCGGTCTGGACGAAGGACGGCCGGCGCGGTCGCGAGGTCGCCTCCCGGCTGCGCACCGGCACCGTGAACGTCAACGAGGGCTATGCCCCGGCCTACGGCAGCGTCCAGTCGCCGATGGGCGGCATGAAGGACTCCGGCCTCGGCCGCCGGCACGGCTCCGAGGGCATCCTCAAGTACACCGAGGCCCAGACCGTCGCCCAGCAGCGGCTGCTGCCGATGGCCCCGTCGCTGGGCATGGACGACGAGAAGTACGCGCGGTTCATGAGCCGGAGCCTCCGGCTGATGAAGGCGTTCCGCTTCCGCTAGACAGAACCCCGTTCTCAACGAGGAACCCCGTTCTCAACGAGGAGAGCAGCACGTGTCGCAGGAGAAGTCTGTCCAGACCCGGGACGAGGACGGGTACGACTACGACGTCATCGTCGTGGGATCGGGGTTCGGCGGGTCCGTGACCGCGCTGCGCCTGACCGAGAAGGGCTACCGCGTCGGCGTCCTGGAGGCCGGCCGCCGCTTCACCCGCGACACCCTCCCGAAGAACTCGTGGGACCTGAAGAACTACCTCTGGGCCCCCAGGCTCGGCATGTACGGCATCCAGCGCATCCATCTGCTGGGCAATGTGATGGTGCTGGCCGGCGCCGGAGTGGGCGGCGGCTCGCTCAACTACGCCAACACCCTCTACGTACCGCCCAAGGCCTTCTTCGACGACCCGCAGTGGCGGGACATCACCGACTGGCAGGAGGAGCTGAAGCCGTACTACGACCAGGCGCGGCGCATGCTCGGCGTACGGCTCAACCCGACCATGACCCCCTCCGACGTGCACCTGAAGGCGGCGGCGCAGCGGATGGGGGTCGGCGACACCTTCCACATGGCGCCGGTCGGGGTGTTCTTCGGGGACGGCGACGACGCCGACGGAAAGTCGAGGACGCGGCCGGGTCAGGAGGTCGCCGACCCGTACTTCGGCGGGGTGGGTCCGTCCCGCAAGGCCTGCACCGAGTGCGGCGAGTGCATGACCGGCTGCCGGCACGGCGCGAAGAACACCCTCAACGAGAACTACCTCCACCTCGCCGAGAAGGCGGGCGCGGTGGTCCACCCCATGACGACGGTCGTGTCCGTCACCGACGACTCCCGGGGCGGGTACGCCGTCGCGACCCTGCCGACGGACGAGAAGAAGAAGGGCAAGGGGCGCACCTTCACCGCGCGGCGGGTCGTCATCGCGGCCGGCACCTACGGCACCCAGACGCTGCTGCACCGCATGAAGGCGAACGGACAGCTGCCCCACCTCTCCGGCCGGCTGGGCGATCTGACGCGCACCAACTCCGAGGCGCTGGTGGGCGCCCAGACGGACGACCGGCGCTACCGCAAGGCGCACGGCACGAAGGCCGACTTCACCCGGGGTGTGGCGATCACCTCCTCGATCCACCCGGACGAGGACACGCACATCGAGCCGGTCCGCTACGGCAAGGGCTCCAACGCGATGGGCGGCATGTCGATCCTCCAGGTCCCGTACGCCGAGGGCTCCTCGCGCGTCCTGGCCTGGCTGGCGAACGCGGCACGCCACCCGCTGCTGGTGGCCCGCTCCCTGTCCAACCGCCGCTGGTCGGAGCGGACCATCATCGGCCTGGTGATGCAGTCGCTGGACAACTCCCTGACGACGTATCTGAAGCCGAACGGCGTCGGCAAGGGCCTGCTCACCGCCCGCCAGGGCCATGGCGCGCCCAACCCGAAGCAGATCAGGGCGGCCTCGGAGGCGGCCTCCGCACTGGCCTCGGAGATCAACGGCTTCGCGGGCAGCAACGTCGGCGAGCTGATGGGCACCCCGCTGACCGCGCACTTCCTAGGCGGCTGTCCGATCGGCGCCTCGCCCGAGACCGGTGTGATCGACCCGTACCACCGGCTGTACGGCCATCCCGGGATCTCGGTGGTCGACGGCGCGGCCGTGTCGGCGAACCTGGGCGTCAACCCGTCGCTGACGATCACCGCGCAGGCCGAGCGGGCGATGTCGTACTGGCCCAACAAGGGTGAGGCGGACCCGCGTCCGGCGCAGGGCGTGGCGTACGAACGCCTGAAGCCGGTGGAGCCGGCGAACCCGGTGGTCCCGGCGGACGCGTTCGGCGCACTGCGGCTGCCGTTCCTGGGGATGCCGACGGTACCGCCGAAGAAGTAGCCCGCGACGGCAGACAGCACGGCAGAGAAAAAGGGACCTGCGCCCCCCTCCGAGCGCAGGTCCCTCTCTTGTCTGTGCGTACCGGCTATGTGCCGGCGTACCGGTTACGCGCCGGCCGCGGTCCTCCGGCGGCGCACCACGAACACCGCGCCCGCACCGGCGACGACGGCGACACCGCCGACGAGGCCGAGCACCGGCAGCGCGGAGCTGGAGCCGGTCTCGGCGAGGTTGCCGGTCGGCAGCTCGGAGACGTCACCCTGCGGCTTCTTCGGCGAGTCCTTGCTGCCGTTGTCGCTCGGGGTGGCGTCGCCCGGCTCGGGGTTCGAGGAGCCGGCCTTCAGGACCTCGAAGTCGTACTGGGCCCAGCCCTCGGCGATGCAGTCCTGGCCCTTGACGTTGTCGAGGTAGGCGCCGGAGCCGAAGGAGTAGGCGTCACCGGCGGGGGCCTTGGCGTCGATGCTGACGCGCAGGTCGATCGACTGGCTCGCGCCGGACTTCAGCTTCTCCACGTAGAAGAAGTAGTCGCCGGCCCAGTCGTCGCTGCCGATGCGGTCCCAGGAGCCGTTCTCGGGGTTCTTGAACTCCAGGTCGACGTACGGGCTCAGGTACTTCGACTCGTCGAGCTCGTAGTTCTCGACCTCGGCGTAGAAGGCGACGCCCTGGATGTCGACCTTGGAGTCGTTGGTGACGACCAGTTTGAAGTTGTGGAAGCCGTCACCCGCGACGATCTTGCCCGGCAGGCCCTTGATGTCGGCGGACACCTTGGCGTCGCCGAAGTTCTCGTCGAGGTCCTCGCAGAAGGGCACGTCGGGGTCCGACGGGTCCTCGCTCGGCTCGGCCGTCTCGGAGGGCTCGGGCTCGGTGGACGCGCTCGCGCTGTCGCTCGGGGTCACCGAGGCGGACGCGCTGCTGCCCGGCGTCTCGGTGGCGGGAGGAGGCGTCTCGGTCTCGGGTGCGGACGCGGAGGCCGTGTCGCTCGGAATCTCGGTGGGTGCCTCGGACGTCACGGTCTCGGTGGGAGTGGGCGACGTGGACTCGTCCGCGAAAGCGGTGGGCGCGGACAGGAGAGCGAGCGGGGCTATGACAGCCGTCGCGGCCGCTGCGGCCATGGCACGGCGAAGCTTCATGAAGACCTCGGGGAGTCCGGCGTGCCGCGGTGGGCGGCACGAAGTGGAGGCGGGCTCCGCGTGTGGGGCGCGGGTGTGACCCTTGGTTTCTGCTGTGTGACCGGCTCTTACCGGCCTCTTACCGGTTTCTTTGATTCAGCAAGTTTGATCACTGAGGTGGGTGAAAGGTTGCACGATCACTCACAGGATTCTTATGTGGCTTGGATCACACACGAGATGGGGAGCCACGTGAGAGGAAGCGGGCATGCGAAGGGCCCCGCGGGACGGAGCCGCGGGGCCCTTCTCCGTCAGCACCGACGTCAGGGCAGCGTCGGTGCCCGGGGAGCGGCGCCGGGGGGTTGCGCCGCTTGCTCTCTGTCGCCCTATCTGCCCTGTGCGCCTCGGTCGGCACCCCGGCGCATTCGGGGCGCGCGGATGGTCTCGACCTCTGGCGGTCGGGCAGCGCATTGCAATGCTGTTGCGTGTCCGGGGACTTGGGGGGCTTTCTACGCATCGTGCTGGATGGACGCGGCCTCCGCAACCGTTTGACCCAGCCCATGTGCATTTTTGTTTTTTCCGCCGATCGGCCCCGGGCGTCCCCGGAGCCGACCGTTCTCTTGAATGACCGGGCTGCTGTCCCCTGCCGTCCGGTCACCTTCCTGGAGCGAGGTCCCACGGCGCACGGCACGATCCGCACGCCTCATCGCTCCAGCGAGCCACGCGTGGTTCTTTCGGGCCCGCCCCTGGCTGGCACGGACACCGGGACCAACGAAGCGGTGCGCGGGCCGGTCACGCGCCGTACGGGTGAGTGCCGACCCGAACTCAGATGCGACCACGGCACAGTTCGAGCAGGGTCATGGCGAGGGACGTACCCGGCTTGCCCAGCGCCTCCCGGTAGTGGTCGAGGACCTCCATCTCGCGGGAGAGGTTCACCCGGCGCCCGCCGGAGGTGATCCGGGCCTCCTGGATCACGGCGGACACCGCCATCCGTTCCTGGATCAGTCCGATGATCCGGTCGTCGAGCGTGTCGATGCGCTCACGCGCACCGGTGATCACATCGGCGGCCTCGGCAGTACGGGCGCCGGTCTTCTCTGTGGGGGTGACGGTCATGTCGGGGGCTCCTCATCGGTTCGGACGCGGTGCCCCGGAACGGCAGGACCCGGAAAACGACAGACGCCCCGGGCCTTGTCGGCCCGGGGCGCCTGGGAAGTCGCTCGGCGTTTCGCTCAAGCAGGACGACCATGGCAGCCGGCGGGCCGGTTGCCATAGGTAAAGAGGAAGGTCGTCTGCGTGAGCATGGTGGTCAGTATGCCATGCCGCATTCCTGGTCTGTCGGGGGTCCCGGGGCAGAGCCCCCGGCGCACGGGACGCCCCCCACGCCCACCCCGTTAGAATCGACAGCACAGACCCCCGCCCAAACCGCCGGAAGGCACCCCGTGTCATCAGCGACTTCCGCTGCCGCCACCCCCGACACCGTTCTGGTCGTCGACTTCGGCGCGCAGTACGCCCAGCTCATCGCCCGTCGCGTCCGCGAGGCGCGGGTCTACAGCGAGATCGTGCCGAGCACCATGCCGGTCGCGGAGATGCTCGCCAAGAAGCCCGCGGCGATCATCCTCTCCGGCGGCCCCTCGTCCGTGTACGAGCAGGGCGCCCCCGGCCTCGACCGCGCGCTCTTCGAGGCCGGCGTCCCCGTCTTCGGCATGTGCTACGGCTTCCAGCTGATGGCGCAGTCCCTCGGCGGCACGGTCGACAACTCCGGCGCCCGTGAGTACGGCCGTACGGACATGTACGTCTCCAGGACGTCCTCCACCCTCTTCGAGGGCACCCCGGCCGAGCAGCACGTGTGGATGTCCCACGGCGACGCCTGCTCCGCCGCCCCCGAGGGCTTCACCGTCACGGCGTCCACGGACGTCGTCCCGGTCGCCGCCTTCGAGAACGACGAGAAGAAGCTGTACGGCGTCCAGTACCACCCCGAGGTCATGCACTCCACGCACGGCCAGCAGGTCCTGGAGCACTTCCTCTACCGCGGCGCGGGCCTGTCCCCGAACTGGACCACGGGCAATGTGATCGACGAGCAGGTCGCCCTGATCCGTGAGCAGGTCGGCGACAAGCGCGCCATCTGCGGTCTGTCCGGCGGTGTGGACTCCGCCGTCGCCGCCGCCCTGGTCCAGAAGGCCATCGGCTCCCAGCTGACCTGCGTGTACGTCGACCACGGCCTGATGCGCAAGGGCGAGACCGAGCAGGTCGAGAAGGACTTCGTGGCCGCGACCGGCGTCCAGCTGAAGGTCGTGGACGCGGAGGAGCGGTTCCTCACCGCCCTCAAGGGGGTCTCGGACCCCGAGGAGAAGCGGAAGATCATCGGCCGCGAGTTCATCCGCGTCTTCGAGCAGGCGCAGGCCGAGATCATCGCCGACGAGGGCCCGGCCGTCGAGTTCCTCGTCCAGGGCACGCTCTACCCCGACGTGGTCGAGTCCGGTGGCGGCACCGGCACCGCCAACATCAAGTCCCACCACAACGTCGGCGGCCTTCCCGAGGACCTGGAGTTCAAGCTCGTCGAGCCGCTCCGCAAGCTCTTCAAGGACGAGGTCCGGATGGTCGGCCAGGAGCTCGGCCTGCCCGAGGAGATCGTCCAGCGCCAGCCCTTCCCGGGCCCCGGCCTCGGCATCCGCATCGTCGGTGAGGTCACCAAGGAGCGCCTGGACCTGCTGCGCGAGGCCGACGCCATCGCCCGCGAGGAGCTGACCGCGGCCGGTCTCGACCGCGACATCTGGCAGTGCCCGGTGGTCCTGCTCGCGGACGTCCGCAGCGTCGGCGTCCAGGGCGACGGCCGCACCTACGGCCACCCGATCGTGCTGCGCCCGGTCTCCTCCGAGGACGCGATGACCGCCGACTGGTCGCGCCTGCCGTACGAGGTCCTCGCGCGCATCTCGACCCGCATCACCAACGAGGTCCGCGACGTCAACCGCGTCGTCCTCGACGTGACCTCGAAGCCGCCGGGCACCATCGAGTGGGAGTAGCCCTCCCGGCTCCGAAGGTCAAGTCCGCTTGAGGGTGCGCACCGGCTCCCCGGGCTTCCAGACCTGGACGACGAGGTACTTGTCGTCCTCGACAAAGGTCCGTACGACCTCCGTCAGCTCGGTGCGGAAGAGGTGGAACGGCTGCGGCGGTTCCACCTCTTCCATGTACGCCCCCTTCACCTCCGGGTCCTCGACCTCGATCGCCCGCCCGGCGATCCGGATGTCCCCGCCGCCCATCGCGGTGTCCGGCCCCGGGTTCGCCTGGAGCGCGAACCTCGGGTCCCGGAGCAGGTCGAGGGCCTTGAGCGAGCCCGGCATCATGCCGAGCCACAGCTCACCGCTCAGGAAGCGGACCTCCAGGCCGGTGGTGCGCGGGGAGCCGTCCTTGCGGAGCGTGGCGAGGACGTGATGCGTGAAGGCACCGAAGCGCTCTTCCGCGATCTTCGCGAGTCCGGGTTCCGCCTCGGTGAGAGCCGCCCAGTTCACTGCCGTGTTCGCTGTCATACGGCGAGTGTGGCGGTGATACCCGACATCCCCTGTCGGGTATCCGGGCGTCTTCTTTACGGAACAGCTCTGTTCTCCTGCGCTGACCGACGGTAACTTCCGCAACGTAAAGCAAAACCCAGTGCAGGAGGACCTATGCACGGGCCGACCCCGCCCCTGCCGCTGCCCACCGACCAGCTGCAGTTCGCGATGCCGCCGATGCACGACTCGCTCGACGACGAACGCCGGCACCGCAAGGAACGGCTCGCGGGCGCGCTCCGGCTCTTCGGCCGGTCCGGATTCGAGGACGGGGTCTCCGGCCACATCACCGCACGCGACCCGGAGTTCTCCGACTGCTTCTGGGTCAACCCGTTCGGGATGCCGTTCAAGCACGTCACCGTCAGCGACCTGGTCCTCGCCAACCAGGACGGGCAGGTGATCGAGGGCCGCTACCACGTCAACCAGGCGGCGTTCACCGTGCACGCCCAGGTGCACGCCGCCCGCCCGGACGTCGTCGCCGTCGCCCACTGCCACTCGGTGCACGGCCGCGCCCTGTCCGCGCTCGGCGACCTGCTCGACCCACTCAGCCAGGAGAGCTGCGCCTTCTACGAGGACCACGCCCTGTACGACGCCTACACGGGCGTCGCCGTCGACATCGAGGAGGGCCGCCGGATCGCGGCCGCGCTCGGCTCCCGCAAGGCCCTCGTCCTGCGCAACCACGGGCTGCTGACGGTCGGCGACTCGGTGGACGCGGCGGCCTGGTGGTTCATGTCGATGGAGAAGTCCTGCCAGGTGCAGCTGATGGCGAAGGCGGCGGGCCGCCCCCTGCTCATCGACCACAAACTGGCGGTGGCGACCCGTGAGCAGCTCGGCGGCGACCTGGTGGCCTGGATCAACTACCAGCCGCTGTGGCAGGACATCAGCCGCAGCGAGCCGGATCTGCTCAGCTAGCGTTTGTCGTTTGGATCATGCCGGCCCGCCGCGACCCCGCTAGAACCCGCGCAGGACCACCGCCTTCGTCATCGCGAACTCCTCGTCCGTGAGCACCCCTTCCCGGTGCAGCTCGCCCAGTTCCCGCAGCCGGCGCAGCAGTACGTCGTGGTGGTCGGCCGGCGGCGGCAGCGCGCCCGCGGGCCGGTCCCGGTCGGCGTACGGGACGCCGGCCCGGGTGGACGGATGCGGCAGCCGCGCGGTGACCGCGGCCGCGACCAGCGCGGTGAGCAGATCGCGGCGGACACTGCCCCACAGGTCGAGGGCGTACGGGTCGCGCTCGGGCGGCAGCCTGGAGAACACCGTCTCGCGCAACGCGAACCGCAGGAGGCCGTCCTCGTAGCCGGAGTTGGGCAGCCACTCGACCTGGGCCAGGTCGACGACGTTGATGATCCGGGGCCCGGTGGCCCGCTTGACCCGGTCCGAGGTGTCGGCCCAGTCGATACGGACCTGGGTGCCGTCGAAGGAGACCGTGCCGTCGGAGGAACGCACCGAGACCGGCACCGGCGGCCCGGGCAGCAGATAGGCCTTGGTCGGCTCCTTGGGGATCCGGTCGAGGAGGAGCGCGTGCCGGATCTCCTCGGCGATGTACTCGGCCACCCCGGACCGGTCCAGGTCCACCGTCAGCCGGTAGGGATCGGCCGGCTCCGGCAGCCGCCCGCCCGTGGCCTGCAACAGCGGATCCGCGCCCTCGCGCAGCCGCATCCGCAGCCGGCCGCGCTTGCGCTCGGGCTCGTAGACCACGCCCGCCACGGCCTCCAGGGGTACGGCGATCTCTCCGTACGTCTGCCGGAACAGCGGCACCGAGCGGTGGAGCCCCGGTGTGATCCGGACCGTGCTGCCGTCGAAGGCCCAGGTCCCGTCCCGCTGGATGATCTCGGCCATACCGAAATTCTCCCAGCCGGGTCAACACGGCGGCCCGCACTTCACCCGCGGTGACCACCTGCCGGACGGGCGCGAGGTGGCGTAGGGCACAATTCGCTTTTGTCGCATGGGAGTTGCACGGTCACAGTCGGTCTCCGCGGAGGACGCCACCGGTCGTGCCCCGGGGGCGTGGGTCGGTCGTGGATCGGGTCGTGGGTCGGGTCGTGGGTCATGGGGAAGGCGGGCGTCGGGCGTGGCGGTGCAGGAGGCGAGGCAGGGCGTGCAGGCGGGCGCGCACGGGGCTGCCCACGGGGGTGGCTGCACCTGCGGGGACTGCCCCCACGGGGCGCGGCAGGGGCATCGGCGGGCCGTCGCCGAATTCCTCCTCAAGCGCGACGAGTTCGCTGCCGGACAGGGTCTGCCCGCGGCGGTGGCCCACTCCGCCTCCGCCTCCCGGCAGTGGGTGTCCGAGGAGTTGACCCAGTCCGCCGAGGTCGTCGCCGAGCGCGGCCGGGCGGCGGGTGACGCCTGGCTGGCGCGGCTGTGGCTGCGCACGCTCTACGTCCTGTGGGCGGCCGTCGTCCTCCTGCTGCTGGTGGAGTCGCTGACCGCGATCGGCGCGGGCTGGACGAGCGCCCGCACCGCCGCACTGCTCGCCGCGCTGCTGGTGGCCGGCGCCCTGAGCGGGGCCTCGTGGTTCCACCGGGCGCGCGGCGGGGCGCTGGCGCCGGTGATCGGCGAGGACAACCGGATGTCCACCTCGCGCACCGTGGCGGCGGCCTGGGTGCTGCTCGTGGCGTACGCGGTCCTGGTCCTCGCGAGCCGCCTCGCCGCGGCCTCCGACCACACGGAACGCGACGCGCTCATCTCCGGGCTCGAGCTCGCCCGCGGCGCGGGCATGGTGACCGTCCTCGCCGTGGTCTGCGGCATCGCGGTGCTCGTACGGCGCGTGGTCGGCCTGCGGATCCACGGACAGCGGCTGCAGAAGGTGCCCGCACCCCGTCCGCGCGCGGCCGACCTGCTCACCGACGACTCCGGCCGGGGCACCTTCGCCGACATCCAGTACGTCGTGATCAGCGCCGTGGCCCTGCTGTTCGCCGCCGTACGGCTGGCCCGCCGCCCCGACCAGCTGCCCGACCTGCCGTGGGGCCTCGCGGTGCTGGTCCTGGTCTCCGCCCTGACCTACCTGGCCGGCAAGTACGCGGAGGGAGGCCGCCCGGTGATCCTCTCCGTCGTCCGTGCCCGCGAGGCCGGCGATCTGGACGGGCCGATCCGCACGGGCGACGACATCGAGATCCGTGGCGCCTGCTTCGTCCCGCTGGGCGCACAGACCGCCGACCAGCTCTCCCGCCTGGTCGTCCGCATCGGCGCGGTCAACGTCCACGTCCCGCTGATCCCCGTCAGGGGCGGCTTCAGCAACCCCTCGGACACGGTCCTGACGGTGCCGGTCCCCGCGGACGTGGAACCCGGATGTGTGGAGGTGCAGGTGATCACCGCGGCGGGGGTGGCCACGAACCGGTGCACGGTCGAGGTGACGGACTGAGACCGGCCGATCACCGAACGGGACCACGGGCCGCTCCGGTTGACCGAAGAGACTGAAAAACCTTCGCAAGAGGATTGAGCCGGACCCATTTGTCGTACGTAAGGTCTGTTGAGGGGTCTCTGCATGCGGGCGAGAGGCGGCTAGGAACGATGACTCACAGCATTCGTACGGACACGCACACTCCCTATCTCGACGGCGACCGCGACTGGCGGGACACCGCCACCCGCTATGCCCTCCTTCCTCTGCGCATTTTCTTGGGCGTCACCTTCATCTACGCCGGCCTGGACAAGCTGACCAACAGTGCCTTCATGAAGTCGGGCGGTTCCGGATCGATCGGCGACACCATGCGCGCGGTCCGCGACTCCTCCGCCATCCCGGCCCTGGTCGACCTGGCCCTGAAGAACCCGGTCGGCTTCGGCTACGCCATCGCCTTCGGTGAACTGGCCGTGGGCATCGGCGTCCTGGCCGGACTGTTCGGCCGTCTTGCCGCGCTCGGCGGCGCGCTGATCTCGCTCAGCCTGTGGCTGACGGTGAGCTGGTCCTCCACCCCGTACTACTACGGCAACGACCTCGCCTATCTGATGGCCTGGCTGCCTCTCGTCCTCGCCGGCACCCCGTACCTCTCCCTCGACTCGATGCTGCGCGCACGGCGACGGCAGCGGGCGGCGGGCTACCGGTAGCACGCAGTCCCTCGCGCGACCGTCAGCCCGGGCGCGGACCTCAGCCCGGGTGGCCGGGCCCGGTGGTGCCCGTCTCCGGCGCGTTCGTACGGCACGGCCCTTGCCGTCCGCGTATGAGCCGGGTCAGGGCCGCCGCCGCGCCCGCCAGGGCGAGGCCGCCCACGACGAGGGGGACGGCCGCGAACCAGGGCGTCTCCCAGAGACCGCCCGCGTCCCCGGCGTACGCGACGCCCGTGACGGTGAGGAAGAGACCGGCGACCAGCCTTCCGGGCTGGAACTCATGACGCAGCACGGCTCACCTCCGCCTGTCCCACACCGACTTCGAGATCGATGTCGAGCGTCCCGGCGTTCTTGCCGCCCTTCACGGGTGTCAGCGTCACGTCCTTGTGCTTGCCCGGTGCCACGTCCACGTCCTTTCTGTCCTCACCCGGCAACTGGATGTCGCCGACCCCCACATCGATGCTCATCCGTACGGTCGCGTCCGCCGGCACGATCAGCCGCAGCCGGCCCGCACCCACCGCGGCCTTCGTCTCCACCGTCTCGCCCTTGGCGATGCGCACCCGGGTCAGGTCCAGGGTGCCCTCGCCGGTGCCCAGGTCGTACTTCGGCCGCACCTCCGCCACCGAGGCCGGCTTCCACGAGGTGCGTATCCAGTGCGTGGTGATGTCCTTGGGCAGGGCCGACGCCCCGGCGAGCAGCGCCGCCGTGACGATCGCCAGGAACACCGACCCCGCGCCCGTACGTCCCAGGACCGCGCTGAGCGCGATGCCGAGGCCGAGGACGAGGAGCGCACAGGCCAGGCCGGCCTGCAGGCTGGTGCCCAGCGGATGCCCTTCCCAGGTCGCGCCGGTGCCCAGGCCGCCGGCCAGCAGGGCGAGCAGGAAGACCCAGCCGCCGATCCAGCGCGGACCGCGCGGCCGCGGGGGCCCGCTGTGCGGGGCGCGTACGTCCGCGCGGTTGCTCCAGGAGTTGCCGAGGCCGATGTTGACGGCCGCCGCGATGTCCCGGTCCCGCGAGTCCCCGGGGCCCCACAGATAGCCGGTGCCGCCGACGTGCGTGCCGTCCTTGACGATCGGGTCGCGCCACCAGGACGGGTAGGCGGTGGGGACCGGCGGCGCCTGGGCCTCCGGCGGGGCGTCGGCCACGGCCTGCGCCGCCAGAGGATCGGGGTCGGGCGCGCCGCGCCGCCGCGACCAGTAACCGGCGCCTGCGAGCAGCAGGGAGAGAACGACGGCGAACGTGAGCACCCCGCCGTTCCTCAGCATCGTCAGGAACACTCCGCAGCCGACCAGCGCGAACAGCACGGCCGCGAGGGCCTGCCCGTCGACCCGCCCGGTCAGCAGCTTGCGGACCTCGTTCTCCTCCTCGTCCTCGTACGGCACGAAGAGCCACGCGAAGCCGTAGAAGATGAGGCCGATCCCGCCCGCCGCGGCGAGCACCGCGAGGGTGATCCGGAAGATCACGGGATCCATGTCGGTGTGCCGCCCGAGCCCGGCGCACACCCCCGAGATCATCTTGTGCCGCCGGTCGCGGCGGAACCTGCGGGGGGATTCGACGGCACCGCCCTCGCCGGGCGCCGCCGCGTCCGCGGCGGGCGCGGCATCCGTCGGCCCGGCGCCCGGGGCGGGGCGCGGGCCGGGGCCGGGTCCCGGACCCGTCGCGGCGTGCTCGTGATCTGTCATGCGTCCATGGTGACGGGCGTGCCGCCGCGACGGCAGTCGGAATGACCCTGGGTGAACCCTGATATCGGCCCTGAGACCGGGCGGGGGAGGCGTTCGACGGCCGGACTTTCGAAGATCAGGGGAGTCTCGGGGGTAGACCCTGATGCTCCGCCACTCGGCCCGTGTGACCATCGATGGCATGCCGGAAGCCGCAGCAGCGCCCATCGAAGACCCGCGGCCACCGCGCAAGCTCTACCGCAGCAGCGACGGCCGCTGGCTCGGTGGTGTCGCGCGGGGCCTCGCCGGGCACCTCGGGCTGCCCGTGATCTGGGTGCGGCTGGTGTTCGTCGGCCTGTTCATGGCCGACGGCCTCGGCGCGCTGCTGTACGCCGCGTTCTGGTTCTTCGTGCCGCTCGGCGTCGGCGGCGTCGGCGGCCAGAAGCCGCCCTCCCTGGTCACCACCGAGACCTCGCCGGACGGCCGGCGCAGACTCATCGCGCGTAAGCCGGACAAGGGCCAGATCGTCGCGCTGCTCCTCATGGTCGTCGTGGCCATGGTCTTCGTCAGCAACGTCAACCTGGGCAGCGGAGCCAAGGCGTATCTCCTGCCCGCCGTCCTGGTCGGCGCGGGCGTCGCCCTGGTCTGGCGCCAGGCGGACAACGCCCGCCGGGCCCGCTGGGTCGAGGTCGGCAGCCGCCGCCGCACCCTGACCCTGCTGCGCACCGGCGGAGGCGTCCTGCTGGTCACCGCGGGCGTCTCCGGCGTCTTCGTCCTGCAGGGCTCCGCCGCCCACCTCGGCTCGGTCCTCCAGGCCGCCCTCGCGGTCCTCGTCGGCATAACGCTGCTCGCCGGGCCGTACCTCGTGCGGATGACCCAGGACCTCTCCGAGGAGCGTCTGATGCGTATCCGCGCCCAGGAGCGCGCCGAGGTCGCCGCCCATGTCCACGACTCGGTGCTGCACACCCTCACCCTGATCCAGCGCAACGCGGAGAACGCGAACGAGGTGCGCCGCCTCGCCCGCGCCCAGGAGCGCGATCTGCGTACCTGGCTGTACAAACCCGAGGGCACCGGCAAGGACGAGGCCGACGAACCGGACAGCCTCGCCGACGCGGTCCGGCGCAACGCCGCCGAGGTGGAGGACAAGCACGGCGTGCCGATCGAGGTCGTCGTGGTCGGCGACTGCCCCCTCGACGAGCGGATCGCCGCACAGATGCAGGCCGCGCGCGAGGCGATGGTGAACGCCGCCAAGTACGGTGGCGAGGGCGGCGCCGTGCAGGTCTACGCCGAAGTCGAGGGCAGGACGGTCTTCGTGTCCGTCCGTGACCGCGGTCCGGGCTTCGATCTCGATTCGATACCCGCCGACCGCATGGGCGTCAGAGAATCGATCATCGGCCGTATGGAACGCAACGGCGGTACGGCACGGCTGCGGCCGGTGCCGGACGGCGGCACGGAGGTCGAGCTGGAGATGGAGAGGGCGGAGAAGACGTCATGAGCGACGCGACCGAGGCGAACGGCACGGCGGGAGCGGCGGAGGGAGGCGGCGCGGCGTCCGGGCGTCGCGTCCGGGTGGTCCTCGTCGACGACCACCGTATGTTCCGTACGGGCGTCCAGGCCGAGATCGGCCAGACCGAGCAGACCGGCGTCGAGGTCGTCGGCGAGGCCGCGGACGTCGACCAGGCCGTTACGGTGATCACCGCGACCCGGCCCGAAGTGGTGCTCCTCGACGTCCATCTCCCGGGCGGCGGCGGTGTCGAAGTGCTGCGCCGCTGCGCCCCGTTGATGGCCGACACCGAGCGGCCGGTCCGCTTCCTCGCGCTGTCCGTGTCGGACGCGGCGGAGGACGTGATCGGTGTGATCCGCGGCGGCGCCCGGGGCTATGTCACCAAGACGATCACCGGCACGGACCTGGTCGACTCCGTCTTCCGGGTCCAGGAGGGCGACGCGGTCTTCTCCCCGCGGCTGGCCGGCTTCGTCCTCGACGCCTTCGCCTCCACCGACGCCCCGCCGGTCGACGAGGACCTCGACCGCCTCACCCAGCGGGAGCGGGAGGTACTGCGGCTGATCGCCCGCGGCTATGCGTACAAGGAGATCGCCAAGCAGCTGTTCATCTCGGTGAAGACGGTCGAGTCCCATGTCTCGGCGGTCCTGAGGAAGCTCCAGCTGTCCAACCGGCACGAACTGACCCGGTGGGCCACGGCACGTCGGCTGGTGTGAACGGGGGCTTGCGCGGCGGGCCTCACACCACCCGCGTCGCCCCCGCGAACGGCATCTCGTCGATCGGGGCCAGGCGCACGGGTGCCGAGGGGTTCGGGGCGTGGATCATCTGGCCGTTGCCGACATAGATGCCGACGTGGCTGATGCCGGAGTAGAAGAACACGAGGTCGCCGGGCTGGAGTTCGGAGCGGGAGACCCGTCGGCCCGCGTTGATCTGGGCGTAGGTGGTGCGGGGGAGGGAGATGCCGGCGGAGCGGTAGGCGGCCTGGGCGAGGCCCGAGCAGTCGAAGGCGTTCGGGCCCGTTGCGCCCCACACATAGGGGCTGCCAAGCTTCTGGTAGGCGTACGCGACGGCCGCCGCGGCACGGGAGTTGGAGGCCGCCGTGGAGCCGGGGGCGGTCAGGGCGTCCCGTGTGTCCGAGGCCGACCTGGAGGCGTGGCCCGTGGCAGCCGCGGTGTCCGTGCCACCGTCCGCCGTGACCCGCGCCCGCTCCTGCGGGGAGAGCCCGGACAGCAGCTCTCGCGCCTCGTCGAGCTTCCCGGTGACCGTCTTCTTCTGCCGCTTCAGCTCGGCCTGCCGTGACCTGAGCGACACCAGCTCGACATGGGCGGCGCCGCGCAACTGCTCGATCTCCCGGAGCTGCCCCCGCACCCGGGCCACGGCCTGGGACTGCCGGTCGCCCGCCCGCTCGGCGAACGCCGTGCCCTCCAGATAGCGGTCGGGATCGCCGGAGAGCATCAGCTGCACCGTGGGATCGAGCCCGCCGCTGCGGTACTGCGCGGCCGCGACGGAACCCAGCGCGTCCCGCGCCGAGTTGAGCTTCTGCTCCTTGCGTGCCGCCTCGTCCCGCAGCGACTTCAGCCGCTGCTCCGCCGAATCCGCCTTCTCCTTCGCGCCGTCGTACTTCTCGGTGGCGACCTCCGCCTCCTGGTACAGCTTGTCGACCTTCGCCTTGACCTGGGCCGGTGTCAGCTGCGGCTCGGCGTGCCCGATCCCCTCGAAGCCCGTTGCCGTGGCCGCGCCCGCCAGGGCGATGGTCACGGCCGTGCGGGCGGTGTTGCCGCCCAGCGAGCGCTGTCGGGGCCTTCGGTGCACTGCCACCTCGACCGTCACGTCCTCTCGTACGACCTGGCCGGCTACGCGTCCGGCGGCGGCCCGCACAGGGGGAGCGGGCCGCCGCCGGACCTTTCTCGGCGGAGGTGGTCGGCTGCCGCCCCTGGCCCGGGCGGCGGTGGGGAGCCGGTCACCTGGTGGAGGACGCTAAACCTGACGGTGTCGGCTCGGTAACGTCATGTAAGGAAGTGCCCGGATCGGGTTGGCGGTGACCGTATGTGACCGTGATCGGGGTCCGGAGCCGCCCTCTTCACACAGTGCGATGACCGAAGCGGCGGTTCCGCGGTGCACGGGGGTGGTGGGGTGCTATGGGGCGCATATATGCGGGGGATTAGGCTCCCGCCTCATGGACGTACTCATCCATCTCTTCGTCGGCCTGCACATCATCGGCATCGCCGCGCTCCTCGGCGGCTTCCTCACCCAGATGAAGGCGATGGGCCGGGGCACCGCCCGCTTCGTCCCCGCGATGCTGCACGGCGCCCTGACCATGCTGGTCACCGGTGTGATCCTGGTCGGCCTCAACCAGGCCGACGGCCACCACGTCAACGCCGTCAAGATCGGCGTGAAGCTGGCCCTGCTGATCGTGATCCTCGGGCTCGTCTATGTGAAGCGGGACGACGAGACGGTGGACAAGCGCCTGTTCGGGCTGGTGGGCCTGCTGACCACGGCGAACATCTTCATCGCCGTGCTGTGGACGTGACCGGGCTCAGCGCACGTCCCTGAGCCCCGCGCGGGCCGACCGGACCGCACCGGTGGCTACCACGAGCCAGACGGCCACGGAGATCCACACCAGCACCTGACCGGGCCGTTCCAGCCACGGGATGCCGAGGGCGGCGGCGACGGACAGCGTCGCCGTCGCCGTCATCCCCATCGGGAACACCGTCGACCAGCGGCGTACGTCGAAGCGCGGCCGTGGGCGCACCACCTCGGCGGTCAGGAGCACGACGTAACAGCTCAGATCGAGGACGAGCAGCGCGAGGGCCGTGTCGCGCAGGACGCCGAGGTTGTCGTCGTCCCACAGGTACAGCCGCGCGCTGTCGGCGGAGATCAGCTTCGCGGCGGCCAGCGCCGAGATCGCGAGCGCGCCGCCCGCGATCCACTGGTCCCCGGGCCCCTCGACCACCTGCCGCACGTCGAACCGGGCCAGGGCGAACCCGTAGAGCACGAGGCCCAGCCAGAACAGCACGAGCGCCGCGTGGGCCAGCCATGCCGTCGCCTCGGCCGCGGCGAGCGTGGCGCCGAGCACGGCGAGCCCCTGCGTGGCCACGCAGCACAGGAACACCGTGCCCGGCATGCGCCGGTGCCAGTGCCGTACGACGAGGAGGATCAGCACCGGCCAGAGCGCCGCGCACAGCGCGAGCAGCACCTCGGCCAGGCCGTGGCGGCCCAGTGCGGAGAAACGGGTGCCCAGCACGGCGGTCGCGGCGACGGCGGTGAGCGCGCCCGGCGTCCGCGCCTCGGCCACCCAGCGCCTGCGCTGCCACAGCAGCCCCACGGTGAAGTCCACGGCCGGCGCCAGCCAGGCGACCGAGGCCAACGCGAGGGCGATCAGGGACAGTGCCTCGTACCCCGCCAGCTGCAGCCCGACCGACACGATGCCGGTCGCCATCACGGCGGCCCCGGCCGCCGGCGGGCGCCGCTTCCACCAGGCGCGTAGGGGTGAGGAGGCGGGCATGGGCCCGATGCTAGGGAGCCGTGCGCGCCTTGCGAGCGGGGCACGCGCGCGCGTGCGGGGAAAAACGCGCGGGTGCGGGACAGGGGCGCGTGCGCCTGCGGCTCACGACGGCCGCGGCGCTCGCGTCACCACAGCCACGGCGCTCGCGTCCCTGCCCCACGGAGGTCTCTTACGCCGGCCGTACCACGCTGTGGATGATCGACGCGCCGCCGTAGTAGATCGACTCCTCGCGGACGTAGGCGCCGGGCTTCGGGGCGTGGATCATCATGCCGTTGCCGATGTAGATGCCGACGTGGCTGACGTCGTCGTAGAAGAAGATCAGGTCGCCGGGCTCGGCATTGGTGAGCGAGACCGTGGTGCCCACGTTGACCTGGTCATAGGTGGTGCGCGGAAGGCTGACGCCCGCGGCCCGCCAGGCGGCCGAGGTGAGGCCGGAGCAGTCGTAGGAGTCGGGGCCGGTGGCGCCCCAGACGTACGGCTTGCCGATCTGGGCGCGGGCGAAGGCGATCGCCTTCTCCGCCTTGGTGGCGTACGTGGAGTCCGAGGACGAGCCGGTCGAGCCCGTCGACCCCGTCGAACCCGTCGAGGTGGAGGAGCCCGAGGAACCGGACGAGCTCGCGGCGGCGGCCTTCTTCGCCGCCTCCGCGGCCGCCTGCTTCTTGGCGAGCTCCGCGGCCTGGCGCGCGGCCTCCTCCTGCTTCTGCTTCTCGATCGCGGCGAGCCGGGCCTTCTCTTGCGCCGTCAGCTCGGACAGCAGCTCGCGCGCCGAGGAGAGCTTCTTCTGGACGGTGGCCTTGGCCGTCTTCAGCTCGTTCTGCGACTCGGTCAGCGTCTGGAGGCTCTTGGTGGCTTCCTGCCGCTTCTTCATGGTCGCCGACTGCTGTGTGATGTAGTCGTCGACCGCGACCTTCTGCCGCGAGGTCATCCGGCCCATCAGCTGGGTCTGGTCGAAGTAGTCCTGCGGGGAGTTCGAGAGCAGGAAGGTGGCGGTGTCGGGCGCGGCGGCCCCGGTGCGGTACTGGGCGGCGGCGAACGTACCCAGTTCCTCACGCGCCTTGTTGAGCTTGTCCGTGCGCCGCGCCACGTCGTCCAGCAGGGTGTCGACGTTCTTGCGCTGCTGGCCGGACTTCTCCTTGGCCGCGTTGTACTTCTCGGTCGCCGACTCCGCCTGGCGGTAGAGGTCGTCGACCTTCTTCTCGACTTCCTCGATGCTCGGCTTGCCGTCGGCGGAGGGGGTGGCGTTGGCGGTCTGGGAGAGCAGGGCCACGGAGGTGAGCGCGGCGGTGGCGATGGCGGGGGTGCGTATGCCTGCTGCTAGGGCACTCGCGGGGCGCGACTTGCGGTGCGACGCCAAGGGAGGCGACTCCTTCCATGTTCCGCCTACCGAGTTAGCTGTCGGGTTCGGGCGGGTGGTTCGGAAGGGTTGCCCTACGGCCTTTCTCCGGGTGGAGGTTGGGCCGATTCACCCCAAGGTCGGTTGGGTCCCCGGCTCCGGCTGCCGTGGCGGGCACACCGGACTCGGCGGAGGCCGCGCGGCCCGGCGACGTTCGCCGGTGGGGGTCGTACGGCCCGCCCGAGACGGTAGCCAACTGGTGTGGCCCGTGTGAAGGTTGATGGGCGATATGCCCGATACATTTTTGTGACCTGACGCAGAATTCCGCCCGTGTGACAGCATGCCTCCGGAGCGTGAGCCAGTTGTCCGGCTCGCGCATCGGGAAGATCCCCCGCGCGCGGGGCCGGTCCTGTTTCCGGGGCGGCGGTCGTTTGTCGGTGGGGCGCCCTAGACTCGGAGAGCGATGAGCAGCCTCTTTGACGACAGCTTCCTGGCGGACCTCCAGACCCCTCACGGGCGCGAGGAGGAGCCTCCGCCGCCGCCCGAGGACGATCACGCTCCGGAGTCGGTTCCGGACGATCTGTTCGGCGGGAAGTTCGACGTGCCGCCGGACCGGGACGATTACTACCGCGACGGCGCCCCACGCCCGGTGATCGACGCCGCGGCGCTGCTGGAGGGGCTGAACGAGAACCAGCGCGCGGCCGTCGTGCACGCCGGTTCCCCCCTGCTCATCGTGGCCGGCGCCGGCTCAGGCAAGACCCGTGTGCTCACGCACCGCATCGCCCACCTGCTGGCCGAGCGGAACGTGCACCCGGGGCAGATCCTCGCGATCACCTTCACCAACAAGGCCGCGGGCGAGATGAAGGAGCGCGTCGAGCACCTCGTCGGCCCGCGCGCGAACGCGATGTGGGTGATGACCTTCCACAGCGCGTGTGTGCGCATCCTGCGCCGCGAGAGCAAGAAGCTCGGCTTCACCTCGTCGTTCTCGATCTACGACGCCGCCGACAGCAAGCGCCTGATGGCCCTGGTCTGCCGCGACCTGGAGCTCGATCCCAAGCGCTTCCCGCCGAAGTCCTTCAGCGCCAAGATCTCGAACCTGAAGAACGAGCTGATCGACGAGGAGGACTTCGCGGCCCAGGCCACCGACGGCTTCGAGAAGACCCTCGCCCAGGCCTACGCCATGTACCAGTCGCGGCTGCGCGAGGCGAACGCCCTCGACTTCGACGACCTGATCATGACGACGGTCAACCTGCTGCGCGCCTTCCCGGACGTCGCCGAGCACTACCGCCGCCGCTTCCGCCACGTCCTCGTCGACGAGTACCAGGACACCAACCACGCCCAGTACGCCCTCGTGCGCGAGCTCGTCGGCACCGCCGCGCACCCGGTGGACGTACCGCCGGGCGAGCACGACCTCCAGCCCGCCGAGCTGTGCGTCGTGGGTGACGCCGACCAGTCCATCTACGCCTTCCGCGGCGCGACGATCCGCAACATCCTCCAGTTCGAGGAGGACTACCCGAACGCGACGACGATCCTCCTGGAGCAGAACTACCGCTCCACCCAGACGATCCTCTCCGCCGCCAACGCGGTCATCGAGCGCAACGAGTCCCGCCGCCCCAAGAACCTGTGGACGAATGCGGGCGCGGGCGCGGGGATCACCGGCTATGTCGCCGACACCGAGCACGACGAGGCACAGTTCGTCGCCGACGAGATAGACCGGCTCACGGACGCGGGCGAGGCGAAGGCGGGCGACGTCGCCGTCTTCTACCGCACCAACGCCCAGTCCCGTGTCTTCGAAGAGGTCTTCATCCGCGTCGGCCTGCCCTACAAGGTCGTCGGCGGCGTCCGCTTCTACGAGCGCAAGGAGGTCCGGGACGTCCTGGCCTATCTGCGCGTCCTGGCCAACCCGGAGGACTCCGTGCCGCTGCGCCGGATCCTCAACGTCCCCAAGCGCGGAATCGGCGAGCGCGCCGAGGCGATGATCGACGCCCTCGCCCAGCGCGAGAAGATCAGCTTCCCGCAGGCGCTGCGCCGGGTCGACGAGGCGTACGGCATGGCGGCGCGCTCGACGAACGCCGTCAAGCGGTTCAACGTGCTGATGGAGGACCTCCGTACGATCGTCGAGTCCGGCGCGGGACCGGCCACGGTCCTTGAGGCGATCCTCGAACGCACCGGCTATCTCGCCGAGTTGCAGGCCTCCACCGACCCGCAGGACGAGACCCGCATCGAGAACCTTCAGGAACTCGCCGCCGTAGCCCTGGAGTTCGAGCAGGAGCGCGAGGAGGGCGCGGCGACATCAGGGGCTGCCGCCCCGGGAGGCACGCTGGCCGACTTCCTGGAGCAGGTCGCCCTGGTCGCCGACTCGGACCAGATCCCCGACGAGGACGAGGAGGGCTCGGGCGTCATCACCCTGATGACCCTGCACACCGCCAAGGGCCTGGAGTTCCCGGTCGTCTTCCTCACCGGCATGGAGGACGGCGTCTTCCCGCACATGCGCGCCCTCGGCCAGAACAAGGAGCTGGAGGAGGAGCGGCGCCTGGCGTACGTCGGCATCACCCGCGCGCGGGAGCGGCTGTATCTCACGCGGTCGTCCCTGCGCAGCGCCTGGGGACAGCCGTCGTACAACCCGCCCTCCCGCTTCCTGGAGGAGATCCCGCCCGCCCATGTGCAGTGGAAGCGGACGGGAGCGGCGGCGCCGGTCTCCTCCGGACCTGCTTCCGGTGTGGCGGCCTCGCTGTCCTCGTCCCGCTCCCGCTCGTCGGCGTCGGGCGCGTCCGGCTTCGCCACGAAGCGGGTCTCGTCGAAGCCGGTGGTGTCCCTGGCCGTCGGGGACCGGGTCACCCACGACCAGTTCGGCCTCGGCACGGTCCTCGCGGTGACGGGTCAGGGGGACAACGCCCAGGCGACGATCGACTTCGGTGACGCGAAGCCGAAGCGGCTGGTGCTGCGGTACGCGCCGGTGGAGAAGCTGTAGCCGCACGCGAAGAGCCCCCGCCGATCGGAGGGTCCGGCGGGGGCTGGGTCACTCGTGGAGAAGGCGGGGGACCTACGTCGGGTCGAGGCCATGGCTGCGAAGCCACGGCAGCGGGTCTATGGCCGAACCGCCCGCCGGCCGGACCTCGAAGTGCAGATGCGGGCCGGTCGAGTTGCCCGAGTTGCCCGAGTAGGCGATCGGCTGCCCGGCCTTGACGCTCGTACCGGAGGCGACCCGGTAGCTGGAGAGGTGGCAGTACCAGGTCTCCGTGCCGTCCTTGGCCGTCACGATCATCATGTTGCCGTAGGCGCTGTTCCACTGGGTGCGGGCCGTGCCGTCGGTCGCGGCCATCACCGTCGTGCCGTACGAGACGGGGAAGTCGATGCCCGTGTGCACGGACATCCAGTTGACGCCCGCCTGGCCGAAATAGGCGCTGAGCCCTCTCTGCAGGACCGGAAGCGCGTACTTCGGGCGCAGCCGCTCCTTGCGGGCCGCCTCGGCCGCCGCCTTCTTCTGCTGGGCCACCTGCTGCGCCTTGAGGTCGATGCGCTCCTGGGTGCGGCTGGCCCGGTCGGCGAAGTCGTCGGCGCCGGCGGAGAGGCTCTCCAGCTGGGTGTCCAGCTTGTTGTTGGCGGCGGACGGTTTCACCGACTTCGTCTCCGCCGCGGAGGCGCTGGTGTCCTTGCCGCCGCCGATCAGGTTCAGATTGCCCACGGAGGCGGCGGCGATCCCGGCCACCCCCATCACACAGGCCGAAGGCACGGCCACGGTCAGCAGCGCGGAGCGCTTGGGTGTACGGCGGCGCGAACGCGCACCGCCGCGTGACCCCGCACGGGTGGACGGGCGCGGGGTGAACTCTTCCTGATCGTCCAGCAGTGGCGTTACTGCGGGCAATTCGCCCGTGGCCGTCGACTCGTCCTCGTCCGGGGCGGCACCCTCGAAGGCGTCGTCCTCGTCATCCGCGTAGTCCTCGTAGTTCTCGTGGCCGAGTTCCTCGTGGGCGGGATTCTCGTACGAGAGCTGGTCGAAGGTGGTGGTCGCCTGCTGGTCGAAGGGTTCGGCCTGCCGCTCGGGCTCGGTGGCTGCGACGCCGCCGTCGGAGTTCCACTGCGTGGCGTCGTACGTACCGGTCTCGTAGGCCTGGGTGCCCCATTCCCACTGCTGGGTCGGGGCGGCGCCGGTGTGCTGCTCGGGCTGGAGCCAGGCGTTCGCATCCCACTGCCCACTGATGTCGTTCCCCGTGGCCTGATGAGGGATCGTCCAGGCGGTGTTGTCGTAGGCGCCGCTGTCGTAGGCGGCGTGGTGCTGGGCCGCGTACGGGTCGTAGTTCAGCGTGTGGTGACCGCTGGTCTGCCACTGCGTGGTGTCGTACGCGCCCGTGGTGTGACCCCCGCCCGGGAGATTCCCGAAGAGCGGGTCGGTCTCGAAGGCCGAGGTGGCGGTGTGGGCACCGGTGGCATAGCCGTCCGTGCCGTATCCGGCGTACGAGGTGAAGTCGCCGTACTGGGCCTCCTGCCCGCCGTACGACGCGTAGGGCGCCGAGGCGGCATCGGAAGCCGGAGCCGGGGAGGTCATGATCCCCGACGGGTGACGGTCGTTCACCAACTTCTCTTTCGCCTCGACAACAGGGGCTGCCAGAGCAGTGCGGCGACTGTACCCGTCGGTATGCGGGCGCGACAATCTTCGGAAGGTTTCGCGCCCGAAGGAAACGGGCATTCGGCCGTGTTTCGGGGGACGATGGACGCGGGTTTGGCTTTGTGTTCGAAGATTGTTCGACATCCGGTTGTCTGCCGGTCCCGCTGAGTCGGCGAGTCCGGACGGCTGTTGCGCCGCCCGGACTCGCCCGGTATGACCCGGTTATGACCCTGTTCTCACGCCACGGTCAGCCCGCCGGCCGGCCTGGCGACCTCCACTTCCGGGTGTTCGGCGTCGAGTGCCTGCCGTATCCCGGCCGCGACGGCCGGGTGGACGGGAAGGGCGAGATGCCCGATTCCCATCACTTGTATGTTCTGCGCCATAAGGTCGGGATGGTCGATACGGGCGGTCTCCGGCTCGTCCATCAGAGCGTCGAGGTCGCTCCAGAAGCAGAAGAAGCGCGTACGGCAACCGGGCGCCGGCTCGGCCAGCTCCTCCAACACCTCCGAACCGGGGCGCAGCTGGCGCACGATCGGGTGCGCGTTCGCCAGCGGGAGCACCCGGGTGCCGGAGTGCGGGGTGCCTAGCGTCACCAGCGTGCGGACCCGGAGGTCACCGGAGAGCCGCTGTACGTAGTAGCGCGCGATCAGCCCGCCCAGGCTGTGCCCCACGATGTCGACCTGCGGGCTCCCCGTGCGCTCGCAGATCTCCTCGATGTGCCGGGCCAGCAGCTCGGCCCCGGTGCGGATGTCCCGGGTCAGCGGTGAGTAGTTGAGCGACTCGACGCGCTGTCTGCCGTGCTGGACGAGGTTGCGGCGCAGCAGGACGAAGACCGAACGGTTGTCGATGAAGCCGTGCAGCAGGACAACCGGAGGATCCGGCGTGGCCGGCAGCTGCGCGGTGCCGTCCGGCAGGGTCGTTGCCCGCGTGGGGGAGCGGCGCTCCGGGGTGATGCCGGTGGGATAGAGGGCGATGTGCCCGGCCAGGATCGCGATCTCCAGCGCGGTCGCCTTGAGGAGGGCCATGGAGAGCCCCGTGAGTCTGCCCGGCAGGAGCTGCTGCCAGATCGGAACCAGGGGTTCGAGTGCCTTGGTGACCTTCATGGCCGACCTCCTGTCGGCACGCAGGAGGACGGCCCGATCCCCCGTGTGCCCTCATGGGCAGTCGCAGTGGGGGCGGCCGCCGGTGCCCGAGTGGCACGCGCGGGTTGGCTGAGGCGTGCGGCGCATGCGGCGCCGATGACCTGACGAGGCGTCCTGCCGGCGTGGCGACGAGGCTCCCCGCTGTCGTGCCTTACCTGCCCTGTGTGCCCTTCGTGCCCGCGCGGACCACGCTGCGGCTCCCGAACGTGTCCCACCGTGTGATTTCCCCCTCTGTCACCACCGTGAAACTGCCGGTTGAGGGATGCTGGAGATAACGTTCGTTCACTTCGCGACGGGTGGCGGAACGCGCGGAATGTGCGGTACTTGTCGGTACGGATGGATGTAGTCGCTTCATGGAGGCAGTGATGGGTGTGGCAGCCGGACCGATCCGCGTGGTGGTGGCCAAGCCGGGGCTCGACGGCCACGATCGCGGGGCCAAGGTCATCGCGCGTGCGCTGCGCGACGCCGGTATGGAGGTCATCTACACCGGACTCCACCAGACCCCGGAGCAGATCGTCGACACGGCGATCCAGGAGGACGCCGACGCGATCGGTCTGTCCATCCTCTCCGGTGCCCACAACACCCTCTTCGCGGCGGTCATCGACCTCCTCAAGGAGCGGGACGCCGAGGACATCCTGGTCTTCGGCGGCGGCATCATCCCCGAGGCGGACATCCCGCCGCTCAAGGAGAAGGGCGTCGCCGAGATCTTCACGCCCGGTGCCACCACGGCCTCGATCGTGGACTGGGTGCGGCAGAACGTACGCCAGCCCGCCGGCGCGTAGTCCCCGCGGCGCCGGATCGACGAGGGTCACCGCGCGGGTGCCGTTCAGCGCACCCGCAGTGCACCCGGCTCCGGCGTCACCCCCAACTCGTCGGCCATCGCGGCGCGCAGCCGCAAGGTGGTCACGAGCCGCTGGAACGCCTCCGCCCAGTAGCCCCCGGCGCCGGGCGACGCGTCCTCCTTCTCGTCCGGCACCGCCAGCAGCCCGTCCAGCCGCGACGCCGCCGCGGGATCCAGGCACCGCTCGGCCAGCCCCATCACCCCACTGAAGCTCCACGGGTAACTCCCCGCTTCCCGGGCGATGTCGAGCGCATCCACCACCGCCCGTCCGAGTGGCGGGGCCCAGGGCACGGCGCACACCCCGAGCAGCTGGAACGCCTCGGACAAACCGTGCGTCGCGATGAAGCCGGCCACCCATTCGGCGCGCTCCCGGGTGTCCAGCGTGCCCAGCAGCTTCGCCCGCTCCGCCAGGGAGACCGCTCCCGGGCCGCCGGCCTCGGGCGCCGAGGGCGCACCGAGCAGAGCCCGGGCCCACTCCGGGTCCCGCTGCCGAGCCGCGGCCCGGCACCACGCCGCATGCAGCTCGCCCTGCCAGCCGTCCGCAACCGGCAGTGCCACGATCTCCTGCGGCGTACGACCGCCGAGCCGTCCCCGCCATGTTCCGAGCGGCGCCGCCTCCACCAACTGGCCCAACCACCACGATCGCTCCCCTCTACCCGAAGGAGGTTTGGCCACGACACCGTCTCTCTCCATCCTCGTATCGCACTCAAGCGGCGCCTCGACCGCGATCGTCGGAATGTCGCGCGTGTGGTCGACGGCCACGCAGGCTCCGGCCCGCACCGCCATCCGCGCGGCCAGCGCCGAGTCCGGCAGCGCGGACAGCAACTCCGCTGCCGTCGCCCGCACATTGCGGCTGCGATCACCCAACGCCTGCTCCAGGAACGGCTCGTCGTCGGCGGACAGCCCCGTGCGCAGCGAGTCGAGGAACATCAGGCGGTCCTCCGCCCGCTCCGTCGCCCAGGTCGCGGCCAGCAGTTCGCGCGCGGCCGCGGGCCTGCGTGCCCGTATCGCGGCGAGGAGGGCGACCCGCTCGGCGAACAGCCCCTCCTGCCACAGCCGTTGCACCTCGCCGACGGCGGAGTCGTCGTCTGGGTCCGGCAGCGACGTCCCACCGCCCGGGGCCGCGCGCAGGGCGAAGCGCCAGTCCGGGTTCAGCCGGGCCAGCCACAGCGCACGCGGTCCCGCGAACGCCAGCGCCGCCGGCCGCAGGTCCGTACGCCCCCGGGCCGCGTCCAGCAGTGCGGGCAGGGACTGCGGGGGTGCGGCGAACCCTCGTGCGTTCGCCGCCGCGAGCCACTGGGGCAGCAGCTCCATCAGATCCGGCGAGGTGCCCCGTCTGCCGCCGCCCGTGCCGGGACGGTCGGCCAGCAGCATCACGAGCCTGCGGGCCGCCGCGGCGGGCAGCGCAGGGCGCGGGTCCTCGGCGGCCGGCTCCGGACGCCGGGCGGCTCGCGCCGGACGCAGCCCCGCCCGCCGCCGCACGGTTTCCACGGCCGCCGCGTCCAGCAGCGCGACCGGAGCCTCCCGCCCCGGCGCACCGCCGACGGGCGCACGCCGGTCCGTGCCGAGCAGTGCCGCGGTGACGAGCTCTTCCCACGTGCTCGGGGCGTTCGGGGTGCCCGAGGCGCCCGCGCTGTTCGAGACGCCCGCCGCACCCGCACCGTTCGAGATGCCCGCCGCACCCGCCGCCCCCACGGAAGCCGGGTTCCCCTTCATATGACGCCCCTTTCCATCGGTCGTCCTTCGGTGCCGGGCCCCCTCAGCACAGCGGCACCGCCTCTCCCGCTCCCTGTGGCCATGCCGTGAGCGGGGTGAAGCCGCGGTGGCCGCACTCGCCGAAGACCTTGACCGGTGCGCCGCCGGAAAGGGCGACGAGCCGCCACAGGCCGGGGCGGGAACGGGCGGCCGGACTGAGCGGCAGCGCCGAGTCCCCGTCGGCGTCGGCCAGTTGCCAGGAGTCGCCGTCCGGGATCGGCAGGACGCGGTCCAGCGTCACCGGGACCGCGTCCAGCCACGGGTCGTCCCGCAGCGCCTCCCCGTACCGGGCGGCCGCCCGGGCCGTCGTCACCCCCGGGGGCCGTATCGCGGCCGGAGCGGGCGGGGCGAACTGCTCGCCCAGCGCCGCCCGCAGCTGTCCCGCGCCGGGATAGGCGGACACCTCGGCCTCCAGGGCCAGCCCGACGGGCAGTGCCAGCTCCGGAGCCCGGCCGGCCGCGCCGTAGGAGAGGAGCAGGCGGATACGGTCCGACTCGGCGCCGTACAGCCAGATCCGGCGCGTCGTCAGTTTCGCGTCCGCCGTGTCGTACTGGGCGAGGACCAGCCAGCGGTCGCGCACCGGCGGGCCCTCCGCCGAGGCGGGCAGGCCGACACGGGAACGCACCGTCGCCGCGAGGCCGTCCGGGAGCCGCTCACGGCGCAGCCAGCCCTGGTCGAGCAGATGCAGCAGCGCACACTCCTCCAGCAGCCGCACCGGCCAGCCCGGCCCCGACCCCGGGATCGCCCCCAACTCCCGCACCCGGGCCGCCAGTCCCGGCGCCTGCGCATCGACCATGCGGGCCGCGGTCTCCTCCCACAGCCCGTACCCCGCCTGCTCCGCCGAGGCCAGGCCGCCGCGCAGCAGATCCGCCAGACGCTGCTCCAGCTCGGTCGCCCCCGCCGTGACCCGCTCCGCCCGGCGCTCGGCCCGGCGCCGCGCCGCCTCGGGATCGGCGGATGCGGACCCCGAACCCCCGCCGCCCGACTCCCCTTTCTCCTGCGCGCGTTTCTTCCGGCCCGCGATCCACTGCTCGGCCCAGTCCGGCGCCTTAGCCGTCGGCACCGAACCGTCCCCGCCCGCCCACAGCAGCAGCAGTCCGATCGCGTGCTTGCACGGGAACTTACGGCTGGGACACGAGCACTTGTATGCCGGACCCGCCGCCTCCGCGATGTCGACGACCGTCTGATACGGCTTGCTGCCGCTGCCCTTGCACAGCCCCCACACCGTCCCCTCGTCGGAGCTCCCCGCCTCGGACCACGGTCCGGCCGCGCCGAGTTTGCTTCCCGCTTTGCGTGACGCGACGTCAGGCGCCAGTGCCAGCACCTGGTCCGCGGTCCAGCGCACCCCCTGCTGAGTCATGCAATCGAAGGTAGATCCCGCCACTGACAATCGGCCCTGCCGCCATGTTTTCGCAGGTCGGAACGGATTGTCAGTGGCGTGGTGCACGGTTGGTGACAGACCGAACCGGCCGAGCTGGAGGGGGCCTCAGCCATGACTGTGTCCGTGGAAGCAACGTCCGTACAGGCAGGCGAAGCAGCCGATGCGGCCGAAGCACTCGTGAAGGAACCGGCCGAGGCGCTGCGGCCGCACGCCGAGGACGCGTTCGCCGCCGAACTCGCCGCGCTGGCGGCCCAGGACGACCGCCCGCGCCCGGCCCGCTGGAAGCTGTCGCCGTGGGCGGTCGCGACGTATCTGCTCGGCGGCACACTGCCGGACGGCACGGTGATCACACCGAAGTACGTGGGCCCGCGCCGCATCGTCGAGGTCGCGGTCACCACACTCGCCACCGACCGCGCACTGCTCCTGCTCGGCGTGCCCGGCACCGCCAAGACCTGGGTGTCGGAACACCTGGCCGCCGCCGTCAGCGGCGACTCGACGCTCCTGGTGCAGGGCACCGCCGGCACCCCGGAGGAGGCGATCCGCTACGGCTGGAACTACGCGCAGCTGCTCGCCCACGGCCCCAGCCGTGACGCGCTCGTGCCCAGCCCGGTCATGCGGGCCATGGCCGAGGGCATGACGGCCCGCGTGGAGGAGCTGACCCGCATCCCGGCCGACGTCCAGGACACGCTGATCACGATCCTGTCCGAGAAGACCCTGCCGATCCCGGAGCTGGGCCAGGAGGTGCAGGCGGTCCGCGGCTTCAACCTGATCGCCACGGCCAACGACCGCGACCGCGGCGTCAACGACCTGTCCAGCGCCCTGCGCCGCCGCTTCAACACGGTGGTGCTGCCGCTGCCGGAGAGTGCCGACGCCGAGGTCGACATCGTCTCGCGCCGCGTCGACCAGATCGGCCGCCCCCTCGAACTGCCCGCCGTGCCCGACGGCATGGACGAGATCCGCCGGGTGGTGACGGTCTTCCGCGAGCTGCGCGACGGCGTCACCACCGACGGCCGTACGAAGCTGAAGTCGCCCAGCGGCACGCTGTCCACGGCCGAGGCGATCTCCGTCGTCACCAACGGCCTGGCGCTGGCCGCCCACTTCGGCGACGGCATACTGCGGCCGGCCGATGTCGCCGCGGGCATCCTCGGCGCCGTCGTCCGCGACCCGGCGGCCGACCGCGTCGTGTGGCAGGAGTACCTGGAGACGGTCGTGCGCGAGCGGGACGGCTGGAAGGACTTCTACCGGGCCTGCCGGGAGGTGAGCGTGTGAGCGAGTCCGAGTGGGGGCGGGCGTTCGACTCCGGGCCGCTGCTGCTCGGGGTGCGGCACCACGGGCCCGGGTCGGCGCGGGCCGTGCGGGCCGCGCTGGACGCGGCCCGCCCGAGGGTGGTGCTCCTCGAAGGGCCGCCCGAGGCCGACGCGCTGATCCCGCTGGCCGCCGACGAGGACATGCGCCCTCCGGTCGCGCTCCTCGCGCACGCCGTGGAGGAGCCCGGACGGTCGGCCTTCTGGCCGCTGGCCGAGTTCTCCCCCGAGTGGGTGGCCATCCGCTGGGCCCTGGAACACGGGGTCCCGGCCCGCTTCATCGACCTGCCGGCCGCGCACACGCTCGCGTGGGCGAGTGAGGAGGGGGAGTCTCCCGGGGCCGGGGCCGGGGCCGGGGGCGACGCCGATGCCGATGCCATCGACGAGCCCGCGTCCGGGCCCGACGTCCGCGTTGACCCGATCGCCGTGCTCGCCGAGACCGGCGGCTACGACGACCCAGAGCGCTGGTGGGAAGACGTGGTCGAACACAGGGGTGAGCATTCGGGCGCGGCGCTCGCGCCGTTCGCCGCGCTTGAGGAGGCCATGGGGGCGCTGCGGGAGACGTACGGCGCCGGCGGGCACGCCAGGGACCTTGTGCGCGAGGCCCATATGCGGCTCCAACTACGGGCTGCGCAGCGTGAGTTCGAGGACGCTGTAGCCGTGGTGTGCGGAGCCTGGCACGTGCCCGCACTGCGGCAGAAGGCCTCCGTCGCCGCCGACCGGGCCCTGCTGAAGGGGCTGCCCAAGGCCAAGGTGGACATGACCTGGGTGCCGTGGACGCACCGCAGGCTGTCCCGGTCCAGCGGGTACGGGGCGGGCATCGACTCACCGGGCTGGTACGGGCATCTGTTCGGCGCGCCGGACCGGCCGGTGGAGCGGTGGCTGACCAAGGTGGCCGGGCTGCTGCGCGAGGAGGACCGGATCGTGTCCTCGGCGCATGTCATCGAGGCGGTGCGGCTGGCGGAGACGCTCGCCGCGATGCGGGGCCGACCGCTGGCCGGGCTGAGCGAGACGACCGATGCCGTGCGTGCGGTGATGTGCGACGGCTCCGACGTACCGCTCGCGCTGGTGCACGACCGGCTGGTGGTGGGGGACCTGCTGGGCGAGGTGCCCGACGCGGCGCCCGCGGTGCCGTTGCAGCGGGACCTGGCCCGGTTGCAGCGCCGGCTGCGGCTCAAACCGGAGGCGCTGGAGCGGGAGTTGGAGCTCGACCTGCGCAAGGAGACCGACGCCGGACGCAGCAGGCTGCTGCACCGGCTGCGGCTGCTGGGCGTCGGCTGGGGCGAGCCCAGGGAGTCGCGGGGCAGCACGGGCACGTTCCGGGAGACCTGGCGACTGCGCTGGGAGCCGGAGCTGTCGGTGCGGGTCGCCGAAGCCGGGGTCTGGGGCACGACGGTGCTCGGCGCCGCGACCGCCAAGGCCGAGGCGGACGCCGTGGCAGCGCAGGCCCTCGCCGAGGTCACCGCGCTCGCCGAACGGTGTCTGCTCGCCGAACTGCCCGACGCGCTCCCCGTGGTGATGCGGGTGCTCGCCGATCGCGCGGCCCTCGACGCCGACGTCGGCCACCTCGCCCAGGCGCTCCCCGCCCTGGTCCGCTCCCTGCGCTACGGCGATGTGCGCGGCACCGACACGCGGGCCCTCGCCGAGGTCGCCGCCGGCCTCGCCGAGCGGATCTTCGTCGGCCTGCCCCCGGCCTGCGCCGCCCTGGACGCGGACGCGGCCGAGGAGATGCGGCGTCATGTGGACGAGGTGCACGGGGCGGTGGTCCTGCTGGGGGAGGTCTCCGCCGTCGGCCGCGAGGACCCGCCCGCTCCCGGAGCCGGCGACCTGCGCGCCCGCTGGCGCTCGGTGCTGCGCGTCCTGTCCGGGCGTGACACGGTGCCGGGGGTCATCCGGGGGCGGGCCGTGCGGCTGCTGCTGGACGAGGGGGAGCTGGGCCAGGACGAGGCGGCGCGGCTGATGGGGCTCGTGCTGTCCCCGGGGACACCGCCGCCGGACGCGGCCGCGTGGATCGAGGGCTTCGTCGGCGGCGGGGGCGGGATGCTGCTGGTCCACGACGAGCGGCTGCTCGGCCTGGTCGACGCCTGGCTCACCGGGGTGCCGACGGAGGCGTTCACGGACGTGCTGCCGCTGCTGCGGCGGACGTTCTCGGCGTACGAGCCAGGGGTACGCAGAACCCTGGGCGAGCTGGTGCGGCGCGGACCGGGTGCGCGGGGGAGCGCGGCGGCCGGCCGGGGGGCCGGCATACCGGGCTTCGCCCCGGAGCCGGACACCGAGCGCGCCGACGCCGTACTGCCCCTCGTCCGGCTGCTGCTCGGCCTGGCCGAGGAGGAGAAGGCCGCGGGGGACAAGGCCGAGGAGGGGAAGACCGCGGGGGACAAGGCCGAGCGGGAGAAGACCGGCGACAACGACTTCGTGGGGGTGGGCACATGACGACCGAGCCGACAGCGGTGGACACCGCCGACCCGTCATCGGAGCGGCTGCGGCGCTGGCGGCTGGTGCTCGGGGGCGACACGGCCGACGGAACCGGCTGCGCGCTGTCCGGGCAGGACGCCGCGATGGACGGAGCGCTCGCCGCGCTCTACGGCAAGGGGGACAAACCGCAGACGGGCCGGGACCGTTCGGCCGGGCTCGGGGCGTCGGCGCCGTCGGTGGCGCGCTGGCTCGGTGACATCCGGACCTACTTCCCCTCCTCGGTCGTCCAGGTGATGCAGCGGGACGCCATCGACCGGCTCGGCCTTGCCTCCCTGCTCCTCGAACCGGAGATGCTGGAGGCGGTGGAGGCCGATGTGCACCTGGTCGGCACGCTGCTCTCGCTCAACAAGGCGATGCCGGAGACCACCAAGGAGACGGCACGGGCGGTCGTGCGCAAGGTCGTCGAGGACCTGGAGAAGCGGCTCGTCACCCGTACCCGGGCCACGCTCACCGGCGCCCTCGACCGCAGTGCCCGGGTCAGTCGGCCGCGCCACCACGACATCGACTGGAACCGCACGATCGCGGCCAACCTCAAGCACTACCTGCCCGAGTACCGCACGGTCGTGCCGGAGCGGCTGATCGGATACGGACGCGCGGCCCAGTCCGTGAAGAAGGAGGTCATCCTCTGCATCGACCAGTCGGGGTCGATGGCGGCGTCCGTCGTCTACGCGTCCGTGTTCGGGGCGGTGCTCGCCTCCATGCGGTCGATCAGCACCCGGCTCGTGGTCTTCGACACGGCCGTGGTCGACCTCACCGACCAGCTCGACGACCCCGTCGACGTCCTCTTCGGCACCCAGCTCGGCGGCGGCACGGACATCAACCGGGCGCTGGCGTACTGCCAGTCGCAGATCACCCGGCCCGCAGAGACGGTGGTGGTGCTCATCAGCGATCTGTACGAGGGAGGGATACGGAACGAGATGCTGAAGCGGGTATCAGCGATGAAGGCGTCGGGGGTGCAGTTCGTCACGCTGCTCGCGCTGTCCGACGAAGGGGCGCCCGCCTACGACCGGGAGCATGCGGCCGCGCTCGCCGCCCTGGGAGCACCGGCCTTCGCCTGTACGCCCGATCTGTTCCCGGACGTGATGGCGGCGGCGATCGAGAAGCGTCCCCTTCCGATACCGGACACCGTGTGACGCCAGGCGGGAAAAGGGACATGAGTACCCATCGGTAACGGGGGGCTTGCGCAACCTCGGGCGTGCCGTGCGAGGATCGGGCTCGCCCGCGATGTGCCAACTCGTCACGTGTTCCGCCGCACGGGAGGACCCGTCCCCTCTTGACCTCAGCAGCAGTCCAGCCCGCCACCGGCGTGCGCGTGTTGCGCACGGCGGCGGGACGACGTGCCCTGCAACTGGGGCTGCTGATGGCCGGTCTGTTCGCGCTCGGAATCCTCTGCGGGGAGCGGGCGCACGCCGCGGAGGGGACGCCGACGGGTACCTCACCCACCTCGGCCGCCTCCGTCACGTCGGCCGCCTCCGCCTCGTCGGTCGCGTCCGTGTCGTCGGCCGTGACGGATGTGACGAACGTGGCGGACGCGGTGCGGGCCACTCCGCGGAAGGCACCGACGAAGAGCGTCGTAGGGGCAGTTGCCGACTCGGTCACCGCCCCGGTCACCGCTCCGGTGGAGCACACCGGTCGCCGCGCGGTGGCCGCCGTGCCCGCGGTGGACCAGGACGCCGTCGCGTCTGTGACCCGTCGTGCCACGCGCCCGGTCGGGGACCTGGTGGGCGCCGTGACGCAGCAACTGGACACGGTGCGCGGCAAACTGCCTGCCCTGCCCGCGACTCCCTCGCTGCCAGGGCTTCCCGGACTCCCCGGAATGTCCGAGCTGCCCGGCCGGTTGCTGCCGGCGCCGGTCACCTCGGCCCCCGGGACGACACAGCACGGCGCGGCTCGGCCGGCTGCCGTGTCCGGTGAGGACCTCGGGGGCACCACGGCCCGTACGCCGAAGCCCGTGAGGAACGGCGCGTACGGACCGGACCTCACCGCCGCCACCCCCGCACCGCGTTCCGCGGCGCACGCCGACGGTCATCGCGCCGCGGCCCCCGTCACCGCCCCGAGCAGCCCCGCGCCGACCGGCGACCAGGGCGGCGCGCTGGGCAAGTCGGCGGTCGACAACGGCTCTCCGAGGCACGGTGACGCACACGCCGTCACCCTGAACGACCGGGCGCCCCTGCGGCTCGCGCCCGGTGCCGCCGCGCGCGTCGACGCGGCCGGGACCCGGGACAGGCACCGGGACATTCCCATCTTCCCCGGCTAGGACACCACGGCCACCTGCCCGCCGTGGACCTGTCGCGCGGGGGCGGAACAGGTCTGCCCGACCGTCCGGACACCCCTCCGAACTCCGGACGGCCCGAGTCCCAGTCGCACTTCCGGCGTCCTCGCAGCCCCTGCGGCTCCGACGTCCGGGAATCCCTTAAGGATCTGACGCACGCATGAACAAGAACATCCGCCGTTCCATCGTCATAGCCGCCGGAGTGACCGGCGCGTGGGCGCTCGGCTCGACCGTGGCCAGCGCCGACGAACTGCCCGCCTCGTCCCTGTCCGTCTCCGACACGACCTCCGGCCTCACCGGGACGGTCGACGGTGTCGTGTCCGACGTGCAGGACACGGTCACCGGTGTCACCGGCGGCGTGACCTCGACGGCCCAGAAGACCACCCAGAACACCACCACGAACACCACCGCGAAGGCGAAGTCCACCGTGTCCGACACCCGGAGCAAGGCGGCCGGGGCCGGGCAGACGGCCGCCACCGCCGCCCACACCGCCACCGGCACGTCCACCGCCACCGCCGACCAGGCCCGCCGCTACGTGGACGCCAAGGTCAGGGGCGCCCAGGCCATCAACGGCGCCCGGGCGGCCCGTGCCGCGCAGGCCACGACCCACCACGGGGCCGTCGAGGCGAGGGCGGAGGCGGCCGCCACCGTCTCCGACGCGTCCTCCCCGCAGGACGAGATCGACTACCTGTTCGGCCCGCTGTCCTCCTTCGCCCCCGAGGTGGAGGAGGCCCTGGCCGCCGCCCAGACCAAGCTCCAGGCCACCCAGGCGGCCGCCCGCAGCCAGGCCCAGGGCGTCGACGGAGCCGTACGGACGAAGGCCGCGCAGACCGTGGCCACCGCGGGCCGCACGGGCCAGGGCGCGCTCGCCGGCGTCCGGGGCCGGGCCGCCGACGCCACGTCCGCCGCCCAGGCCTCCGTGTCCTCCGTGCCCGCGCACCTCACCGGCACCATGACGGCCGTTCCCGGCACGGTCACCACGGTCGCGTACGAGACGGCCGCCGAGGCCTGCCCGCCGGTCGCCGCCGGCGCCGTGCACGGAGCCGTCCCGGTCGCCGGGTACGCCGTCCAGGGCGTCCAGCCGGTCGCCGGGGGCGCGGTCACGGGCGCGCAGGGCGTGGCCACGGGCGCGGTGAACGGCGTGACGCCGGTGGTCACCGCTGCCGTGCACGGGGTGACGCCCGTCGCCGGGGACGCCGTCACGGGCGTGCAGGGTGTCGCCGCGGGTGCCGTGGCCGACGTGCGGCCGGTCGCCGGCGGGGTCGTCGCCGACGTGCCGCCGTACGCCACCGGTGTGGTCGGGCAGGTCGCCCAGGACGGCACACAGGCCGTGCTGCCGCCCGTCGCCGGCACCGCCGTGCACGGGGTCGTGCCGGTGGCCGGGCAGGCGGTGGCGGACGCCCAGCTGCTCGGGTACGGCGTCGTGGGTGACGTCCACCCCTTCGCGGACGGCGTCGTCGGCGCCGTACCGCCGCTCGCGCAAGGTGTGACCGGGCAGGTGGGCCCCTTCGCGCAGGGCGTGGCGGAGGAGGTCCCGCCGTTCGCGCACGGGGTGAGCGGTGCCGTACAGCCCGTCGTCGACACCGTCACCCGGACGGCGCAGCCGGTCGCGGGCAGCACCACGACGCTGGCGTACGACGTGACGGGCGACGTCGCCCCGTTCGCGTACGGCGTGGCCGGTGAGGCCGACCCGTTCGCCCACGGTGTCGCCCAGCAGGCCGCGCCCTTCGCGCAGGACCTGGCGGGCGGCACCGTCCAGGCCGCCGGCCCGCTCGCCGGGCACGCCGTGTACGGCACGGCGGGTGTCGCCGATTCCGTGGCCCCGTCTCAGGTCGGGCACACGGGGTACATGAACACCTTGCACACCCTGCACAACGTGCACGACGGGCGCACCCAGGGCATCTGACCCGGGGCAGCTGACGCAGGGCAGCTGAGGCGCCCCGTCCCGACCGGCTCCGTGGGGAGGGAGGTATCGGACGGCCGAATGCCGTCGGCGCGTCGGACCGACACCTCACGGATGGGGTCGGCTGGTCCCCATTGGGGTGGGGATCAGCCGCCCCGGGCCCTTCCGGGCCGCTCCAGAGGCCTCACCGGGTCAACCCCAGCCCGGTGAGGCCTCGCCGTTTCGGCACGCCGTGCCAGCGATTACGGCATCATGTGACAGGTATCACCGCTCACGTGTGACCCGCGATTTAGAGGCCTCCCGCAAGCAGAGATAACCTGCGAGACGGACATGCCGCGCGCTCGGACACCGTGTGCGCCCCCCTAGTGACACATGCGGACGTCACGTTGCCCTTCGCGGCACGCCCACGCATCCAACGAACCGCGAGATCACTGATAGGGACGGAAGCGCGTGGACCTGTTCGAGTACCAGGCGAGGGACCTCTTCGCCAAGCACGATGTACCGGTGCTGGCCGGTGAAGTCATCGACACGCCTGAGGCGGCGCGCGCGATCACCGAGCGGCTGGGCGGCAAGTCGGTCGTCAAGGCGCAGGTGAAGGTCGGTGGTCGCGGCAAGGCCGGCGGCGTCAAGCTGGCCGCCTCCGCGGACGAGGCCGTCGCCCGCGCGACGGACATCCTCGGCATGGACATCAAGGGCCACACGGTCCACAAGGTCATGATCGCGGAGACCGCTCCGGAGATCGTCGAGGAGTACTACGTCTCCTTCCTCCTCGACCGTGCCAACCGCACCTTCCTCTCCATCGCCTCCGTCGAGGGCGGCATGGAGATCGAGGAGGTGGCGGCCACCCGCCCGGAGGCCGTCGCCAAGACCCCGATCGACCCGATCGACGGTGTGGACGAGGCCAAGGCCCGCGAGATCGTCGCGGCCGCCAAGTTCCCGGCCGAGGTCGCCGACAAGGTCGCGAACGTCCTCGTCACGCTGTGGGACACCTTCATCAAGTCGGACGCCCTCCTCGTCGAGGTCAACCCGCTCGCGAAGGTCGCCTCCGGTGAGGTCATCGCCCTGGACGGCAAGGTGTCGCTCGACGACAACGCCGAGTTCCGCCACGACTGGGACGAGCTCCACGACAAGGCCGCGGCCAACCCGCTGGAGGCCGCCGCCAAGGAGAAGAACCTCAACTACGTCAAGCTCGACGGCGAGGTCGGCATCATCGGCAACGGCGCCGGTCTCGTCATGAGCACCCTGGACGTCGTCGCGTACGCCGGTGAGAACCACGGCAACGTCAAGCCCGCCAACTTCCTGGACATCGGCGGTGGCGCCTCCGCCCAGGTCATGGCGAACGGCCTGGAGATCATCCTCGGCGACCCGGACGTCAAGTCGGTCTTCGTCAACGTCTTCGGCGGCATCACCGCCTGTGACGAGGTCGCCAACGGCATCGTGCAGGCCCTGAAGCTGCTGGAGGACCGCGGCGAAGAGGTCACCAAGCCGCTCGTCGTCCGTCTCGACGGCAACAACGCCGAGCTGGGCCGGCAGATCCTCACGGACGCCAACCACCCGCTGGTGCAGCGCGTCGACACCATGGACGGCGCGGCGGACAAGGCCGCCGAGCTGGCCCACGCCGCCAAGTAAGCACTCAGGACGAGGACACCAACACACCATGGCTATCTGGCTCAACAAGGACAGCAAGGTCATCGTCCAGGGCATGACCGGCGCCACGGGCATGAAGCACACCAAGCTCATGCTGGGCGACGGCACCCACGTCGTGGGCGGCGTGAACCCGCGCAAGGCGGGGCAGACCGTTGACTTCGACGGCACCGAGGTACCCGTGTTCGGCACGGTCGCCGAGGCCATCGAGAAGACCGGAGCCAACGTCTCCGTCATCTTCGTGCCGGAGAAGTTCACCAAGGACGCGGTCGTCGAGGCCATCGACGCCGAGATCCCGCTGGCCGTCGTGATCACCGAGGGCATCGCCGTGCACGACACGGCCGCCTCCTGGGCGTACGCCGGCAAGAAGGGCAACAAGACCCGCATCATCGGCCCGAACTGCCCCGGAATCATCACCCCGGGTCAGTCGAACGTCGGCATCATCCCGGGCGACATCACCAAGCCGGGCCGTATCGGCCTGGTCTCGAAGTCCGGCACGCTGACGTACCAGATGATGTACGAGCTGCGTGACATCGGCTTCTCGACGGCCGTCGGCATCGGTGGCGACCCGATCATCGGCACCACGCACATCGACGCCCTGGCCGCCTTCCAGGACGACCCCGACACCGACCTGATCGTCATGATCGGCGAGATCGGCGGCGACGCCGAGGAGCGGGCCGCGGCCTTCATCAAGGAGAACGTGACCAAGCCGGTCGTCGGCTACGTCGCGGGCTTCACCGCCCCCGAGGGCAAGACCATGGGCCACGCCGGCGCCATCGTCTCCGGTTCGTCCGGCACCGCCCAGGCGAAGAAGGAGGCCCTTGAGGCCGCCGGCGTCAAGGTCGGCAAGACGCCGACCGAGACGGCGAAGCTCGCCCGCGAGATCCTGAACGGCTGACGTCCCGGATCACGGCCGGAAGGGCCCGCACCCTCACGGGGGTGCGGGCCCTTCCGCATGCCGGGTGCGCACGGTTCACATGCCGGGTGCGCACGGTTCACCGGGGCAGTGGCAGCACCCTCTCCGGTCCGCGGGCCGCCGCCGACCGCAGCTTCGCCTGCAGCTTCAGCTCGGCGCCGGACAGCGGACCCAGCGCGGCCCTCGGCGGCACCCCGCGAACCGCCTGTGCCGGGGCGAGCGGTGCCTCGTACCGGGTCGGCGCGGTGCGCAGCGTGAGTGAGGTCGCGCCGATGATGGCGACCGTGAAGGCGATGGCGGCCCGGGTCCAGAACCGGGTCCTTTGTTCGCCGACGGTCCGTACCGTCGTCGGCTGCGGCGCCCGCAGCCGTTCCGTGGAGGCGAGTTCGGCCAGCCGCCGGTGGAGCGCGACGGGGTCCGACAGCTCGGGCAGGTGCTCGGCCAGCGCGGCCCGCGCGTGGGTGAGCCGGTTCGCCGCCGCCGGTGTGCTCGCCTCCGTCTCCGCCGCGGTCTCGGGCAGGTTGAGGCCGACGCCGTCGTAGAGCAGCAGCGTGCGGCGGTACGACGGCGGCAGCTTCAGGAGCGCGTGCAGCAGGGTGCGGTCGCCGGCGTCGGCGGGCGGTGGTTCGGGGTGCCGGTAGCGCGGGCGGAAGGAGTGCCAGGGGGAGAGGGCGTACTCGTACGCCGTCGCCCGCACCCAGCCCGCCGGATCGCGGTCCTGGGCCACCTGCGGCCATTGCTGCCAGGCGAGTTGGAAGGCACGCTCCACGGACTCGCGGGCCAGCTCGCGCCGCCCGGTGAGCAGATACGTCTGGCGTACGAGGGCGGGGGCGCAGAACTCGTACAGGGCGTCGAATGCCTGTGCGGGCGTCAGGGAGGGGGCCGCCGGGGCGGGGATCACGGGCTGGGGCGCGGTGTCCTCCACGGCGTTCGCCGTGTCGGCCGCGTCCGCCGTGTCTGCCGCGAGCGACGCCAGCAGTTGGGCGTACGCCTCCAGTCTCTCTGCCTTCGGGGTGGTCCGGCCGGTCTCCCACGCGCGTACGGTCGCGCGGCTGACGCCGATACGCTCGGCGACCTGAACCTGCGTCAGCGACCGGGACTCGCGCAGGCGTCGGCGTTCCTTGGGCGGTGGCAGCGGGCTCTCGGGGCTCTGTGTCACAGTTCGCCCCTTCGTACGAAAAAGTACATAAACATATATTGAGCGACACTTCGGGTGTTCGCCCGTTACGACGGAAAAGCGCGTGTCGTTGGGAGCATGGCGGTCGTGCCCCAGATGACCGCTCGCCAGATGACCGCTCGCCGACTGTCGTTGGCACCCCTGCTCACCCGGTTGCGGGACCGGTCCCCGGGACTGGGCGCGAGCGTTCTCGAAGGTGCGCTCGCGGCCGGGCTCGGGCTCGGTTCGTTCGCCGTGCCCGTGATGGTGCTGTGGATCAGCTCGCCCTACCCCGACAGCGGGCCGGGCAGCGCCCTGCACATCGCCGGCGCGCTGTGGCTCCTCGCGCACGGAGTCGAGCTGGTGCGCGTCGAGACGCTCTCCGGCGCCCCCGCGCCCATGGGCGTCACCCCTCTGCTGCTCCTGGTGCTGCCGGTGCTGCTGGTGTACCGGGCGGCACGGGACGCGGTGGACGCGCCCATCGAACCCGAGGGGCCACCGCCGATCGACGCGCGGACCGCGTGGGTGGGCGTCGTCCTCGGCTATGTCGCCGTCGGAGTCTGCGCCGCGCTGTACGCCTCCGGCGGTGCGCTGCGCCCCCAGTGGGGGTGGGTGGCGGTGTGTCTGCCGCTCGTCGCGACGGGGGCGGCGGGCGCCGGGGTGTGGACGGCGTACGGCCGTCCGCGCGGGCCGCTGCTGAGCGCGCTGGTGCTGCTGCCCGGGGTGCTGCGCCGGCGGCTCCTGGGGCCGGTCGGCCGGGCGGGTCTGGTCGCGGCCGTGCGGGCTGCCGGCGCCGGGACGGTGGTGCTCTTCGGGGGCGGGGTACTGCTGCTCCTGGTGTCGCTGGTGGGGCACGGCGGGCCGGCGCGCGCGTCCTTCGGTCAGCTGACCGAAGGCTGGTCGGGACAGTTCGCCGTCCTGCTGCTGTGCGCGGCCCTGGCCCCCAACGCGGCGGTGTGGTCGGCGGCCTATGCCCTCGGCCCCGGCTTCGCGCTCGGGACCGGGCACCTGGTGTATCCGCTCGCCTCGAACCCCGCGCCGCTGCTGCCGCCGTTCCCGTTGCTGGCGGCGGTGCCGGTGGCGGGTGCCGGCACGCCGCTGAACTGGGCGGCCGGGGTGGTGCCGGTGGTGGCGGGGGTGACGGTGGCGTGGTTCACGGTGCGGGTGGCCGTGCGGCGAGGAGAGCCGGGGGACGGCGCGGGGAAAGTGTGGCGCAGGGTGCCGGGCTGGTCGGCGGCGCGGACCGCCGGGGCCGCGGTGCTGGCGGCCGGGGTGTGCGCGCTCGCGTTCGCGACGCTCGCCGAGCTCTCGGGCGGGCCGCTCGGGGTCGCCGCGCTCGCCCGGTTCGGTCCGGTGTGGTGGCAGGCGGGGTTCGCCACGGCGGCCTGGATCACGGTCGTCGCCGTTCCGGTGGTGCTGGGGCTGCGGGCCTGGCGGCTGCGGACCTGGCGGCTGCTGGGCCTCCGGTCCCGGGAACCCGGGGCGGCACCGGTCGTCCCGGCCGGGAGGCTGCCGGCGCAGCCCGCGTCGCCTCCCGCGCACGAGCCGCACACCGAAGAGGCGCACGACACGACGGATGCGCCCGGCACGAGGGATGCGGCCGGCATGCGGGAGGCGGCCGGCGCGGAAGGCGCGTACGACAGGGAGGACACGTACGACGGGGAGGACGCGTACGACTTTCTGCCCGTCGACGACACGGAAGCCGCGTACGGCTTCCTGCCGGTCGGCGACCCGCCGGGCCTCTCCTGGCACGACGACGCGGCACGCGCGGCGCGCTGGGCTGCCCTCAAGGAGGCCTCGGCCCAGCCGGCCGCCCCGGACGCCCCGGACGCGGAGAGCGCGTGAGGGGCCCGGCGCCGGGCGACCCGGGGTCAGCCGTTGCCGGTCCCCAGCAGCCCGCGCAGCTCGTGCGGCAGCAGTTGGCTGCAGGACTGCTTGGCCTGGTTGGTGAGGGCGTCGTTCACACAGGTGTAGTAGTCGCGGTAGACCAGCTGGGCCGTGAAGGTCGCCGCGACCAGGGCGAGCGCCAGGGACGCCGTGACCAGGCCGCTGACGGCCGCCGTGGTCTGGGGGCGGCCGGTCTGCTGGGCCGCGGGGGTGTCCGGGTCCGGGGTGCGGGGCTTGGCGCGCAGCGCGCTCACGCCCCAGTAGATGGCCAGGGAGCCGAGCAGCAGGGCCACGTAGGGCCAGCTGAAGAGGGCGAAGAAGAAGGCCCACATGCCGCTCAGGAGCGCGTAACGGGCCCGGCGCTGGGCGGGGTCCGTGGGGTCCCAGCGCATGCCCGGCCCCGGACCCTGGCCGGGGCCGCCGCCCGGACCCTCGGGACCGCCTCCGGGGCGCTCGCCGAAACCGCCGGGGGAGCGGCCCGGCTGGCGGTCGCTCCACTGGTTGCCCCAGGGGGAGTCGTGTTCGTCGGAGGATCCCGGTGCGGGGCGCCGCGGCTGCCACGGGCGGTCCGGGGTGCCCTCCGGCGGTGGCGCGAACGGGTTGTCGTCCTGCGATGCGCCGCCCTGCCCGTCGCCTTCGCCGTTCTCCCGGCCCGAGGGTGCCTCGGGGGGCGAGGCCGGCCGCTCGCGCAGCAGGGCGCCACGCTCCCCTCCCAGCGCCGACTGCGGGGGGAACGTGAGAAGTCGCAGGCTGCGGTCCGGCATCAAGTGAGCGTCTTCCCCTAGATGAATACGGCTGGTACGACCCGTCTGACGTGAGCTTTCACTGGGTGAACGCGCCGCACGGCGACCGCGTTCCCGAGCCCGCTCCCTCCCAGACGCTACCTTCCGGCCACACACCCGTCCCGTGGGGGCCCGTTCCGTGTGCCGGTATCGTTGCTGACGGTCGGCCGCTTCGTAGACTTCCCCGTATCCAGGGGCGCGAAGCATTCGTACGAATACACAAATGATCGTACGGTTCCGGCCCCCGTAAGACGCTCCCCCGAGAAAGGGCCCCACCGTGGCCGCCAAGCCCGTGGCCAAGCGCCTCGTCGTGCTGGTCTCCGGATCCGGCACCAATCTGCAGGCGCTCCTCGACGAGATCGCGCGCACCGGAAGCGAGGCCTACGGCGCCGAGATCGTCGCGGTCGGCGCCGACCGCGACGGCATCGAGGGGCTGGCGCGGGCCGAGCGGGCCGGGCTGCCGACCTTCGTGCGGAAGGTGAAGGACTACGGGACACGGGAGGAGTGGGACGCCGCGCTCACCGAGGCCGTCTCCGCCTACGAGCCCGACCTGGTCGTCTCCGCCGGGTTCATGAAGATCGTGGGCAAGGAGTTCCTCGCGCGCTTCGGCGGGCGGTTCGTCAACACCCACCCGGCTCTCCTCCCCAGTTTTCCGGGGGCCCACGGCGTACGGGACGCGCTCGCGTACGGCGCCCGGGTCACCGGCTGCACCGTCCACTTCGTCGACGACGGCGTCGACACCGGACCGATCATCGCTCAGGGCGTGGTCGAGGTCCGGGACGAGGACGACGAGAGCGCTCTGCACGAGCGCATCAAGGAAGTCGAGCGAAGGCTGCTCGTCGAGGTCGTGGGGCGGATCGCCCGCAACGGCTATCGCATTGAGGGACGAAAGGTAGTTATCCAGTGACCGCCACCGCCGAGAGCAACAAGCGGCCCATCCGCCGCGCGCTCGTCAGTGTCTACGACAAGACCGGACTCGAAGAGCTCGCCCGCGGGCTGCACGAGGCCGGTGTCGAACTCGTCTCCACCGGCTCCACCGCCTCCCGTATCGCCGCCGCCGGCGTCCCCGTCACCAAGGTCGAGGAGCTCACCGGCTTCCCCGAGTGCCTGGACGGCCGGGTCAAGACCCTGCACCCGAAGGTCCACGCCGGGATCCTCGCGGACCTGCGCCTGGAGGACCACCAGCGGCAGCTGGCCGAGCTGGGCGTCGAGCCGTTCGACCTGGTCGTCGTGAACCTCTACCCGTTCCGGGAGACCGTCGCCTCCGGCGCCTCGCCCGACGAGTGCGTCGAGCAGATCGACATCGGCGGGCCGTCGATGGTCCGCGCCGCCGCCAAGAACCATCCGTCCGTGGCCGTGGTCACCAGCCCCGCCCGCTACGCCGACGTCCTCCACGCGGTCAAGGAGGGCGGCTTCGACCTCGCCACCCGCAAGCGGCTCGCCGCCGAGGCCTTCCAGCACACGGCGTCGTACGACGTGGCGGTCGCCTCCTGGTTCGCCTCCTCGTACGCCCCCGTCGACGAGTCGGCCTTCCCGGACTTCCTGGGGGCCACCTACGAGCGCAAGAACACCCTGCGCTACGGCGAGAACCCGCACCAGCCCGCCGCCCTCTACACCGGCGGCGGCCCGGCCGGCGGTCTCGCCGAGGCCGAGCAGCTGCACGGCAAGGAGATGTCGTACAACAACTACACGGACACGGACGCCGCGCGCCGTGCCGCGTACGACCACGACGAGCCGTGCGTCGCGATCATCAAGCACGCCAACCCCTGCGGGATCGCGGTCGGCGCGGACGTGGCCGAGGCGCACCGCAAGGCGCACGCCTGCGACCCGCTGTCGGCGTTCGGCGGCGTGATCGCGGTCAACCGCCCGGTGTCGAAGGAGATGGCCGAGCAGGTCGCCGAGATCTTCACCGAGGTCATCGTCGCGCCCGACTACGAGGAGGGGGCCCTGGAGGCCCTCGCCAAGAAGAAGAACATCCGCGTCCTGAAGGCCCCGGACGGTCCCTGCAACAGGGTCGAGGCCAAGCACATCGACGGCGGAGTCCTCCTCCAGGTCACCGACCGCCTCCAGGCCGACGGCGACGACCCGGCCAACTGGACGCTGGCCACCGGCGAGGCGCTGTCCCCCGAGGAACTGGCCGAGCTCGCCTTCGCCTGGAAGGCCTGCCGGGCCGTCAAGTCCAACGCCATCCTGCTCGCCAAGGACGGCGCCTCGGTCGGCGTCGGCATGGGCCAGGTCAACCGGGTCGACTCCGCGAAGCTGGCCGTGGAACGGGCCGGTGCCGAGCGCGCCCAGGGCTCGTACGCCGCCTCCGACGCGTTCTTCCCGTTCCCGGACGGCCTGGAGATCCTGACCGCGGCCGGCGTCAAGGCCGTGGCCCAGCCCGGCGGTTCGGTCCGCGACGAACTGGTCGTCGAGGCCGCGAAGAAGGCAGGCGTGACGATGTACTTCACGGGCACGCGCCACTTCTTCCACTGAGCGCACAAGGGCCGTGTCCCCCCGTCCGGGGTGGGACACGGCCCTTGGCTGTGTGTTGTGCTGTACCGGCTCAGTACTTCGGGCGGTTGAACCATGTCGAGGCCGCGCCGTTGACCATCGCCGCGAGGACGATGCCACCGATGGCGAGGGAGATGATGCCGCCGAAGGTGGCCGAACCGCCCGCGCCGTTCACGATGTTGACCAGGCTGCCCAGGATCATCAGTGACGAGTACACGATCGTCGTGATGCGGATGCCGCTGCCGCCGTTCTTGAACTTCACGCCGAGGAAGATCGACAGGCTGCCCAGCGCCAGCATCAGCAGGGCGATCAGGACGATCACGCCGGTCGCCGCGCTGGTGTCGTCACCGGAGCCCAGGGCGTTGGAGCCGTCCTGGAGGGCGGCGCCGGCGATGCCGATGACGACGCCGGCCAGGAACTGGAAGCCGGCCACGACGAACAGCAGCACGCGGGCGGTCTTGATCAGGCCCGGCATCTCCATCGGCATGCCGTAGCCGTACGGCTGCTGGACCGGCGGGGCGGCGGGGTAGCCGTAGCCGGGCTGGGCGGGGGGAGCGGTCGGGTAGCCGTACCCGGGCTGGCCCTGCGGCGGCTGGGGCGGGTAACCGGGCTGCTGGCCCTGCGGCGGGCCATAGGGGTTGTTCGGGTCGCCGAAGCTCATGGCGGTCTTTCCTCCGTTGCTCAAGTGCGGGGACGCAGCGCGGCACGGTGCGGAGGAGAGTTCTACAGATGCGGTCCGTCCCCCCGGTACTGCCCGCGGCACTGTGTGCTCATCGTTCTTTAGCAGGCTCTTACTTGTCCAGCCGCATTCGCTATGTGTTGTGCAAGTGCAACATCATTGATCATGAGGTGTCCAAGGTCCGGACCCCGGATTGGAACCCGGAGCCCGTCATCCGCGAGGATGGGGACATGACCGCCCAGATTCTCGATGGCAAGGCCACCGCAGCCGCGATCAAGTCCGATCTGACCGCCCGCGTGGCGGCGCTGAAGGAGAAGGGCGTCACGCCCGGCCTCGGCACGATCCTGGTCGGGGACGACCCCGGCAGCCAGAAGTACGTCGCCGGCAAGCACCGCGACTGCGCGGAGGTCGGCATCGCCTCCATCCAGCGCGAGCTGCCGGACACGGCCACACAGGAGGAGATCGAGGCGGTCGTACGCGAGCTGAACGAGGACCCGGCCTGCACCGGCTACATCGTCCAGCTGCCGCTGCCCAAGGGCATCGACGAGAACCGGATCCTGGAGCTGATGGACCCGGACAAGGACGCCGACGGCCTGCACCCGATGAACCTCGGCCGTCTCGTGCTCAACGAGCCGGCCCCCCTGCCCTGCACCCCGAACGGCGTGCTGACCCTGCTGCGCCGCTACGGCGTGGAGATCAAGGGCGCCGAGGTCGTGGTCGTCGGCCGCGGTGTCACCATCGGCCGCCCGATGCCGCTGCTGCTCACCCGGCGCAGCGAGAACGCGACCGTGACCCAGTGCCACACCGGCACCCGTGACCTCTCCGCCCACCTCAGGCGCGCGGACATCATCGTCGCGGCCGCCGGTTCCGCCCATCTGGTCCGGCCCGAGGACGTCAAGCCGGGCGCGGCCGTCCTCGACGTCGGCGTCTCGCGCAGCGCCGAGGGCAAGATCGTGGGCGATGTCCACCCGGACGTGGCGAAGGTGGCCGGGTGGATCTCCCCGAACCCGGGCGGCGTGGGTCCGATGACCCGTGCGCAGCTGCTCGTCAACGTGGTCGAGGCGGCGGAGCGCAGTGCCGGCTGAGGACGACATCCACACCCCCAAGGCTCCCGCGGACGCGGAGCCGACGGTCCGTGACGCGATCAGCGCGCCGGACGCCGAGGGCCACCCGAGGCGGACCACGCGCCGATTCCCGCTGTTCACCCGGGACACCGCGCGCCCCGAGGGCGGCGGCCGGGCCGCGTCCGGCGACGCCCCGGCGCCCGCCCGCCAGTGGCCGATGCTCGTCGTGCTGTCGGCGGTCGCCATCGGCCTGCTGCTGGCCGCGCTCGACCTGTTCCGCTACGGGACCCTGCTGATCGGCGCCGCCCTGCTGGCCGGTGCGGTGATGCGCTGGGTCCTGCCGAGCGTCGGCATGCTCGCCGTGCGCTCCCGCTTCACGGACATCGTCACCTACGGCGTACTCGGCCTGGCGATCGTCCTGCTGGCGATGATGGCCCAGCCCAAACCCTGGCTGGAGATCCCGTTCCTGAAGGACACCCTGCATTTCACGATGGAGAACTAGGTTCACCACGCGACCGTGGCCCGCACCCTCCCCCGAGGGGTGCGGGCCACGGTCGTTCTCAGGGCGCCGGGCTCCAGGGAGGGGAGCTCCGCAGCGGAGGCCCGCCCCCTCCCCCGAACGGGGACGGACCGCCGCCACGACCACACTCCTGCAGCGGGAACGCCCTGTTCAACGCCTGTCAGTGCGCTGTGGCACGGAGGTGACCGTTCCGCTACGTGACCGGACCCTGGTCACAGCCATGGGAACCGACCGGCCGCCCGGCATCGTCACCGATCAGAGCGGGCGAATCGAAGAGCCGAAGGATGCCAGGAGGTGCACAGTGGGCTGCTGGCAGCCGCTGCCGGACGAACTCCCGCCGGAAGTACGGCACTTCGTCGAACATCTGCGGCTCCTCAAGGACAGCACCGGCCTCAGCCTGGTCGCGCTGGGCGCGCGCACCGCGTACAGCAAGTCCTCCTGGCAGCGCTACCTCAACGCGGTCCAGCCGCCGCCCCGGCAGGCCGTCGAGGCACTGTGCCGGGTCGCGGGCGTGGCCGGCGCAGACGCCGAACGGCACACCGTGCGCTGGGAACTCGCGGTCAAGGCCTGGCCCCGCCCGGCGACGGCACCCGAACGCTCCGGGGGACCCGCCGGCACCGAGGCGTACGAGGACGACCCCACGCTTCCCTGGTGGGACCGGCCGGAGGAGCGACCGCCCCGCCCGGCCGGACGCCTACTGCTGTCCGCGGTGTTACTCCTGCTTCTCCTGCTCCTCGTCGTGGTCGTCGGTGCCGTGGTCTTCGGCTGACGGCCGACCTGGGCGCCCGTTGCCCACTCGATCGGGCTAACGTGTCCAATCGGGACGGTCCGTTGGACCGCGCGGCGATCGGCGTGCAACGGTGCATGCCCAAAGGGCCCTTTGCTCCCGTGCGCCCCCTTCCCGGGAACTGCGATCCTTAGGGGACGCATCCCCGTGGGTAGCCAGAACGGGGACTGGCGGAGGGCACCACGCGCACGTGGCACAGGGGAAGGCGCGGGGAAAAGAACAGCACCAACAGGGGGGAAAGAGGGGGATTCGATGCCTCGTTGGAAAGCCTTGCCGGATGAACTCGATCCGCAGGTCAGGGAGTTCGCAAGCCAACTGCGGCGGCTCGTGGACCGCAGCGGGCTGAGCATCGCGGCGCTGGCCGACCGCACGGGCTACAGCAAGACGTCCTGGGAGCGTTATCTCAACGGCCGGCTGCTCGCGCCCAAGGGTGCGATTGTGGCGCTGGCCGAGGTCACCGGCACCAATCCCATTCACCTGACGACCATGTGGGAGCTCGCCGAACGTGCCTGGAGCCGTTCGGAGAACCGCCACGACATGACCATGGAGGCGATCCGGATCTCCCAGGCGCGCGCCGCGCTCGGGGAGTTCGGCGCACCTCCCGCCGCCGCCAACGGGAACAAGACGGCCCGTAAGGGCGGCAGCGCCACGGTCAGCCCCGGGATCGCGGGACCGGCTGGCGTGTCCCCGACGATCCCGTCCCAGCCGACGGCACCCGACGCCGACGCCCGGGAGGAGGCCGGGAAGCCCTCCGCGCCGAGCGGCCCCAACTCCTGGGGGATCGCCGGGTACGAGGGCCCGTCGCAGGCGAGCCGTCGGCCCTCCGGCCAGGCGGCGACGCCCGAGTCCGCGGGACCGGCACCGGCGCAGGCCTCCCCGGACGGCCCCGGCCGGACCACGGCCGATCCGGGTCCGTACGGCGAACCTCCCCAGGCTCCGCGCCCCGGCGGCCCCGCCGGCGCGGGGAGCGCGGGCAGGCGGCGGCTGACGATGTTCCTCGCGGGCGTCGTCGGCGCGGCCGTCGTCGTGGCCGCCGTCTTCTTCTTCACCAGGGGCGGCGACAAGAAGAACGAGGGCTCGGCCAAGTCGCCCTCCCCGTCCGCCAGCACCAACGCCAGCCTGCCCGCCGGGGTCAAGTGCAGCGGCGCGGGCTGCACCGGCAAGGACGCGGAGAGCATGGGGTGCAGCGGCGACCTGGTGACCACCGCCAAGTCCCTCGCCGTCGGCGCGGTCGTCCTGGAGGTCCGCTACAGCAAGACCTGCGGCGCGGCCTGGGGGCGGATCACCGGGGCCGCGCAGGGGGACCAGGTCCGGGTCACCGTGGGCAAGGTCAAGGAGACCGGCGACATCACGACCCCCGGTGACACCATCGCTTACACGCCGATGGTGGCCGTGAAGGACGCGGCCGAGGCGAAGGCGTGCGCCACGCTGGCGTCGGGGCAGACGGGGTGCACCAAGTAGCGGGGCAGACGGGGTGCACCTACGGGATGCACCCAGTGGCGGGGCGGACGGGGGGACGGCCGGAAATCGATCCCGTGAGGCATGCATGGCCGGCCGGATCCCGGGCACGCGAACGGTACCCCCACGGGAGTCCGGTAACCGGTACCCCCAACCGGCGGCCGCCTTCGTCTCACCTCTCCCGGACGGGCGGCCGCCTCCTTTTTGTCACTCTGTGGGACGGGCCACACCCACCCGGCCGTGCGGGATGCTGGAGGCGCGATAGCCTGACCGCTGGATCTCTCTTGACGCCAAGAGATCGATCATTCATACCCGTGATCGATCATCGCGGCGGGCATCCGGCCACAAGCCGGGGCGGGGATCCCGTACCCCAGGGGCAGGGACGCCCCACCGCCAGCTGTCATACGGAGAACGCCATGACCCGCACTCCCGTGAACGTCACCGTCACCGGCGCGGCCGGCCAGATCGGTTACGCCCTGCTCTTCCGCATCGCCTCCGGCCAGCTGCTCGGCGCGGACGTGCCGGTCAAGCTGCGCCTTCTGGAGATCACCCCGGCCCTGAAGGCCGCCGAGGGCACGGCCATGGAGCTGGACGACTGCGCGTTCCCGCTCCTGCAGGGCATCGACATCAGCGACGACCCGAACGTCGCCTTCGACGGCGCCAACGTCGCCCTCCTCGTGGGCGCCCGCCCGCGCACCAAGGGCATGGAGCGCGGTGACCTGCTGGAGGCCAACGGCGGCATCTTCAAGCCGCAGGGCAAGGCCATCAACGACCACGCCGCGGACGACATCAAGGTCCTGGTCGTCGGCAACCCGGCCAACACCAACGCCCTGATCGCCCAGGCCGCCGCGCCGGACGTACCGGCCGAGCGCTTCACCGCGATGACCCGCCTCGACCACAACCGCGCGCTGACCCAGCTCGCGAAGAAGACGGGCTCCACGGTCGCCGACATCAAGCGCCTGACCATCTGGGGCAACCACTCCGCCACCCAGTACCCCGACATCTTCCACGCCACGGTCGCCGGCAAGAACGCCGCCGAGGTCGTGAGCGACGAGAAGTGGCTGGCCGAGGACTTCATCCCGACCGTCGCCAAGCGCGGCGCCGCGATCATCGAGGCCCGTGGCGCCTCCTCCGCGGCCTCCGCCGCCAACGCCGCCATCGACCACGTGTACACCTGGGTCAACGGCACCGCCGAGGGCGACTGGACCTCCATGGGCATCCCGTCGGACGGTTCCTACGGCGTCCCGGAGGGCCTGATCTCCTCCTTCCCGGTCACCACCAAGGACGGCAAGTACGAGATCGTCCAGGGCCTGGACATCAACGAGTTCTCCCGCGCCCGTATCGACGCCTCCGTCCAGGAGCTCGCGGAGGAGCGCGAGGCGGTCCGCTCCCTCGGCCTCATCTGAGCCGACCGGCAGACCGTTTCTGTCACGAGCCCGCACGGGCCCTGTTCCGGTTTTCCTCCGGAACGGGGCCCGCGCCCGTTTTCGCCGCTACCGTCAAGAGCGGTACGCGGCACGGTGATTCGGGGGGTTCGCGATGAGCGAATGGGACAGTGGCGGTCAGGACGGCCACAGCGCGGGTTCGGGGCCGGAGCGCGAGCCGAGCGAGGAGAGGGGCCAGGCCGCGTGGTCCGCGCCCGAGCCGGACTCCCCGCCCCCGTGGGCGTCGGCGCAGACCCGTACGGCCTCGGCACCGCCCCCGCCGCCACCTCCGTGGGCGTCCGCCGAGACGCAGGTCGGCACGCCGGCACCCGTGTTCCACACACCGCCGCAGATGCCGCCACCGGCACAGCCCCAGCCGCAGCAGCCGCACCAGCACCAGCAGCCTCAGGCCTGGGCTCCGTCCTTCCCGGCTCCGCCCTACACCACCCAGCCCGGCGCCCCGCGGCGCGGCCCCGGCCGGGTGCTCCTCGTGCTCACCGTCATCGTCGTCGCCGCGGGATCCGCACTCGGCGTCTGGTTCCTCAACCGCGACGACGGCACCGGAAACGGGGCGAGCCCTTCCACGAGCGTGTCCGCCGGAGCCTCGACACCGGCGACCTCGCTCCCGTCACGGACCCCCGAGAGCCCGCAGGACACCGCGCAGGAAACCCCGTCGGCCTCGACCCTCGCCTCTCCGCCCGCCGCCGGCTACCGCACCGCCCGGGACCCGGTCGGCTACACGCTCAACGTGCCCGACGGCTGGACCCGCCGGCAGAAGCAGGGCGAGAAGGCCGCGGTGGTCTTCTACGACTCCCCGTCCGACGGCCGCCAGCTGCAGATCTTCGAGCTGTCGGAGTCCACCCCGGCCGAGTCCCTGGACCTGGCCGAGAACGACTCCACCTACGGCTACTCCAGCCAGCCCGGCTACCAGGCGGGCGACCGCACCTCGGGCGACACCTGGGTCGAGCTGTCGTACCGCTACGACGACAAGGACAAGGGCGCCCGCCAGGTCATCGACCACCGCTTCAAGGCAGCCGACGGCACGCTCTACGCGATCCGCTCCAGCGGCCCCGAGGAACTGTCCCCCGACCAGATCCGCGATCCCCTCGCCGCAGCGGTGACGTCCTTCTGCCCGACGAACTCCCAGTGCGGCGGCTGACCGCCCCGCCGCCGGCGCCGCGAGCTTCCAGGTAGCCGAGGCGCAGCCGGGGGTGCGCGGCGCAGGACTCGACGAGGGCGGCGCCGCCCACCGGTCCGGCGTCACCTTCCGCACCGGCGAGTCGCCCAGCCTGCGGCGCCTCCTGGCCGACCTCTGACCCGGTCGGCGGTCGTGGTCGGCGGTCGAAGCCACGGAACCGTTCCTCCTTTTGTCCCGTTTTGCCCGCACGTTCCGTGAGGTGGCGCACTTTCCGGTGTCGATTGCGCATGCAATCCGGTGGCCGGGGCAGGCGGCCTCCGTCCCCGAGAGTGACACGAATGTGACACAGGGGAACGCAACAGGAACGGAAGGCATCACCGAACATGGCGGACAGAACGGAACGACGGTCGACGGCGACCATCCACGCGGGAGGAGAGTGGCTGGACGCGGTCTCCGGCGCGACGCGCGAGATCATCGACCCGGCGGACGCCCTGCCCTTCGCGGTCGTCGCCGAGGGCGACGAGAAGGACGCGGAGCTCGCGGTGGCCGCCGCCCGCCGTGCCTTCGACACCGGGGACTGGCCCCGCACGCCCGTCGCCGAGCGGGCCGCGCTGCTGCGCCGGGTCGCCGACCTCCTCGTGCGCGACCGCGAAGAGCTGGGTCTGCTGGAGAGCCGGGACGCGGGCAAGACCCTCGAAGAGGGCCGTGTCGACATCGACTGCGTCGCCGACGCCTTCCGCTACTTCGCCGGCCTCGTCGCCGCCGAGGCCCCCGGCCGTGTGGTCGACGCGGGCTCGGCCGACGTGCACAGCGTCGTCGTACACGAACCCGTCGGCGTCTGCGCGCTGATCACGCCCTGGAACTACCCGCTCCTGCAAGCCAGTTGGAAGATCGCCCCGGCGCTCGCCGCCGGGAACACCTTCGTGGTCAAGCCGAGCGAGATCACCCCGCTGACGACGATCGCCCTGATCGAGCTGCTCGTCGAGGCCGGGCTGCCCACCGGGGTCGCCAACCTCGTCACCGGGCCCGGCCACACGGTCGGCGCCCGGCTCGCCGAGCACCCCGACGTCGACCTGGTCTCCTTCACCGGCGGACTGGTCAGCGGCACCAAGGTCGCCCAGGCCGCCGCCCCGACCGTCAAGAAGGTCGCCCTCGAACTCGGCGGCAAGAACCCCAACGTCGTCTTCGCCGATGCCTGCGCCACCGACGAGGGCTTCGACACCGCCGTCGACCAGGCCCTCAACGCCGCCTTCATCCACAGCGGCCAGGTCTGCTCGGCCGGCGCCCGGCTCATCGTCGAGGAGCCGCTGCGCGAACGCTTCGTCGCCGAACTCGCCCGCAGGGCGGGCCGGATACGCCTCGGCCGGGGCACCGAGCCGGGCGTGGAGTGCGGCCCGCTGGTCTCCGAGCAGCAGCGCGCCAAGGTGGAGTCGTACGTCGCCTCGGCGCTCGCCGAGGGCGCGGTCCTGCGCTCCGGCGGCAAGCGGCCCGAACCCGCCGCGACCAGGCCAGGGGCGGGCTACTTCTACGAGCCGACCGTCCTCGACCAGTGCCACCGGGAGATGAGGGTCGTCCGCGAGGAGGTCTTCGGACCGATCCTCACCGTCGAGACCTTCCGCACCGAGGACGAGGCCGTGGCCCTCGCCAACGACACCGAGTACGGCCTCGCCTCAGCCGTCTGGACCGCCGACGCGGGCCGCGCCCGGCGCGTCGCCGGGCGGCTGCGGCACGGCACCGTCTGGATCAACGACTTCCACCCCTACCTCCCGCAGGCGGAGTGGGGCGGCTTCGGCAAGAGCGGCGTGGGCCGTGAGCTGGGACCCGCCGGGCTCGCCGAGTACCGCGAGGCCAAGCACGTCTACCAGAACCTCGCGCCGAAGCCCGTGCGCTGGTTCGCCGGCTGAGCCCCCGCCCCCGGCCCCCCAGGCCCCCGGCCTGACTCCCCGATCCCTCCGGAGCAAGAACCCCCATGCCTCAAGCGCCCGAAACCCCCCACGTCTACGACTACGTCGTCATCGGCGGCGGCACCGCGGGCTCCGTCATCGCCTCCCGCCTCACCGAGAACCCCGACGTCACCGTCGCCGTCATCGAGGGCGGCCCCAGTGACGTCGGCCGTGACGACGTCCTCACCCTGCGCCGCTGGACGGGCCTGCTCGGCGGCGAGCTCGACTACGACTACCCGACCACCGAGCAGCCGCGCGGCAACTCCCACATCCGGCACAGCCGCGCCCGTGTCCTCGGCGGCTGTTCCTCCCACAACACCCTCATCGCCTTCAAGCCGCTGCCGTCCGACTGGGACGAGTGGGAGACGGCCGGCGCCAGGGGCTGGGGCGCGGTGCCCATGGAGGCGTACTACGCCCGGCTGCTCAACAACATCGTCCCGGTCGACGAGAAGGACCGGAACGACATCGCCCGCGACTTCGTCGAGGCCGCGCAGGGCGCGCTGGGCGTGCCCCGTGTCGAGGGCTTCAACCGCAAGCCCTTCACCGAGGGCACCGGCTTCTTCGACCTCGCCTACCACCCCGAGAACAACAAGCGCTCCTCCGCCTCGGTGGCCTATCTGCACCCGGTGATGGACGAGCGCACCAACCTGACGATCCTGCTGGAGACCTGGGCGCACAAGCTGGAGCTGGACGGCACCCGCGTGCGCGGCGTGCACGCGCGCACCAAGGACGGCGAGCAACTCCTCGTACGGGCCCGCGGCGAGGTCCTGCTGTGCGCGGGCGCGGTCGACTCGCCCCGCCTGCTGCTGCACTCCGGCATCGGCCCGAAGGCGGATCTGGAGAAGCTCGGCATGCCCGTCGCGCTCGATCTGCCCGGCGTCGGCGAGAACCTCCTCGACCACCCCGAGTCGGTGATCGTCTGGGAGACCCACGGTCCCCTTCCGGAGAACTCCGCGATGGACTCCGACGCGGGCCTGTTCGTGCGCCGCGACCCCGAACACGCGGGCCCGGACCTGATGTTCCACTTCTACCAGGTCCCGTTCACCGACAACCCCGAACGACTGGGCTACGAGCGCCCCGAGTTCGGCGTCTCCATGACCCCGAACATCCCCAAGCCGAAGAGCCGCGGCCGGCTGTACCTGACCAGCTCGGACCCGGCCGAGAAACCCGCGCTGGACTTCCGCTACTTCACCGACGAGGACGACTACGACGGCCGCACCCTCGTCGACGGCATCCGTATCGCCCGTGAGATCGCGAAGACCGAGCCGCTGGCCCGCTGGCTGAAGCGCGAGGTGTGCCCCGGCCCGGAGATCACCGGCGACGAGGAGCTGAGCGAGTACGCCCGCAGGGTCGCACACACCGTCTACCACCCGGCGGGCACCTGCCGCATGGGTGCGGCCGACGACGAACTGGCCGTGGTGGACCCCGAGTTGCGCATCCGGGGCCTCGACGGCATCCGCATAGCCGACGCGTCCGTCTTCCCGACCATGACCGCCGTGAACCCGATGATCGCGGTGCTCATGGTCGGGGAGAAGGCAGCCGACCTGATCGGAGGTGAGGCCTGATGGCTCTCACGGCCCCCACCCGCAAGCCGCCCACCGGCGATTCCACCGACACCCCCGTCTTCTCCGTCGAGGGCCTGTGGAAGGTCTTCGGCCCCCAGGCGCAGCGCGTCCCCGCCGACGCCGAGCTCGCCGCCCTCCCGCCCGCCGAACTGCGCTCCCGCACCGGCTGCACGGCCGCCGTCCAGGACGTCTCCTTCGACGTGCGCAAGGGCGAGGTCTTCGTCGTCATGGGCCTGTCCGGCTCCGGCAAGTCCACGCTGGTGCGCTGTCTGACCCGGCTCATCGAGCCGACCGCGGGCTCGATCGCCATCGACGGCGAGGACGTCCGCGCCATGGACCGCGCCCGGCTGCGCGAACTGCGCCGCCACCGCGCCGCGATGGTCTTCCAGCACTTCGGCCTGCTCCCGCACCGCACGGTCCTCGACAACGTGGCGTACGGCCTGGAGATCCAGGGCGTCGGCAGGTCCGAGCGCCGGGCGCGGGCCCAGAAGGTCGTCGCCAAGGTCGGCCTGGAGGGCTTGGAGAAGCGCCGGCCCGGCCAGCTGTCCGGCGGCCAGCGCCAGCGCGTCGGACTGGCCCGCGCGCTGGCCGTCGACCCCGAAGTGCTGCTCTTCGACGAGCCGTTCAGCGCCCTCGACCCGCTCATCCGGCGCGACATGCAGGACGAGGTGGTACGGCTGCACCGGGAGGAGGGCCGCACGATGGTCTTCATCACCCACGACCTGGCCGAGGCGCTCAAGCTCGGCGACCGTATCGCCCTCATGCGCGACGGCCGCGTCGTCCAGCTCGGCACCCCGGAGGAGATCGTCGGCTCCCCGGCCGACGACTACGTCCGCGAGTTCGTCCGCGACGTCCCGCGCGAGCAGGTCATGACGGTCCGCACGGCGATGCGGCCCGGCGCCTGCGGCGGCCCCGAGCATCCCGGCGCGCTCGCCCCCGACGCCGTCGTCGCCGACGCGATCAAGGCGGTGGCCCGCAGTGGGAAGGCCGCCTGCGTCATGGACGACGGACGGTGCCTGGGGGTGGTGGACCACGAGCGGCTGATCGACGTGGTCGCCGGAACGGAGCTGCCCAGGGAGGTGGTCTGATGGCCACGGTCACCGCCGACGCTCCGCGGCTCGCGCTGCCCGGATTCCTCCGGCGCCCCGCCGCCCGCAAGCTCGTGCTGCTCGCCCTCGCCGCGGCCGTGCTCGTCCCCCTCGCGGCCGCCCGCTGGGCGAGCGGAACCTGGCCGCACGCCCTCACCGTCGATCTGTCCGGGCCGCTCACCAGCGCCGGTGACTGGGTGATCGACCACCGCGACAGCCACCCGCTGTTCCTCTACTTCTTCGGCTACATCAGCAACGCGGTCGTCCTGTCCGTGCGCGTGGTGTACCTGGCGCTTCTCGCGGCGGGCTGGGCGGGAGTCACCGCCGTCGGCGCGCTCGTCGCCTGGCGGGTCGCGGGCGTCCGCCTCGCGCTGGGCACGGCCGCCGCGTTCGTGGTCTGCGGTCTGCTCGGCATGTGGGTGCCGACCATGCAGACCCTCGCCCTGATGGTGGTCGCCGTGCTGGCGTCCGTGGTCGTGGGCGTCCTGCTCGGCCTCGCCGCCGGGCTCTCCGACCGCCTCGACCGCGCCCTGCGCCCGGTCCTGGACACCATGCAGGTGCTCCCGGCGTTCGCCTATCTGCTCCCCGTCGTCCTGGTCTTCGGCATCGGCGTCCCCGCGGCCGTCCTCGCCACCGTCGTCTACGCCGCCCCGCCGATGGCCCGCCTCACCGCGCTGGGCCTGCGCGGCGCCGACCCCGAGGTCCTGGAGGCCGTGGAGTCGCTGGGCGCCACAGGCCGCCAGCGCCTCCTGACCGCCCGCATCCCGCTGGCCCGCAAGGAACTCCTCCTCGGCCTCAACCAGACGATCATGATGGCCCTGTCCATGGCGGTCATCGCGTCGGTCATCGGCGCCGGCGGCCTCGGCGACCGCGTCTACCAGGCGCTCGCCTCCGTCGACGTGGGCGCGGCGCTCGCCGCCGGAATCCCGATCGTGCTGCTCGCCGTCGTCCTGGACCGGGTGACCGGCGCGGCGGGGGAGAAGCTCGGCGAGGGCCACCGCGATCCGCGGCCCTGGGCCTACGGGGCCCTCGTGGCCGTCGCCGCCGCCCTGGCCGCGCGTCTTGCCGGGCGCCTCGACTGGCCCTCCGGCTGGGTCCTGCACATCGCCGAGCCGGTCAACCGCGCCGTCGACTGGATGACCGCCCACCTCTACTCCGGCGTCCCGTACATCGGCGGCACCGCGGACTGGGCGGGCCACTTCACCACCTGGGTCCTGGACCCCGTCCGCAGCGGCCTGCAGTGGCTGCCCTGGTGGTCGGTCCTGCTGATCGTCGCCGCCCTGGCCTGGCTGATCGGCACCTGGCGCACCGCCCTGACCGCCGTCCTCGCGATGGCCGCGATCGGTGTGCTCGGCGTGTGGGAGCCGTCCCTGGACACGCTCTCCCAGGTCCTCGCGGCCGTCGCCGTCACCCTGGTGCTCGGCTTCGCGACCGGCATCGCCGCCGCCCGCAGCGACCGCTTCGAACGGGCCCTGCGCCCGGTGCTGGACGTCTTCCAGACGATGCCGCAGTTCGTGTATCTGATCCCGGTCGTCGCGCTGTTCGGCGTCGGCCGTGCCCCCGCCGTCGCCGCGGCTGTCGTCTACGCGCTCCCGGCCGTCGTACGGATCACCGCGCAGGGCCTGCGCCAGGTCGACCCGGCCGCGCTGGAGTCGGCCCGCTCGCTCGGCGCGACCGGCCGCCAGCAGCTCTGGCAGGTCCAGCTCCCGCTGGCCCGCCCGGCGCTGCTGCTCGCCGTCAACCAGGGCGTGGTCCTGGTCCTCGCCGTGGTCATCATCGGCGGCCTGGTCGGCGGTGGCGCCCTCGGTTACGACGTCACCTTCGGTCTGGCCCAGGGCGACCTGGCGACCGGACTGGTCGCCGGCGCGGCCATCGTCTGCCTCGGCCTGGTGCTCGACCGGGTGACCCAGCCGACGGAACGCCGCGCGAGGAAGGGAGCCTGACATGCGCCGTACGACGATCACGGCCGCCGTGGCCGTGCTGGCCCTCACCACCGGGTGCGGGGCCGCCGACATGACCAAGCAGGCCTCGCCCTTCGCCAACGCCCAGGGAGCGAAGACCGTCACGCTCTCCGTACAGTCCTGGGTCGGTGGGCAGTCCAACGTGGCCGTGGCCCAGTACCTCCTGGAGCACGAACTGGGCTACCGCGTCGACACCGTCCAGGTCGACGAGATCCCCGCCTGGGACGCGCTCAGCCAGGGCCGCGTCGACGCGATCCTGGAGGACTGGGGCCACCCCGACCAGGAGAAGCGGTACGTCGACGACAAGAAGACCATCGTGCGCGGCGGCGGCCTCGGGGTGACCGGGCACATCGGCTGGTACGTCCCGACGTACCTCGCCGAGCAGCACCCGGACATCACGGACTGGAAGAACCTGAACAAGTACGCCTCCCTCTTCCGCACCGCGGAGAGCGGTGGGAAGGGCCAGCTGATGGACGGCTCCCCGTCCTACGTCACCAACGACAAGGCGCTGGTGAGCAACCTCAAGCTGGACTACCAGGTGGTGTTCGCCGGCTCCGAGGCGGCGCAGATCACCCAGATCAAGCAGTTCGCCAAGGAGAAGAAGCCGTTCCTGACCTACTGGTACGCGCCCCAGTGGCTGTTCAAGAAGGTCCCGATGACCGAGGTGAAGCTGCCTCCGTACAAGGACGGCTGCGACGCGGACCCGAAGAAGATCACCTGCGCCTATCCGCACACCCCGCTGCAGAAGTACCTGAACACGGACTTCGCCGAGTCGGGCGGCAAGGCGGCCGCCTTCCTGAAGAAGTTCCAGTGGACGACGGAGGACCAGAACGAGGTGTCCCTGATGATCGCCGACAAGAAGATGAGTCCGCAGGACGCGGCGAGGCAGTGGGTGCGGAGCCATCCGTCGGTGTGGAAGGCGTGGCTTTCCTGACGCCTGGAATCAGTCGGTGTCCGTGGCGGCGAGGACCGCGATCTCCTGCCCGCCCGGTCGCAGCGCGGCCACGGCGAGGTCCCAGGCCACCTGGTGGAACCAGTCCGACGAGGCGTCGGCGATGAACCAGTGTGCCTGTTCGACCAGCATGGCCGTGTGGTCGATCGGCGCGTCCGGGGCGGCGCCGACCATGCCGCCGAGGGAGCGCCAGGCGGCGAGCCGCCCGTACGCACCGAACATGCCGTTGCCGTAGGCGGGGCTGCGCACCGCCGCGGTGAGCAGCACCCGCAGCACCCTGTCGGAGGTGGCCGGGTGCAGCCGGGTCCTGGTTTCTCCCGTGGGCCATGCGGTCAGTGGCAGCCGCTCGAAGACGGCTGCGAAGTCGTCCGGTGAGACAGCGGACGCGGACCAGAACTCCTGCGCGGCGACCATGCCGTTGGACTCGTCGAGCCAGTGCCGCACCGCGGCGCTCATGGCCTCGGCAACCTCCGGAACGGTGATGTCCGCCGGATCGACCGCGGCAGTGCGCCGGCGCATCTCCGGGGAGACACGGAGTTCGGGTTGGTCGCTGTGCCGCTCCACCGCTGCCGGGGGCAGGGCCCACGTCCAGTCGTGCGGAGCGTGCGTCGGCCTGAGCAGCGCACGCTCCGCCGGCAGCAGGCGGAGCGGCAGGGGCGCGAGCGGATGCCCCTCGGCCACGAGCGCTTCGCCGAAGGACCGCAGAAGCGGGTACTGGAGGACTGCGACACCTACGAGTACCAGCTCGTGCAGCAGGCAGGCCCTGAACTCGTCCGACGCTGCGGTGCCGAGCCGCTCGCCGTAGACGACCGGCACGATGTCCGCAGGCCGATGCCCGAGGGCCACCAGGTGGGCCAGGCGCCGCTCGGCCCTGGTCCGTGCCGACGTTCCGGCCCGCAGGCTGCTGGGCAGACACAGCAGAGCGCGCAGGCTCTGCTGTCCCGCCGTGGTGGCAAGGGCCGTCTGCAACCGGTCGAGCAGGAAGGCGTGTTCGGACGCATCCTCGCCTTCGCGGGCGGCCCGCCGGGCGAGCTCCGCGCCGAGCAGCCTCGCCCACTCGAAGTCTCCGGACGAAACCCGATGATGGATCTCCTCGCCCAGTGCGGACGCGGCCGGGAAGTCACTGTCCAGCAGTTCTCTGATCCGCTGAGTCATGTCGCTGTGCATGGTGGAATCACTTTGCCTCACGTTGCCTCATGCTCGTCGAGTCGGGACCGGGCCGGCGCGTACGGCGCCGGCCCGGTCCCGTTCTTCCGCTTCTTCTACGACGTGGCGCGGACCGCTACGGCGCAGCCACCGGATAGGCGCTCAGAATCTCCTTGGTCTGCGGATTGACCGCGATCTGCAGATACTTCTCGCCCCTGGTCCCGATTGCTCTTCCCATGGGGAAGACGAACCTGAAGGCATCCGCGGGATCCTTTATCGCCTTGCTCTGCATGGCCCACGCCTCGTCCACCAGGGCGAGGACCTTGCCGGGGTCCTTCTCGATGAACACCGTGTGGGTCGCTCTGGAGGCATCGGGCACCGTGTGGGCGAGCACATGGTCGATCTTGTTGCCGAACCTCCGGTCGAGACCGTAGATCAGCCCGCCGGGCGATTGGAGCCTGCCGCCCCCCAGGTCGGCGAAGCCGATCGGGCAGAACGTGTTGTGCACCAGCACCGGCGTGGTCCCCGCCAGCACGTAGTAGGTGTGGATCTCGGCGACGCTCAGGTTGTAGGCGGAGTGCAGCCGCTGGTAGCGGTGGACGCCCACGACGGTGACGGTCTCGCCGCTGCTGGTGCGCAGCGTCTGGCCGGGCCTGAGATCACCGGCGTCGATCCAGCGGTGGGCGCTGGGCGACCAGAAAGGGTGGTGCTGCGTGGCGGTGATCCGTGACCGGCCGGCGTCGATCGTGATGTCGGCGAAGTCGGTGTCGTCCGGCGTGTAGATCGTGTCGGTGACAGCTCGCCCCGCGGTCCGGCCGCTTCCGGGATCGGTGGCGAGGACCGCGTCACCGGTCCTGACGTCCTTGATCGCCTTGGTCGTGCCATCGGCCATCAACACGTGCGTGGCGCCGGGGAAGCTGTTGGGCCGGCATGCCATGCGGGATTCTTCGTAGGCGTTCACCGACCGCTCGATGCTCGCCAACGCCTCCGCGTCGATGTCCAGAGCACGCAGGGCCTTCATCGCGTCGGCGACGCCGATGCCGGTGCGCATGGCGGCGTCCACGGCGCGGATCGCATCGGCGACCTTGCCGATGGGCCCGCCGAGCGGGAGCCAGGTCGCGGCCCAGAAGCAGTCGCTCGCGCTGCCCTCGCCGCCGCCGAAGACCTTGTGGTAACAGCCGGTGAAATCACCCTTGATCGACTTGGCGATGCCCTTCCAGACGTCGACGGTGGCGTCCCAGGTGGAGATCTTGACCGTCTTGGTCTGGTCCTTGATGGTGACCGTCTTCAGGAAGTACGTGTCGTCCACCGGGCAGCCGGCCGGGGTGGCGGGCACGTCGGGGTTTGCGCACAGGTAGAAGCTGACCACCGCGTCGAAGTGCGCGACGTACACGATCTTGTCGCAGACGATGAGGTCGTGGCACTCGTTGGGGAGTTGCTCGGGCTCCCCGCGCTGCCTGATCTCGTCGATGACGGAGAAGACCCCGCCGACACCGGTCCCCGAGCCGTTCTTGACGTTCTTGCTCGCCTGAGCCGCCTCCGCTTCCGTGGCGGCCTGCTGGGCCTCCGTGGAGTACTTGTCGGCGTCCTTGGCCGCTTGTTCGGCTTCGGTGGCGGCGGTGTCGGCGCGGGTGGCGGCGGCGCGGGCGTCCTTGGCGTCCTGTTCGGCCTGGGAGGCCGCGGCGCGGGCGGCCGAGGCGTCGAGTTCGGCCTGGTCGGCGGAGTCGCGGGCGTCCTTGGCGTAGCCCTCGGCGTTGCCGGCGGCCTTGTCGGCGGCCGCGGCGTCGGCGGCTGCCTGCTTGTCGTAGTCGATGGTGCGGGCGAGTGAGTCGGCCGCCTTGGAAGCGGCGGTGGCGGCGTCGGCCGCGTAACCGAGGGCGTCCTTGGAGTAGGTGCGGGCGTCGGCCGCGTACTGGGCGGCGTTGGCCGCGTGCTGGTAGGCCTCCTTGGCGTCGCCCTTGGCCTGGTCGGCGAGGTTCTTGGCGGCCTGGGCCTCGGCGTTGGCGTTCTTGGCGTGCGCGTCGGCGACGGCCTGCTGCTGCTCGGCGATCGACTTCGACGCCTGTCCGGTCAGGACGACCAGGCCGGCGGCGGAGTCGGTGTCGACGTAGGGAGAGCCGAGCTGGACGGCGTCGTTGGCGGGGGCGGCGACCTGTTCGGCGGCCTTGGCGGCGTCGACGGCGGCCTGGGCGGTGACATGGGCGTAGCCGGCGGCCTTGGCCGCCGCGGCGATGGCCTTCACGGCTTCCGCGTTGGCGGCGTCGGCCTGGGTCCTGGCGTCCTTGGCGTGCTGTTCGGCCTCGTCGGCGAGCTTGACCGCGGTCTGGGCCTCGGCGGCGGCGTCCTTGGACGCCTTGATGGCGTCGGCGACCGCGGCCGTCGAGGTCTTCACCGCGGCGTCGGCCTTGAGCTTGTCGGCCTGGGCGGCGTCGGAGGCGGCGCGGGCGCGCTTGGCGGCCGCCTCGGCGCGGGTGGCGGCGGCGTCCGCCGCGGCCGCGGCCTCGGTGGCGGCATTGGCCTCGGAACCGGCCTTGTCCGCCGCGGTCTCCGCGTCGTCGGCGGCCTTGTCCGCCTCGTTCGCGGCCGCGCGGGCGTCCTCTGCCGCCGAACCGGAGCTGAGCTTGTCGGCGTAGGCGTCCTTGGCGTCGGCCTTCGCTCGCTTGGCGTTGGCCTCCTGCCGCGCGTCCCAGGCGTCGTCGCGCATGGCCTTGGCGTGGTCCCTGGCCTTGACCGCGTCGTCCCGCTTGCCCTGCGCGGTCTTCTCGGCGGCCTCGGCCCGGTCCTTGGCGTCACTGGCCTTGGTCGCCTCGGCCTCGGCGTTCTTCCTGTGCTCGGCGGCCTCGGCCTGCTTGGCGGCGGCCGTCTCCTTCTCGGCCTTGGCCGTCTTCTCCTCGGCCTCGGCGGTGAGCCGCTTGGCGTGCGCGTCGGCGGCGGCCGCCTTCGCGTCACCTTCGGCCTTGAGCGCGACGGCGAGCTTGGCCTCCGCGGTCTCCTTGTCCTTCTTGGCGTTGTCGCGGTGCACCTTGGCCGCATCCGCCGCGGACTTGGCCTGCCATTCGGCCGTCTTCGCGGCCTCCTTGCGGAACTCGGCCTTGGCCTGCGCCGCCTGCGCCAGCGCACGTTGCGCGATGGTCGCGCTGTCACCGGCGGAGGCGCGGGTCGCGGCATCGGCGGTCTCGCCGGCCTTCACCAGCGCCGTCAGAGCCGCGACCGCACCCTTGGTCACCTGCGCCTTCTGCTGGCCCACCAGCAGACCCCGGCCCCGCGGCGCACCGTTGGCGTCCGCGGTGTCGTAGGCGGTCTGCAGCGCGGTGTCCGAACTGGTCGCGGCCTTCTGCGCGGCGGCCAACTGCGCCTTGATCACGGCCAGCTGGCTCTTCGACCCGGCCTGCGCCGAGCTCACCGCGTTCTTCGCCTTGGTGAACTGCGCCGTGGTCGGATAGCCGAGCTTGTCATCGCCGGTGTGCCCCTTGGGCACCACGCGCAGCTTCTGCGAGGCCGAGCTGTTGCAGGTCAGCAGCGAGGAGTTCTTGCTGTTGTCGAACGAGGGCAGGTTCAGGCACTTGTCCGTCGCGGCGTTGCGGAACACGCCCGCCGCCCGTACATCGAAGTCCCACTGCTGCGCCTTGCTGCCGTTGCAGCTCGAGATCTGGATCTTCGTACCGTCGGCGTTCTTGCCGCCGGCCACGTCCAGGCACTTCTGCGACTTGGTGTTCGCCAGGGCGTAGCCGCCGTCGTAGGACCCCCGCAACTGCCACTCCTGCGCGGAGCCGCCGTTGCACGTGTAGACCTGGACCGCGGTGCCGTTGGCCGTGCCGCCGCCCTCCACGTCCAGGCACTTGCCCTTGGCGCCGGGGATCTCGATGGTCAGCGGGGCGTCGCCGATGTAACCGATACCGCCCGCGGACCAGTAGTCCTGCCAGCGGGTGGCGTGGTCGGCGATCCATGAGTGCCCGAGCATCTCGCCCAGGGCCTTGGTGCCCTTGGTCAGCGCGTCGACCGCTGACTTGTTGGCGTCGAGGATCTGGTTGCGCTGGGTGGCCTGGGAGGCGATCTCCTGCTGCCACTCGCCGGCCGCGGTGGAGGTGATGTCGTCCAGCACACCGTTCGGATCCAGCGGGTCACGCCAGCCGCACGCGGCGAAGCGGGACTTCACGTCCTCCACCGCGATCCGGTACTCCGGCGTGCCCGGCTGCGGTGCGGTGCGCGGGAAGCCGCCCGAGGCCAGGAAGATCCGCGCGTCGTCCGCACCCGGGTTCGCACTGGGGCGGCCGTGCATCCACTCGAACGCGGCGTGCTCGGCCAGCGCCTGGTTCCACTCCTGCTGCGTCTTGCCCGTCGGACTCGGGTCCTGCCCGTACAACGGGCCGCCCACCTGATCGACGGCGGAGAGTGTCTTCTCGTCGGCCGCGGGCGTCTCGTCGTCGTAGAAGTCGGAGTCCGTCTTCCAGTACCGGTCCGAGATCCACGAGGTCAGACCGGTCTGCCCGTAGAACGTCTGCTGGCCGTCGTTGCCGGTGCCCGGCGGCCAGTGGAACCCGGTCACGGTGAACCCGCCCGGCGTCTCCAGACCGTCCAGCGGCTTCTTCCAGGACTCCTGGAGCGCGGACAGCGCCGCGCCCTCCTTGCTCGCCGCGTCCTTGTCCGCCTTGTAGGCGACGGCCAGCGGTGTCTTCTCCCAGTTCTTCCGGTCGGCCGCGACATGCAGCTTCTCCGGCGTCTGGTTGAGGCCGTCCTGCGCGGTCGCTGCCATCGACGTGCCGCCGAGCCGCAGCACGTCGGCCATCAGGCACTGGTCCTGCCGCAACTGCTCGGCAGCCGTGTCCTCGTACCAGGGATAGGAATCACTCGCCGACTCGGCCCGCAACGGCGACGCACCGGGCTGGACCGCCAGCCCGGCCAGCACTGCCAACGCCACGGCGGAGGTGGTCACAAAACCTGAACTGCGTGATCTGGCCAGGCGGGACCATGGTGTGGAACGCAAAGAGGCATCCTTGTCTTCGTCAAGGGGGATGCGTGCCGGGAGCAGCCCAGAAGCCGTACGAACGGGTACGGCGGCATGACGAAGCGAACTTTCCCCGTGAGCGACGGTGTTCCCCCGGTCGCTGATACATGTGCACGGACGCGGGCAGGTCAAGCCCGGTCATGCGCAGACACCTTATGCGCACGTCATGCACACGTAAAGTCCCCAATTGACAGTCGAGTCGGGTCATCCTCGTCGCGCACAGCCGCGGCGGCATCATTCGACCGCCGCGGCCAACGCGAGGCCGGACCTGATCGACCGCACCGTGTGCGTCTCGGCCTGGTGCCCGGTCGGTCTGGATGCCGGCGACCACTACGCGGAGCCGGAGACGGCGACGCTCGCCGGAAATCCCGCCGAACTCGGCCTGCCGCGCGTCAACTTCCGCACCGCGGACCGGCGTCTCTCGGCGCGTTCAAGGCGGCTTTTCTGGCCGAGGGCGGCCCTGGGCAATTACCGGTCTTGCTCAGCACCTTCCAGGCCGATGCCTCAGCCCTGCTGCCCCGGCTGATAGTGCCCCGGTGTCATCCGGGTGCTCACGCCGAAGCGGTTCCAGGCGTTGATCATCATGATCGCGGCGATCAGGTGGGACAGCTCCGCGTCGTCGAAGTGCTTGGCGGCGTGGTCGTACACCTCGTCCGGGACGAAGCCGTCGGTGAGGACCGTGATCGCCTCGGTCAGTTCGATCGCGGCCAGCTCGCGTTCCGTGTAGAAGTGCCGCGACTCCTCCCACGCGCTCAGCTGCACGATCCGCTCGACGCTCTCGCCGGCCGCCAGCGCGTCCTTGGTGTGCATGTCGAGGCAGAACGCGCAGTGGTTGAGCTGCGAGGCGCGGATCTTCACCAACTCGTACAGCTTGGGGTCGTCCAGGCCCCGGCGGACGGCGGTCTCCAGGTGGATCATCGCCTTGTACACGCCCGGGGCGTGCTCGGCCCACTGCAGGCGGGGGGCGATCTCCGCGGCGTACTGGGTGTCAGTCGGTTCGTTGGTCATGCCTTCGACTCTATGGAGCAGGCGGCCCAGGGGTATGGTCCATTTCCATGGGGAGACCTTGGGCCACTTTCGGGGTTGATCTGCATCTGGAGCCCTCCGGCGCGGGTGGGCTTCGCCGTGGGCTGACCGACGCACTGCGGGACGCCGTGCGCGGCGGACGGCTCGCCCCGGGCACCCGGCTGCCCTCCTCCCGGACCCTCGCGGCCGACCTCGGCATCGCCCGGAACACCGTCGCCGAGGCATACGGCGACCTGGTCGCGGAGGGCTGGCTCACCGCACGGCAGGGATCGGGGACCCGGGTCGCCGAGCGGGCCGTCGTACCGCCCAGCGATACGGCTCCGCGGCCCCGCGCCCCCGGCCGGCCCACCCACAATCTGGTCCCCGGTACCCCCGACCTCGCCTCCTTCCCCCGCACCGAGTGGCTCAGGGCGGCCCGCCGCGCCCTCACCGCCGCCCCCTCCGACGCCCTCGGCTACGGCGACCCGCGCGGCCGCCCCGAACTGCGCACCGCCCTGGCCGGCTACCTCTCCCGCGCCCGGGGCGTGCGCGCCGCTCCCGACGGCATCCTGGTGTGCGGGGGTTTCTCCCACGGGCTGAGGATCCTCGGCACGGTGCTGCGGGCGCGCGGCGCACACACGGTGGCGGTCGAGTCGTACGGCCTCTTCGTCCACTGGGACCTGCTCGCGGCCGCCGGACTGACCACCAGGCCCCTGCCCTACGACGCACGCGCCACGGACACCCGCGCCCTGCCGGACGCCGCGGCGGTGCTGCTCACCCCCGCCCACCAGTTCCCGATGGGCACACCCCTGCGCGCCGACCGGCGGGCGGCCGTCGTGGACTGGGCGCGGCGCACCGGGGGGCTGGTCCTGGAGGACGACTACGACGGCGAGTTCCGCTACGACCGCCAGCCGGTCGGCGCGCTCCAGGGCCTGGACCCGGACCACGTGGTGTACCTGGGCACCGCCAGCAAGTCCCTCGCCCCCGGCCTGCGGCTGGCCTGGATGGTGCTGCCGCCGTCCCTCATGGAGGAGTGCGTGGCGGTCAAGGGCCTGGCCGACACCTGCGGGGTGCTGGACCAGCTGACCCTGGCGGAGTTCATCGGCTCCGGGGCGTACGACCGTCATGTGCGCTCCGCCCGGCTGCGCTACCGGCGCCGCCGGGACGCCCTCGTCGCGGCCATCGCCGCCCGCGCGCCCGAGGTCCGGGTCACCGGTATCGCGGCCGGTCTGCACGCCGTGCTGCGCCTGCCGCCCGGCACCGAGCCGTCGGTCGTGCAGGCGGCCGCCTGGCAGGGCCTCGCCCTGCACGGCCTCGCCTTCTACCGCCACGCCCAGGCCACGACGGAGCCACTGGACGCCCTGGTCGTCGGCTACGGGACACCGTCGGACCATGCGTGGGCGGGGGCGCTGGAGGCGTTGTGCCGGGTGCTGCCGTGATGCGTCAGGTTGTCCGTGATGCGTCAGGGAGTCAGGAGCGCGGCCGGGTCGGCTCGGTGACCGGGGCGGTGTCCGCCGTCGGGGCCTCGCCGAAGCGCGCCAGCAGCAGCGCTCCCGCCACCGCCACCACGAAGCCCAGCACCGCCAGCCAGGTCAGCCCCTCCCGCGTACGGTCCCCGAGCCACACCACCCCCACCGCGGCCGGGCCGATCGTCTCCCCGATCACTATCCCGGCGGTGGCCGTCGTCGGCGAACCGCGCTGCAGGGCCGACGTCAGCAGCAGGAACGCGGCGCCGCCGCCGAGGAGCAGGGCATAGGTCGCGGGGTTGGTGAGCAGGTCGTACGGCTTCAGCGAGTCGATCAGCCGCACCGACACCTCCACCACCCCGAACCCGAACCCGGCCCCCAGCCCCAGCAACAACGCCCGCCCGCGCCCCGGCAGCCGCCCGCCGACCGTCCCGAGCAGCAGCACCCCCACCGCCGTCCCGAGCATCGCGTACTTCAGCGCCGCCGAGCCGGACCGGTCCCCCTCGGTTCCGGACGCCAGCCCCAGCATCGCCAGCCCGGCGCACACCACCGCGACCGCGCCCCACTCCACCCCGCTCAGCCGCACCCGCAGCAGCCGCGCCGCGACCACCGCCGTCACCGCGAGGCTGGACGCGAGGGCCGCGCCCACCGCGTAGATGGGGATCGACCGCAGCGCCGCGATCTGCAGCAGGAAGCCGAGCCCGTCCAGCGCGAGCCCGGCCAGATACCGCCACTGCCGCAGCGCCCGGAGCAGCAGCGCCGCGTCCCCGCCCCCACCTGCGTCGGCGGCCTCTCGCGCGGCCATCGCCTGCAACACCGTCGCCGTACCGAAGCAGACCGCCGCGCCAAGGGCGCACAGCATTCCAAAGAGCACAAAGCGACTGTAGGGGAGCGGAAAAACCCGGGGGTCCCTGGGGTGGCGCTCTTACCGATCTTTAAGCTGACGGGACAGCGACAAGAAATCAGCCGACGAGCGACAAGAAATCAGCCGACGGGGGACACACGAACATGGCCAGCACACGCAGGCAACTGCGCTCAGGAACCGTCGTCCTCGGCGGCATGGGTCTCCTCGCGGCGGCCCTCACCGCCTGCTCGTCCGAACCGGACAAGCGCTGCGTCGACCGCGACAGCTACCAGCTCGCCAAGGGCTACAAGGTCGTCGCCGACAAGAACTGCAAGTCCACCAAGGTCACCAAGGTCTCCGTCAACGGCGCCTGGTACTACGGCGGCAAGAAGAAGAACGGCTGGGTCGACGGCGGCTCCTTCACCAGGCCGAGCAAGGGCTCGGGTGGCGGCTCCACGGACGACGACAGCCACCACAGCGGGGTCCACCGCGGCGGCTTCGGCAGCGGCAAGGGCAGCTCCGGCGGCTGAACGGGACACGCGAGATGGAACGCCGCACGATCGAACCGCGCCCCGGCTGGCAGCGGACCGTCGAGGAACAGGGGCTGATCTACCCGCTCACCCGCCACCCCGACGGCTCGCTGCGCCCGTACTGGGACGAGAGCGCGTACTACGCCTTCACGCTCGACGAGGTCGAGGCGCTGGAGGAGACCGTCGAGGAACTGCACCGCATGTGCCTGGTGGCCGCCGAGCACATCGTGGCGAAGGACCGCCTCGCCGACCTCGGCATCACCGACCCGCGTATCGCGCGGGCGGTCACCGAGGCCTGGCGGCGGCGCGCCGAACTCCCCTCCGTCTACGGCCGCTTCGACCTCCGCTACGACGGCACGGGCCCGGCAAAGCTCCTGGAGTACAACGCGGACACCCCCACCTCCCTGGTGGAGGCCGCCTCACCCCAGTGGTTCTGGATGGAGGACCGCTTCCCCGGCGCCGACCAGTGGAACTCCCTCCACGAACGCCTCGTCGCCGCCTGGAAGAAGCAGGCCGCGCTCCTCCCGCCCGGCAGCCCCCTGTACTTCGCGCACTCCTCCGACGACGAGCTGGGCGAGGACCTGATGACCGTCGCCTATCTGAAGGAGACCGCGCAGCAGGCCGGCCTGGACACCGACTGGATCTCCATGGAGGAGATCGGCTGGGACCCGCTCTCCGGCCGCTTCGTCGACAACCGGCTCCGCTTCATCCGCAGCTGCTTCAAGCTCTACCCCTGGGAGTGGCTCACCACCGATGCCTTCGCCGGCCATGTCCTCGACACCCTCGACAACGGCGGCGGCACCGGCAGCACCCTGTGGATCGAGCCCGCCTGGAAGATGCTGCTGAGCAACAAGGCCCTCCTGGCGATCCTCTGGGAGCTGTACCCCGGCCACCCCAACCTCCTGCCCTCCTACCTCGACGGCCCGCGCGAGCTCGCCGCGACCACCGGCTACGTCGCCAAACCCCTCCTGGGCCGGGAGGGCGCCGGCGTGACCGTCCACCGGCCCGGCACGGAGCCCGTCCCGCGCGAGGAGCCCTGCTGCTACCAGCAGCTGGCCCCGCTCCCCGCCTTCGACGGCAACCACGTCGTCCTCGGCGCCTGGGTCGTCGAGGACGAGTCGGCCGGGCTGGGCATCCGCGAGTCCTCGGGCCTGATCACGGACGAGTACGCCCGCTTCCTGCCCCATGTGATCCTCCAGGACGCCTGAACAGCGCCTGGGCCTGTCCGGCGGATCATGCCGCAGACGCGGGGCCTGGCACGCCCTCACCCAAGCTCTTCGAGCAGGGGGACCCCCAGGCGTTGTCGTCGGTTGCCGACTCCCCCAAGTTCTACGACTGCGCTCGAGCAGGGGGGACCCCCATCGCGTCGACGCCCTCCTCCGCCTTGCAGCTGGACGCTCCCCCAAGCTCTCGGCTTCGCTCGACCAGGGGGCACCCCCATGACCCCGCTCACCTGGGCTGATTCGGCGCAGCTGCTTTCCTGCGACTTGATCCGCCGGACAGGCCCTACTAGACACCCAGCACGCCGCGGAGCTGGTCCAGGCCCCAGTCCAGGTCCTCCTTGCTGATCACCAGCGGTGGGGCGATCCGGATCGTCGAGCCGTGGGTGTCCTTCACCAGGACACCCCGGTCCATGAGCTGCTCCGACACCTGTCGTCCCGTCCCCACCCGCCGGGCGATGTCGACCCCGGCCCACAGCCCGCGCCCCCGTACCTGGGTGACCGTGCCGGTGCCGGGCAGCGCGCCCAGCTCGCGGTGCAGATGCGCGCCGAGCTCCGCGGACCGCGCCTGGTACTCGCCGGTCCGCAGCATCGCGATCACCTCCAGCGCCACCGCACAGGCCAGCGGATTCCCGCCGAACGTGGACCCGTGCTCGCCCGGCCGGAACACCCCCAGCACCTCCGCGCTCGACACCACCGCCGACACCGGCAGGATCCCGCCGCCCAGCGCCTTCCCGAGCACGTACATGTCCGGTACGACGCCCTCGTGCTCGCAGGCGAAGGTCCGCCCGGTCCGGCCGAGGCCCGACTGGATCTCGTCCGCGATGAACAGCACGTTCCGTTCCCGTGTCAGCTCCCGCACCGCCGGCAGATAGCCCTCCGGCGGCACGATCACCCCCGTCTCGCCCTGGATCGGCTCCAGCAGCACCGCGGCCGTGTTCTCGGTGAGCGCCTCCCGCATCGCGGTCAGGTCGCCGTACGGCACGATCTCGAAGCCCGGCGTATACGGCCCGAAGTCCGCCCGTGCCTCCGGGTCCGTGGAGAAGCTGATCACGGTCGTCGTACGGCCGTGGAAGTTGCCGCCCGCGACCACGATCTTCGCCATCTCCGCGGGCACCCCCTTGACCCGGTAGCCCCACTTCCGGGCCGTCTTCACCGCGGTCTCCACGGCTTCCACGCCCGTGTTCATCGGCAGCACCATGTCCATGCCACACAGTTGGGCCAGCTCGGTGCAGAACGCGGCGAACCGGTCGTGGTGGAACGCCCGGGACGTCAGCGTCACCCGCTCCAGCTGCGCCTTGGCCGCCGCCACCAGCCGCGGGTGCCCGTGCCCGAAGTTCAGCGCCGAGTACCCGGCCAGCAGATCGAGATACCGCCTCCCCTCGACATCCGTCATCCAGGCGCCGTCCGCGGTGGCCACGACCACCGGCAGCGGGTGGTAGTTGTGCGCACTGTGGGCGTCCGCGGCGGCGATGAGCGTCTCCGTAGCGTTCACGGGATCTCCAGAGGGCCAGAGAGTCGGGTTCGTCCCTTTCTTATCCTCGCTCGCATGGTGGACGTGGGACCTGCCGAATCCGACGCGCCCGGTAGGCTGACCAGCGGGCCGTAACTGGCGCGCTGGGATGGGACGGACCATCGGGGAGCGGCCCGAGAGGGAAACAGTGCCGTGCGCCTGGGCCGAGCCGAGTACGCCGAATGTCACGTCCGGAGGTCCCGATGCCCGAGAATTCCGCCAGCCCCGCGTCTCTCTCCACCGAGTCGAAGGCCTTCCGAGCCGCCCTCGACGTGATCCGCGCCGTCGAGCCGCGCGTCGCCGACGCCATCGGGCAGGAGGTCGCCGACCAGCGCGAGATGCTCAAGCTGATCGCCTCCGAGAACTACGCCTCCCCGGCCACCCTGCTCGCCATGGGCAACTGGTTCAGCGACAAGTACGCCGAGGGCACCGTCGGCCGCCGCTTCTACGCCGGCTGCCGCAATGTCGACACCGTCGAGTCCCTCGCTGCCGAGCACGCCAAGGAGCTGTTCGGCGCCCGCCACGCCTACGTCCAGCCGCACTCCGGCATCGACGCCAACCTCGTCGCCTTCTGGGCCGTCCTCGCCCAGCGCGTCGAGGCCCCCGCCCTGGAGAAGGCCGGCGTCCGCCAGGTCAACGAGCTCTCCGAGGCCGACTGGGCCGAGCTGCGCCAGGCCTTCGGCAACCAGCGCATGCTCGGTATGTCCCTGGACGCCGGCGGCCACCTCACCCACGGCTTCCGCCCGAACATCTCCGGCAAGATGTTCGACCAGCGCTCCTACGGCACCGACCCGGCCACGGGCCTGATCGACTACGAGGCGCTGCGCGCGTCGGCCCGTGAGTTCAAGCCCCTGATCATCGTGGCGGGCTACTCGGCCTACCCCCGCCTGGTGAACTTCCGGATCATGCGTGAGATCGCCGACGAGGTCGGCGCGACCCTCATGGTCGACATGGCCCACTTCGCGGGCCTGGTCGCGGGCAAGGTCCTGACCGGCGACTTCGACCCGGTCCCGCACGCCCAGATCGTGACCACGACCACCCACAAGTCCCTGCGCGGCCCGCGCGGCGGCATGGTCCTGTGCGACGACTCCCTCAAGGACCAGGTCGACCGCGGCTGCCCGATGGTCCTCGGCGGCCCGCTCCCGCACGTCATGGCCGCCAAGGCCGTCGCCTTCGCCGAGGCCCGGCAGCCCGCGTTCCAGGACTACGCCCAGCGCATCGTCGACAACTCCCGGGCGCTGGCCGAGGGCCTGATGCGCCGGGGCGCGACCCTGGTGACCGGCGGCACGGACAACCACCTCAACCTGATCGACGTGGCCACCTCCTACGGCCTCACCGGCCGCCAGGCCGAGGCCGCGCTCCTGGAGTCCGGCATCGTCACCAACCGCAACGCGATCCCGGCCGACCCCAACGGCGCCTGGTACACCTCGGGCATCCGCATCGGCACCCCGGCGCTGACCACGCGCGGCCTGGGCACGGCCGAGATGGACGAGGTGGCCGGCCTGATCGACCGGGTCCTGACGACGACGGAGCCGGGCACCACCAAGTCGGGCGCCCCGTCCAAGGCGGCCCACGTCCTGGACGCGAAGACCGCGGAGGAGATCGCCCAGCGGGCGACGGACCTCGTGGCGGGCTTCCCGCTGTACCCCGAGATCGACCTCGGCTGACCCCGGGCACCCCGGGCGGCCCCCGCGGCTGCCCGGGACCCGTTCCGGGTGGCGGCCGCGCTCTGAGAGAATGATGAGCATGGCCTCTGACAGTCCCCGCGTGCTCTCCGGAATCCAGCCCACGGCCGGATCGTTCCACCTCGGCAACTACCTCGGTGCCGTCCGCCAGTGGGTGGCCCTGCAGGAGACCCACGACGCGTTCTACATGGTCGTCGACCTGCACGCGATCACGGTCCCGCAGGACCCCGCGGAGCTGCGCGCCAACACCCGGCTGGCCGCCGCCCAGCTCCTCGCGGCCGGCCTCGACCCGGACCGCTGCACGCTCTTCGTCCAGAGCCATGTGCCCGAGCACGCCCAGCTCGCCTGGGTCATGAACTGCCTCACCGGCTTCGGCGAGGCCTCCCGCATGACCCAGTTCAAGGACAAGGCCGCCAGGCAGGGCGCCGACCGCGCCTCCGTCGGCCTGTTCACCTACCCGGTCCTCCAGGTCGCGGACATCCTGCTGTACCAGGCCAACGAGGTCCCGGTCGGCGAGGACCAGCGCCAGCACGTCGAGCTCACCCGCGACCTCGCCGAGCGCTTCAACGGCCGCTTCGGCCAGACCTTCACCGTCCCGAAGCCGTACATCCTCAGGGAGACGGCGAAGATCTACGACCTCCAGGACCCGTCGATCAAGATGAGCAAGTCGGCGTCCACGCCGAAGGGCCTCATCAACCTCCTGGACGACCCGAAGATCACCGCGAAGAAGGTCAAGAGCGCCGTCACCGACACGGACACCGTGGTCCGCTTCGACGCCGAGAACAAGCCGGGCGTGAGCAATCTGCTCACGATCTATTCGACGCTCACGGGCGCGGGTGTCGCCGAACTTGAACAGAAGTACGAGGGCAAGGGCTACGGTGCGCTCAAGACCGACCTCGCCGAGGTGATGGTCGAGTTCGTGACCCCGTTCCGGGAGCGCACCCAGCAGTATCTGGACGACCCCGAGACGCTCGACTCGATCCTGGCCAAGGGCGCGGAGAAGGCGCGGGCCGTCGCCGCGGAGACCCTCTCCCAGGCGTACGACCGCGTGGGCTTCCTGCCGGCCAAGCACTGAGGCGTACGACCGCACGTACGTGCGTCGGGCAGAGCGCTGTACATCACTCCGGCTGCGCCTGCCCACAGCACAGCCGTGGCCTTACAGTCGATAGCCGGACGGCTGAGTACGAACCAGACACCTCACTCGACAGCGCATCCGGCAGCGCACCGGACACGACGACAGGAGACGACGTGGGGACCGTAACGATCGGCGTGTCGATCGCGGTCCCGGAGCCTGACGGCAGCCTGCTCCAGGAGCGGCGCGCGGGCTTCGGCGACCCCGCGGCTCACGGCATCCCCACCCATGTCACCCTGCTGCCGCCGACGGAGCTCGACGCGACCCGGCTGTCGGCCGTCGAGGCGTATCTGACCGAGGTCGCCGCGGCCGGCCGCCCCTTCCCGATGCGGCTGTCCGGCACCGGCACGTTCCGGCCGCTGTCGCCGGTGGTGTACGTGAAGGTCGTCCAGGGCGCGGAGGCCTGCGCCCGGCTGCAGAAGCGGGTCCGGGACGCCTCCGGTCCCGTGGCGCGCGAGCTGCAGTTCCCGTACCACCCGCACGTCACGGTGGCGCACGGCATCGACGACGCGGCGATGGACCGCGCCTTCGAGGAACTCGCCGACTACGACGCCGAGTGGCCCTGCACGGGCTTCGCGCTCTACGAACAGGGCCCCGACGGCGTGTGGCGCAAGCTCCGGGAGTTCACCTTCGGCGGCTCGGTGGTACCCCCGCAGGGGGGCCACGCGGACGCGGAACGCGGCACGATCGCCAGCCGTTGAGGCTCCGCGGATCTGCGGGAGTGGGCCGTCGGTTGGCTGTGGCGCCGTCGTGGCTTTTCGCGCAGTTCCCCGCGCCCCTTTGGGGGCGCGTTTCGTGGCGGGGATGATCGGCGCGGCGTCCTGGGCGCCCGGGATTCGGGCGGCGGGCGCCTGGCTGGTGGCGGCGGGGTGGGTCGTCGGTTGTCTGCGGCGCCGTTGTGGCTTTTCGCGCAGTTCCCCGCGCCCCTTTGGGGCGCGTGCCGCGGGCCGAGCTGATCGGGTGCGGCGTCCTGGGCGCCCGGACTCGGTTTTCTGCGGCGCCCTCGTGGCTGGTCGCGCAGTTCCCCGCGCCCCTTTGGGGTGCTCGTAGCGGGCTCTGCTAGATCGGCAGGCGGCGGAACACCGCGCGTGGTGCGTGGCGTAGGGCCGACATGATCAGGCGGAGCATTCCCGGTACCCACACCGTCTCCGTGCGTCGTCGCAGGCCCAGCTCGATGGCCGTGGCGACCTCCTCCGGTGTGGTGGACAGCGGTGCCTCTTCGAGACCGGCCGTCATCCTGGAGCGTACGAAGCCGGGGCGTACGACCATGACGTGGACGCCGGTGCCGTGCAGCGCGTCGCCGAGACCCTGGGTGAAGGCGTCGAGGCCGGCCTTGCTGGAGCCGTAGATGAAGTTCGAGCGGCGGGCGCGCTCACCGGCGACCGAGGACAGCACCACCAAGGAGCCGTGCCCCTGGGACTGGAGGGCCCGCGCGCACACCAGGCCCGCCGACACCGCGCCCGTGTAGTTGGTCTGGGCGACGCGCACGGCGTTCATCGGCTCCCGCTCGTCGCGCGCCTGGTCGCCGAGGATGCCGAAGGCGAGCAGCACCATGTCGATGTCGCCCTCGGCGAAGACCTTGCCGAGCACACTCTCGTGGGACCCGGGGTCGAGCGCGTCGAAGGCGACGGTGCGGACGTCCGCCCCCTGGGAGCGCAGGCCCTCGGCGGCCTCCTCAAGGGTGGGAGAGGGGCGGCCCGCCAGCCACACCGTGCGGGTGCGGCGCGCGACGAGCCTGCGCACGGTCGCCAGCGCGATCTCTGACGTGCCGCCGAGGACGAGCACGGACTGGGGAATGCCGAAGGCGTCCTTCACGACAGCTCCTTGGGGCGGGTTGGGGGGCGGAACGGCTGGAGTCGGACTCAGAGGCCGAGGCGTCGGGCCAGGTCCGAGACGAAGAGCCCGCGTGGGTCCAGTTCCGTGCGCAGGGCCCGGAAGTCGGCGAGCCGGGGGTACATCGCGGCGAGCACGTCCGGGCGCAGCCGGGAGTCCTTGGCGAGATAGACGCGCCCGCCGGCCGCGGCGACCTCCTCGTCGAGTTCGTCGAGGAACGCGCCGAGGCCGGGCAGCGCGGACGGGATGTCCAGGGCGAGGGTCCAGCCGGGCACCGGGAAGGAGAGCCAGCCGGGGTCGGCGTCCCCGAAGCGCTTGAGGACGGCCAGGAAGGAGGGGCAGCGGCGCTCGGAGATACGGCGGACGATCCGGCGCAGGGCCTCCTCCTGGCCGTACCCGACGACGAACTGGTACTGGACGAAGCCGCCGCGGCCGTAGATCCGGTTCCAGTGCGGCACTCCGTCCAGGGGGTGGAAGAAGGCGGAGAGGTGTTGAAGTTCACCCCTGCGCGTGCGGGGCGCCCTGCGGTACCAGAGTTCGTTGAACAGTCCCACGGACGTACGGCCGAGCAGTCCCTCGGGGACGAGCGCGGGGGCGGCCGGGAGCTGCCGGGGGCGGAAGGACAGCGGACGGCGCCACGCGCGTGTGCCCTTGCGCAGGGCCTGCCGGGGCGCGTGTTCGCCGCGGGTGAGCACCGCGCGCCCGGTCGCCGCGCCGCGGGCCAGCAGGTCGATCCAGGCGACCGAGTAGCGGTAGCGGTGGTCGGTGGCCGTCAGACGGGCCATCAGGTCGTCGAGGTCGGTGGCGCGTTCGGTGTCGACCGACAGGTACGAGGTCTCGACCGGCAGCAGCCGCATGGTGGCCGTGAGGATCACCCCGGTCAGGCCCATGCCGCCCGCGGTCGCGTCGAACAGGGGCGTGCCGCGGCCGACCGCGTGGATCTCGCCGTCGGCCGTCAGGAGTTCGAAGGACAGCACATGGCGGCAGAAGGAGCCGGAGACATGGTGGTTCTTGCCGTGGATGTCGGCGCCGATCGCCCCGCCGACCGTGACCTGACGGGTGCCGGGCGTCACCGGCACGAACCAGCCGAGCGGCAGCAGCACCTCCATCAGCCGGTGCAGGGACACGCCCGCGTCGCACAGCACGGTGCCGCCGTCGGCGTCGATGGCGTGGATGCGGTCGAGCCCCGTCATGTCGATGACGGAACCGCCGGCGTTCTGCGCGGCGTCCCCGTACGCCCGCCCCAGTCCCCGCGCGATGCTGCCCCGGGCCCCGCAGTTCCGGACGGCGGCCACGGCTTCCTCGTAGCTCCGCGGGCGGATCAGCCGGGCGACGGTGGGGGCGGTGCGGCCCCAGCCGGTGACGGACACCGTGTCTTCGGACATGGCGGTGACCGTATCGCCCTTATATGGGCGATTGGTTATGGAACATTACGCTCATCCCCGAAATGGGTGATTAATGGTATGTCGCACAATATTGTCGTAGTGCTGGCGGCGGTCGACGTGAACAGTGAGTCCACATGGACGACTTCCACGACCTGGACCACAGAATCCTTTCTGCACTGCATGCCTGCGGCACCGCTCCGCGCGTCGCCTCCGCCGCACGCGGCCTGTCCCTCGCCGGCGAGCACGGCGCCCTGTGGCTCGGGACGGGACTCGTCGGAGCCGCCGTGGACGGCACCCGGCGCGGCTCCTGGTTGCGTGGCACAGCGCTCGTGGCGGGCGCACACCTCGCCAGCATGGGCGTGAAGCGGCTCGTGCGCCGTGCGCGCCCCTCGCACATCGAACCCCTGGTGAGCACCGCGGGCCGGCACTCCTTCCCGAGCTCCCACGCCGCCTCCTCCGCGGCCGCCGCCGTCGCCTTCGGCGCGCTGGGGACCTACGGGATCGCGCCGCTCGCCGCCGCCATGTGTCTCTCCCGCCTGGTCGTCGGCGTCCACTACCCCACGGACGTGGCCGCCGGCGCGGCGCTGGGGGCGCTCACGGCCCGGCTCGGGGCGCGCTGGATGAGGGAGAGCGCCCATGACTGAGACAGCGCCCCTGACGGAATCGGCCCTCCTGGAGCAGCGCGCCCACCACGAGCCACCCGCGCGCGTGCGCACCGCCACCGTCCTGACCGGCCTGGTGAAGACCACCCGCCCCAAGCAGTGGGTGAAGAACACCCTCGTGGCCGCCGCCCCGGCCGCCGCCGGGCAGATCTTCTCCCGGCACGCCCTCGTCCAGGTCGGCCTGGTCTTCGTCCTGTTCACCGGCTGCGCCGCCGCCGTCTACCTGATCAACGACGCCCGTGACGCCGCGGCCGACCGCGCACACCCCACCAAGTGCCGCCGCCCGGTCGCCGCCGGACAGGTCCCCGTGCCCGTCGCCTACGCCGCCGGAGGCGCCCTGGCCGTCCTCGCGCCGGCCGCCGCGGCCTGGCTGACCTCACCCGTCGTCGCGGCGCTCCTGACGGCCTACATCGGCGTACAACTGGCGTACTGCGTGAGCCTCAAGCACGTCCTGGTGGTCGACCTCGTGGTGGTCACCACCGGCTTCCTGATGAGGGCGATGATCGGCGGGGTCGCGCTCGGCATCCCGCTGTCCCGCTGGTTCCTGATCACCACCGGCTTCGGGGCGCTGTTCATGGTGTCGGCCAAGCGCTACTCCGAAGCCCTGCAGATGGCCGGAAAATCTGGCGCCACGCGCGCGTTGCTCACCGAGTACACCACCGGCTACCTCCGCTTCGTCTGGCAGCTCGCGGCCGGTGTCGCCGTCCTCGCCTACTGCATGTGGGCCCTGGAGTCGGGCGGTGTGCCGCACGCGAGCGTGCTGCCCTGGCGGCAGCTGTCGATGGTCGCCTTCATCCTCGCGATCCTCCGATATGCCGTCTTCGCCGACCGCGGCACCGCGGGCGAGCCCGAGGACGTGGTCCTGCACGACCGGGCCCTGGCCCTGATCGGAGCGGCCTGGCTGGCGATGTACGGCCTGGCCGTGGCGAATTGGTGACCCGGGCGCAGCGGGCCGAGGTGCTCGGCTTCGCCACCGTGGGTCTCCTCGCCTATGTCACCGACCTCGCCCTGTTCACCTGGCTGCGCGGCCCGGCCGCCCTCGACCCGCTCACCGCCAAGGCGCTGTCCTTCGTCGCGGGCTGCACGGTCGCCTACACCGGCAACGCGCTCGGCACCTACCGGCACACTCAGCCGCGGGGCATGCGCCCGTACGCCGTCTTCGTCGCCGTGAACATCGCGGGCGCTCTGGTCCAGCTCCTGTGCCTCGCCATCAGCCACTACGGCCTCGGCCTCACCTCGCAGCGCGCCGACACCGTCTCCGGGGCGGGAATCGGCATGGCGCTGGCCACCGTCCTGCGGTTCTGGGGTACTCGGACATGGGTGTTCCACAACGAGGGCAGAGTCGGATCATGGACTGGCTGAAGAAACTCCCCGTCATCGGGCCGCTCGTCACGCGCCTGACGGCCACGCACGCGTGGCGGTCGTACGAGCGACTGGACCGGGTGAAGTGGACCCGGCTGGCCGCCGCGATGACCTTCATCAGCTTCATCGCGCTGTTCCCGCTGCTGACCGTGGCCACCGCGATCGCCGCCGCCACCCTGAGCGACTCGCAGCAGCGGGACCTCCAGAACAAGATCGCCGACCAGGTCCCCGGCATCTCCGACCAGCTCGACATCCACGCCCTGGTCCAGAACGCCGGCACCGTCGGACTCATCGCCGGCGCCTTTCTGCTGCTGACCGGCATCGGCTGGGTCGGCCAGATGCGCGACTGCCTGCGCGCGGTGTGGGAACTGCCCGACAGCGAGGAGAACCCCCTGCTGCGCAAGGCCAAGGACGCGGGCGTCCTGGTCGGCTTCGGCGGCGCGGTCCTGACCACCCTCGCCGTCTCCACCGTCGCCTCCGCCATGGTGGGCTGGATGAGCGACCAGCTCGGCATCGGCCGCGCGAGCTGGGGCAGCGTCCTGCTGCGGACGGTCGCGTTCGCCGTCGCCGTCCTCGCCGACTTCCTGCTGCTGCTCTACGTCCTGACCCTGCTGCCCGGCGTAGAGCCGCCGCGCCGCCGCCTGCTCGTCGCGGCGCTGATCGGCGCGGTCGGCTTCGAGCTGCTGAAACTGCTGCTCAGCGGCTATATCCAGGGAGTAGCCACCAAGAGCATGTACGGCGCTTTCGGCGTCCCCGTGGCCCTGCTGCTGTGGATCAACTTCACCTCGAAACTGGTCCTGTTCTCCGCCGCCTGGACGGCGACGGAGAGCGAGGAGACGGCGCTCACGGACGGGACGACCGGCGGCGCACCAGATCCGGCAGCGGCCAGCGGCGGTTGACCAGGAACACCCCGCCCGCCAGCAGCGCCAGCAGTCCACCGGTGATCGCCAGCGCGATGCCGATGCCGCCGCCCCCGGCGGAGGCGCTCACCACCGGCTTCGAGGACCCGTTGCTCCCGCTACCGCCGGTCTTCCCGGCGGCGGCCGTGACGCTCGGCCGGGCGCTGGACTGCGCGGCGCTCTTCGGCGCCGCCAGCTCGCCCACCGGCGTGACCTTGCCGGCCGCCTTGAAGCCCCAGTCGAAGAGCTTGGCGGTCTCCTTGTAGACCTCGTTGTGCTCGTTCTTCTCCGGCTTCATGACGGTGACCAGCAGCACCCTGCCGTCGCGCTCGGCCACTCCGGTGAAGGTCGCGCCCGCGTTGGTGGTGTTGCCGTTCTTCACACCGGCGATGCCCTGGTAGACCGGGACGTCGCTGTCCCCGCTGAGCAGCCGGTTGGTGTTCTGGATCTCGAAGGTCCCGCGGACGGACTTGCCCTTCTTCTTGGTCGTCCCGCCCGGGAACGCCGCCCGCACGGTCGAGCAGTACTCGCGGAAGTCCTTCTTCTGCAGCCCCGAACGGGCGAACAGGGTCAGGTCGTACGCCGAGGAGACCTGTCCCTTCGCGTCGTAGCCGTCGGGGCTGACCACGTGCGTGTCGAGCGCCTGCAGCTCCTCGGCGTGCGCCTGCATGTCCTTCACGGTCTGCTCGACGCCGCCGTTCATCGCGGACAGCACGTGCACGGCGTCGTTGCCGGAGCGCAGGAAGACGCCGAGCCACAGGTCGTGGACCGTGTAGGTCTCGTCCTCCTTTATCCCGACCATGCTGGAACCGGCGCCGATGCCCGCCATGTCGGACGGCACCACCTTGTGCTTCGTCGACTTGGGGAACCTCGGCAGGACCGTGTCGGCGAACAGCATCTTCAGCGTGCTCGCCGGGGGCAGTCGCCAGTGCGGGTTGTGCGCGGCGAGCACCTCGCCGGACTCGGCGTCGGCGACGATCCAGGAGCGCGCGGTGAGGTCCTTGGGCAGCACGGGGACGCCACTGCCGAGGTTGACCTGGGTACCGCTCTGGCCGAGGCGGGCACCGCCGACCGTCGACATGTGCGCCGGGGGAGTGGCGGACGGGCTCGTCGAGGGGCGCGGGGCCGCGAGGGCGGCGGGCGCGGTGAGCGAAAGGGACAGCAAGGTGGCGGAAGCGAGCAGCAGGGATCGCTTACCGGTCTTCTTGGGTGCGGGCACGATCGAGAACGTACCTTCAGCGGATCTCGAAGTAACGCGCACCCTCCCACCCCGGGCGCGGATCCGGACAGCCGACGGCGATACTGGGTGCATGAAGCTCAGCCGCCCGGTCTCCTGGTTCCTGCTCGCCTTCGGGGTGTGGAGCTGGGTCATCTGGGTCACTTTCGTCAAGAATCTGATCAAGGACAGCAGCGGACTCGCCTTCGACGACGGCCACCCGACGGCCTACTTCTGGGTGCACCTGCTGCTGGCGGTCGTTTCCTTCGTATTGGGGACGGTCATCGGGGTCATCGGGTTGCGCGGACTGCGCGCACTGCGCCGGACGTCATAGCGGGGGATACGGCAGCTTGGTCATCGTCTTCGTCCTGGTCGCCCTGGCCGTCCTGGCCGTCGTGGCCGGGCTGCACCGGTATCTCTGGCGCCGTCTGGTCCGCGACACGACCCGCCGCCGGGGCCCGGCCCGCCGCGTGGGCACGGTCGTCCTCGTCGCCGGTCCCACGCTGATGATCACGGCGCTGGTGGCCGAACGCGCCGGCGCCCCCTTCTGGCTCCAGCGCACCCTGGCCTGGCCGGGCTTCCTGTGGATGGCGCTGTGGCTGTACCTGATGCTGGCGGTGGTGGCGGGAGAGGCCGTACGGCCCCTGCTGCGACGGCTCATCGAGAAGCGAGCCCCCGCGCGGGCGCCCGCGGCCGAAGAGCCCGAGCCCGAGACGGCGAGCGTCGCCGCGTCGGCCGAGGGCGCGGCCCGGGACGACGCGAACGCCCCCTCGGCGAGCGCACCCCGGGCCGCTGCACCCACCTCCGGACCCGCCGCCGTACGTCCCGCTCCCGACAGCCCCGCCGCCGGGCCGCCCGCTCCCTACAGCTCCGCCACCCCCGAAACCGCCGACTTCACCCGCCGCCTCTTCGTCTCCCGTGTCGTGGGCGGAGCCGCCGCCACCGCCGCCGTCGTGACCGTCGGATACGGGACGTACGGCGTGCTGCGCGGACCGAGCGTGAAGCGCGTCACGGTCCCGCTGGCCAAACTCCCGCGGTCCGCGCACGGCTTCAGGATCGCCGTCGTCAGCGACATCCACCTGGGCCCCGTCCTCGGCCGGGGTTTCGCGCAGAAGGTCGTCGACACGATCAACGCGACCCAGCCCGACCTGATCGCGGTCGTCGGTGACCTCGTCGACGGAAGCGTCCAGGACCTCGGCCCGGCGGCCGCCCCGCTGGCCCGGCTGAGCGCGCGGCACGGGGCGTACTTCGTCACCGGGAACCACGAGTACTTCTCCGGCGCCGCGCAATGGGTCGAGGAGGTACGGCGGCTCGGGCTGCACCCGCTGGAGAACGCCCGCACCGAACTGCCCGCCTTCGACCTGGCCGGCGTCAACGACCTGGCGGGCGAGAGCGAGGGCCAGGGCCCCGACTTCGCCAGGGCGCTCGGCGACCGCGACACCTCGCGCGCCGTCGTCCTCCTGGCCCACCAGCCGGTCCAGGTCCACGAGGCAGTGAAGCACCACGTGGACCTCCAGCTCTCCGGGCACACCCACGGCGGGCAGCTCTGGCCCGGCAACTTCGTCGCGGCCGCCGCCAACCCGACCGTCGTGGGCCTGGACCGCTACGGCGACACGCAGTTGTACGTCTCCCGGGGCGCGGGCGCCTGGGGGCCGCCGACGCGGGTCGGCGCGCCGTCGGACATCACGGTGATCGAGCTGGCGTCGAGGCAGGCGTGACCCGCATTCGCGGGACGTAACTGTGAAAGCACTGTGAAATTCACCGGAAACAAGCGTCCGGTAAGTTCTTTCTCATCTCGCCAGATTGCTCTTCCCCCGGTTGAAACACGTGTGATTAGGTGAGCCGCGCCACTTAGGGGAGTGGCACTTTTTGTGCTGGCCTTGGGTAGGGCCAGGCTGGGTCCTGGGGAGGGCACCACCATGCGATCTGTTCGCATGCGGATTCTCGTGACGCTTCTCGTACTTGCGGCCGCGGGAGTGGGCGGCTGGCAGTTGTTGCCGTCGCAGGGGAACACGAACAGAACCATCACCGTCGGCACCACGGACGCCGTCACATCACTCGATCCGGCCGGTGCCTACGACGCCGGTTCCTGGGCCTTGTTCAGCAATGTCTTCCAGTCGTTGCTGACCTTCGAACCGGGCGGTGTCGAGCCGGTGCCCGACGCGGCGCAGAGCTGCGCGTTCGTGGGGACCGGACTCCAGACGTATCAGTGCAGGCTGCGCGACGGGCTCACGTTCCCGAGCGGGCGCGCGGTGACCGGCGAGGACGTGAAGTACTCCTTCGACCGGGTGAAGAAGATCAACTCCGATGTCGGCCCGGCGTCCCTGCTGTCCACGCTCAACTCGGTGAGCGCCGAAGGGAACACGGTCACCTTCCATCTGGCGTCGCCGGACGCCACCTTCCCGTTCAAGGTGGCCACCGGCGCCGGCTCGATCGTCGACCGGACCAGATATCCGGCCAACACCCTGCGCCGGGGCACCGAGGTGGACGGCACCGGCCCCTACACGCTGTCCGGGTACACCAAGGACGAGCGGGCCGACCTCACGCCGAACACGCGTTACAAGGGCGACCTCGGCGGCACCGGCCGCCCCGTGAGGCTGCGCTACTACGCCGACTCGGCCGAGCTGAACAGCGCCTGGAAGGCCAAGGAGGTCGCCGTCGCCACGCGGACGCTGCCGCCCGCGGTCCTGTCCCGCCTCTCGGCGAGCGACCCCGACCAGCGTGTCACGGAGTCCGACAGCTCCGAGACCCGCAACCTCTACCTCAACACCCGAGCGAACTCCCCGCTGCACGAGGTGGCCGTCCGGCGGGCCATGGCCTGGCTGATCGACCGTGAGCAGCTGGCCGCGAAGGTGTACGACGGCACGGTCGACCCGCTGTACTCGCTGATCCCGACCGGTATCACCGGCCACACCACTTCGTTCTTCGACGACTACCCGAAGCAGAGCACCGCGAAGGCCAGGGCCCTGCTCGTCCAGGCCGGCGTCAAGCTGCCGGTCCGCTTCACCTTCGGCTACGGCAAGGGACGCGGCGCGGGCGCGGAGGAGGCCGCGGAGCTGAAGAAGCAGCTGGAGGCCGGCGGTCTGTTCAAGGTGGACGTCCAGGGCTACGAGTGGACCGACTTCCAGAAGCGCTGGGCGGCCGGCAAGCTCGACGCGTACGCGGTCGGCTGGGTCGCCGACTACCCGGACCCGGACACCTTCGCCGCCCCGCTGGTCGGCACCGGCTCCACCATGCACACCGGGTACAGCAACAAACTGGTCGACAACCTGATCGTGAACAGCCAGACGTACGCCGACCGCAGCCTCGCCTCGCAGGACTTCCGCAACCTGCAGGCGGACGTGGCCGCCGACGTGCCGCTGATCCCGCTGTGGCAGGGCAAGGAGTACGTCATCAGCAGCGAGGACGTCGGCGGCGGCCAGTACCTCTCGGACGGCACGGGTGTGTTCCGGCTGTGGCGGCTGACCTGGATCTGACGCGATCCGATCGCGCCCGCGGGAACTTACTGCCGAATGACGCGGGGCAGACACCCGACGCGGCACCCTGTGACGGAGGTGCGCATGGGGTGAGGAGCAGATGTGCTGAGACGCAACTCCTTCCGGCTGCCCCGGCATCCGGCTTCCGTCGGACTCGCCCGGCACCGGGTCCGGGACCACCTGGCCGACTGGGGCCACGGTCCCGGTGACCCGGCGCTGGAGGACGCGGTGCTGCTGGTGTCCGAGCTGACCACCAACGTCGTACGCCACGGCCCGTCTCTGGAGCGGGAGTTCGAGGTCGCGGTGACGGCACTCGCGGACGGCTCCTGCCTGATAGAGGTCTCCGACGAGGGCCGCCTCGAACCCCGGCTGCGCATGGTGGGTGACCGCGCGGAGACAGGCCGCGGCCTGCACCTCGTGGAGAACATCGCGACGGCCTGGGGGGTATGGAGCCGCGGCAGACACGGCAAGACGGTATGGGCCCTGATAACGACCGACACCTGACCCCCCGCCCCCTGGCGGCCTGCACGACGGCCCGCGTCGCGTCTTCCTCGGCCGGCCGTACGGACTCGCACCGCGACCTCGCCGCCGTGGGCTTGTGCGACGCCCTGCACGATGGCCGGGCCGAGTCCGCCGGCCCGCGCCGCCGTCGGCACGGAAGAAGTGGTTGACGGCCCTGGCCGTGTTCTCCTCGGCCCGCCGCGGACTTTGCCCTGGCCGCCGGTACGGCCTACGGCTCTGCCGTCGCTCGGGTCGGTAGGCTCACCGTCACGGCCAGCCCCTGCCCGGGGGCGGTTCGTACCGCTACCTCGCCGCCGTGTGCTTGTACGACGCCCTGCACGATGGCCGGGCCGAGTCCGCGGGCCGCGCCGCCGTCGGCACGGAAGAAGTGGTTGACGGCCCTGGCCGTGTTCTCCTCGGCCCGCCGCGGACTTTGCCCTGGCCGCCGGTACGGCCTACGGTTCTGCCGTCGCTCGGGTCGGTAGGCTCACCGTCACGGCCAGCCCCTGCCCGGGGGCGGTTCGTACTGCGACCTCGCCGCCGTGTGCTTGTACGACGCCCTGCACGATGGCCAGGCCCAGTCCGCTGCCCGCGCCGCCGCCCGCGCGGAAGAAGCGGTCGAAGACTCGTGCCGCGTCCTCCTCGGACAGTCCCGGGCCCTCGTCCGCGACGCACACCCGGACCGTCCCGTCCGCCCGTTCCACGCCCAGCCGCACCGCCACGTCGACGGGTGTGTGGATGCGGACGTTGGTCACCAGATTGCCCAGCACCTGCCGCAGCCCCGACTCGTCCGCGCGCACCAGCAGGGAGCCGTCGGCGGCCACGGTGACCGGGCGGCCCGGCTGCTGCACCCGCAGGTCCTCGGCCGCGTCCCGCACCAGGCGGCTCACGTCCACGTTCCGCAGCCGCAGTTCGGGCCGCTGGTCGAGGCGGGCGAGGGTGAGCAGCTCGTCGACCAGCCGCCCCATGCGGTCCGCCTCGGCGTTCACCCGGTCCCAGGCGCGTCGGCGTTCGTCCGGCTCGGTCAGCATGCCCTTGTCGTAGAGCTGGAGGTAGCCGCGTATCGCCGACAGCGGGGTGCGCAGCTCGTGCGAGGCGTCGGCGACGAACCGGCGCAGCTGGGCCGCGCTGCGCTCGCGCGTCCGGTACGCCGACTCCACCTGGTGCAGCATGGAGTTGAGCGCGAGCCGCAGCTGCTCGACCTCCTGGGTCGGATGGTGGCTGGAGGGGACCCGCCGGGTGAGGTCGCCCTCGGCTATGGCCGACGAGGTCTCCACCATGTCCTCCAGGGGCCGTAGCCCCTGCCGGACGCTGAACATCGTCAGACAGCCCAGCAGCCCGATCAGCAGGGCGCCGACGGCGAGGTCGAGCTTCAGGGCCTTGGCTATGCCCTTGTGCAGGCCGTCGGTGGAGGTGGCGAGCAGGATGTAGTGACCGTCGGCGAGCCGGATCGCGGTCACGCGGTACGCGGCGCCGCGCACCGTGACATCGTGCGGCTCGGGGTCCGCGGCCAGCGCCCGCGGATCGTCCACCGCCGCCGCGAGGCCGCGCTGCGCGACGGTGGGCTCGATGTCGAAGAGCGTCATGGCCTCGCCCCGGCCGTCGACCGCGGCGAAGATCGAGTCCGGGGCCGGCTGCTCGTCCGTGCCGCCGGGCGCGAACCGGTCGCGGATGACGCCGAGCACGCTCAGCGAGTCGATCTGGCGCAGGGTGAGCCGCGAACCGCCCAGCGAGTCACGCATCTTGACCATCTCGGAGTCCACCTGGCCGACCAGATAGTGGCGCATCCCCATCAGGCTGACCGCGGTCGCCGCGATGATGCCGACGGCGAGCAGCGCGACGTTCGCGAGGGTCATCCTGCCGCGCAGGGAGTGCACCCCGTGGGGCCGTTCGAACCGCGGGAGCCTCATGCCAGCCCGTATCCGACGCCCCGCCGGGTGGTGATCACCGGGGGCCCCAGGGTGTCCAGCTTGCGCCGCAGATAGCTGATGTAGGTCTCGACGACGGTCGACTCGGCCGGGGTGTGCTCGTACTGCCAGACGTGGCGCAGGAGTTGCTCCTTGGGCACGATCCGGCCGCCGTTGCGCACCAGGAACCGCAGCAGCGCGTACTCGGTCGGGGTCAGCTCGACCGTGCGGCCCGCGCGGTGCACCGAGTACGTCGTCTCGTCCAGCTCCAGGTCGCCGTAGCGCAGCGGCGGCTGCTGCGGGATGACGTCGGCCGGGCGGGTGCGGCGCAGCACGGCGGCGATCCGGGCGACGACCACGTCGATGTCGAACGGCTTGGTGATGTAGTCGTCGCCGAAGGCGAGGGCGCCGACTATCTCGGCGGGCGAGTCGCGCGCGGTGAGGAAGACCAGGGCCAGCTCGGGCTGCCGGGCGCGCAGCTCGCGGCCCAGGGCGCGGCCGTCGCCGTCCGGCAGCATGACGTCGAGCAGCGCGGCGTCGGGCCGGGTGCGCTCGGCGAGCGCGAGGGCCTCGCGGACGGTGCCCGCCGTCATCACCTCGAAGCGGTGGTAGCGCAGGGCGATGGCGAGGACGTCCGCGATGCTCGGTTCGTCCTCCACAACCAGCACGGTTCCTGGAGCCGTCATGCCCCAAGTATCCGTACGCCCACCGACAACGGGGCCGGTCGCAGCTTTGGAGTTCCTTGAGAGTCAAGTCGGTCCCATGTCCTCACGCGAGTGGCGCCCCCAATCCTGTTGCCCAGGACCTGGGGGACCAACCGACCGACCGGATGAACCGGATGAACCGGACTATCAAGGAGTTCTGAGCGTGGAAGCATTGGCACGGTGGTGCTATCGGCACCGGCTGGTGGTCCTTTTGTTGTGGGTGGGGGCGCTGTTCGGCCTGGGATTCTCGGCGTCGACGGCGGGCACGGACTACGCGAACGTCTTCTCCCTTCCCGACACGGACTCCAAGCGGGCGTACGACCTGATGGAGAAGGCGTTCCCGGACAGCTCGGGCGACACCGACACGGTGGTGTGGAAGGTCGACTCCGGCTCGGTGAAGGACCAGGACGTACGGTCCCGGATCCAGCCGGCGCTGGAGAAGATCGCGAAGATGAAGGGCGTCGGCGACGTCACCGGCCCCTACTCCGGCCCGCGCGGCGCGGCGCAGGTCAGCCGCGACGGGCGGATCGCGTACGCGCAGATCACGTTCACGGACCGGGCGAACGCCGTGCCCAAGGACCTGGTGCAGGACGTCGTCGACACCGCGCAGGCGGCCGAACGCGGCGGTCTGCGGGTGGAGCTCGGCGGCCAGGCGATCCAGCGGGTGCAGGAGCCGCCGACGGGCCTCGCGGAGATGGTCGGCATCGTGGCCGCCGCCGTCGTGCTGTTCCTGGCCTTCGGCTCGCTCTTCGCGATGCTGCTGCCGATCGGTGTGGCCGTCTTCGGCGTGGGCACGGGCCTGTTCTCCACCCAGCTGCTCAGCCACACCACCGACATCCCCGACCTGGCCCCGCTGCTCGCCACACTGATCGGCCTCGGCGTCGGCATCGACTACGCGCTGTTCATCGTCACCCGGCACCGGCGCGGCATCCTGCGCGGCATGGACCCGGAGCAGTCGGCGGTCACCGCCCTCAACACCTCGGGCCGCGCGGTGCTGTTCGCGGGCGGCACGGTGTGCATCGCGCTCGCCGGGATGCTGGTGACGAACCTGCGCTTCCTGGACGGCGTGGTGATCGGCACGTCCCTCACGGTGGTGCTGAGCGTCCTCGCGGCGACCACGCTGCTGCCGGCCTTGCTCGGCTTCCTCGGCCCCCGGGTGCTCAGCCGCCGTCAGCGCCGCCGGCTCGCCGCACAGGGCCCCGAGCGGGAGCGGACGAGCGGACTCGCGGTGCGCTGGTCGGAGGGCGTCCAGAAGCGCCCCCGTACGATCGCCGTGCTCGCCGTGGTCCTCATGGCCGCGCTCGCCCTCCCGGTGCTGTCGCTGCGGCTCGGCGCGACGGACCAGGGCAACGACGACGCGTCGACGACCACGAGGAAGGCGTACGACCTGCTCGCGGAGGGCTTCGGCCCCGGCTTCAACGGCCCGCTCCAGGTGGTGACGTCCGGCGGCGACTCGACGACCCTGGTGAAGGACATCGAGGCGACGTCCGGGGTGGCCCGGGTGGCGCCGCTGCCGCCCGCCCGGGGCGTCACCGTCATCCAGGTGGTCCCGACGACCTCGCCCCAGTCGAAGCAGACGGACGACCTGATCGACGTCCTGCGGGACGAGGTGATCCCGAAGGCGGGCGTGCAGGCGCACGTGGGCGGTGTGACGGCCGTGTCGAAGGACTTCGCGACGGTCACCGGCGACCGCCTCCCGTACTTCATCGCGACCATCGTCGGCCTGGGCTTCCTGCTCCTGCTGATCGCCTTCCGCTCCCTGGTGGTGCCGCTGACGGCCGCGGTGATGAACCTGATCGCGGCGGCGGCCTCCTTCGGCGTCCTCGTCGCGATCTTCCAGTGGGGCTGGGGCCTGGATCTGCTCGGCCTCGGCAAGGAGGGCCCGATCAACGCCTTCCTGCCGGTCATCATGCTGTCCCTGCTCTTCGGCCTGTCGATGGACTACCAGGTGTTCCTGGTGAGCCGGATGCACGAGGAGTGGGTCCACACGAAGGACAACGCGCGCGCGGTGCGTGTCGGTCTGGCCGAGACCAGCCGTGTCATCAACTCCGCGGCCCTGATCATGGTCTGCGTGTTCCTGGCGTTCGTGCTCAGCGGCGACTCGGGCGCGGCGACGGCGGGCGTGGGCCTCGCGGTCGCGGTGGCCCTGGACGCGTTCATCCTGCGTACGGCGCTGGTGCCGGCGGCGATGCATCTGCTGGGCGGCGCGAACTGGTGGCTGCCCGGGTGGCTGGAGAAGCGGCTGCCGCACCTGGCGGTGGAGCCCAAGGAAGAGGACGAGGAACCGGCTGAACAGCGGAGCGGCCCCGCTTCTGTGGTCCATGGCTTCGTCCGCACGGCGGACGGCGACCCCGTCGAGAACGCCGCGGTGACCCTGCTCTCGAAGTCCGGCCGCCAACTGGACCGCGTGACGTCCCTGGCCGACGGCTCGTACATCGTGTCGGTCCCGGCGCCGGGTTCCTATGTGCTGGCGGTGACGGCGGGCTCGTACGGCTCCAGGGCCAGGCATGTGGCGGTCGCGGACGGGCCGGTGGTGCACGACGTGGAGCTGGCGGAGGGGGAGGTGGACGCGGTCAATTAGCTTCCGGCCGACCCGCCTTGAGAATCGCGTCGACATCGAGAGTGACCTCGGCGCCGATGACCGCAGGCAGAGTGACGACTTCGCCGGGGGAGTACGGGCGGTGGTTCTCGTAATCGTCCCCGGCGGGGTCGGTCAGGACGTGGAGGCGCTGGTGTCTGCGGTCGACGATCACGTAGACAGGGATCTTGGCACTCGCGTACGCCTTCACCTTGCCACGCAGGTCGTTCCGGTAGTTGTTGGAGGTCACCTCCAGGACCAGGCGGAAGCAGACCGGGTCGTAGCAGTTGTTCTCGACGGAGTGGTCCCGGAAGTCGGCGTCGACGAGGGACAGGTCGGGGATCGCGTAGTCCTCGGTGCCGGTCGGCAGCCAGAGCCCGAGGCCCTGGACGACCCGGGTATCGCTGCCGTGCAGTCCTGCGGCGATGAAAGGGAGCATGAGGTCGGTCAGGGCTACGGCGTGCGGGCCGTCGGGGGGCGGGGACACGATGAGATTGCCTCGGATGATCTCGACGCGGTAGCCCGGATTGCGCTCCATGAGCCGGTTGGCTTCCGCGATCTGCGGACGGTCTCCATGGGGCCGCTCGACGGATGCTGCGGACATCACGTGCCTCCCTGGGCTGGTATCGAGAACATCATCGTAGGCAGACAAGGCCCCCGCCGTCCCGTTCGAACCGCTGCACCCGAAAGTGATCACCCCACCCCGCCCCGCCGCCCCTTGCCCGCCGGATCCGGCAGCGCCCGCGTCATCCCGGGCAGGAAGTCCGTGAACAGCTCGTGCACCTCGTGCACCAGCGGTCGCAGCACCCGGAACCGGGCCAGTGACACGCCTCGCGCGGTGAGCCGTGCCCCCCGCGCCGCCAGGCGGTAGCTGCGCTCGCGGCCCTCCGTGCGGTCGAAGATCCAGTACAGGACGAGCCCCATCTGGGAGAGCCACATCAGCTCGGGCAGGACCTCCCGCAGCTCCTCCGGCACCTTGGTCTTCGCCCCGCGCAGCACCTCCTTGTGAACGCTGATCGCCTCCACGCGCGCGTGCTCGCTCTCCGGCGAGAAGGGGCTGAGCGGGCTGTCCGGATCGGCGGCGTTCTTGAAGAACTGCACCGCGAACTCGTGGTACGGCCGCGCCACGTCCAGCCACGCCTTCAGCACGCCCGCGAGCCGCGCCTCCAGGTCGGTCTCCCGGGCCAGGACCTCACGGACCGCCACCTGGTGCTCGGCGGCGATCCGGTCGTAGAAGCCCTGGATCAGGTGCTCCTTGCCCGCGAAGTAGTAGTACGCGTTGCCGACGGAGACCCCGGCCTCCTTGGCGATGGCCCGCATCGTCGTCTTGTCGTAGCCGCGCTCCTGGAAGAGCCGCATCGCGGTCTCCAGGATCAGCGCGCGGGTCTGCTCGGACTTGCTGGGGGCGTCGGCCTCACCGGGCCGGCCGGACTCGTTCATCGCGGACACGCAAAGAGCCTAACGACTGGCGCAGGCACCGCCGTCGCACCCCGGAGGGTCGTACGACCAGCCCTGGCGGGGGTCGTACGACCAGCCGTCCTCCCGCCGGTAGACCTTCCCGCCCCACTGGGCGCCCGCGCCCCACTGCGAGCCCCGCCACTTGGCCGCGGCCAGCACCGCGCCCTTGGCGATCCCGGTGCCGACCGTGGTGCTGAGCCGGTGGGCGAGCGGGCGGTACTCGCGCAGGGCCCACAGGACGACGATCCAGGCGGCGGCGCCCCGGTAGACCTGCCCGGCGTCCCCGACGACGGTGACCTCGTCGAGGGTGGCGCGGTGGTCGAGCCCGGGATACCGGCGCCGGGCCTGTGCCGACCCCGCCGGCACCAGCTCCAGCGGCACCAACTGACGCTGCTTCACGAGCCAGTCGCGCACATGGGCGCACAGGGAGCACTCGGCGTCGTACAGCACGGTGAGCCCGTGGACCGGGACGCGCACGGCGCCCCGGTCTGCGGTGGCCGGCACGGCGCTCACACCCCGGTGCCCGGTGCGGCCCAGCCCTGCGGCGCGACGGGCGGCACCTGCTCCCGGTCCAGCACTCCGCGCCGCCGGATCCGGTTCAGCACGTACACGTTGCCCAGGTGCATCACACCGAGCACGAGCAGCACCACGCCGAGCTTGGTCGACAGGGCCTCGAAGATGCCGCGGGTGTCCTCGATGGTGTCGTCACCGCTCAGGTACAGCGCCACGAAGCCCAGGTTGACCAGGTAGAAGCCGACCACCAGGAGGTGGTTGACGGCGTCGGCGAGCTGCTCGTTGCCGTGCAGTACGTCGGAGAGGAAGATCCGTCCGTTGCGGCTGAGCGTGCGGGCCACCCAGACGGTCAGCGCGATGCTGACGGCCAGGTAGATGACGTAGGCGATGACGGTGCGGTCCATGCCCCACCCCTTCTTGAACGCGTTCAAAACGCTGACAGGGATGACTGTAGACCTGTTTTTGAACGTGTTCAACTCAAAAGTGGCGGGCTTCGCCTCAGGGGCGTCTGCCGAGTTCCGGGCGCTTGGAGTAGTCCGCGAAGCCGAGGACGTTGCCCCAGGGGTCGGCGATCTCGACGGTCCAGCCGGTCGCCACGGGGAAGGGTTCGTCGAGCAGGGTGACACCGCGCTCGGTGAGCTTCCGCGCCGCGACCCGCGCGTCCGGCACCTCCAGCCAGACGCGTGGCGAGGGCCAGGTGGGCGGTCGGTGGCCCAGCTCCTCCTCGACCCGCAGCAGAATCCCGGGCGTCTCGCCGCCGACCTTCAGCAGCGCGATCCCGCCCTCGTCGAACCGGAAGGCGACACCGAACCCGGCGCGCTCGTAGAAGCCGACGGCCTCCCCGAGGTCACCGACGGGAAGCAGCACGTTGTCGAACCCGAGCAGCTCGTACGACTCGTCATCTGACATGCCGTCAGATTAGGTACGGCGCGGCAGGCACCCCCGGGGACAGACCGCGGAGGTCACCCGCCCGGCGGTGTCGCAGAGCGGCGGGACCGGGAAGACGAGTGGGCCCCGCCTCCGGTGTGAAACCGGAGGCGGGGCCCACCTCGCCGTAGCGGAGCGGAGCTCAGAAGCGGCGGGTGATCAGGGCCTTCTTGACCTCGGCGATCGCCTTCGTGACCTCGATGCCGCGCGGGCAGGCGTCCGTGCAGTTGAAGGTCGTGCGGCAGCGCCACACGCCGTCGCGGTCGTTGAGGATCTCCAGGCGCTGCTCGCCGGCCTCGTCACGCGAGTCGAAGATGAAACGGTGCGCGTTGACGATGGCCGCCGGGCCGAAGTACTGGCCGTCGTTCCAGAAGACCGGGCAGGAGGACGTGCAGGCGGCGCAGAGGATGCACTTCGTCGTGTCGTCGAACCGCTCGCGGTCCTCCGCCGACTGCAGACGCTCGCGCGTCGGCTCGTTCGTTTCCTTCGTGACGAGGAAGGGCATGACGTCCCGGTACGCCTGGAAGAACGGCTCCATGTCCACGACCAGGTCCTTGAGGACCGTGAGGCCCTTGATGGGCTCGACCGTGATCGGCTTCTCGGGGTTGATGTCCTTGATCAGCGTCTTGCAGGCAAGACGGTTCTTGCCGTTGATCCGCATCGCGTCCGAGCCGCAGATGCCGTGGGCGCAGGAACGACGGAAGGTGAGGGTGCCGTCGAGGTCCCACTTGATCTTGTGCAGACCGTCGAGGACACGTTCCTTCGGGTCGATTTCCAGCTGGAAGTCTTCCCAGGCCGCCTCGGCCGAGACCTCCGGGTTGAACCGGCGGACCCGGAACGTGACCGTGATGTAGGGAGAGGACGCGGCCTCCGCCTCCACCTTGTCCAGAACAGGAGTTGCCATCAGTACTTACGCTCCATCGGCTGGTAGCGGGTCTGGACGACCGGCTTGTAATCGAGACGGATGGACTCGGTGCCGTCGTCGCCCACCTCGCGGTACGCCATGGTGTGGCGCATGAAGTTGACGTCGTCGCGGTTGGGGTAGTCCTCGCGGTAGTGGCCGCCGCGGGACTCCTTGCGGGCGAGTGCCGACACCGCCATGACCTCGGCCAGCTCCAGCAGGTTGCCCAGCTCGATGGCCTCCAGCAGGTCCGTGTTGAACCGCCTGCCCTTGTCCTGGATCGACACGTGCTTGTAGCGCTCGCGCAGCTCGGCGATCTTCTCGACCGCCGTCTTGATCGTCTGCTCGGTGCGGAACACCATGACGTTCGCGTCCATGGTCTCCTGCAGCTCGCGACGGATCTGGGCGACCCGCTCGTTGCCCGTCGAGGTGCGCAGCTGCTCGATCTGCTCGACGACGAAGGACGCCGGGTCCTCCGGCAGCTCGACGTAGTCGGCCTTCTGGGAGTACTCGGCGGCGGCGATGCCCGCGCGGCGGCCGAACACGTTGATGTCCAGCAGGGAGTTCGTGCCGAGACGGTTGGCGCCGTGCACCGACACACAGGCGACCTCGCCGGCCGCGTACAGACCCGGGACGACCGTGGTGTTGTCCGACAGGACCTCACCCTCGACGTTCGTCGGGATGCCGCCCATCGCGTAGTGCGCGGTCGGCTGGATCGGGATCGGGTCCGTGTACGGCTCGATGCCGAGGTACGTACGCGCGAACTCGGTGATGTCCGGGAGCTTGGCGTCCAGCTGCTCCGGCGGGAGGTGGGTGAGGTCCAGGTAGACGTGGTCGCCCTCGGGACCGCAGCCGCGGCCCTCACGGATCTCCGTGTAGATGGAGCGGGAGACGACGTCACGGGACGCGAGGTCCTTCATGACCGGCGCGTACTTCTCCATGAAGCGCTCGCCGTCCTTGTTGCGGAGGATGCCGCCCTCACCACGGGCGCCCTCCGTCAGCAGGATGCCCATGCGCCAGATGCCGGTCGGGTGGAACTGGAAGAACTCCATGTCCTCCAGCGGCAGCCCGCGGCGGTAGACGGCGGCCTGGCCGTCACCGGTCAGCGTGTGCGCGTTGGACGTCACCCTGAAGAACTTGCCGGTGCCGCCGGAGGCGTAGATGACGGCCTTCGCCTGGAAGACGTGGATCTCACCGGTGGCCAGCTCGTAGGCCACCACACCGGCCGACTTCCTGACGCCGTCGACCTCGGTGATCAGCTGGTCCAGGACGTAGAACTCGTTGAAGAACTCCACGCCCTCCTTGACGCAGTTCTGGTACAGCGTCTGGAGGATCATGTGGCCGGTGCGGTCGGCCGCGTAGCAGGAGCGGCGGACCGGGGCCTCGCCGTGGTTGCGGCTGTGACCGCCGAAGCGGCGCTGGTCGATCGTCCCGCCCGGCGTCCGGTTGAACGGCAGGCCCATCTTCTCCAGGTCGAGGACGGCGTCGATGGCCTCCTTCGCCAGGATCTCGGCGGCGTCCTGGTCGACCAGGTAGTCACCGCCCTTGACCGTGTCGAAGGTGTGCCACTCCCAGTTGTCCTCCTCCACGTTGGCCAGCGCGGCGGCCATGCCGCCCTGCGCGGCGCCCGTGTGGGAGCGGGTGGGGTAGAGCTTGGTCAGGACCGCGGTGCGGCTGCGCTTCGTGGACTCGATGGCCGCACGCATGCCCGCGCCGCCGGCGCCGACGATGACGGTGTCGTACTTGTGGATCTTCATGATTCTCGCAGCCCCGTACCTAGCGGATGTTCGGGTCGAAGGTGAAGATCACCAGCGAGCCCAGCAGGATGGTGAACACCGTGGCGGTGTAGAGCAGGCCCTTGAGCCACAGCCGGGTGTTCGCGCGCTCCGCGTAGTCGTTGATGATCGTGCGCAGGCCGTTGGCACCGTGCAGCATCGCGAGCCAGAGCATCAACAGGTCCCAGACCTGCCAGAACGGGGACGCCCAGCGGCCGGCCACGAAGGCGAAGCCGATCTTGGAGACGCCGCCGTCCAGGAAAAGCTGGATCAGCAGGTGGCCGAGGACCAGGACGACCAGCACGACACCGGACAGGCGCATGAACAGCCAGGCGGCCATCTCGAAGTTGCCGCGGGTGGACCGCGGGGTCTTCTTGGTGCGCTTGCGCGGAGCCTCGATGAGCGGGGCCGGGTTGTCGACGTTGTACAGGGCGTCGCCCTCGACGGGGCCGATCCCGGACGCGGTGGTTTCAGTGGTGGACATCGGCGTCAGCTCCCGAACAGGACACGAGCGGCGTGGCCGAGGACCGGGTAGATCGCGCCGGCCATCAGGACGACCCAGACGACGACCACGGACCACAGCATCTGCTTCTGGTAGCGCGCGCCCTTCGACCAGAAGTCGACGGCGATGACGCGCAGGCCGTTGAGCGCGTGGAAGAGAATGGCGGCCACCAGGCCGTACTCCAGCAGCGCGACGATCGGCGTCTTGTACGTGGCTACGACCTTGTCGTAGTCCTCGGGGGAGACACGGACGAGAGCAGTGTCCAGCACATGAACGAACAGGAAGAAGAAGATGAGGACGCCGGTGACTCGGTGAGCCACCCAGGACCACATTCCTTCCCGGCCGCGGTACAGCGTTCCAGCCGGCACGGAAGAACCCTCCGGGAGCGGGGACTAGGGCCGCGCCGGCTTCGGTTGTCGGTCGGGCCCGGCCGGGTACGGTCCACCGGCCCCCAGCATCGTAGCCACGTGCCGCCGCTCGCCTGACAGGGGGCCTACCTCGTGTGATCAAACTGGCACCGGACGGGCTATTGGCGGGGCGGCATCTGGGGTGGGCTGTCCCGTTATCTGCCGGGTGCGGGTGCGTTGTGGCTTCTCGTGCGGCTCCCCGCGCCCCCGAGCAGCTGCCCCAGCCGTTGCTTCGCGAGGCGCCGGATCTCTTCCGCCGTGAGGACGCGCTCCTCCTCGCGATCGTTCGTCAATCGTGACCGGATTCCTTCGAGGATGCGGTCGAGGGTTTCCTCGGGCGGAGTGTCACCCAGATAGATGATGAACGCGTGTCCGAATCGTGCCTCGTATGCGGCATGTGCGGCACTCAGTGCGGTGTGCGCGGCGGAGTACGTGTCTTCGGGCAGGTCCGGCAACGACTCCCCGGCCAGCGCTTCCGAGAGGTCCGCGGGAGCGAGGTCGTACGCCGCCTCGTCCGCCGCAGCCAGGAGGGAGTCCAGGTCGGGGTAGGGACGGTGGTCGGCGACGCGCCGCGCCCAGCGCACGCTGCGCAGACAGGCGAGGAGGACGGCGTGAGCCTCTTCGACGGGCGCGGTGTTGAAGCCCTCCAGAAGGTCGGCGCAGGTGGGAGTGCGGGTCTGCTCCGGAAGGTACGGGAGACGGTGCGCAGGCAGCGTGGGTCCTCGCGTCACATGTGTTTTGGCAGGGGAAGCTGGGAAAGATGTATCGCCACGTTACCGAGAGCGGTCAGGGTGTGTCCGAAGGATGCCCGAATTTCACTCGGACGGGAGAGTTTCGGACCATGCGGTGGACGCATCGCCCTTCCGGGAGTCATAGGTTGGCAAGGTGAGCCAGCACAGGCGTCGGGCGTCGGCGCAGCAGGTGAGGCGGAGGCGGGCGTTGACCGCCGCCGCCTTCGTCGGCACGGTGGCCCTCGGCACCGGGCTCGCGGTCTGGGCCTCCACGGGCGGGGGCGACGGCGGACAGCCCGCGGGGGCGGAGCGGACGGCCCCGGGCACCACGGCGACGACCCCGGGCAAGACCCCGGCCGCCCCGACGCCCACCCGCTCCTACCCGCTGTCCCAGGCGCCCCGCACGATCCCCGCCGTCCGCTCCCACACCCCCGCACACGGCCCCGGCTGGCGTACGGCGCGCGGTGAGCGCGTGGTGGTGAGCGACCCGGCGCTCGCCGACGAGGGGCGGCTCATAGCCGGCGAGCTGGGGCTGTCGTACGCGGGCGAGAAGAACGACGTACGCCCGGGGGACGTACGGCTGGCGCTCGGCGGCGGCAAGGGCGCGGACCCGGAGTCGTACACCATGACCGTGCGCGGCGGGGGCGTGAACATAACCGGTCCCGCCGACGCGGGAGTCTTCTACGGCACGCGCACCCTCAAGCAGGAGGTCCACGGCGGCGGTACGGCCCCGGAGGGCGTCGTCCGCGACCAGCCGGCCAAGCCGCAGCGCGGGTTCATGCTGGACATAGCGCGCAAGCCGTACAGCGCGTCCTGGATCGAGGACCGGGTGCGTGAGCTGGGGGACCTGAAGTACAACCAGCTGGGGCTGCATTTCTCCGACGACCAGGGGTTCCGGATCGAGTCCACGACCCACCCCGAGATCGTCTCCGCCAACCATCTGACCAAGGCCCAGGTCAAGCGGATCGTCGACCTCGCGGCCGGCCGGCACATCACCGTCGTGCCCGAAATAGACTCGCCCGGGCACCTGGGCGCCGTCCTCGCCGCCCACCCCGATCTGCAACTGCGCAACGCGCAGGGCGTTCCGACGCGCGGGGCGATCGACATATCCAAGGGCGCGTCCGCGGCGATCGTCGACGACCTGCTGGGCGAGTACGCGAGCGTGTTCCCCGGCGCCTACTGGCACCTCGGCGGCGACGAGTACCAGGCGCTCGTGGTCGCCGACCCGCAGGCCTCCTACCCGCAGCTGGCCGCGGCCGCGCGGAAGGCGTACGGCTCCGGCGGGACCGTCGCCGACCTCACCACCGGCTGGCTCGACGACCGCGCCGACACGGTCCGCGCCCACCGTCGGACGATACGGGTCTGGAACGACGGCTTCCTGCGGGGCACGTCCGTCCAGCCCGCCAAGGACCTCCAGGTCGCCTACTGGACCGGCAAGGAGATCGGCGCCCGGCAGCCGATCGAGTACCTGAGCGCGGGACGGCAGGTCCTCAACTACAACGACGAGTTCCTGTACTACGTCCTCGGGGAGCCGCAGACCTTCGTCTATCCCACGGGACAGCGGATCTACGAGCAGTGGAACCCGCGGGTGCTGCGCGGCACCACCGCCGTGCCCGCCCGGTACGACGGGCAGATACTCGGCGGGTCCTTCGCGGTCTGGAGCGACCGCGCGTACGCCCAGACGCAGGACCAGGTGGCCGCCGGCATCCGGATGCCGCTGCGGGCCACCGCCCAGAAGCTGTGGGACCCGGGCACACCCACCATGCCCTGGACGGAGTTCAAGAAGCTGGCGGACCGGCTGGGCTGACGCCCGATCGAGTGGACGTACGAGTCTTTCGAACCGTATCTTCCGGATACCGCGCACGTGCCTCACGGGGGAGAGCCGTGCCCGGATTCGCGACCACACCTCGGGGGACTCAATGATCTGTTCGCGCTGCCATCACTTCGCCGCCGCGCCCGGCGGAACCCTCTGCACCCGGTGCGCGGGCGAGCCGCCCGCGCCGATGCCGACGTACACCGGGACGCCGTACACCGGAGTGCCGAACGCCGCCGCGCCCGGTGCCCGGCTGCGCTCGCCGGTGGTGCTCGGCCGGGCCGCCGCCGTGGCGCTCGGGCTCGTCATCGCCGCCGATCTGTTCGCGATCTGGGCCGACTTCCTGCAGCTCGACGTCACCGGTGACCTCGTGGACGGCGCGGGCGGCTCCGACGTGGTGCGGCGGGCCCACCGCGCCGACTCCCTCTACGGTGCGTCGGGCATCGTCCAGGGAGTCGCGCTGATCGGGAGCATCGTGGTCTTCCTGTGCTGGTTCCACCGGGTGCGGGTCAACGCCGAGGTGTTCGACGCGTCCGGGCACAGCAAGTCGCGCGGCTGGGCGATCGGCGGCTGGTTCACCCCCGTGGTGAACCTGTGGTACCCGCGCCGGATCACCCTCGACATCTGGGACGCCAGCAGCCCGTGGGGCAAGCCCGCCTCGCACGCGCTGGTCAACGCCTGGTGGACGCTGTGGATCATGTCGCTCTTCGCCGACCGGGCCGCGCTGACCGGCTACCGCAGGGCCGAGGGCGCGGCGGAGCTGCGCGACGCCACCCGCACGATGCTGTTCTCCGACGTGCTCGACATGGCGGCGGCCGTGCTCGCCGTCCTCGTCGTGCTGCGGCTGACCCGGATGCAGCACCACAAGGCGCTCGCGGGACCGGTGCCCGCCGCGGTCTGACCTCCCCCGGCGCGCAATACCGCCTTTCCTCGGCGCTCATTACTGCCCTTCCCGACGTGCAATACCGCATACGGCTGCGAACCCCTGTACGACTGTGGTGTATTCGGCGCGACCGAACCGTGCGGCCGTGGGGGGACGAGCAATGGGGCACTGGGGTTACTTCGTCGTCGGCCGCGCCGAGCGGCCGCTCGCCGAGCTGGACGCGCTGTCCGGCGCCCAGGGCATGACCCGGCGGGCCTCGGCGCCCGGCGGCTGGCAGGTGTGGGAGTACACCGGGGACGGCGGCGACATCGGGAACATGAACGCGCTCGCCGAACAGACCGGCGCGCCCGCGCTCTTCGGGTACGTGATGGACAGCGCCTGTGCGGTCGTCGAGGCGGCCGCGCCGGAGAGCGGTGGCTGGACCACGTGTCTGGCACGGGCGGCGATGGCCGGGTACCTGGGTGCCGAGCGCGAGGGTCTCACCCTGGACGACTACTTCCTCGAACCCGCCGACGCCGCCGGACGCGCGGTCGCCTGGGCCGCCGAGGCCGGGCACACGGTCAGCGCCGAGGCGCTGATCGAGGTGCTGACCGCCGACCCCGACCCGTTGGCCGAAAACCTCTTCTTCCGCCTTCTCGACCTGCTCGGTGTGGTGCCCCTGTGACACTACCGGCCCATCGCACGCAGTAAGGGGAAGTGCGGGCTCCGTAAGGTCGGCGCCCTGGCGAGGGAGGCGTGGATGAGCCTGGTGGAACTGATCGCGCAGGCCGACGAACGCGGACTGGCTGCCAGCGGGTTGGCTTGTTTGGATCGGTGCGTCCCCCTGCTGGGCGGCGACGACGAGGTCCTTCGGCCGGTCTGGGCAAGCCTGACGGACGGCGGTGGCGACTGGGGCGAGTGCCTGGAGAAGGCGCGCGCCGCGCTCGACTCGGCCGACCCCGACGAGCCCGGCGAGGACGAGGCCGCGCTGCTCGCCCGCCGGATGCTGGGCGCCGCCCCGGCCGTGCGCGACGCCGCCGAGATACGGGTGTGGGCCGACGCCTGCTCGGTCGCCTCGCTCCAGATCCACCGCCTCCTCGACCCCGCCGAGGACGGTGCCGGCTCCGTCGACCAGCGCCGAGAGGGCCGTACGGAGGGCATGTCGCCGCTGGTCGCCGCCGAACTGCGGCGCCAGGTCACCGTCCTGGAACTGCTCGCCGAGCACGGCGCGGGCGGGCTGCGCCGGGCGCTGGAGGTGTCGGTCGAGGGGCGGCGGGTGCTGCGCGCGGTCGTGTCGCGGCGGGCACGCGGCCGGGCCTGAGGCCCAGCGCACCGCCCGCCTCGGCACGCTTCACCGCACGAGCCGCTTCACCGCACGATCCACTTCACCACTGCTTCGCCGTAGTGAGCCGCCTGTGCGTAGAACGCCGACAGATCCCGGTGCGCCGACTCGAAGGCGGCCCGGACCTGTGACTCCGTGTCGGCATCGGCATCGCGCGGCACGAGATCGTGCCGGGCCAGACGCCACAGCGACTCGAAGTCGATCGAGTCGAGGAATGCGGCGACCCGGTCCGCCTCCGCCGCGGTGAGCAGCAGGAACGGCGGCTGGGCGGGGTCGGGGTGACAGACGCGGCGCCCGCCGAGCACCACGTCGGTCTCCGGACCCTCCATGTCATGGCGCAGCGAGGCGCCGACGTAGAGGAGATCGTGGTCGAGATACCGCTTGTCCAGCATCTCTTCACGGTGCCGGTCGAGCCGCACCCGCACCGTGTTCCAGTCGTCCTCGAACAGCCTGCGCAGCCAGTTGGCGCTGTTGCGCAGCGCCGGGGCAGGTATCGCGCGGAGATGGAAGTACGTGCTCATCACTCAATGGAGCGCACCGGAGGCCCCAAGCATCACTCACAGGCAAACCCGAAATCCTGAGCGGATCCTGTGGGCGTTGTGCGGGCGCGCTGCGCCGGTCCTGCACCGGTTGCGGAAACGGCCCGGATCTCGGTGACGAAAACGCCGCTGACCTCGCTCTACCGAATGTGACTGTCGAGTATGTGAGAACACAGCAGGAGACCAGGCCGCATGCGGCGGCGAAGCCGGTGCGGTGGGCGGCCGACGCGGTGGCGACCATGCGTGAGGGCGCGCGGGTGCGGCTCGACTACTCGGCGCAGAGCCTGTGGCGCGTCGACCGGCTGATCGAGGACATCCGGCGCGAGGACGCACCGTACGCCGCCGTCGAGAACGTGCTGCGCGCTCTGGGCGCGTACGCCGGTGAGGTGATCGTCCGGCAGACCGGCGCCGAGTGGTGGGCGACCGGCGGCGACCACTGGGTCCGTACGTCCGACGGCCGGCTCTGGGACCCCATCGCCGAGGCCCGCCGCTGCTTCGACGGGCAGGGGTCGCTGCGACTGCTGTGCCGGGACGCGACGGCCGCGTCCGCACGGCTCTGACGGGTTGCGTCCGCACGGCTCCGACAGTCCGCGTCCGCACGGCTCGGACGAGCCGCATGCGTACGGCTCGGGAAAACAGAAATGCACACGGCTCGGAAAAACCGAAGGCCGGGGCCCCGCTGTGCGGGACCCCGGCCGACTGCTGAACAGGGTTACGGCGTCAGCGTCTGGCCCAGCCGGGCCCCCGCCGGTGTGCCCAGTGCCGACCTGCTGAGGACGAGGGTCTGGCTGTAGCCGAGGCCCGTGCTGTTGCTCGGCAGGTACATCAGGATGCCGTCACCGGCGTCCTCGCCCTCCACACCGAACGTCAGATCGGCGCGCCCGTACCCGGACAGGTCCGTCAGGGACACCGACGAGCCGAACCGGTCGTCGGTCTCGGTGCTGCCCGGGACCCCCGTGGTGTCCTGCGAGACGAGGACCGCGCCGGAGCCGGTGAGACCGGCGGCGCTGCCCTTGACCAGGAACGCCGCGCCCGCGTTGGAGCGGTTCACGCCGTCGCGGGTGAGGTCCTCGCCGGGGGCGCCCGCGAGCACGTCCTGGTAGCCGTCGGCGTTGAAGTCGCCGACCGAGACGGCGGTACCGAAGGCGTCACCGGACTCGTCCGCTCCCGGGACGCCCGTCGTGTCCTGGTGGATCACGGTCATGCCGGTGGTCGTGAAGCCCGTCGACGTGCCCGGGACCATCGTGACCTGGCCGCCCGCCTTGCCGCCGGACTCGCCCGCGACCGGCTGGCCGATGACGATGTCGTCGTAACCGTTGCCGTTGACGTCTCCGGCCGCGATCGACCGGCCGCCCTTGACGGAGATGACGCCCGCCTTGGTCAGACCCGTCGCCGAGCCTGCGAACCGGACCACGCGCCCGATGCCGCCCGCGTCACGGTAGTTGAGGGCCACGTCGCCGTAGCCGTCCCGGTTGAAGTCGCCGGTCGCGGCGTCCAGATAGGCCACCGAACCCGTGGCGGTGGTCAGGGTGCCGGCGGTGGTGGCGCCACCGGTCAGCCGGACGTTCCAGTTGCCGCCCTTGCCGGTGCCGGCCGAGAACACGTCCGCCTTGCCGTCGCCGTTGAAGTCGCCGACCGTGACCGTGGAGCCGAGCTTGGCGCCCGTGGCCGTGACACCCGACGTGGTGTACGAGAAACCGGAGTTGAGACCCGGCCCGTACAGCACCGTCACGGCGCCCCGGTCCGCGTGGCCGCTGGTGTCGTCCTCGCCGGGCGCGCCGATCGCGAGGTCGGCGTAGCCGTCGCCGTTGACGTCGCCCCAGGAGGTCGAGGTGCCGAAGGCGTCGCCGCTCTCGGAGGAGCCGGGGACTCCGGGGCTGTTCTGGGTGAGCGTCACCTTCGACGCCTTGACCGGCCCGTCGACGCCGCCCGGCACGACGGTCACCGAGTTCGCCTTGGGGGTGCCGGCGACCAGGTCGGTGATGCCGTCCCGGTTGTAGTCCGAGGTGCGCAGGGCGTGCGAGACACCCGGCGTCCTGGCCAGCGTGGCGATCAGGGGGAGCTTCTTGTAGAGGTTGTCGCCGGGGCAGGCCGTGGTGTTGGTGTCCCGGTGCCCGAAGACGCGCGGCAGCGTGACGGACGTGCCCTTCGCGACCTTGTTGCCGTCGACGCCCGCGGCGCTGCCGGAGGTCAGCGTCACCTTGCCGGTCGGGTCGACGCCGTACATCCCGAACTTCCAGGCCACGATGCGGGCGATCGAGTCGAGCGCGGCCCGGGACGGCTGCGCGCTCATGTAGTTGCCGATGTACGAGATGCCGACCGTGTTGGTGTTGAACCCGATGTCGTGCGCGCCGATCACCGGCAGGTCCGCGCCGCCGCTGCGGCCCTCGAAGATCTGGCCGCAGCGGTCGACGACGAAGTTGTAGCCGACGTCGAAGTAGCCGCGGGCGAAGTGCTCCTGCTGGATGGTCCGCATACGGCCACGGGACTCGGCGCAGGACAACTTGTTGTCGCTGTCGACGCCCGTGTGGTGGATCACGGCGGCCTTGATCTCGGTGCCGTACTCGGGTGTGCCGTTGTAGGCGGTGGAGGCGCCCCACTCGGCCTGCGTGATGATCGGCGGCTTCGCGACCGTGGAGGGGCGCGGGGCCGGGACCGTGCTGGACGGGGACGGCGAGACGGACGCGGAGGCCGAGTCGGACACGGAGGCCGAAGGCGAGTCGGACGGCGGGTCCGTCGGGACCGGCGGGTCGCTCGGCGTGACGGTCTCGGCCGGCGAGTCCGTCGGCAGCGGGGAGCCCGTCGGTGCCGCGGAGTCCGTCGCCGGGGCGGTGGTCTCCTCCGCGAACGCCGCGGGCTCCGTGGCGCCCTTCGGGTCGGTGCCCGGGTCGAGCAGTCTGACGTCCATGCCGGCCGGCTGGCCGCCCGCCTCGGTGCCGTCGGCGTTCACCAGGCGCACCTGGACGCCGTCGGAGTCACCGGTCCACAGCGAGGCCGTACCGCCGCGCACGGCACCGGCGGCCCGCTGTGCCTCCACTCCGTCGGCCTGGAACGGATCGTCCGCCAGCCGCTGCCACCCGGACCACTTGCCCGTCTCGATGTCCCGGGTGCGCACCTCGGGCCTGCCCTTGGCGTTCACATGGGCGTCGTCCCAGGTCAGCAACAGCGCGCTGAACCGGTCGGTGCGCTGCTGCCCCAGACCCTTGCGGCCGGCGCCCCGGCTCTCCAACTTGACCGTGTGCACGGCCGCCTTGCGGCCGGCGCCCTTGCCGTCACTCTGCGCGCCGGGATCCGCGATCGCATAGGTGACGGCTCCCGCGCCACCCAGGACGACGGCTCCGAGCGTCAGCCACGCCCTCCGCTTGAGACTGAGCGGTCTGTACGCACGCGTCCTGCGAGGACTCAACTACCCCACCCCTAGAAACGAACCACGATGACACCACCTGTCACACAGGCGATACTTGTAAAGCGCAAAGAAAGGCCCGGACGTCACCCGACGGGCCGAACTTCCCGTAGGCGGACGCGTTTTGGACGTGCTTGCCGCGCATGGCGAGCGAGCAACTGGTCACACAGCGTCTGGGGCAGCTACTCGTACTCGATCGGGAGGTGAGATGAACATCCGTGCCATGCGGCGCATGGCCGCGGGCCTGCTTCTGGGTCTGCTGTCACTGCCGGCGGTCGCCTCGTGCGGCGAGGAACCGAAGAAGCACTTTCCGGGCGCCTTCCCGGGCACGCACACCGATGTGAGTGCGGCCAAGGCGTTCCGTGACTTCGGCCTCGATGTGCCCGCGTCGGCGAAGGTCGTCGGGTATTACGCGTGGTCCGCGGACGACGAGTACCCGATGGCGGCCGTGCTGTGGATGCCCTGTCCCGCGGTGTCCGGCTTCGTCTCCGGCAGCGGACTGCGCAATGCCTCCTCCCGGGACGGAGCCATCGCCGGTGTCCAGGCCTTCGCGCGGGACCACGGCTGGACCGACGGCGACGAGGACGAGCGCTACCTCCGGGACGGGGACGAGCCGGTGGGTGTCCTGACTCACCGGACGGGCACGGAATGCAAGGTGTACGTCCACACGTGATGAACGTGCGGACACTCGGGGACGTGGTGGTCGTCGCGTCGGTCGTCTCGGCCCTCGCGATCACCCCGCGTGCCCTGGCCTGTTCACCGTCTACGTCCTGCGCGTCCACGACGGGGACCCGTCGTTCGTCGCGCGGTATCTGCCCGTCGGGTGGTTCGCTCTGGCGTCGCGGAATTCCGCCCTGAGCCATCTGGCCGGGCAATTTCCCGCGCCCGGGCTTCTTGCGCCGAGCGTGCTGCGGGTGCAGGCCTTTCTGGAACTGCCCTTCGCGGCCCGAACTCCCGCCTCGGTGCATGGGTTACGGCGCCGTCAGGCCTCCGGGCGGTCAACCTCCCGCGGGCCTCCTGCTGGCCGGGAGACTGGGAAGCGCTGTCCTGGCCGGAACGGCGCCGCCTGCCTGGCCGCCTGGTTGACGCCCCGGTCCTACTACGAGGTCAAGCTGCTGTCGGCGGCGGCTGAGCCGGCAACCAGGCCTGCTCTGTCTCACTCGCCCCGTTTCATCCACACGCTCGCCGTCTTCTCCGCCGCTGCTGTATAACCGGGCCTCCATCGAACTCACCATCTCTGTTGAAGGGTTGATTCGTGCTGCCCGGAATCGGAATATCCCCCTGCCCGAGTGGGCGTCGTGCGCTCGGTGTTGTGTCGGTCGCGGTTGCCGTGGCCGTGTCGGCCGGTTGCTCATCGCAGGGCGGCGAGCGGAGGCCGGCCGGGCGGCACACTTCCTCCAAGCCCGCGCAGACAGAATCTGCGCCGAAGGGCACACCGAAGGCGAGGCCGGAGCCGAAGACCGCCGCGCAGTTCGTCGCCCGTGCCCGGGAGGCCATGGGTGCCGAGAAGGGGTGGACGTTCGCCCTGCGGGGCAGCGAGTCCGCCGTGATGCAGGGGCAGGCGCCGTCCGGGGCGACGTACGCCGCGACCGTGCACCGGACCACCGCCCCCGTCGCGCTCCGGCAGACCGGCACGATCACCACCAGCAAGGGGGAGCGCAAGCCCGAGGTGGTGTATGTCGTCGGCGGCACGGGTTACGTCAAGAAGGGTGACGAGGGGTGGAAGAAGGGGGCGCTGTCCGAGCCCGATATCGCCGATGACGTCGAGGACCCCTTGGCCGAGCTGGACGCGTTCGCCGCGTACGCGAAGAGTGCGACGGTGAGTCGTACAGGGGCGGGCGTACGACTTCGGGTGAGCGCGTCAGGGTGGGGGTTGTCGGCTGCCCGCGGCCGTCCCGCGCTCAAGCGGGCCGTGCGCGAAGTGGAGCCCGCGCTGGCGCAGTTGCGCAAGGCGGGCGTCACGGCGACGGACGGCCAGATCACGCTGAAGAGCTTCACGGAGACGTGGGATCTGGGGGATGCGGCTCATGGGTATCGGGTCGCGGCACATCGGTACGCGTTCGCGTTTCATGTGCCGTTCCAGGGTGGGGACATCACAGTGAGTCAGGAGGTGCGCGCCGACAACCGTGGCGTGTTCAGCGGGCACGTGACCCTGCCGTCCGGTGTGAAGTGATCGGCGCGACGCACCCCAGGGTAAGAAGGTCGTACATCTGGTGTGAGTGCCCATGTGGCGATTGACACTCCTGCGACCTGTGATGTTGGGGAGTCAGGTTCCGCTTGGTGGAAGGGGGAACGAGACTCCGCTCCCTCTGATCCGAGCCAAGGGGGAACGTTGTCATGGGTGGAGTGGACACACGACCGTGCGCGGGCGAGATGCGTGCGTGCGCGGCTGCCTTCGTCGCCCGTGCCACCGTCCGCACCCGGCTGCCACTGGACTACTCCGAGCGCAGCCTGCGGGTCGTGGACTTCTTGATCGACGGGCTGCGCAAGGGCGGCGCCGACCGGGAACGGGCACGGGACGCTCTGTTCGGGCTGGGGGCGTACGTCGGTGAGGTGCTCGTGCGCCGCGCGGGGGCGGTGTGGGTGGACTTCGACGCCGGGCAGCGCGCCTACTTCGGGCAGCCGACGGGCGTGCGCATGCCGGACGGGCGGGTGTGGAACCCGCTGGGCAGGGTGCTCAACCGTTTCGAGGTGGGCGGTCCTGAGGACTCGTTGCAGACCTTCTGGCTGACCCTGCACGGGCGGGCGCGCCGCGAAGCCGGCTGACCAGGGCCCGGCACATGGGCGGTACAGGCCCGGCACACGGGCGGTACACGCGCGGTGCGCCAGGGGCGGCGGCAGCGCCTTAGGGTGTGCGGATGATCGAACCCGGTGTGACGGACATGTGCGCGGTACCGGCCGCCCACGCGATCGAGGTCGGGACCGAGCCGCTGGACCGGCCGGTGCGGAACTCGGTGGGCGGCTGGCCGTTCCTCGACGACGGCCAGGAGTGGCCGGAGTGCTTCTGCGGCGAGCGGATGGCGCTGTTCTTCCAGCTCGACATACCCCTGGACGTGGAGTCGTTCGGGGGAGACCACCTGCTGGTCTTCCACTGCCGCGCGCACAACGACGCATCCGACGCTCAGCTGGCGGATGGGCGGCTCGTGCCCCGGTACTGGGACGCTCCGCAGCCGCCCTTCCCGCGTCCGTTCTGGCGCGTGCTGCTGCAGCGCCACGCGGAGTTGCCGACGGCAGAACCCGAACCGTCCGTGCGCGCACTGCCGTTGACACTGCGGCCGTTTGCGGAGACCCCCGGCGAAGGGCGGGGGGCCCAGGTGTTCAAGGTGGGCGGTGAGCCGTCCTGGGCGCAGTATGCCGAGTACTACCGGTGTGCCTGCGGTGCCGACCTGGTGTACGTCTGTCAGGTGCCCGAGGGCATGGAGTTCGCCGTCCACCCCGGTCAACCGGAGCAGTCCTACAGCGTCCGCGCCGACACCTACGGCCTGTTCCTCGGCAACGAGGTCTATCTGCTGGCCTGCCCGGCCCACTGCGACCCGGCGGCGGTTTGGCCGGTGAACCAGCACTGACCTCCGCCTGGATGTCTGTATCTTCCTGCACACCTACAACCACCATCGCTGCCACACCGCACCGTGCACCTGCCCTGCGCGCGGCCGGGAAAGTCGAGCCGGTCGGAGTTCAGGGCGTCCAGCCAGTCGGCGTGGGTGGGGCGGCAGCGTAGGAGACGCCACTGACATCGGCCGGGGCCGGCGGGACTGCCGGAGCTGTGACAGATCTGTGAGCGTCGGCGCTGAGAAACGTGGGACGTGGGACACGCCTGTCGTGTCCCACGGCACGGATTCGCTGCTGGCGCGAACACGAGCGCGGGCTCGGCACGGACGAGGACGGTTCTTGGGCCAGGGAGGGGAACCCCGTCGCGGTCAGGCGTACGACGGGGAGCTGGGCGCGGCCGTCGCGCGGGCCCAGGAGGGCGACGAGGCCGCCTTCGCGGTCGTGTACCGGCTGGTGCAGCCCGGTCTGCTCGGCTATCTGCGCGGCCTGGTCGGCGACGACGCCGAGGACGTGGCCTCGGACGCCTGGCTGGAGATCGCCCGGGACCTGGGCAGGTTCAAGGGCGACGGGGCCGGCTTCCGCGGCTGGAGCGCGACGATCGCCCGGCACCGGGCGCTCGACCATCTGCGCCGCCAGCGGGTACGGCCCCGGGCGACGGCGCTGGAACAGGACGTACTGGAGCTGCCCGGCCGGCACAGCACCCATGAGCAGGCGCTGGAGGCCATCTCGACCGAGGGCGCGCTGAGCCTGCTGCGCGAACTGCCGCGCGACCAGGCCGAGGCCGTCCTGCTGCGGGTGGTCGTCGGCCTCGACGGCCCCGCGGCGGCACGGGTCCTGGGCAAGCGCCCCGGCGCCGTGCGCACCGCCGCGTACCGGGGGCTGAAGCGGCTGGCCCGGCGGCTCGGCGTCGGGGACGAGGCGGAAGGTGTGACGGAAGACGGCTCTCGCACGCTGGGGGAGTCGACATGAACAAAAGCGGCGGCGCACCGCCGGACAGGGATGGATGCGGACATGGGTGAACGGCGAAGCGGCGGCGGTTTCTCCGGCCGTCGGCGCGTGCACCCGAACGGCGCCGATTCCCGTGGGACGTTCGAGCCCGAGAACCTGGAGGTGCTCCTCGGTGCCGCCCTGCGGGCGGGTGCCGTCGACCCCGAGGCCGAGCAGCGTGCCGCGGACGCGTTCCGGGCCGCCCGTGACGCCGGGGCGCACCGGACGGGGACCCGGCGCCGGGACGACTGGCGGCCCCGTGAGCGCGGGCGCGGACGGCGCTCGGTGAAGACCACGGTGGCGATGGCGTTGGCGAGCCTCACCCTGGGCGGCGTCGCGGTCGCGGCCATCGGCACGGTCACCTCCCACGGCGGGAACGACGACGGGCATCGTCCGGCACCGGCGACCGGCACCACCGACGGGCCCGCAGTCCGCCCGTCCCGCACGTCGCTCGCGCCGTCCGGCCCCGGGGCCCACGGCCGCCCGGACACCGCCAAGGACACCCTCGCCCACTGCCGTGCCTATGAGCAGGTCAAGGGCCGTGGCAAGGCGCTGGGTTCGACGGCCTGGCAGCGGCTGGTGCGGGCATCGGGCGGCGAGCAGAACGTCGCGGCGTACTGCGCCCGGCAGTTGGCGCAGGCGGTCGACAAGGCGGCGACCCGGTCCGGCAATCCGGGCAAGGGGAACAAGGGCGATAATTCGGGCGGTTCCGGGAAGGGCAGTCCGAACCCGAACTCCACCAAGAAGAAGTGATTCCCGACGGGAAGAAGTGATTCGGCTCACCCGGGGATTGACCGTGGTTCGACCGCGGGTGGCCGGATTCGTGCTGCCGAGGCAACGGCCGGAGCCGCCACCCCCCACAGGAGAGGCCCCGGCCGTCGCGCGGCACGGGCCGCGCGGCGACCCGTACTTCCTACAGCGCCATGAGTGCGTTTTCTGTCACACCTCGGTGCGTCACGAGTTAGTTGCATCTTGTACGGACATGGACGAGGAGCGGTTTCAGGTCGTAACGTGCCTTTCGCGTCGAGCGCAGATGCATGACCAGTGCATCGATCGGCGGACTCGAAGCCGCGACCATCTACTGAAGCCGCGACCATCTACTGAGGAACCACGGGTGCTGGGGGACGACGCGGAGCTGACCGCCGCGGTGCGTGCGGCACAGGACGGGGACGAGACCGCTTTCCGGACTGTGTACCGCGCGGTGCATCCGCGGCTGCTCGGTTACGTACGGACGCTGGTCGGCGATCCGGACGCCGAGGACGTGACGTCCGAGGCCTGGCTGCAGATAGCCCGTGACCTGGAGCGGTTCAGCGGGGACGCGGACCGGTTCCGCGGCTGGGCGGCCCGTATCGCCCGCAACCGCGCGCTGGACCACATACGGATGCGCGGCCGCCGCCCCGCGATCGGCGGCGACGAGACCGAACTGACCGGCCGGGCAGCCGAGTCCGACACCGCGGGCGAGGCCATCGAGGCCCTGGCCACCGGCAGCACCCTCTCCCTCATCGCGCGGCTCCCGCAGGACCAGGCCGAAGCGGTCGTCCTTCGGGTGGTCGTGGGCCTAGACGCCAAGACCGCGGCCGAGACGCTCGGCAAGCGCGCGGGCGCCGTACGCACGGCCGCGCACCGCGGATTGAAGCGGCTCGCGGAGCTGCTCGGGGAGGATCCGGAATCGGCCGGAGTGCTCGACGCACTGCCCGCCCAGCGAGAACCGCGCCGCCGCCCGGTGACGTCCGCCACTGTGACGCATACGCGAGCGCGGACGCAGAAGGACATGTGATGGCCGACGAGCAGTACAAGTGGCTGGACCGGGAAACGGCGGAACATCTGCTGCGCGGTGAGTCGCTGGAAGCCGTCGACGCCGCCGCCCGCGAGCAGGCCGAGCGACTCGCCAAGGCCCTCGGCGCACTCTCCCCCGACGCCACCCCGCCCACTGCCGAACTCCCCGGCGAGGAAGCCGCGTTGGCCGCCTTCCGCAAGGCGCGCGAGGCCACGGCCGCCGAGGAGTTCGCCGTCGGCCGCGGCACCGAGTCCGCCACGCGCCGCACCGGCCGCTCCTCCGAGGTCGGCCTGGTCCGCATCGGCGGCCCGTCCCGCGCCGCCCGCCTGCCGCGCTCCCGCCCGCGCTGGGCCCGCCCGGCACGCCTGGGGCTCGCCGCCGCGCTGGCCGCGGGCATGCTCGGCGGGGTCGCCGTGGCCGCCGGAACCGGAGCCCTGCCGACGCCCTTCGGCGACGAGAAGTCCGGGCCCGGGGCCTCGGTCTCGGCCGCCGCCACCCCCGACCGTCCGGCCGGCTCGCCCTCGCGGGACAGCGTGCAGGGCGGTACGTCCGGTGCGCCCACGCCCGGCGGCACGGCGGGCGGCCGGCCGAGCGGCGGCTCCTCGCGCGGCACGGCGGGCAAGGACGGCGAGGCCGGCAAGGACGGCAAGGGCACGGACAAGCACGGCACCCCCGGCACCGCCGACGGCACCGGCACCTGGTGGCGCGGTGTGGCCGAGGCCTGCCGCGACATCCGGGACGGCAAGACCGTGGGCTCGGACCGCAGGCGCGCTCTGGAGGGGGCGGCGGGCGGCTCCGCTCGGGTGTGGAAGTACTGCGAGGCCGTCCTGGAGGCCGCCGCCGACGCCCCCGGTGAGAATGCCGACGGCAAGGGCGGCGACGGCCATGGCGACCAGGGCGACCGGGACGGCCAGGGCGACCAGGACGGCCACGGACGGGACGGGCACGGCCGTCATCGCCGCGGCGGCAACGACCACCACCAGGACGGCGGGGTCGGCCTGCCCGCACCGACGGCCTTCGGCCCGCAGCGGCCCACCGGTCCCGACCGGGCACCCCTCCCGTCGCCGAGCCCGACGTACAGCGCGCTCTGACCTCTCTGGCCTCTCTGACCCCTTCCTGCGCCTCTGACCTGCGTTTTTATAACTCGCAGAAGTTTTTTCGCGCGGGGTGTGACGTTTTCAGCCGCTCGCACGCAGTAATGAGTGAGCCGACTGGTCATCGGCCGTCGCACTGAGCCGGGGTTCCCCCCGTACCTACGGCTCGTGCACCTGGCGCGGGCGGGACACGTTCCCCCGGTCCCGCTCGCGCCCCGAATCTCCCCGGTCCCGGAATCTCCCTGGTCTCACCAGTAGACGACGACCTTGTCACCGGTCCGCACCTGCGCGAAGAGCTTCGCGATCGCCGCCTCGTCCCGCACATTGACACAGCCGTGCGAGCCGCCCGCGTAACCGCGCGCCGCGAAGTCGTACGAGAAGTGCACCGCCTGGCCGCCGCTGAAGAACATCGCGTACGGCATGGGGGAGTGATAGAGCGTCGACACATGGTGGCGTGACTTCCAGTAGATGCTGAACACGCCCTCCCGGGTCGGTGTGTACTGCGCGCCGAAGCGCACCGACATGGTCGACACCGTTCGGCCGTCCACCATCCAGCGCAATGTCCGGGTCGTCTTGCTGATGCAGAGCACCCGTCCGGTCAGACAGCGCGGGTCGGGCGCGGCGGTCGGCTGACCGCCCATCAGATACAGCTCCCAGGTGCCCGGCTCGTGCGTCATCCGCAGCAGCCGCTGCCAGGTGACGAGGTCGGTCTTCCCGGTCCGCGGCAGCCCGCGCTTGCCCTGGAAGCCGCTGACCGCCTTCTCCGTCAGATCGTCGTACGTCCCCGTCGGCCCGTCGAAGAGCCAGGCCACCTGGCGCAGACGGGCCTGCAGTTCGCGTACGGCCGTGCCGGTGTCGCCGCGGGACCACAGCACACGGGCGGGCTGCGGGGCGGGCCGGCTACCGGCCGGGGCCGTGGTGGGGCCGGGACTGGAGCGGGGGGTGGGATCGGCCGGCAGCTGGACGTGCACCGGCGAGTGGTGCTTGCCGTCCGCGTCCGGGACCTGCACCGTGCAGCCGCACAGCGCGGCGAGTGCGGCGGCCGAGGTGAGTGCGGCGGTTGTTCTTCCGAGGCTCCCCATGCCGGAAATGCTTCCCAGCGTGACCGCCGGCGAACTACGGGGCATCGTAAGGAGTGACGAATGTAATGCGGAGGCACAAACCATGGCGCGTGAGTCGGAGTCCGGACTGCCCATCGAACCCGTCTACGGTCCGCGGGATCTCGCGGGCCGGGACCCCGCCGAGACCCTGGGCGAGCCGGGTGCGTACCCCTTCACCCGCGGCGTGTACCCCACGATGTACACGGGCCGCCCCTGGACCATGCGGCAGTACGCCGGCTTCGGCACGGCGACCGAGTCCAACGCCCGCTACAAGCAGCTGATCGCGCACGGCACGACCGGCCTGTCCGTCGCCTTCGACCTGCCCACCCAGATGGGCCACGACTCGGACGCGCCGCTCGCCCACGGCGAGGTCGGCAAGGTCGGCGTGGCCATCGACTCCATCGACGACATGCGGGTGCTGTTCGGCGGAATCCCGCTGGACAAGGTGTCGACGTCGATGACGATCAACGCCCCGGCCGCGCTGCTGCTGCTCCTGTACCAGCTGGTGGCGGAGGAGCAGGGCGTGCCGGCGGACCGGCTCACGGGCACGATCCAGAACGACGTCCTGAAGGAGTACATCGCGCGCGGGACGTACATCTTCCCGCCCAAGCCGTCCCTGCGGCTGATCGCGGACATCTTCAAGTACTGCCGGACCGAGATCCCGAAGTGGAACACGATCTCGATCTCCGGCTACCACATGGCGGAGGCGGGCGCGTCGCCCGCGCAGGAGATCGCCTTCACGCTCGCCGACGGCATCGAATACGTCCGTACGGCGGTATCGGCGGGCATGGACGTCGACGACTTCGCGCCCCGGCTGTCGTTCTTCTTCGTCGCCCGGACCACGATCCTGGAGGAGGTCGCCAAGTTCCGCGCGGCCCGCCGGATCTGGGCGCGGGTGATGCGGGAGGAGTTCGGCGCGAAGGACCCGAAGTCCTGGATGCTGCGCTTCCACACCCAGACGGCGGGCGTCCAGCTCACGGCCCAGCAGCCCGAGGTGAACCTGGTGCGGGTGGCGGTCCAGGCCCTGGCCGCGGTGCTCGGCGGCACCCAGTCCCTGCACACCAACTCCTTCGACGAGGCGATCGCGCTGCCCACGGACAAGAGCGCGCGACTGGCCCTGCGCACCCAGCAGGTCCTGGCCCACGAGACGGACGTGACCGCGACGGTGGACCCGTTCGCAGGTTCGTACGCCGTCGAGCGGATGACGGACGACGTGGAGGCGGCGGCGCTGGACCTGATGCGCAGGGTCGAGGACCTCGGCGGCGCGGTCGCGGCGATCGAGCGCGGCTTCCAGAAGGAGGAGATCGAGCGCAACGCGTACCGCATCGCCCAGGAGACGGACGCGGGCGAGCGGGTCGTGGTCGGCGTCAACCGCTTCCAGCTGCACGAGGAGGAGCCGTACGAACCCCTCCGCGTGGACCCCGCGATCGAGGCCCAGCAGGCGGAGCGGCTGGCGAGGCTGCGTGCCGAGCGGGACCAGACAGCGGTGGACGCGGCACTGGTGGCCCTGAAGAAGACGGCCGAGGGCGAGGACAACGTCCTGTACCCCATGAGGGCGGCACTGCGGGCGCGGGCGACGGTGGGCGAGGTGTGCAACGCGCTGCGGGAGGTCTGGGGGACCTACGTGCCGTCGGATGCGTTCTGATGAGGACCGGCCGGAGGGACTGTCGTACCCCCGTGCGACACTCCTTTCCATGTTCGGCGTCATCGATCTCCCCACCTATCTGGCAGGCCTCGTCCTGATCGTCCTGCTCCCCGGCCCCAACTCCCTGTACGTGCTGTCGGTGGCCGCCCGGCGCGGCATCCGGGCGGGCTACACCGCGGCGGCCGGCGTCTGGTGCGGGGACACCGTGCTGATGACGCTGTCGGCCGCCGGGGTCGCCTCGCTGCTCCAGGCGAACGCCGTGCTGTTCGGGATCGTGAAGTACGCCGGTGCCGGATATCTGACCTGGCTGGCGATCGGCATGCTGCGGGCCGCCCGGCAGATGTGGCGGACCCGGCGGGAGAAGGCCGTGGAGGACACGGCGCCCGCCGCGGCCACCGACGAGCGGCCCTTCCGGCGCGCGCTCGTCGTCAGCCTCTTCAACCCCAAGGCGATCCTGTTCTTCGTCGCCTTCTTCGTGCAGTTCGTCGATCCGGGCTACGCCTATCCGGCCCTGTCCTTCGTCGTTCTCGGCGCCTTCGCCCAGCTGGCCAGCTTCCTCTATCTCAGCGCGCTGATATTCAGCGGCACGAAGCTGGCGGATGCCTTCCGGCGCCGCAAGCGGCTGTCCGCGACGGCCACGTCGGCGGCGGGGGCGCTGTTCCTCGGGTTCGCGGTGAAGCTGTCGCTGGCGAGCTCGTAGGACGTGCACGACCGTCCGGCCCAGGTCAGAAGACCTCCATCCCGTACCAGGCCAGCGCCTCGTTGACCGGCTGGTAGTAGCTGTAGCAGGCGCTGTCGTTGGACCCGGACAGCAGACCCAGGGCGGCGTCGCCGGCGAACAGCGGTCCGCCGCTGTCACCGTGGTTGCGGCAGATGGCCGCCACGTCCATGCCGGTGACCGTCATGCCGTCGGTGTAGTTGATCGTCTGGTTCTTCATGCCGATCAGGTTGCAGTCGTACTTGCTCCGGTAGCCGGAGGCGCAGGCGGTCTCGTAGAGCCTGCTGTCGCGCGAGTAGGAGATGTCCTGGGCCGCGCCGTCCTTGGCCTCGACGTTCCCGTAGTACGTCACGCTGCCGTTGTACGCCCGGATCAGGCCGAAGTCGTTTCCGCTCGCCACGTTGTGCCCGGTCGTGTAGCCGATGTAGGTGCCGTCCGACTTCCGCCAGTCGGTCCCCGAGGTGTTGGTGCAGTGTCCGGCGGTGAGGATCGCCTTGTAGTTCGGGTCCGACTTCTTGCGCACGGTGAAGCCGTACGAACACGAGACGACGCCGTTCTCGATGTAGTCGCCGCCGTTGATCGCGCCCGCCGTGCGCTCGGTCCTGCCGCTGACACGGATCACCTTGGCGGCCTCGCCGAAGGGCGCGAGGTACCGCTTCAGCGCCGCGACGTCCCGCCGGCCGACCGTGCTGTCGGCGCGGACCACCACCTGGTTGGTGGGGACGTCGACGCCCCACATCGTCCCCGGCGTTCTGAAGCGGCGGTCGAGGCCGTTCTTGATCGACTCCAGCTGGGCGGTGCCGTAGGTCACCCGTCTCGGTATGGCGCCGGCCTCCTCGACCGCGGCCGCGGTCTTCGCGTCGGTGACGGTGACGACGAAACGGCGCTGGACACGGTCGAGATAGACGCCGGCGGTGTGGGACCGGCCCAGGCGGTCGGCGAGCTTCTGCGCCGCGCCGCCGCTCGGACCGCCGGCCACGGTCACGTCGTGCACCGGACGGGCGCTCCGCGCCGGGGCGGACTCCGGCTGGGCGACCGCGTTCGGCGCCACGGCCAGTGCGCTGCCGACGAGGGAGACGGTCATCAGGGTCTTCGTGCTGAGCGGGAATTTCCTGAACACGGCTTTCAGGTCCTCCGGTCAGATGTGCGTCGATTTTTTGTTCGACGCAGCGGAGGACCGAGTGCATCAGCCGGACACGGCTTTGAGGTGGCGGAACGCTTAATTCACTTTCCGTCTGCAATGTCATTCCGTGTTCACCTGGAAGTCGTCGTCCGGTCGTGTCCGGGCGACGGAGCCGCCTCAGGATCGCGGAGATATTTCCGAAGCGAGCACGGGTGTGCACACGTGGCCAATGAACCGACCCTGTCCGTCATCGTCCCTTGCTACAACATCGAGACCTATGTCGCCGACACGGTGACCAGCCTCGTCAACAACGCACGGGACGACTTCGAGTTCCTCTTCGTCGAGGACCGGTCCACCAAGGACCGGACCTATGAAGCGCTGCTGACGCTGACGAAGAAACTGAAGAACAGCAGGGTGATACGGCACGAGCGGAACGGTGGACTGGCCACCGCGCGCAACACCGGCATCGACGCGGCCGAGGGCCGCTACCTCACCTTCCTCGACGGCGACGACTGGCTCGCCCCGGGCTATCTGGCCGACCTGGTCGACTGCGTCCAACGCTTCGACGTCGACTTCGTCCGCACCGACCACGTCCAGGTCACCGGGGTCGAGCGAGCCGTCCACCGGGCCCCGGAGGGGCGCCGGCACACCCCGCTCGACCCGCGGACCTCGATCCTCCCCGTCGACGACACCACGATGGTCGACTACCCGTACGCCTGGGCCGGCGTCTACCACCGCCGGCTGCTCGACCGCGGCCTGCTGCGCTTCCACGACGGACTGCGCACCGCCGAGGACCGCCCCTGGATCTGGGAGCTGCACCGCAGGGCGGACTCCTATGTCGCCGCCAGCCTGCGCGGCGTCTTCTACCGCCGGGGCGTGTCGAGCTCGCTGACCCAGATCGGCGACGTCCGCCAGCTGGACTTCTTCCGCTCCTTCGACCTCGTGCTCAGCGAGCTCGCCGGCGACCCCGAGGCGGACCGGCTGCGCAAGAAGGCGCTGCGCAACTACTGCGTGGTCATCGCCCACCAGCTCCTGGACCGGGGCAGGTTCGAGCGCAGCGTCGCCGCCAAGCTGCGGCAGCTGGCCGCCGAGGCCCTGGGCCGGATGACCGAGGAGGAGCTCAACGAGGCCCTCGTCGGCATGGGCGAGGAACGCGTGCACATACTGCGGCGCATCCGCGGCGGCATGAAGGGAGTCGCGGCATGAGCGGCACGGGACCGAGCACGGGTATGAGCATGAGCACCAGCACGACGAAGACCTCCGGCGGCACGACGCAGATCTTCTTCTCGGCCACGCAGTACGCGGCCGCCACCGTCACCGCGGCCCTCCGCGCCGGGCTCTTCGGCCCCCGCGCCGCCCACCGGCGCATCCTGGTCGTCAGCAACACCGCCGCCGTCCCCGAGGTCGGCACACCGCTGGACCGGATGGCCGGCTTCGAGAAGCTGCGCCCCGAGTTCGACGAGGTGCGCTCGTGGAACGAGTTCATCTCCCCGCACCACCCGGCCGGCTGGTCCCCGCGCGCACAGGACGCCCTCCTGTGGGAGAAGGCCGTACGCCTCGCCTGGGACCTCGGTGACGAGCCCGTCGAGATCGCCTGCGAGTCCATCCAGGCCAATCCCTCCCGCGCGGTCGCCGAGATCTTCGCCGACAGCCCGATCCACGTCTACGCGGACGGCCTGATGAGCTACGGCCCCACCCGCAACCGGATCCCGCACGGCATGAGCAGCCGCATCGCCCGCGTCCTCCACCTGGACCTGATACCCGGGCTGCGCCCGATGCTCCTGGCCGAGTACGGCGTCGAACCCCAGCCCGTGCCCAACGAGGCCATCGTCGACGTCCTCGCCCAGATCGGCGAGGAGGGCGCCGACATCCTCGCCGACCGCATCCCCGTCGAGGGCCGCCCCACCGCCGTGCTCCTCGGCCAGTACCTCTCCGCCATCGACCTCATCACTCAGGACGAGGAGGAGGAGCTCCACGTCCGTATGCTGCGTGCCGCAGCGCGGGCCGGGCACCGGAGCGTGCTGTTCAAGCCCCATCCCAGCGCGCCCTCGGTCTACGGCAGGTCGCTGGAGGAGGCTGCCGAACAGCTCGGGGTACGGCTCAGCGTCCTGAGCGAACCCGTGCTCGCCGAGACCGTCTTCGCGCATCTGAAGCCGGAGCTGGTCATCGGCTGCTTCTCCACCGCGCTGATGACCGCCGCCGCCTTCTACGACATCCCCGTCGCCCGCGTCGGCACGGAGCTGCTCCTCGAACGCATCACCCCGTACGAGAACAGCAACCGCGTCCCCCTCACCATCATCGACGCTGCCCTCCCCGACGCCGAGAGCGCCACCCTCGGCACCCCGCTCGAACTCGCCTCCCTGAGCGCCGAGCTGGGCCCGCTGGTGCGCACCGTGGGCTACTGCATGCAGTCCCGCAAGCACCCGGGCCTGCACGAGGAGGCGGCCGCCTGGCTCACCGCCCACCTCGCCGAGTACCCGCAGTACTTCAAGAAGCGCCGCCTGACCAGCCTCCGCCTGCCCGGCGGCAGCCCCATCCGGGCCGAGTCCCTGCGCCGCCACCCGGCGGTACGGCGGGCCGTACGACAGATACGCGCACGCCAGAGCTGACGCACGCACACGGACCCGGATGCCGGTGGGACATCAACGTCCCACCGGCCTCCGGCCGTTCACCGCAGCCGCTCCACCCAGCGGTGGATCAGCCAGGCCAGGCCCAGCAGCACGGTGACCGTGGCCGCGGGCGTGGGCCAGGTACACGGATCGGGAGGCCGGTGGGGACATCAGCACCCCACCGGCCTGCGGCCGTTCACCGCAGCGCGAGGACCCGCGGCCCGTGTGTCACCAGTGCCTGCTTCAGCCGGGGCCCGAACGGCTGTTCCACCCAGCGGTGGATCAGCCAGGCCAGGCCCAGCAGCACGGTGACCGTGGCCGCGGGCGTGGGCCAGGCCCGCAGGCCGGGAGGCCGGTGGGGGCATCAGCACCCCACCGGCCTGCGGCCGTTCACCGCAGCGCGAGGACCCGCGGCCCGTGTGTCGCCAGTGCCTGCTTCAGCCGGGGGCCGAAGGGCCGCTCCACCCAGCGGTGGATCAGCCAGGCCAGGCCCAGCAGCGCGGTGACCGTGGCCGCGGGCGTGGGCCAGGCCCGCAGGCCGGGAGGCCGGTGGGGGCATCAGCACCCCACCGGTCTCCGGCCGTTCACCGCAGCGCGAGGACCCGCGGCCCGTGTGTCGCCAGTGCCTGCTTCAGCCGGGGGCCGAAGGGCCGCTCCACCCAGCGGTGGATCAGCCAGGCCAGGCCCAGCAGCACGGTGACCGTGGCCGTGAGCGTGGGCCACGGACCCAGCCCCAGAGCACGGTGCAGCGCCCGGATGACGAACCAGCCCAGATGCTCGTGGATCAGATAGAAGGGGTACGTCAGCGCCCCGGCCACCGTCAGCCAGCGCCAGTTCGCCCAGCGGGTCCAGCCCAGCGCCACCGCGGCCACGGCGGCGAAGGCCAGCGTGACGACGAGGAGGATGACGTACGGATCGCGGTGGAAGGCGTCGCCCTGCGCGCCGGGGTGCCACAGCGCGGTCGTCGAGTAGCGCTGGCCCAGCAGCCAGGAGACGGCGACTATGCCCCACAGGAGCAGATCGCTGCCGTAGCGGTGGATGAGATAGAGGGCGAGGCCGCCGATGAAGAAGGGTGCGTGGTCGCGCATCACCAGCGCGTCCGTGAGCGGGTGGTCGGCGACCCGCGCGAACACTCCGGCCAGGGTCCACAGGCAGCAGAAGATCACCACCCGGCGATAGGTGACCCCGCGCCAGACCACGAACAGGGCGAACAGCGCGTAGAAGCGCACCTCGACCCAGAGCGTCCAGCACACGCCCAGGACCCGCGGCACGCCCATCGGCTGCTGGAGCATCGTCAGATTGACCAGGAACTCGTCGAGCCGCAGGGGACGGACGACCACCGGCAGCAGCAGGGAGGCACCGGCGACCAGGAACAGCGCGGCCCAGTACGCCGGGTACAGCCGGGCGACCCGGGAGCGGAAGAACTGGCCCAGGGTGCGGCCCCAGCTGCTCATGCAGATCACGAATCCGCTGATGACGAAGAAGAACTGGACGCCGAGACAGCCGTACGTGGCCGCCTGGGAGAGCGTGGGGAAGAGGCGGGCGGGGGACCCGTGCCAGGACCCGGCGACCGGGCCGCCCTTCCCGGCGAAGTGGTAGAGGCAGACCATCAGCGCGGCCAGCAGCCGCAGGCCGTCGAGGGCGCGCAGCCGGTTGTCGGTTGTGCGCGGGGGCGGGGTGGGAGGGACAGGGTTCGGGCGGGTCGGAACCAGGGTGGGGTTGGACGCGTTCATCCGGGGCTTTCTTACGGGGAGGTGGGGAGGTGTCGCGATGTGGGCTCGCGAGGCGTCGGACGCCTACCCTCGGGCGCGCACTTCACGCAGACGCCCCCGGCTCGATGAGAGGCACGGGGGCGTTGCGGCGGCGGGCCGGCTCAGCGCTTGGCGCTCTGTCGCAGCGCCCTGGCCCGGCGGGCCAGTCGGCGCACGGTCGCGTTGCGCGGGATGAACGACAGCTGGGCGGGTACGGCGCCCGGCAGGGCCAGCGAGGTGAGCCGCCGGCGCTTGAAGTACCGCCAGGTGTGCGGGTTGAGATGCCGGGACAGATAGCGCTCGGCATCCTCGCGCAGCCGCGGATAGATCTTGGGCTGCATGGCGAAGCCGACCGCCCTGAGCAGCGCGGCCAGCTCGTCCACCCGCTCCGGCGACGGCATCGACCAGTCGGTCACCGCCTTGCGGTCGCCCAGCTCGGGCAGCAGCGCGTCGACGAGGGTGACCGGCACGCGGTTACTGTTCTGGTACGGCGCCAGACGGGCCAGCACGGCCTCGGTGCCGACGCGGGCGACGGGCAGGCCGTACAGCCCGGCCGCGGTGAACAGGGCGGTGGAGAAGCAGCCGACGACCAGGGCGGGGCGCATCAGCTGGAACGCCACCTCGGCGAGCACCGGCCGGTCCAGCACGGTGAGTTCGGCGCCGAGCCGGGCCGCCTCGTCCTCCAGGAGCCGGGACCAGCGGGCGGGCGCGACGGGATGCGGCTTGAAGACCAGTCTGCGATGACCGAGTGCCACGGCGCCGCGCACCATCTTCAGATGCAGCTCCTCCTCCTCGGCGTCACCGAGGATCTCCAGCGCCGAGAGGTACTGGCCGAGCAGCAGGGCGGGCCGCGGGTCGCCGGTGCCGGGCAGGGCGGCCTCCCCGTCGGCGAGCTCTTCGAGCACCTTGAGGAACGCCTCCGCCGGCACCAGCTCGGGCCGCACGTCGAACTCGGTGAGCAGCAGCGGGGTCAGCCCGGGGACGAGGTCGAGGTGCAGCAGGCGGCCGATGCGGGTGCCGACCAGCGGATCGATCTTGTCGCGGGTGGGGCCATAGCTTATGAGGCCGTCGGCGTAGACGTCGACGGGAGCGCCGGTGAACAGCTGGCACAGCGCGAGCGACGGGTTGACCTGCACGGACTCCACGGTCAGCCGGATCTCGTCGTCGCCGAGACCCCACAGCAGCCGTACGTACCGCTCCCACATGGGGATGTCGTCGGCGCGCGGGCCCCAGCCGCTCGGGTGGAACGGGGCGATGGTGTCGTTCCAGGACAGCACCCCGTCGAAGCGCTCACGCACCCGGGAAAAGCCCGGCATCCGGTCGACCGGGGGCGTGGTCTCCGGGTTGGACGCGTTGTTGGTGACGAGCAGCAGCCGCCGGTCGGCCGGCTCGAACAGTCCGGCGTCGAGAGCCGCGGCCAGGGTCGCGGCTCCGTACAGCGTCGACGCACAGAAAACATGGGTGGTACGGCGCATCAGGCGGCCACCGTCCGGGCGGTCGACGGCCGCCGGCGCAGCCGCCGCAACCTGCTCGCCCGCTGCGGGTCCATCGTGTCCATTACCTCCGTCAGCAGGTCCTGCGGCAGTCGTTTCAGGGCCGCTGAGCTGAGAGAACGCAATTTTCGAGCCACGGCGGGTTCGAACCTCTCGATCGATCCGAGGTGATGGGCCATGATTGCGCAATAGGTGCGCACTGCTTTCGGCAGCAGCTTATCGGCCTCGGGATCGCGTGAGGTTTGCTCGATTACCTGGTCGAACGCGCGAATGAAATCGAGTTGTCGCACATCACCGATTTGAGTGAGCGAGGAGGCGACACCGCGACGGTAGTACACGCCGAGCAGACCCACCGCGGCGAAGGAATCCGCCTCCCGGTGCAGCTTCCAGATCCAGGGCCGGTCCTCCGCCGTGCGCAGCCCGTGGGTGAAGTGCAGCAGCCCGCGGTCGACCAGCCGGCGGTGGTAGACGCCCGCCCACGCGTACGCGTAGTCGACGGAGGTGGACCGGTCGGCGGGCAGGATCGCCCCGCGCGGGTCCATCACGACACCCCGGCGGCCGTGCGGCACCCGGTGGATCGCGCGCGCCCTGGCCGTGCACTGCACATGGTCGGTGCGCACGAAGTCGCAGCCCAGCTCCTCGATGGCGGCGACCAGCTGCGGATAGTAGCCGGGAGCGAGCCAGTCGTCGCCGTCCAGGAACGTCAGATACTCGCCGCGCGCCCGGTCGATCCCGGTGTTGCGCGCGGTGGCCAGCCCTCCGTTCTGCTCATGTCTGACCAGCACGGCGCCGGGCAGCTCCCGCTCCGCGCGTTCGAGAATGTCCGGCGTCCCGTCGCGCGAGCAGTCGTCGACGAGAATGAATTCGAAGTCCTCACGCGCGTTCGCACGCAGGCTCTTCAGCGTGTCCGGCGCGTATTGCTGGACGTTGTAGAACGGCACGATGACCGAGAGCTTCACCACGCCGTTGACGTTAGAGGGCGGCCCGTCATTCGTTCTGGCCGTCTCCTTGATGTCAGGTGAACTGCTGGTGGCGAAGCTGTGAACCGGACTGTTTTGCTGTGCCTTCCCGGCCTGATTCGCCATTCGTCGATGTGCTGTTAACCGTTTGTTGCATTCGGGTTGGGCGGAACCTAGGAATGGCTTCCTAGCGTCTTCGACGTGCCAGCAAGTGCAACGAACTCCCTGCGGGTCGCCGTTCTCGCGGATTCCGACACCCGGTGGAAATGGGGCGCGCTCACCGCGCAACGCGCCATTCCCGCCGAATCGGACATCCGGCTCGACGGCTATCTCCTACGGGGCCGTGCCACCCCGACCGCCCGCCAGCTGCAGGAAGTCGGCGTCCACGCGGACTCGCTCCGCGAGGTGACCGCCGTGGAATTCCTGCGCGCGATGCGTGCGGAGTCGTACGACGTCCTCGTCCTCGCCCTCGTCGGCGGCGCCGTACAGGCGATGCTGCACGGGCTGCGGCGGGCCTGGGACGGCGCCGCGAAGCGACCCGTCGTCGTCACCGGCTATGTCGGAGTCGTCTACGAGAAACTCGCGGACGGGCTGCTGCTGCGCCACGGCGCGGACCTCGTCCTCGCCAACTCCCGCCAGGACGCGGACCGGTTCCGGGCCGTGTACGAGGGAGTGGGCGCCGACGCCTCCTCGGTGACCGAGGTCGCCCTGCCGTTCCTCGGCGGGGAGCCCTACACCGGTGAACACGACCCGTACACCGTCGTGTTCGCGGCCCAGCCCTCGGTCCCCGACAGCCGCAAGGACCGTACGTACCTGCTGAACCGGCTGGTCGAGCACGCCCGTAAGCACCCCGAGCGCGAGGTGCTGCTCAAGCTGCGCTCCAAGCCGGGCGAGCACACCACACACATCGAGGAGCTCCCCTACCAGAAGCTGGCGCAGGGCCAGGACCTGCCCGCCAACTTCCGCCTGGTGTACGGGCACATGGGCGAGGTCCTCGACCGCACCGACCTGCTCGTCACGGTCAGCTCGACGGCCGCGCTGGAGGCCCTGCACCGCCGGATCCCCACCGTGGTCCTCACCGACCTCGGCGTCCGCGAGGTGCTCGGCAACCACCACTTCGTCGGCTCCGGCTGCCTCGCCTCCTGGGACCAGCTCGACATCGGCCACCGGCCGGCGCCCGACGAGGAGTGGGTCGCCCGGCAGGGCGTCGCCGCCGACGGGTCGTACGGCACCGCCTTCGACCCGGCACGCGAGCGCATCGCCGAACTGCTCGGCGGGCCCGGCGGCCTGCCGCCCCTGAACCCCTACTACACGACCGAGACCGCGCCCGGCTATCTGCCGGGGATTCTCGCCCGCCACCACCTCGGCCCCGACGGCTCCCCGCTGCCCGGGGCGCCCGCCGCCGACAAGGCGCCGGGACCGGTCCGCCAGATCGTGCGCCGTGCGGCGCGCGGCGCCTACCGCCACGGCGTCCAGCGGGTGGCACCCGTGATCCGACGAATGGGAGAGCTGTGAGCGACCGGATCCCGCGTCAAGCGTCCGAAGGAACAGAGCCGATGTCCCACCCCGAAGCGGCCGCCCTGCGCCGTGTGCTCGCCGTGATTCCCGCGCGTGGCGGCTCCAAGGGAGTGCCCGCGAAGAACCTTGCCCCGGTCGGCGGCGTCCCGCTGGTCGCCCGCGCCGTACGCGAGTGCCGGGCCTCCCGTCTGGTGACCGACGTCGTCGTCTCCACCGACGACCAGGCGATCGCGGCGGCGGCCCGGCAGGCGGGGGCGGAGGTCGTCCTCCGTCCGGCCGCCATCGCCGGTGACACCGCCACCTCCGAGGCCGCCGTCCTGCATGCCATGGACGCCCACGAGGCGCTGCACGGCACCCCGGTCGACGTCGTCCTGCTGGTCCAGTGCACCAGCCCGTTCATCGTCCGCGAGGACATCGACGGCGTGGCCGGAGCGGTCGTCGAGAACGGCGCCGACACGGCCGTGACCGTGGCCCCCTTCCACGGCTTCATCTGGCGGGACGGGGCGGACGCGCCCGTGCCGGTACCGGTCACCGGGGAGGCCGAGGGGGCCTCCGTGGGCGGCTACGGCGTCAACCACGACAAGTCCTTCCGGCCGCGCCGCCAGGACCGCCCGCAGGACCTGCTGGAGACCGGCGCCGCCTACGCCATGGAGGCCCGGGGCTTCCGCGAGCACCAGCACCGCTTCTTCGGCCACACCGAACTCGTACGCACCGACCCCGCGCGCGTGCTGGAGATCGACGACCCGCACGACCTCGCCCGCGCCCGCGCCCTGGCCCCGCTCTTCGATGCGGACCGCCCCGGCGCCCTCCCCACCTACGACGACATCGACGCCGTAGTCCTCGACTTCGACGGCACCCAGACCGACGACAGGGTGCTGATCGACTCCGACGGACGGGAGTTCGTCTCCGTGCACCGCGGGGACGGACTCGGCATCGCCGCGCTGCGCAAGAGCGGCCTGAAGATGCTGATCCTTTCCACGGAACAGAACCCGGTCGTCGCCGCCCGGGCCCGGAAGCTGCAGATCCCGGTGCTCCACGGCATCGACCGGAAGGACCTCGCACTCAAGCAGTGGTGCGAGGAGCAGGGCATCGCGCCCGAGCGCGTGCTCTACGTCGGCAACGACGTCAATGACCTCCCGTGCTTCGCCCTCGTGGGCTGGCCCGTGGCGGTCGCGAGCGCCCACGACGTCGTGCGCGGCGCCGCACGCGCGGTCACCACCGTCCCCGGTGGCGACGGCGCCATCCGGGAGATCGCCAGCTGGATCCTCGGCCCCTCTCTCGATTCCCTCACCAAGTAAGGACACCCCCTGCCATGAGCAACTCCCGCATCCGCCAGTTCGGTTCCCGCACCGCCGGCCCCGGCCACCCCGTCTACATCTGCGGCGAGATCGGCATCAACCACAACGGTGAGCTGGAGAACGCGTTCAAGCTGATCGACGTGGCCGCCGAGGCCGGCTGTGACGCCGTGAAGTTCCAGAAGCGCACGCCGGAGATCTGCACCCCGCGCGACCAGTGGGACATCGAGCGCGACACCCCCTGGGGCCGGATGACCTACATCGACTACCGCCACCGCGTGGAGTTCGGTGAGGACGAGTACCGCCAGATCGACGAGTACTGCAAGGAGAAGGGGATCGACTGGTTCGCCTCCCCGTGGGACACCGAGGCCGTCGCCTTCCTGGAGAAGTTCGACGTCCCCGCCCACAAGGTGGCCTCCGCCTCCCTGACGGACGACGAGCTGCTGCGCGCCCTGCGCGCCACGGGCCGCACGGTCATCCTCTCCAGCGGCATGTCCACCCCGAAGCAGATCCGCCACGCGGTCGAGGTCCTGGGCAGCGACAACATCCTGCTCTGCCACGCCACCTCGACGTACCCGGCGAAGGCCGAGGAGCTCAACCTCCGCGTCATCAACACCCTGCAGGACGAGTACCCGAACGTGCCGATCGGCTACTCCGGCCACGAGACCGGTCTGCAGACCACGCTGGCCGCCGTCGCCCTCGGCGCCACCTTCGTCGAGCGCCACATCACCCTCGACCGCGCCATGTGGGGCTCCGACCAGGCCGCCTCCGTGGAGCCGCAGGGCCTCACGCGCCTCGTCCGCGACATCCGCACCATCGAGGCCTCCCTCGGTGACGGCGTCAAGAAGGTCTACGACTCCGAGCTCGGCCCGATGAAGAAGCTGCGCCGTGTCGCCGGCGTCGTCGCCGAGGCGGAGATCGCGGCCGCGGCGGGCGAGCCGGTCGCGGTCTGAGCAACCCGAACACCGACAACGCCATACACCACGCCTTACGACGGGACGGTCCGACGGCGATGAGCCCCCGCGCCGGGAACACCGGCACCACCCCCCGCACTCTCGCGTTCGTGGAGAGCCCGGTACAGCTGCTGAACGTGCTGGAGTGGGCGCACGTCCACGCCCTGCGAGGGGCGGGAGAGTCCGGCGCGGGGTCGCCGCCGTCCGTGCCGTCCCAGGTGAGGCGGTCCGTCGACGGCGGGCCACCGGGGGCCGGCGCGGAGCTCACCGTCGTCGTGCTGTCCCCGACCGACCCCATGACCCGGGGCCAGCTGCGCCGTATGGCCGACCTGGCCCGGGACGAGGGGTACCAGGTCCGCTGGGAGGAGGCGCGGGGCGGTACGACCGCGCCCTTCCACACGATCGGCGGGCTCGCCGGGGCACTGCGCCGGGCGGACCGCATCGTCATGGGAGACCCGTTCTCCCGCTATGTACAGCTGCTGCTGACGATCACCCGGGCCAAGGACCTGGTGGTGGTCGACGACGGCACGGCGACGATGGAGTTCGTCGCCCAGCTCGCCCGTGGCGAGCGTCTGGTCCGCTGGCACCGCAAGGGCGGCCGCCCCGGCCCGCGCGACCTCCTCTTCGCCCCCGTGTCGTCCTCGGCCCGGCGCAGGCTGACCCCCAGCGGCAAGCGCCGGGTGGAGGTCTTCTCCTCGATGCCGATGGAGGAGACCCCGGAGGGCGTCACGGTCACCGCGAACGACTTCGGCTGGACCCGGGCCCGCTTCGGCCCGCCGCGCATCACCAAGGGCGCGGACATGGTGGGCACGTCCCTGGTGGAGACCGGGGTGGTGGACGGGGACCGCTATCTGGAGGCGGTGCGCAGCCTGGCCAAGGCCCACGGGGCCCTGCGGTACTTCGCCCACCGCCGCGAGAGCGCGGACAAACTGCACCGGCTCGCCGCCGCGACGGGACTGGAGATCGTCCGCCCCGACCTCCCGCTGGAGCTGATCGCCCGGCGCGGGCCGATCGGGCGGACGATCCTCAGCTTCCCGTCGACGGTCGTCCACACCCTGCCCCTCGCCCTCGTCGGCACGGGAGTACGGGTCGCCGTGTGCGACATCGACCCGGCCTGGCTGACGGAGAACGCCTCCCCCCGGGCCCAGGGCTTCCTTTCCGGGGTGACGGGCACGGCTCGCGACGTCCACCGCCTGGCGGCGGTGAGCGCGGTCTGACCCTGGTCCGACCCCGTTGTGACCCCGGTCAGGCCCGGGTCCGGGTGCGGCCCTGGTGTCCGTGCCGGTCGGCCGGGGCCTTGTGGGCCAGGACGAAGCCGCGGGGGAGCTTTTCCTCGTCCAGGGGTTCGCGCACGGTTCGGGCGAGTGGGTGCAGGCCCGCCTCGGTCAGGAGGGTGGCGACCGTGTCCGGGGTGCGCCAGTGGTAGTCGAGACTGATCTCGTGGCCGAAGCGCTCCGTGAGGTGCAGGCCCTCGCCGTCGCCGTACTGGAAGGCCAGCAGGACGTGGCCGCCGGGGACGAGGGTGCGGTGGAACTCCGCGAAGGTCGCCGGCAGGTGCTCGTCGGGTACGTGGATGATCGAGTAGAGGGCGGCGATCCCGGCGAGCGTGGCGTCCGGGAGGTCCAGGGACGTCAGCGAGCCCACGTGGAAGCGCAGCCGCGGGTGCGCCTCACGGGCCAGGGCGGTCATCCGGGGCGAGATGTCGACCCCGAAGGTCGGCACCCCGAGTTCGTGCAGACGGGCGGTGATGTGGTCCGGACCGCTGCCGAGGTCGGCGACGGGCGCGGGGGCGGCGGCCCTGGCCAGTTCGGCGAAGGCGGTGAGCATGGCCCGGTCCACGGGTCGGTCCGCCAGGTGGTCCGGGTAGCGGTCCGAGTACTCCTTGGCGATGGCGTCGTAGGAGGAGCGGGTGGCCTGGATGAAGTCCGGTTCCGTCACGTCGGCGCACGTTACCGGCGCGGCCGCCGGGCCGTCCCGCGCTTCTCCCGGTCCGGTGGGTGGACAGCTCCAGCCGTGCTCGGGCGGGGCGTGGTATCCGTGGAGGAAAAGGGACCGGGAAGGGTTCGGGGGTGCGGCCGGGGTCGCGCGCCGTGGAATTTCGTGATCGACTTGGCTTGAAGTCGGACGAGTTTACCCATCTCCGTCGATAGCTATGCGTCCGGTGGTCAGATTTTCTTCCCCTAACGGGTTGAACTTTTGTTGATCGAGGGTCAGTTGACCGTCCGGGCGTCCTACCCTTCAGAGGGTGAACCAATTGATGTCCCGAGAGTCCGAGGCCGATCTGCCCGGTGATGTGCTGCCCGGCGTGCTGAGCGAAGCGCTGTACGACGAACTCGTAGCGTTCCGGCGCGACTTGCACATGCACCCCGAGCTGGGCAACCAGGAGTTCCGCACCACTGCCGCGATCAAGGAGCGGCTGGAGAAGGCCGGGCTCAGCCCCCGCGTCCTCGCCGTCGGAACCGGGCTCGTATGCGACATCGGCGTGGCGGAGGCGGGCGACGGCGACGGCGGCGGCATCTTCGCCCTGCGGGCCGACATCGACGGCCTGCCCATCCCGGACACGAAGAGCGACTGCCCGTACCGCTCCACCGTGCCCGACCGGGCCCACGCCTGCGGACACGACGTGCACACGGCCGTGGTGCTGGGCGCCGGACTCGTCCTCGCCGAGCTGCACCGCCAGGGCCGGCTGCCCCGGCCCGTGCGGCTGATCTTCCAGCCCGCCGAGGAGGTGCTGCCCGGCGGTGCCACGGACATCATCGACTGCGGGGTGCTGGACGGGGTGCGGCGCATCATCGCCGTGCACTGCGATCCCCGGCTGGACGTCGGGAAGGTCGGCCTGCGGCACGGCGCCATCACCAGCGCCTGCGACCGGCTGGAGGTCGCCCTGGACGGCCCCGGCGGGCACACCGCCCGGCCGCATCTGAGCACCGACCTGGTCACGGCCGCCGCCCGGGTCGCCATCGACGTGCCCGCGCTCGTCGCCCGGCGCGTGGACAGCAGGAGCGGGCTCGCCGTGACCTGGGGACGGATCGAGTCGGGACACGCGCCGAACGTGATCCCGCAGCACGCGGAGCTCTCGGGCACCGTGCGCTGTCTGGACCTGGAGGCCTGGCGGCAGGCGCCCGACATCGTGCACGCGGCGATCGACGAGGTCGCGACCATGCACCGGGCGAAGTCGGAGATCAACTATGTGCGGGGTGTCCCGCCGGTGGTCAACGACCCCGTCGTGACCGAACTGCTGCGGGACGCGATGGTCGCGCGGCGCGGCCCGGAGTCGGTCGAGGGGACCGAGCAGAGCCTCGGCGGGGAGGACTTCTCCTGGTATCTGGAGCATGTGCCCGGAGCCCTGGCACGGCTCGGGGTGCGCACCCCCGGCGAGCGCACGGTGCGTGACCTGCACCAGGGCGACTTCGACGCCGACGAGTACGCGATCGTGGTCGGCGTGGAGCTGTTCACCGCCGCCGCCCTGCTCGACGCCGCGCAGTAGCGACCGGAGGGCGGAGAGGTGCCCTATTGGTACCTCTTCGCCTCCTTGTGTCACCCTGTTGTAACCGCCGGATTCCAGCTGTAACCCGGAGTCGGCACGAATCGATAACGGCCCGGAGAAACCCCGTTCCCCTCACCTTCTACGCGCGTTACTGTGCGCCGAAATCGCCACCTGAGGCGGCACATTGGGGAAGCGGGCCGGCGACGGTGCCGTGGGGATGAAGGGTGCTTGCTGTGCGTCTGAACTCTCGGAGGACCAGGTTCTCCCAAGCTGCGGTGACCGTCGCGGTCGTCGCCCTCGCGGCCGCCGGGTGCGGCAAGTCCAGCAGTGGTTCCTCGACCACGTCCGAGAACGGCAAGTACTCGGGCAAGGGCATAGGTCTCGCCTACGACATCGGCGGCAAGGGCGACCAGTCCTTCAACGACGCCGCCTACACCGGTTTCCAGAAGGCGGAGACCGAGTTCAAGATCGGCGGCCGGGACGTCGAGCCGAACGACAACGAGACCGACGCGGACAAGGTGCAGCGCTTGGAGCAGCTCGCCAAGTCGGGCTACAACCCGATCATCGGCGTCGGCTTCGTCTACGCGCCCGCCGTCAAGGAGGTCTCCGCCAAGTACCCGAAGATCACCTTCGGCATCATCGACGACAACAGCATCACGTCGAAGAACGTCGCCGACATGGTGTTCCACGAGGAGCAGTCCTCGTACCTCGCCGGTGTCGCGGCCGCCAAGACCACCAAGAAGAACCACATCGGCTTCATCGGCGGTGTGGACATCCCGCTGATCCACAAGTTCGAGGCCGGCTTCATCCAGGGCGCTCAGTCGGTCAACCCGAAGATCAAGATCGAGAAGCAGTACCTGACCCAGACCCCGCAGGAGGGTGGCTTCTCCAGCCCCGACAAGGGTGAGAACGCCGCCAACGGCCAGATCGACTCGGGCGCCGACGTGATCTACGCCGCCGCCGGTCTGTCCGGCCAGGGTGTCATCAAGGCCGCCGCCGAGCACAAGATCTGGGCGATCGGCGTGGACTCCGACCAGTACAAGCAGGACGCGCTGGCCAAGTACAAGGACTACATCCTCGGTTCCGCCCTCAAGAACGTGGGCGGCGCGGTGTACGACCTGGTCAAGTCCGTCACCGAGGGCAAGCCCCTGTCGGGCGAGGTCCGCGGCGACCTCAAGTCGGGCGGCGTGGGCTTCGCCGACTCCAACCCGAAGTACCAGGCGATGAAGGACGTCGTCACCGCCGTGGACAAGGCCAAGCAGGACATCATCGACGGCAAGGTCACCGTCAAGACGCAGTAATTCTCGCTGGTCCCGTCGGGGGCGCGTGTGACGTCGGCCTTCAAGACCTGGTTGTGGTCTTGAAGGCCGACGTTGTCGTACGGGGTGGGTACGGATGTCGACGCCGGGCCGCGGTCTACGGTCAGCAAGCGGCGGCTCCGGGCCACCGGCGGCCCCACCAATCGACGACCGGCGTGACGGCTGCGGATGGCCAGCGTCGGCCCTCGCACCGCCCACCTCGAAGACCCGAGTCAACCAACAGCGCCCGGCATGGCCTGGGGCCTCCCCATGCCGTCCGTGGGACTTGTTGGCCCGCTTGCCGCAGACACTGAACGCGCCGCCAGGTTCGTGCAGTTGACGGAGGCCACCGCGGGTGCAGCCAAGCCCGCCACGGTGGCCGACGGGGCGATGCTGATGCCCCCCGTGGCGGAGACGGCATCCTCACTGGCCTCGGTGTCGGTCTCGTGGGTACGGATGTCGATGTCGGGCCGCGGTCTACGGTCAGCAAGTGGCGGCTCTGGGCCACCGGCGGCCCCGGGTGCGGCTTGGCAGACGCCGCCGGTTCTGGCCCGGATCCACCGATCGACGACCGGCGTGACGGCTGCGGATGGCCGACCGTTGGCCCTCGCACCGCCCACTTCGAAGACCCGAGTCAACCAACAGCGCCCGGCATGGCCTGGGGCCTCCCCATGCCGTCCGTGGGACTTGTTGGCCCGCTTGTCGCAGACACTGAACGCCCTGCCCCGTCGTGCGGTTGGCGGAGGCCACCGCGGGCGCAGCCACGCCCGCCACGGTGGCCGACGGCGCGACGCTGATCCTCCCGTGGCGGAGACGGCATCCTCACTGGCCGCGGTCTCGGTCTTGTGGGCGAAGTGCGCAGCAGGAGGGCGATGCCCGGGGCCGAGCCGTGGGCAGGCTCGAACCTGGACGGGAGCTCGCCGCGCTCGGTTTGGTGTTGCCGGAGGCGCTGAACGCCCTGCCCCGGTCGTGCGGTTGGCGGAGGCCACCGCGGGCGCAGCCACGCCCGTCACGGTGGCCGACGGGGCGATGCTGATGCCTCCCGTGGCGGAGACGGCATCCTCACTGGCCGCGGTCTCGGTCTTGTGGGCGAAGTGCGCAGCAGGAGGGCGAGGGGCGGGACCGCGGCGGAGGGGTCGGCGGCTCTGGCCGGCGATGTCCGGGGCCGAGCCGTGGGCAGGCTCGAACTTGGACGGGAGCTCGCCGCTCGGTTTGGTGTTGCCGCAGGCGCTGAATGTGCTGCCTGGGTCGTGCGGTTGGCGGAGGCCGTGGCGGGCGCGGCTACGCCCGCCACGGTGGCCGACGGGGCGACGCTGATGCCCCCGTGGCGGAGGGGTCGGCGGCCCTGGCCGGCGATGTCCGGGGCCGAGTCGTGGGCAGGCTCGAACCTGGACGGGAGCTCGCCGCTCCGTTCGATGTCGCCGGAGGCAGCGACGCCGCGGGCTTCGACCTGCACCGCCACCCCCCCCGCGAGATGGGCCCCTTCACAGCCGTCGCCGTGGCCCTGATGACCGCCCGGATGGCCGATGCGCTCACCGCCGGCCACGCCGACGGCGTCGTCCACCGCGATCCGAAGCCCGCCGGCGTGCTGCTCCAGCAGCTGCCGCCGGAGCCAGCCGCAGCGCGTCAGAGACCGGCGACCCCCTCTCCGTACGACCAGCCCCGTGCCCGCGGCCCCATGCCGCCGGCCCCCTCCGGAAGAGGCGCCGCGGCGCCGTAGATGTCGTAGACAAAAGTCACACCCGGGCGCGATCTTGACCGCCGAACCGCACTGATACGCGACACCGGCGAAGTTGGCCGGAAAGTTCAAAACGGTCGGATAACACTCTGGCAAGGTGGGGTTCTCTCGTCGGTCTACGCGCGTTACGCTGCGGCGGAACCAGCGCCTGGTATGGGCGCTTGCACAAAGGAGTCACGTTCCATGCGCCGGGTGTCCCGTATCGCGATCGCAGGCGCCGCAACCGCGGCCCTCGCCGTCACCATGTCCGCTTGTGGCAGCAGCTCGACCAGCTCCTCCTCCTCTTCCGCCGACGGCGCCAAGAGCAAGGGCATCGGTCTGGCCTACGACATCGGTGGCAAGGGCGACCAGTCCTTCAACGACGCCGCCTACGCCGGTTTCCAGAAGGCGCAGACGGAGTTCAAGATCGGCGGCCGGGACGTCGAGCCCAGCGACAACGAGACCGACGCGGACAAGGTGCAGCGCCTGGAGCAGCTCGCCAAGTCGGGCTACAACCCGATCATCGGCGTCGGCTATGTGTACGCGCCGGCCGTCAAGGAGGTCGCGGCCAAGTACCCGAAGATCACCTTCGGTGTCATCGACGACAACACCATCACGGCCAAGAACGTCGCCGACATGGTGTTCCACGAGGAGCAGTCCTCCTACCTCGCCGGTGTCGCGGCCGCCAAGGCCACCAAGAAGAACCACGTCGGCTTCATCGGTGGTGTGGACATCCCGCTGATCCACAAGTTCGAGGCCGGCTTCATCCAGGGTGCGCAGTCGGTCAACCCGAAGATCAAGATCGAGAAGCAGTACCTGACCCAGACCCCGCAGGAGGGTGGCTTCTCCAGCCCGGACAAGGGTGAGAACGCCGCCAAGGGCCAGATCGACTCGGGCGCCGACGTGATCTACGCCGCCGCCGGTCTGTCCGGCCAGGGTGTCATCAAGGCCGCCGCCGAGCACAAGATCTGGGCGATCGGCGTGGACTCCGACCAGTACAAGCAGGACGCGCTGGCGAAGTACAAGAACTACATCCTGACCTCGGCCCTCAAGAACGTCGAGGGTGCGGTGTACGACCTCACCAAGTCCGTCGTCGACAAGAAGCCCCTGTCGGGCGAGGTCCGCGGCGACCTCAAGTCGGGTGGCGTGGGCATCGCCGACTCCAACCCCACCTTCAAGAACGACGCGGACATCCAGGCCGCGATCAAGAAGGCCGAAGAGGGCATCAAGAACGGCACCATCGTGGTGAAGACCTCCTGACGGGAGTGTCGTAGGCCTTGTCGTAGGCATGGTCAAAAGAGCGCTGTAATGGCAGCGTTACGGCCACGGAACGGGGCACGGGAAGGATCGGCTCTGGCGTCAACCGCCAGGGCCGCCCGCGCCCCGTTCGCGCGGCAGAATGCTCGGAACGGATCGAGTCGGGTACGAAACGAGATCGGTCAGGTCCGGGCACTATTTAAAGCAGGGGCGCTACGCGCGTAGAGCGGCCCCTTTCCCGAGGAGAGTGCGCCATCGACGCGTCCAGCAGCCCTCCGCTCACCGCAGAGTCGACAGTCGCGGTCGAGCTGGCGGGGATCACCAAGCGATTCCCCGGTGTCGTCGCCAACCACGACATCCACCTGACTGTCAAGAAGGGCACCGTCCACGCTCTCGTCGGCGAGAACGGCGCCGGCAAGTCGACTCTGATGAAGATCCTCTACGGCATGCAGAAGCCGGACGAGGGCACCATCGCGATCAATGGCGAGCAGGTCACCTTCTCGTCGCCCGCCGACGCCATCGTCCGGGGCATCGGCATGGTCCACCAGCACTTCATGCTGGCCGACAACCTGACCGTCCTGGAGAACGTGGTGCTGGGCAGCGAGAAGCTGTACGGCATCGGCGGCGGCGCCCGCAAGAAGATCAAGGAGCTGTCCGACCGCTACGGCCTCGGTGTCCGCCCCGACGTCCTCGTCGAGGACCTCGGCGTCGCCGACCGCCAGCGCGTCGAGATCCTCAAGGTCCTCTACCGCGGTGCCACGACCCTGATCCTCGACGAGCCGACCGCCGTGCTCGTCCCGCAGGAGGTCGACGCGCTCTTCGACAACCTGCGTGAGCTCAAGGCCGAGGGCCTCTCCGTCATCTTCATCTCGCACAAGCTGGGCGAGGTGCTCTCCGTGGCCGACGACATCACCGTCATCCGCCGCGGTACGACGGTCGGCACGGCGATCCCCTCCGAGACCACCTCGCGCCAGCTCGCCGAGATGATGGTCGGCAGCGAGCTGCCCACCCCGGAGACCGCCGAGTCGACGGTGACCGACCGGGCCGTCATCGAGGTCAGGGGACTCACCGTGTACGCCCGCGGCGGCGCCTCCCTCGGGGAGGCCGGCGCCCAGCCCGAGACCGCCACGGTTGGCTCGGCCGGCGCGGCGGCGGGCGCCGACGTCCTCACCGGGGCCACCACCCCCGGCCAGGCCAAGCGCGCCCTCGACGACGTCACCTTCACCATCCACGCAGGTGAGGTCATGGGCATCGCCGGTGTCGAGGGCAACGGCCAGACCGAGCTCATCGACGCGCTGATCGGCCTGAAGAGCGCCGACTCCGGCTCCGTCCGCTTCCTCGGCGAGGACATCACCCCCTGGTCCACCCGCAAGCGCCGTGAGTCGGGCGTCGGCTACATCCCCGAGGACCGCCACCGCCAGGGCCTGCTCCTCGAGGCCCCGCTGTGGGAGAACCGCATCCTCGGCCATGTCACCGAGCGGCCCAACGCCAAGGGCTTCTGGCTGGACCCCAAGGGCGCCCAGGCCGACACCCGCCGGATCATCGAGGAGTTCGACGTCCGCACCCCGGGCATCGACGTCACCGCGGCCTCCCTGTCCGGCGGCAACCAGCAGAAGCTGATCGTCGGCCGTGAGATGAGCCACGACCCCAAGTTCCTGATCGCCGCCCACCCCACCCGCGGTGTGGACGTCGGCGCCCAGGCGCAGATCTGGGACCGCATCCGGGAGGCCCGCCGCGAGGGCCTGGCCGTGCTGCTGATCTCCGCCGACCTGGACGAGCTGATCGGCCTGTCGGACACCCTGCGCGTGATCTACGACGGCAGGCTGGTCGCCGATGCCGACCCCGCCACCATCACGCCGGAGGAGCTGGGCTCGGCCATGACGGGGGCCGCGTCCGGTCACCTGGAACACGTAGACACCGCCACAGAAGACGAGGCAGACGCCAGTCCGGAGGACGAGGCCCGATGAAGAAGTTCGACAAGGAGCGCATGCTCCTCGCGGTGGCCGGCCCGGTCATCGCGCTCGTCCTCGCGATCGTGCTGACCTCGGTCGTCCTGATCGCCTCGGGCAAGAACCCGGTCGAGCCGTACACGCTGATGCTGGAGCAGCTGCCGTACTCGGACGTCCAGGTCCTGATCATCAACCAGGCGTCGCTGTACTACATCGCCGCCATCGGTGTCGCCCTCGGCTTCCGGATGAACCTGTTCAACATCGGCGTCGACGGCCAGTACCGCCTCGCCGCGGTGATGACCGCCATCGTCGGCGCGCACCTCGCCCTGCCGGGCTTCCTGCAGGTCCCGGTGCTGCTGCTGGTCGCCATGTGCACCGGCGCCTTCTGGGCCGGCATCGCGGGCGTCCTGAAGGTCACCCGGGGCGTCAGCGAGGTCGTCGCGACGATCATGCTGAACGCGATCGCCACCAGCGTGATCGGCTACGTCACCCTCACCAGCGTGTGGGGCGTGCAGGTCGGCAACAATGCGACCACCGGCATCATGCACAAGTCCGGCTGGGTCCCCGGTATCAACCTGGGTTCCGACGTCGGTGAGATCTACGGCCTGGTCTTCCTCGCCGTCCTGCTGGGCGTCCTGTACTGGCTGGTCCTCAACCGCACCCGCTTCGGCTTCGACCTGCGCGCCACCGGCGCCTCCGAGACCGCCGCCGCGGCCTCCGGCGTCAGCGCCAAGCGCATGGTGCTGGTCTCCATGCTGATCTCCGGCGCGGTCGCGGGCCTGGCCGGTCTGCCGCTGCTGCTCGGCGAGAGCCACACCTACAGCCTGAGCTTCCCGACGGGCCTCGGCTTCACCGCCATCGGCATCGCCCTGCTCGGCCGCAACAACCCGGGCGGCATCGCGTTCGCCGCCCTCCTGTGGGCCTTCCTCGACAAGGCCTCGCCCGCCCTCGACTACGCGACCCCGGAGGCGTACCCGAAGGAGATCGCCACGATCATGCAGGGCCTGATCGTCTTCGCGGTCGTCATCTCGTACGAGTTCGTCCGTCAGTGGGGTCTGCGTCGTCAGCAGAGCCGGGTCGGCGCCGAGCTGGCCGCCGCCGCCCGCAACACCAACAAGGAGGTGGCGGCCTGATGAGCACCGCGACCATCGCCAAGCCGCAGGCGAAGCGGCCCGCCCCGGGCAGCCGCCGTGTCTCGCTCCCCGTACTCCTGCTGATCATCGCGGGCGTGCTGGTCCTGACCTCCGTCGTCCGCCTCATCACCGGCGCCGACGGCATCACCTCGACCGGCCAGATGTCCACCGCGCTGCGCCTCGCCGTGCCGATCGGCCTCGCCGGTCTCGGCGGCCTGTGGTCGGAGCGCTCCGGCGTCGTCAACATCGGCCTTGAGGGCATGATGATCCTCGGCACCTGGTTCGGCGCCTGGGCCGGCTACCAGTGGGGCCCGTGGGCCGGTGTCGTCCTCGGTATGGTCGGCGGCGCCCTCGGTGCCGTGCTGCACGCCATCGCCACGGTGACCTTCAACGTCAACCACATCGTCTCCGGTGTGGCCCTGAACATCCTGGCCCTCGGTACCACCCGCTACCTGTCGAAGTTCACCTTCGAGAACGCCCCGCAGGGCTCCTCCAAGCAGTCCCCGCCGATCGACTCGCTGGGCTCCTTCGACATCCCGGGCCTGTCCGACTGGCTGAACACGCTCAACGAGAAGCACTGGTTCGTGGTCTCGGACATCGCCGGCCTGGTCGGCGGCCTGGTCACCGACCTGTCGCCGCTCACCGTCATCGCGGTCGCCCTCGTCCCGGTCACCTGGTGGGTGCTGTGGCGCACCGCCTTCGGCCTGCGGCTGCGCTCCTGTGGCGAGAACCCGGTGGCGGCCGAGTCCCTCGGTGTCAACGTCTACAAGTACAAGTACATCGCTGTGATCATCTCGGGTGCCTTCGCCGGTCTCGGCGGTGCGTTCCTGTCCATCGTGGCCTCGAACGTGTACCTGGACGGCCAGACGGCCGGGCGCGGTTACATCGGTCTCGCCGCGATGATCTTCGGTAACTGGATGCCGGGCGGCCTGGCCCTCGGCGCGGGGCTGTTCGGCTACACCGACAGCCTCAACCTGCGCGGCGGTACGGTGAACGTGCACGCGCTGATCCTGCTGCTCGCGATCCTGCTGGTGTTCGGCGCGGCGTACCTGGCCTGGAAGAAGAGGTTCGTCCCGGCCGTCATCACCGTCGTGATCTCGGCGCTGATGTTCCTCTGGTACGCCGGCACGAACGAGGTTCCGCGCCAGCTCGTCACGGCCACCCCGTACATCGTCACCCTGCTGGTGCTCTCCCTCTCCGCGCAGAGCCTGCGGATGCCGAAGGCGGACGGCCTGCCGTACCGGAAGGGACAGGGCAAGTGACCTCGGCCGCCGACTTCGACTGGGGGGCGCTGCGTGCGGAGGCCCGCGAGGCCATGTCCCACGCGTACGCCCCGTACTCCGGCTTCCCGGTCGGTGTCGCGGCCCTGGTCGACGACGGGCGCATCGTCACCGGCTGCAACGTCGAGAACGCCTCGTACGGCATCAGCCTGTGCGCCGAGTGCGGGCTGGTGTCCCAGCTCGTGCGCACGGGCGGTGGCCGTCTGACGCACTTCACCTGTGTGGACGGCACGGGTGGTCTGCTCGTCCCGTGCGGCCGCTGCCGCCAGCTGCTGTACGAGTTCGGCGGGCCCGACCTGCTGGTGGACACCCCGGAGGGCGTGCTGCCGCTCTCCGCGATGCTCCCGCAGGCCTTCGGCCCGGACCATCTCAGCAAGTAACTCCACCGCGGCCCCTCCGAACGGATCCGATCGGAGGGGCCGCGTGTTTCGCACCTCCCGGAAGGAACGCACGCCATGGCCATGGACGCCATCTCCGTCATCCGCACCAAGCGGGACCGCGGTGAGCTCAGCGACGAGCAGATCGACTGGGTCATCGACGCGTACACGCGTGGCGAGGTCGCCGACGAGCAGATGTCGTCGCTCGCGATGGCCATCCTGCTCAACGGCATGAACCGCCGTGAGATCGCCCGCTGGACGGCGGCGATGATCGCCTCCGGCGAGCGCATGGACTTCTCGTCCCTGTCCCGTCCGACCGCGGACAAGCACTCCACGGGCGGCGTCGGCGACAAGATCACGCTCCCGCTGGCGCCCCTCGTGGCGGCCTGTGGCGCGGCCGTCCCGCAGCTGTCGGGCCGGGGCCTCGGCCACACCGGCGGCACGCTGGACAAGCTGGAGTCGATCCCGGGCTGGCGCGCGCTGCTCTCCAACGAGGAGATGCTGCACGTCCTCGACACCACCGGCGCGGTGATCTGCGCGGCGGGCGACGGCCTCGCGCCCGCCGACAAGAAGCTGTACGCCCTGCGTGACGTCACCGGCACGGTCGAGGCGATCCCGCTGATCGCCTCCTCGATCATGTCGAAGAAGATCGCCGAGGGCACCGGCTCGCTGGTCCTGGACGTCAAGGTCGGCACGGGCGCCTTCATGAAGACGCTCGACGACGCCCGCGAGCTGGCCTCCACGATGGTGGGCCTGGGCACGGACCACGGCGTCAGGACGGTCGCCCTCCTCACGGACATGTCCACCCCGCTCGGCCTCACGGCGGGCAACGCCCTGGAGGTCCGCGAGTCGGTCGAGGTCCTGGCGGGCGGCGGCCCGGCGGACGTGGTCGAGCTGACGATCGCGCTCGCCCGCGAGATGCTCGACGCCGCCGGCGTGAAGGACGCGGACCCGGCGAAGGCCCTGGCCGACGGCTCGGCGATGGACGTCTGGCGCCGCATGATCGCGGCCCAGGGCGGCGACCCGGACGCCACGCTGCCCACGTCGAAGGAACAGCACGTGGTGAAGGCGGGCGCCTCGGGCATCCTGACCCGCCTCGACGCCTACGACATCGGCATCGCCGCCTGGCGCCTCGGCGCGGGCCGCGCCCGCAAGGAGGACCCGGTGCAGGCGGGCGCGGGCATCGAAATGCACGCCAAGCCCGGCGACACGGTGACGGAGGGCCAGCCCCTCCTGACCCTGCACACCGACACCCCCGAACGCTTCGACTACGCCCTCCAGGCAGTCGAGGGCTCGTACGACATCGCGGCCCCCGGCACGGAGTTCTCGGCGACCCCGGTGGTACTGGAACGTATCGCCTGAACAGGCGATTTCCCTTTCGGGTGAACGGGACCGGTGGACCCCCGCCGGTCCCGTTCGGCGTGTTGGATCAGCCCGTGGATGCGTTCGACGGTGACCCTTCCGTCTCACTTTGGACACCAGCCGCGTTCCCAGCCAAGTAAGGACGGTGGCCGATGAGTTAGTTCCGCCCGCCCGGTCTACAGCACGTGGACGCCAAGACACCCCCCGTACTCGTGCTGCCCGGCCCCGTCGCTAAAGACGAGGTGGGCGGGTTCTGTGATGACGTGCGGGGACTGCTGGAGGGCAGCGGAGTCGGGGTCGTCGTGTGTGATGTGGGTGGGCTCGGGCCGCCGGGGCTCGGGGTCGTCGATCTGCTTGCGCGGCTGGAGCTGGCCGCGCGGCGGGCCGGGGGGCGGATACGGCTGCGGGATGCCGATCCCGCGCTACACGCCCTTCTCCACCTCGTCGGGCTCCGCTTCGAGGTGGAGGGGCAGGCCGAACAGCGGGAACCAGCGCTTCGTGTCGAGGAAGAAGTGGAACCCGGTGAGGCGGCCGTCTGATATTTCCAGGACCTGGATGGACCAAGGGGTGAAGCCGCCCGCGTCCGGGTCCGGCTTGTACTGGGCGAAGCCGGGCAGGCCGTTGACCTCGACCGGCAGCAGCCGGGAGCCCGCGCAGGCGGATCCCAGGGTCGTCATGAAGCCCGTGATGTCGTCGTGCCCGGTCAGCCACAGGTCGAACGGCGGCATCGTCATGACGGCGTCCTCGTGCAGCAGCGCCGTCAGCGCCGTCATGTCGTACCCCTCGAACGCCTTCACATAGCGCTCCAGGAGCCTTTGCTGCTCCTCGTCCAGCGGGTCCGACACCGCCGCCCCGGCACCCTTGTCCTCCCGCTCCGCGAGCGTCGCCCGCGCCCGCTGCAGCGCGCTGTTGACCGAGGCCACCGTGGTGCCCAGCAGCTCGGCGACCTCGCTCGCCTTCCAGGCCAGCACCTCGCGCAGGATCAGCACCGCCCGCTGCTTGGGCGGCAGGTGCTGCAGGGCCGCCATGAAGGCGAGCCGGATCGACTCCTTGGCGACGGCCGCCTCCGCCGGGTCGCCGACCGTGGGCAGCACCCGCGCGTCCGGCACCGGCTCCAGCCAGGTGTTGTCCGGGCGGGGGGAGAGGGCTGCCTGGGCCAGGGGCGTCGAGTCCGACAGATCCATCGGCCTCGCCCGCTTGTTGCCCGCCGTCAGCATGTCCAGACAGACGTTCGTCGCGATCCGGTACAGCCACGAGCGGAGGCTGGAGCGGCCCTCGAACTTGTCATAACTCCGCCAGGCCCGGACCAGGGTGTCCTGCACCGCGTCCTCGGCCTCGAACGCGGAGCCGAGCATCCGGTAGCAGTAGCCGGTCAGCTCGGTGCGGTGCTTCTCCAGTGCGACGTCGAGGTCCGTCGTCGCCGTGCCGTTGCCCATCGTCCACCCACCCCTGTGGCCGTTCCTGTGGCGCGCCTTTGCGCTCCAGCACTTCGGAAGCTACCGCAGCCCACTGACAATGGCCCCCGGGGCGGGAAGAGGGCCAGGTCAGCGCCGTCTCAGACCAGTTGCTTCACGGACATCAGCAAATGCCGGAGCGGCTCAGTGTGCGACGGCCGGCTCCCGCCGCACCGCGACCCGGGCCGCCCGTGACCCGAGCACCGTGATCGTCACGACGCCGAGCACCGCGAGCACACCCACGCCGACCGTGCCGGCCCAGCCGCCCGCGTGGAAGGCCATCGCGCCCACCGTGCTGCCGGTGCTGGAGCCGACGTAGTACGCGGACTGGTAGAGGGCGGCGGCCTGGGCGCGGCCCTCGGTGGCCGTCTTGCTGACCGCCGAGGACGCCACCGCGTGGCCCGCGAAGAAGCCCGCCGTGATCAGGACCAGGCCCAGCAGCACCAGCGGCAGCGAGTCGGCCAGGGACAGCAGCAGTCCCGACGCCGTCGTACCGGCGGCCAGATAGAGCGCGCCCCGGCGGCCCAGTCGGCCGACCAGCCGACCCGCCGTCGACGCCGAGACCGTGCCGACCAGATACACCAGGAAGATCGAGCCGACGATGCCCTGCGGCAGCCCGAACGGCTCCTGCGTCAGGCGGTAGCCGATCACCGTGTACACGCCGCCGAACACCGTCATGAACAGCGCGCCGATCGCGTACAGCCGGCGCAGCAGCGGGTCGGAGAGATGGTCGCGGACCGAGCGGGCGAGGACGCGCGGGCGCAGCGAGCCCGCCGTGAAGTGCCGCGGAGCCGGCAGGAGCAGACGGAAGGCCACCGCGCAGCCGACCGCGATCGCGCCGATCACGGCGACGGCCACCCGCCAGCCCCACTCCTGCGCCACCCAGCCGGTGATGACCCGGCCGCTCATCCCGCCGATGCTGTTGCCCGCGACGAACAGCCCGATCGCCGTCACCAGGGCCCTCGGCCGGACCTCCTCCGCCAGGTACGCCGTCGCCGACGCCGGGAGCCCGGCCAGCGCCGCGCCCTGCACCGCCCGCAGCACCACCAGCGCGCCGATCGAGGGCGCGAAGGGGACCAGCATGCCCACGGACACCGCGACCGCCAGCGAGGCCGTCATGACCGTACGGCGGCCGAAGCGCTCCGACAGCGCGCTCATCGGCAGGACGCACAGCGCCAGACCGCCCGTCGCGGCGGCCACCGTCCAGCTCGCCTCGCCCGCCGCCACCCCGAACTCGCCGGAGATCAGCGGCAGCAGCGCCTGCGTGGAGTAGAGGAGCGCGAAGGTCGCGACACCGGCCAGGAAGAGGGCGAGGCTCATTCGGCGGTAGCCGGGGCCGCCCGGGGCCATACGGGAGTCGGGAGCGGAAGCCGTACGGGAGTCGGAGGCGGAAACGGACGGGACGGCGCCCACGACGGTGGACGCCCCGGTACTGGCGGGAGACATGCCTCGAAGCTACGTACGCCCCGACTCATCCGTCCAATGCATGGACTCGTCATAATCGTTCCCATGGTGCAACAGCAGAGGTCACAGTCCCGCCTGTCACCGTCCAGTGACACAGAAGACATGGCCGACATGGCGCGACTGCTCGCCCCGCGCCTCGCCTACTTCGCCGCCGTCGCCCGCACCGAGCACGTCACCCGGGCCGCGCAGGAGACCCAGGTCCCGCAGTCGACCCTGTCTCGGGCCATGGTCCGCCTGGAGCGCGACCTGGGCGTGGATCTGTTCGCCCGCCGCGGCCGCACCGTCTCCCTCACCCCGGCCGGCCGCACCTTCCTCACCTCCGTCGAACGCGCCCTCGCCGAGATCGAGCGCGCCGCCGACGAGGTCCGCGCCGACGCGGACGCGGGCACCGGCAAGGTCGCCTTCGGCTTTCTGCACACCATGGGAGCCGAGACGGTCCCCGGCCTCCTCCACGCCTTCCGCGCCGACCATCCGCGCGTCCGCTTCAGCCTCGTCCAGAACTACGGCGAGGCGATGCTCGAAGGCCTGCGGGCGGGCGAACTGGACCTGTGCCTGACCTCCCCGGTCCCGGACGCCCCCGACCTGGTGGCCCGCCGCCTGGACGAGCAGAAACTCCGGCTGGTCGTGCCCGCCGACCACCCCCTGTCCGGCCGCAGACGCATCCGCCTCGTCGAGGCCGCCGACGAAACCTTCGTCACCCTGGAGCCCGGCTACGGCCTGCGCCGCATCACCGACGACCTGTGCCGGGAAGCCGGCTTCAAGCCGAGGGTCGCCTTCGAGGGCGAGGAGGCGGAGACCCTGCGCGGTCTGGTCGCGGCGGGCCTCGGCGTCGCCCTGCTGCCCCCGCCGCCCTATCCCCGCCCCGGGGTCGTGGAGCTGACGGTCACGGCTCCCCGGGCGGCGCGGGAGATCGGCGTGGCATGGCTGGACGGCCATCCGGACACACCACCGGTGGCCGCGTTCAAGAAGTTCCTGCTCTCGAAGCGGGGAAACCTGCTCGCCTGAGCGTCACGCCCGGTGCAGCGAACTCCCGAACCCCACGGCCAGCGGCATCCGCAGCCCCAGGGGCGGCGGAGCGGCCAGCGCGTCCTCCACCGGGCGGGAGAGCGGATGCCCGAACAGTGCGCCCATCACGAAGTCCGAGGCGAGCGCGTGCACCTCGTCGCGGTACTGGTGCAACGCGTGCCCGTCCGCATGCACCTCGAACCGGCACACCTCCCGGTTCGCCTTCTTCGCCCGCGCCGCCAGCCGGAACGACAGCTCGGGATCCGTCCGCTCGTCATTGGTGCCGTGCACGATCAGCACCCGGCGTCCCGCGAGCTGCTTCACGGGTTCCGGCGCGGCCGCGACATCGTCCTCCGGGAGCCAGGGGGCGATCGCCACCACGGAGTTGACCGCCTCGTGCCCGCTCGCGCGCAGCGCCGCCCGGCCGCCCATCCCCACGCCGACCAGGCAGACGGGGACGTCGCCGTAGCGCCGCAGGACCTCGTCCACGGCCCAGGCCGCGTCCGCCGCCAGGTGCGCCTCGCTGCCGTTCCAGCCGCGATAGCGGTAGTGGACGACATGCGTGGCCATCCCCTCGCCGCGCCCCGCGCGCGCGAGTGTCCTGCCGAGGGAGCGGACGGAGGCCGTCGCCCATACGGAGGACGGCTTTTTGGCCGAGACCTCCTCACCGCCGGGGAGCAGCAGCGCCACCCCGCTCACCGCCGTCGGCTCCTGGCCGACTGCCCTCCCCAGCCTGGCCGTTCGCACCGGCGCCGATTGGTGTGCCATGACAGAACAGTGTCAGAAGTAAGGGTGTACGCGACCCGTCCGTGGGGTCACTGTTACGTATCGACAAATTCGTACACCGAGCCCGTCTACGCGCGTAGGGGCTAGAGTGCGAAAATGACGAGCCAGACTGCCCAGACCGGGACCATCCCGACGCCGGACCAGATCCGCCGGGCGCCCAAGGTTGTGCTGCACGATCATCTCGACGGCGGTCTCCGTCCCGGGACCATCGTCGAACTGGCCCGGGAAACGGGCTACTCCCAGCTCCCCGAGACCGATCCCGACAAACTCGGGGCCTGGTTCCGCGACGCGGCCGACTCCGGCTCCCTGGAGCGGTACCTGGAGACCTTCTCGCACACCGTCGGTGTGATGCAGACCCGGGACGCGCTGGTCCGGGTCGCCCGCGAGTGCGCCGAGGACCTCGCCGAGGACGGGGTCGTCTACGCCGAGGTGCGCTACGCACCCGAACAGCACCTGGAGGGCGGGCTCAGCCTCGAAGAGGTCGTCGAGGCCGTCAACGAGGGCTTCCGGCAGGGGGAGCGGCTCGCCCGGGAGAGCGGCCACCGCATCCGGGTCGGCGCCCTGCTCACCGCCATGCGGCACGCGGCCCGCGCCCTGGAGATCGCGGAACTCGCCAACCGCTACCGCGACCTGGGCGTCGTCGGCTTCGACATCGCGGGCGCCGAGGCCGGCTACCCGCCCACCCGGCACCTCGACGCGTTCGAGTACCTCAAGCGCGAGAACAACCACTTCACCATCCACGCCGGCGAGGCCTTCGGACTGCCGTCCATCTGGCAGGCCCTCCAGTGGTGCGGCGCCGACCGGCTGGGCCACGGGGTGCGCATCATCGACGACATCCAGGTCCACGAGGACGGCTCGGTGAAGCTCGGGCGGCTCGCCTCGTACGTACGGGACAAGCGCATCCCGCTGGAGCTGTGCCCGAGCTCCAACCTCCAGACCGGGGCCGCGGCCTCGTACGCGGAACACCCGATCGGGCTGCTGCGCCGGCTGCACTTCCGGGCCACCGTGAACACGGACAACCGGCTGATGTCCCACACCAGCATGAGCCGGGAATTCGAGCACCTCGTCGAAGCATTCGGTTACACGCTCGATGACATGCAGTGGTTCTCCGTCAATGCGATGAAATCAGCGTTCATTCCTTTCGATGAACGGCTGGCCATGATCAATGACGTCGTCAAGCCGGGATATGCCGAGCTGAAATCCGAATGGCTGTTCCGGCAGACCGCCTCCACCAGCGGTTCTGTCGATTCCGAGGACTGATCGGAGGCGGACGGGGTGCACGGAATGCGGACGGGTTTCACCATCCGTCCGCATTTCGGTGTTTGCGGCGGGCGGCCCGGCGTGTTTACGGTCATGGACCGCTCGGAACATTTTTTGATTCCCCGTCATCGCATTCAAGGACGCATTCACCATGAAGCAGTCTGCTGCCAAGACCCTCGGTGTCGCCGCCCTCGGTGCCGCCTTCGCTGCCGTGGGCGCCGGCGCGGCCAACGCGGCCCCGGCCGTCCCGGACGCCACCCAGGCCCTGGACGGCGTCACCAAGACGCTGCCGGCCGAGAACGTCGGCAAGGCACTGCCCGGGGCCGGTGAGGCACTCACCCAGGGCCAGGCCGTGGTCGGCACGAGCCTGGCCGCCGCCCAGCCGACCGCCGAGCGGGTGCTCGCCCAGGGCCCGACCGCGCCGGTCAAGGGCCTCCTCGGCGGTCTGCCGCTGCAGGGGCTGCCCACGCACGGCCTGCCGGTGAACGGGGTCCCGCTCGGCTGACCCTCGAACCCCCACGCGTCGTTGGGGCGCCCCGGAGCCTCCGGGGCGCCCCAACGACGTTTACCGGGGGGCTCACCAGGCCGTACGTGCCTTGTCCTCCGACGGGAACAGGATCCACAGCGCTATGTAGAGCAGGAACTGCGGGCCCGGCAGCAGGCAGGACACCAGGAAGATCACCCGCATCGTCGTCGCGGAGGTACCGAAGCGCCGTGCCAGCGCGGCACAGACTCCGCCGATCATGCGGCCTTGGGTGGGGCGGGCGAGGGAGTTCATGACGGTGCGCGCTCCTTTAGTTGGCTCGGTCGCCTACGGGGCGCCTTGTGCCGGTGTCGACTGGTTGGCTGCCCATCTGCCTGCAACGTTACGGAGACGAAGCGGACATGGCGTCGCTCTATGGGGCGATCCCGACCCTGGGAATCGTCGGGGTGCGACCCTGAGGTGCCTCCTCCTGGAGGGCTGTCGTGCGGGTCGTCCGCTCGCCCCTGCGGCGGAGCCAGGAGCGGCCCGCCGGGACGACCGCGAGGTGGGCCAGCGCCACGCCAGCCGTGTTCAGCAGCAGCGAGTCGACGTCCACGACCCGGCCGGGCACACCGGTCTGCAGCAGGGCGATGCCGAGCGAGATCAGGGCGCCCGCGGCCGCCGTACGGATCAGGGAGGCGAGCGGGGAGACGGTGAGCCTGCCGTGGGTCACCGGCAGCAGCACACCCAGCGGCGCCAGCAGGGCGAGGCCCTCGCCGATCCGTCTGGCCGCCTCCGGCCAGCCCAGCGCCAGGTCGGCCCGGATACCAGCGAGCGGGCGCAGATTGGCGGGCATCACCCAGGGCACGTCCAGCGGCCGCAGCATGAGCCAGGCGACGAATGCGAGGTGTGCGACGAGGAGGACACCTCCCGTCGCACGGATGCGGATCGCGGCACTGCCGCCGATGGAGCCTTGACGCTGCACGCCCCCCTAGACGCACCCGCGTGCACGATCGGTTCCGGATCCGTCACGCGTGCGTACATGAGGCCTCCCACACACCAGGCGTTCGGCCGGCCGTCAGCCCGCCGTCACCTCGCTGGAGGGCGGCTCCGTGCTGCCCGGCCGGGAGCGGACGTCGTCGGTGCACACGTACCGTCGCAGCGGGTCGTTGCCCGGCCCGCCCAGGATCACCGAGCCGTCGCCCTCGGCCGCCGCCGAGTCGGAGAACGTGCAGACGATCTGGGCGAGGGCGTACGAGGTCAGCTCCTGCGGTGCCGTGCTCAGCCGCAGCGTGTCCTCGGGGTCCCCGGGCCGCGGGCCGCTCACGCTCATCCCGCCGTGGACGTACGTCGTGTACCCCGCGTCCCGCTCACTGGACGAGGGCGACTCGGCGAGCTGGTCCAGCAGCCCCTGTGCCACGATCACCCGCCGCCTGGCGTCGGGCGTGCCGTCCGGGACGCGCACCCACCGGTCCACGGTGACCAGCGACGCCCGGCACAGCAGGAACACCTGCACGGGCACGCCCCGCGAGGACTGGGCCGACAGATCCGGCTCGGTCAGCGAGCACGGCACCCGCGAGGGCGCCGCGCCGAAGTCGGTCGGCACCTCGGTGGCCCGGATGCCGCACCCGGTGAGCACGGCGGCGAGGAGCGGGAGTGCCAGCAGGCGCCGAGCGTTCATGACGCCTCTTCCTTGGAACCGTCGGACGGGCCGCCCTTGTCGTCGTTCTCCTCGGTGAGCCGCGAGGCGTCCCTGGGCAGCCGCAGCGTGAACACCGCGCCGCCCTCGGGCGAGTTGGCCGCGGTGATCCTGCCGCCGTGGATATGGGCGTTCTCCAGGGCGATGGACAGGCCGAGGCCGCTGCCCTCGGAGCGCGGGCGGGAGGCGCTCGCCTTGTAGAAGCGGTCGAAGACGTGCGGCAGGACGTCCTCGGGGATTCCGGGACCGTGGTCCCGTACGGCGATGACCAGCTGGTCGTCGGCGATGCGCACCGACACCCGCACCGGTGAACCGCCGTGCTTGAGGGCGTTGCCGATCAGGTTGGCGAGGATGACGTCCAGGCGCCGTGGGTCGAGCCGGGCGTGGATGCCGCGCTCGGCGTCCAGCTCCACCGCGTCCAGCCAGGCGCGGGCGTCGATGCAGGCGGTGATCTGGTCGGCGATGTCGACGTCGTCCAGGACCAGCCGTGCGGTGCCGGCGTCGAAGCGGGTGACCTCCATCAGGTTCTCGACGAGGTCGTTCAGCCGCCGGGTCTCGCTCACCACCAGCCGTACGGCGGGCTCGATCATCGGATCCATGCTCCCGGCCTCCGAGTCCAGCTCCTCCTCCAGCACCTCCGTGACGGCGGTGATGGCGGTGAGCGGCGTACGGAGCTCATGGGACATGTCGGCCACGAACCGCCGGGACGCGTCGTCCCGCGCGGCCATGTCGGCGACCCGTTTCTCCAGCGCCTCGGCCGCGTTGTTGAACGTCCGCGACAGATCCGCCAGTTCGTCGGTGCCCGACACCCTGAGCCGGGTGTCCAGCTTGCCCTCGCCGAGCCGCCGGGCGGCGACCCCGAGCCGGTGCACCGGCTTGAGCACGGTCGTCGCGGCGGCCTGCGCGAGCAGTGCCGAGCCGATCAGCGCGAGGCCGGTGGCGATGCCGAGCGACCAGGCGAGGGAGTTGAGGTCCTTCGCCTCCGGCTCCAGGGACTTCATCATGTAGCCGGTGGGACCGCCGCCGATCACCTTCGTACCGGCCACCAGATACGGGGTGCCGCGCTCGACGACCCGCTGCCAGTACAAGTGGTACGGCGACTTGTTGCTGCCCGTCACCTCCTGCTGCTTGTTCACCGCGGCGCGCAGCGACTTGGGCACGTCCTCCAGCGCGAACCCGTTCAGGCCGCCGGAGTTGCCGTACACCGTCTTGCCGTTCGCGTCCTCGCCGACCAGCAGCACGCTGAAGCGCTGGCTGCTGTTGGCCATCTGGCCCGCGGTGCGCTGCAGTTCGTCCTGGGTGGGGTGCACGGGCAGCGCGCCCGCGCGGTTCTGCATCTCCTGCTGGAAGTCGCGCAGCACCGCGTCCTGGGTACGGGTGAGTACGGCCTCCCGGTTGAGCCAGTAGGCGATGCCCGACGCCGACACGGCGGCCGTCAACGCCACCAGCCCGAAGACCACGACCAGACGCAGCCGCAGACTGGTGAAACGCAGCCGCGACACGGTTCCCTTGCGACCCGCGGCCCAGCCGCGGATACCCCCTTGCGCGTCCGTCACTGAGGCGTGTCCAGGCGGTAGCCGACACCACGCACGGTACGGATCAGCGTCGGGGACGACGGCACGTCCTCCACCTTTGCGCGCAGCCGCTGCACGCACGCGTCCACCAGCCGGGAGTCGCCCAGGTAGTCGTGCTCCCACACCAGCCGCAGCAGCTGCTGCCGGGACAGCGCCTGACCGGGCCGCCGGCTCAGCTCCAGGAGCAGCCGCAGCTCGGTCGGTGTGAGCTGCAGGTCCTCGCCGTTCTTGGTCACGGTCATCGCCGAGCGGTCGATGACGAGGCTGCCGAAGGTCGCCGAGTCGCTGGACTCCCGTTCCCCGCGCCGCAGTACGGCCCGGATCCGGGCGTCCAGCACACGGCCCTGCACGGGCTTGACGACATAGTCGTCGGCGCCGGACTCCAGTCCGACCACCACGTCGATGTCGTCGCTGCGCGCGGTCAGCAGAATGATCGGCAGCTGGTCCGTGCGCCGGATGCGCCGGCACACCTCGAACCCGTCGATGCCGGGCAGCATCACATCCAGCACGATCAGGTCCGGACGCTGCTCGCGCAGCAGTTTCAGTCCGTCCTCGCCGGTGGCAGCGGTGGCCACACGGTGTCCCTGGCGCGTCAGTGAGAGCTCCAGGGCCGTGCGGATGGCGTCGTCGTCCTCGATCAGCAACAGGGAAGGCACGGGGCTCATTCTGGCCCATGGAGGGGCTTTCGTACGAGCTGTGGGGCCGGGAGCTGCCCGGAATACCGATACCGGCACCACCTGTGCACACTCCGTGATTCCCCTGTGGCCGACCCCTGTGACAGGTCTGTGACAGTCGGCGGACACGGCCATGAAGGTCCCCGGGCAAGCTTTTCGGCACAGGCAAGGAAGCAAGCCGAAGCAAGACCGAACACCGTAAGTCCACGACGGGGGGCGCGAGATGAACACGCTGCACAGCCTGAGCACCAGCGCAGTGATCACGCGTCTGCACGACGTGAACCGGGGTTCCGAGAAGTCCGGTGCCGTGAGCGGGCGGGGGTGCGCTCGCGGCACCGGGCGTCAGCACACCACGTACATGTCGGTGGTTGACGCTCATACGGGGGGAAGCAACACGGGGGTCACGGGGGCCCACGGGGGAACCGCGTACAGGGAGGACACGGGGGAGCGCCGCTCGCTGACGGAGGCGGAGTTCACCGCCTACGTCCAGGAGCGCCGCGCCTCCCTGTACGCAACCGCCTATCACCTGACCGGTGACCGCTTCGAGGCCGAGGACCTGCTGCAGAGCGCGCTGTTCTCGACGTACCGGGCGTGGGACCGGATCAGCGACAAGGCGGCGGTCGGCGGATACCTCCGCCGCACCATGACGAACCTGCACATCAGCGCCTGGCGGCGCCGCAAGCTCAACGAGTACCCGACCGAGGAACTGCCGGAGACGCCCGGCGACACGGACGCGATGCGCGGCACGGAGCTGCGCGCGGTCCTGTGGCAGGCGCTGGCCCGGCTGCCCGAACTCCAGCGCACCATGCTGGTCCTCCGTTACTACGAGGGCCGCACGGACCCGGAGATCGCGGAGATCCTCGACATCAGTGTCGGCACGGTGAAGTCCAGCATCTGGCGGTCGCTCCGCCGGCTGCGCGAGGACGAGGTCCTCAGCTTCGGCCGTGACGAGGAGAACGCCTTCGGCGAGTTGGTCGCCTGAAGGTCGGAGGGGGAACGGGGAAACCGGGGGTCCGGGGGGACTCACGGGGGAAGTACCGGGGGGCGTACGGGGGAAGTACGGGGGAGCTCCACCACGGGGGACGCGGGGGAGCGCAGGAAAGCGGGACTGGAGGGCCGGGGGGTCCGTCCAGTCCCGTTTCCGTGTGTACGGCTGCGCTTGTACGGCTGTTTGTGTACGGCTTCCGCGTTCGGCTAGGCCGCCGTCTGCGCCCGCACCTGCCGGCCCGCCGCCGCGGTCGCGAGCCTGCCCAGTGCCTCGTCACGGTCGCAGGAGTGGGCGCCCAGCGACACCTGGCGGGCGACGATCGACCGCTCCGCGCGCATCAGCCGCCAGCCGCGTCGCAGCAGGAACGGCACCGACTTGCGGCCCTCCTTCAGGTCCCGCAGGAAGCGGCGCCGGAAGGTGGTGAACGGCCCGCGGTTCAGACACAGGGCGTCGGCCAGGAGGCCCAGCTCACGGCAGCGCTCCACGATCTCGGCGGCGAAGATGCCCTCCGCGATGAACAGCGGGGTGCGGTCGATGCACAGCGTCTCCTCGCCGGTCCGCGCGCTCTGCGAGATGTCGTACACCGGTATGGTCGTCGACCCCGTGGCGCACAGCCGGGCGATGGCCTCGACCGCGACGTCCGCGTCCCAGGACAGCGGATGGTCCCAGTCGATGTCCGAACTCCCCTCCACCAGAGGCAGCGTCGGGTCGTCGGCCTCCTTGTAGAAGTCGTCGAGGCGCAGCACGGGAAGCCCGGAACGGGCGGCGACGAGTGACTTGCCCGAGCCCGAGGGGCCGCACAGCAGCACGACACGGGCGGGAGACGGGGGATGAATGCTCACGGAACACCAGTTTGACGTATGGGAAGCCTCCTGCCGACCCCACGGGTCGGCTTTGGCACGTGCGTCTCGCAACAATTGAGTGTGCGTCCCGGCTCAACTACCCTCTGTGTCGACTCGATCACCTTGTGCACCGGAAGGCGGCACCAGCAATGGCCCGACACGCGTCCCCCCACCACCCGACCGCGCGGCGCGCCCTGATCGCGCTCGCGACCGCCGGAGCGGCCCTGGGGGCGGGCGCGGCGACGGCGTCCGCCGCCGGCCCGCTCGTCGACATGCCGTCGCGTCCCACCTCGCTCGGCAAGGTGGACCCGGCGGCGGGCATGCAGAGCGTGACCGGCACGCTGGGCTACGCCCTCGGCCCGGTCGCCGGCCTCAAGCCGAACCCCCTCGCGGGCACCGGCGCCGACCCGCTCGACAACGGAGTCGGCACCCAGCTCGCCGACTTCAAGCCCATCACCTCCAAGGCCCTGACCGGCCCGGTGGCGCAGGCGGAGTCCCTCGGCGCGGTACCCGTGGTGGGCCAGGCGACGAAGCTGCTGGGCGGTCTGGGCTGACGTCCCCGTCACGAGGAGAGCCGCGCCGCCCCCGGACGGAGGGGTGGCGCGGCTCTCGGTCTGTGTGTGGGCTCAGTACGACTCAGTACGGCTCGGTACGGCTCAGTACGACGAGCCCGAGGCGCCCAGCGAACCCGTCGGGTGCCACACCGTCTTCGTCTCCAGGAACGCCGTCATGCGGTCGATGCCGGGAGTCGCCGACCAGTCGTCCACAGGCTGTGGACGAAGAACCCGCTTCAGGTTGTCCGCCGCCGCGATCTCCAGCTCCTTCGCCAGTACGTCGTCGGCGCCCGCGAGGTCGATCGCGTTGACGTCCTGGTGCGCGGCCAGCGGCGTGGCGATCTCCGCCGTACGGCCGGAGAGGACGTTGACGACACCGCCGGGCAGGTCGGAGGTGGCCAGCACCTCACCCAGCGACAGCGCAGGAAGCGGGGACTTCTCGCTCGCGATCACGATCGCCGTGTTGCCGGTGGCGATCACGGGCGCGAGCACCGAGACCAGGCCGAGGAAGGACGAGTCCTTGGGGGCCAAGACCACGACCACGCCGGTCGGCTCGGGGGAGGAGAGGTTGAAGAACGGGCCCGCGACCGGGTTGCCGCCGCCCACGACCTGGGCGATCTTGTCGGTCCAGCCCGCGTACCAGACCCAGCGGTCGATCGCGGCGTCCACCTGGGCCGCGGCCTTGGACTTGGACAGGCCCTCGGCGTCGGCGACCTCCCGGACGAACTGCTCCTTGCGGCCCTCCAGCATCTCCGCGACGCGGTAGAGGATCTGGCCCCGGTTGTACGCCGTCGCACCCGACCACGCCCCGAACGCCTTGCGCGCGGCGACCACCGCGTCACGGGCGTCCTTGCGCGACGAAAGCGGCGCGTTCGCCAGCCAGTTGCCCTTCGAGTCCGTCACCTCGTACACCCGGCCGCTCTCGGAACGCGGGAACTTCCCGCCGACGTACAGCTTGTAGGTCTTGAAGACGGAGAGTCGCTCAGTCTTTTCGGTCTTGTCAGACATCGAGGTACGCCTCCAGGCCGTGGCGGCCGCCCTCGCGGCCGAAGCCCGACTCCTTGTAGCCGCCGAAGGGCGAGGCCGGGTCGAACTTGTTGAACGTGTTGGACCAGACGACGCCCGCACGGAGCTTGCCCGCCACGGCGAGGATCCGCGAGCCCTTCTCCGTCCAGATGCCCGCCGACAGGCCGTACTGCGTATTGTTGGCCTTGGCGACGGCCTCGTCGGGCGTACGGAAGGTGAGGACCGACAGCACCGGGCCGAAGATCTCGTCGCGGGCGATGGTGTGCGCCTGGGTGACGTTCGTGAACAGCGTCGGGGCGAACCAGTAGCCGGAGGTCGGCAGTTCGCAGGACGGGGACCAGCGCTCGGCGCCCTCCGCCTCGCCCTGCTCGACGAGCGAGGTGATGCGGGAGAGCTGCTCGGCGGAGTTGATCGCGCCGATGTCGGTGTTCTTGTCCAGCGGGTCGCCGAGGCGCAGCGTGGCCAGGCGGCGCTTCAGGGAGTCCAGCAGCTCGTCGTGGATCGACTCCTGGACGAGGAGCCGGCTGCCCGCGCAGCACACCTGGCCCTGGTTGAAGAAGATGCCGGTCACGATGCCCTCGACGGCCTGGTCGATCGGGGCGTCGTCGAAGACGATGTTGGCGCCCTTGCCGCCCAGTTCGAGGGTGAGCTTCTTGCGCGTGCCGGCGACCGTGCGGGCGATCTCCTTGCCGACGGCCGTGGAGCCGGTGAAGGCGACCTTGTTGACGTCCGGGTGCGCGACGAGCGCGGCACCGGCGTCGCCGTACCCCGGAAGGATGTTGACGACGCCCTTGGGCAGGCCCGCCTGGCGGCAGATGTCCGCGAAGAACAGCGCCGACAGGGGGGTGGTCTCGGCGGGCTTGAGGACGACCGTGTTGCCGGTCGCCAGCGCCGGGGCGATCTTCCACGCCAGCATCAGCAGCGGGAAGTTCCAGGGGATGACCTGGCCCGCGACGCCCAGCGGGCGCGGGTTCGCGCCGCTGTGCCCATTTGTCGTCCTCCGGCCGAACCCGGCGTGGTCGAGCTTGTCCGCCCAGCCCGCGTAGTAGAAGAAGTGCGCGGCGACCAGCGGGAGGTCCGCGTCGCGGGTCTCCTTGATCGGCTTGCCGTTGTCCAGTGTCTCCAGGACGGCCAGCTCGCGGCTGCGCTCCTGGATGATCCGCGCGATGCGGAACAGGTACTTGGCGCGCTCGGAGCCGGGCAGCGCCGACCACTTCTCGAACGCCTTGCGGGCGGCCCTGACCGCGCGGTCGACGTCGGCCTCGCCGGCCTGGGCGACCTCGGAGAGGACCTCCTCGGTCGACGGGCTGACCGTCTTGAAGACCTTGCCTTCGGCGGCCTCGGTGAACTCGCCGTCGATGAACAGGCCGTACGAGGGCGCGATGTCGACGACCGAGCGGGACTCGGGTGCGGGTGCGTAATCGAAAGCCATGGGGGATCAGTCCACCGTCACGTAGTCGGGGCCGGAGTAGCGGCCGGTGGCCAGCTTCTGGCGCTGCATCAGCAGGTCGTTCAGCAGCGAGGAGGCGCCGAACCGGAACCAGTGGTTGTCCAGCCAGTCCTCGCCGACGGTCTCGTTGACCAGGACCAGGAACTTGATGGCGTCCTTGGTGGTGCGGATGCCGCCGGCGGGCTTCACGCCGACCTGGATGCCGGTCTGCGCGCGGAAGTCGCGGACGGCCTCCAGCATGAGGAGGGTGTTCGCGGGGGTCGCGTTGACGCCGACCTTGCCGGTCGAGGTCTTGATGAAGTCGGCCCCGGCCAGCATCCCGAGCCAGCTCGCCCGGCGGATGTTGTCGTACGTGGACAGCTCGCCGGTCTCGAAGATGACCTTCAGGCGGGCGGACGTCCCGCAGGTCTCCTTCACGGCGGTGATCTCGTCGTACACCTTCATGTAGTGGCCCGCGAGGAACGCCCCGCGGTCGATGACCATGTCGATCTCGTCGGCGCCCGCGGCGACGGCGTCACGCACGTCGGCCAACTTCACGTCGAGGGCGGCGCGGCCGGCCGGGAAGGCGGTGGCGACCGAGGCGACCTTGACGTCGGAACCGGCGACGGCCTCCTTGGCGACGGCCACCATGTCGGGGTAGACGCACACGGCCGCCGTCGTCGGGGTCGTGCGGTCCGTCGGGTCGGGATGGACCGCCTTGGCGCCGAGGGCCCGGACCTTGCCCGGGGTGTCCGCGCCTTCCAGCGTCGTCAGGTCGACCATCGAGATGGCGAGGTCGATGGCGTACGCCTTCGCGGTGGTTTTGATGGAGCGGGTGCCGAGGGAGGCGGCGCGCGCCTCCAGGCCCACCGCGTCGACGCCGGGCAGCCCATGGAGGAAGCGGCGCAGCGTGCTGTCGGACGCGGTGACGTCAGCGAGGGCAGCGGGTGCAGTAATGGGCATGGTCACCAGACGAGCATATCTACGCGCGTAGCGGCTGTATACCCCCGGGTGCTCATCGTGTGCTCCGCCACCACGCATGAGCACGGCGGGCGGCGTCGGGCAGAATCGGGAGCATGACGACCCCGGACCACCAGTCACCCGCGCCACAGCCTCCGGTGCCCACCGCGAAGGACCGGATCTACCGCTCCCCCATGGGGATCGCGGGCGGTGTGACGCTGCTCGCCATCGTCTTCTGGCTCGGCGTCGACGCGCTGACCCGGGGGCACGGCCACACACCCTGGCTGGCGCTGGCCACGCTGATCCTGCTGGTCCCGCTGGTGGTCGCCTTCACCCTGCGCCCGGCCGTGTTCGCCAACGAGGACCGGATGCGCATCCGCAACCCCTTCCGCGTGATCACCGTGCCCTGGGGCGAGGTCGCCTCCCTGCGCTCCGGATACTCCAACGAGGTCGTCGCCAAGTCCGGCACCAAGTACCAGCTCTGGGCCATCCCCGTCTCGCTCCGGGCCCGCAAGAAGGCCACCCGACGCCAGGACCGGGCCGCCGCGGAGGCACGCGGGGGCGGCAGACCGGGGGCAGCGGCGCGCGGCGGCCTCGGCTTCGGCGGGGCGCGCGACACCGCCACGCCGAGCGGCCCGACCCGCGCGCAGACCGACCAGGTCATGGACGACCTCCGTCAGCTCCTGGAGACCCGCGAGCAGGCGGAGACGGCACAGGGCGAGGTCACGGTCCGCTGGGCGTACGAGATCGCGGCGCCCGCGGTGGCCGGGGCGGTGCTGCTGGTGATCCTGCTGGCGGTGTGGTGAGCCGACGGCGGGCTTGAGGGTTCACGGCTTCCCGACAGGGACGCGGAGGACCGTGACGACGTGATGGTCCGAGTGTCTGGGAAGCGATGAGTACGAAGCCACAGCGGCCGCTGCCGCTGCCCGCATCGGCGATACCCGACGGCTGCCCCTCCTGGGACGGGGCACGGGCACGTCGCTGGACCGAGGCGCTGCCGCCCCGGTGGGTGCCGCTGCGGGGCATGGACCCCTTGGCCGCGGCGGCGGTGCCGGCCGCCGCGCTGACCGCCGGCTCGCTGACGCTGTACGCCGACTGGCGCCCGTGGGCCGCCGCGCTGCTCGCGCTCCATCTGGTCTGGCTGCTGGTGCGGCCCGAGATCGTACGGGTCTCGGCGCCCGTCCTGGTCCTCGTCGTCCTCGTCCAGCGGCCCGCCTGGTCCTGGGCACAGAGCGCGGCCGTCGTCCTCGTCCTGGCGGCGGCCTGGGCGGCGGTCCTGCCGCGCCTGCGCGCACGGGCACGGCAGCGGGCGGCCGCACGGGAGGCGGCCGAGGGCGTGACCGCCCCGCTGCCGGACGCGGACCGGCCCGTGGCGCGCGGGAGGTTCCTCACCGGGGTCGGTCTCGTCGTGCTCGCGCTCGGTGCGGTGGTTCTCGTCACCCCCGACCCCGGGGACCCGGCCGAGGTCCGGCATGTCGTAGCCGCGATCGGCTGGCTGCTCGTCGGCCTCGGCCTCACCGTCCTCATCTCCGCCCTGCTGGGACGCCACCGGGCCACCCGGCTGCGCCGGGCACCCGCGCCCGTTCTGCGCGTGCTCGTGCGGGAGAACGCGGAGGGCGACACGGAGGTCTTCGCGTCCGACGATGTGGCGGCCCTGCGACCCCTGCTCACCGTGCCCGTGACGAAGGTCTACGAGGACGAAGAGGACGACGAGGCAGAGGACGACCGGGATGATGACGACGATGACGACGAGGAGCTGGAGGCGCTCCTGGCCCGCATCGACAGCGACGAACCCGGGCCGCTGCGCGAGGCCGTCCTGTACGGAACCCCCTGGGACGGCGCCGAGATCCTGCTGGTGACCGCCGCGGGGGAGCCGGACGAGCCGCCCGTGGTGAAGCGGTCGTCGGGACCCGTACGACCGCTGCCGGAGGGCACGCTGCGAAGGCGCCTCGCCGCCCACGGACGCAAGGCGGCCCGGCAGGCCGCGTACGCGGAGCGCGCGCGGGCGGCCGCCGAGGCCGTCACCGGGCAGCCGGCCGGAGCGGTCCGCCGGTGGCACGCCGGATGGCTGGACCGGCTCGTCGTGCTGGCACTGGTGGCCTGGGGCACGAGCCAGATCTGGGGCGAGACCGGGGTCTGGCGGTACGGCGCCGGCGCCGTCCTGGGCCTCCTCGGCGCCGCGCTCCTGCCGCACATGGCCGCGTGGAGTGTCACGGCCGACAGCGAGGGCCTGTGGCTGAGCGGGTTCCGGCGGACCCACCACATCGCCTGGGACCACATCCGGGTCGTCCGCTGCAAGGGCACCGAACTCAAGCTCGACAGCAAGCGGGCCGCCTTCCCGGTCTGGACGGTGGACGCCCCGCGCTGGCCCTGGCTGGAACGCCGGTTGGGGCTGCTGCACCCGTACGAGCGGACGGCCGCCGAGATCACCGCGATATGGCACGAGCCCGCCCGCAGACCCACCGGCACGAGCCGGGCGGGGCGGCGCGGCCGCCGTCCGCTGTGGCCGCTGGGTGTCCTCTTCACGGTCGCCTGGACGGCCGCGCTCGTCCTGCTGCCGTAGCCACGAAAGGCCTGCTGCGAGCGCGACGGGATCGGTTCAGGGTGCGCTCGGCCATACCAGCAGCATGTACGCGCCGCAGTACGCCGAGACCGCCACCGCCGTCGTCAGGACCAGCGTGCGGTGGCGGCGGGAGGCGTGGGACAGGTGTACGGCGAGGGGCAGGAGGAGCGGGAAGGCGGGGAGCAGGAAGCGGGCGCGCGGGAAGTAGACACCGCCGCTGCCCAGGGCGATCGCCAGCAGGACACCGGTGAACACCAGCAGCGGCAGCGGCTGCCGGTCCATCAGCGACAGCGCGAACAGCACGGCGGACACGAGCAGCGTCAGGGTCACCATGATCAGGAACAGCTCGGGTGTGGAGTCCCGCCCGAACAGCTCCCGCAGCCGGCGCAGGGTCTCCCGGCCGCCGTCCAGCTGGTTGTGCCACAGCCGCTGTACGGCGAAATAGCCGCCCCAGCGGCCCAGGCGCAGGCCCACCCAGCCGACGTACGCGCACCACCCGAGCGGAGCCAGCAGGGCGCCCGCGAGCGCCCGGGCCGAGAAGCCGCGGCGCAGGGCGAGCAGGGCGGCGACGGAGACCGCGGCCGCCACCGCGATACCGGTCGGCCGGGTCAGCCCGGCCAGACAGGCACCCGCACCGGCCCACAGCCAGCGCCGGCCGAGCACCGCGTACAGCGTCCAGGCCGCGAACGCCGTGAACGGCGACTCGGTGTACCCCATCCACTGCACCAGCCCGACCGGAAGCGCGGCCCACAGCGTGGTGAGCAGGATCCCGACCCGGCGGCCGTGCAACCGCTCGCCCACCGCGAACACGCCCCAGGCAGCGAGGAACGAGGCGACGACGGCGATGCCCAGCCCCGTGCTGGCCCGGCTGCCGGGGGTGACGGCGGCGACGGCCTTCACCAGCAGCGGGTAGAGCGGGAAGAAGGCGAGGTTGTTCGAGTCGTACGTGGTGCCCAGCACGCGCGCGTACCCGTGGTCCGCGATCCCGAGGTACCAGCGGGCGTCCCACTGCGTCGCCAGCATCGGCCAGATGCCGTGGTGCCGGCGGTGCGCCCACAGGGCGAGGAACAGCAGCCCCGTGAGCCGTACGGCGAGAAACGCGCCGAGGGCGGGAGCCGCGAGCCGGAGACTGCGCACCAGCCGCGGTCGGCCGGCGTTCGGGGTGGGGGGCCGCCGGCTGCCCGGGATGTGCCCGCGGGGGGTGGTTTCGGGGGCGGTGGAGGACACGGCGGCGGCTCCGGTGCTCGGCGGGCGGTACCGGTTCACCGTCCCCCGGGGGCGCGGCCGGGTGCGGAGCGCGCATCAACTGTCGCCGTGAAATCACCCGATGGGGTGCCCCCGGCCAGGGGCGCCCCATCGGGAGGAACGGGCGTGGCGCCGGCGGTCGGCTCAGATACCGGCGGCCGCGGACAGGTCCCGCTTGATGGCGCCGAGCAGGTCGGCCGCCCGGGCACGGGCGGCCGGCAGGTCCGCGTGCGCGGTGACCGGCACGACGACCTCCAGGTAGCACTTCAGCTTGGGCTCGGTGCCGCTCGGGCGGACGATCACGCGGGCTCCGTCGAGGGTGTAGCGCAGGCCGTCGGTGGGCGGCAGCGTCTCCGTGCCCTTGGTGAGGTCCTCGGCCCTGGTGATGGGCAGGCCCGCGAGTGCGGTCGGGGGCTGCTCGCGCAGGCGGCGCATCGCGTCGGCGATGACCGACAGGTCCTGCACCCGGACCGAGAGCTGGTCCGTGGCGTGCAGGCCGTGTTCCAACGCGAGGTCGTCGAGCAGGTCGAGGAGGGTACGGCCCTCCTCCTTCAGCTCGGAGGCCAGCTCGGTGATCAGGAGCGCCGCGGTGATGCCGTCCTTGTCGCGGACGCCGTCCGGGTCGACGCAGTAGCCGAGCGCCTCCTCGTACCCGTAACGCAGGCCCTCGACGCGGGCGATCCACTTGAAGCCGGTGAGGGTCTCCTCGTACGGCAGGCCCGCCTTCTCGGCGATCCGGCCGAGCAGGGACGAGGAGACGATCGACTCGGCGAAGGCGCCGCGGGCGCCGCGCCGGACGAGGTGGGCGCCGAGGAGGGAGCCGACCTCGTCGCCACGGAGCATGCGCCACTCGCCCGCGTCCCGGACGGCGACGGCACAGCGGTCGGCGTCGGGGTCGTTGGCGATGACGAGGTCGGGCTCGGTCGCGCGGGCCCTGGCGAAGGAGAGGTCCATCGCCCCCGGCTCCTCCGGGTTGGGGAAGGCGACGGTCGGGAAGTCCGGGTCCGGCTCGGCCTGTTCGGGGACGAGCACGGGCTCCGGGAATCCGGCGCGGGCGAAGGCGGCGACGAGCACGTCCTTGCCGACGCCGTGCATCGCCGTGTAGACGGTGCGGGCGCTGCGCGGGGAGCCCTCGGCGAGTACGGCGTCGGTGCGGGCGAGATAGGCATCGAGGACGGCGTCGTCGAGGATCTCCCAGCCCGCGTCCGGACGCGGGACGTCGTCCAGCGAGACGATCGCGTCGATCTCGGCGGCGATTTCGGCGTCGGCGGGCGGGACGATCTGCGATCCGTCGCCGAGGTAGACCTTGTAGCCGTTGTCGCGGGGCGGGTTGTGGCTGGCGGTGACCTCGACGCCGGCGACCGCGCCCAGGTGCCTTATCGCGAAGGCGAGGACGGGAGTCGGGAGCGGGCGGGGGAGTACGGCGGCGCGCAGCCCGGCGCCCGTCATGACGGCGGCGGTGTCGCGGGCGAAGTCGGCGGACTTGTGCCGGGCGTCGTAGCCGACGACGACGAGGCCGTCGCCCTGGCCCTGCTTCTTCAGGTAGGCGGCGAGACCCGCGGCCGCCCTGATGACGACGGACCGGTTCATCCGCATGGGCCCGGCGCCGAGTTCGCCTCTCAGGCCCGCGGTACCGAACTGGAGGGTGCCGCTGAAGCGCGCGGTGAGCTCGGTGACGTTCCCGGAGCCGATCAGCTCGGCGAGTTCGTCACGGGTCTCCGGGTCGGGGTCCTCGGCGAGCCACGCCTTGGCCCGGGCGATGAGATCGTCGTGCACGTCGGGTCAACCTCTCATGTATGTCGATGTCACGCCTGGGGGCTCCGCCCCCAGACCCCCTTTGCCCACCCACCCGACTCGGTCGGCCGAGAGGCGAGGTGCGGGGGCGGAGGGGCGGAGTTCCCGCCGGGTCCGGGTGGTGGGCCCCCGGGGTCCTGCCCTTTGTCCAGTCAACCGTCCGATTCGGCCGGTCGGGAGGTCAGGCGGAGGGGTGGAGTCCTGGTCGGGAGGTGAGGTGCGGGGGTGGGGGCGGAGTCCCGGTCGGGCCCGGGTGGTGGGTCCTCCCTGGGTGGAGTTCCCGCGGGGCCCGGGGCGGTGCTCCGGGCCCCCGTCTTCCTCATGCCCACTCAGTTGGCCGACTCGGTCGGCCGGGAGGCCAGGCGCTGGGGTGCTGGGGACGGAGTCCCCGGCGGGGGCCGGGGCGGAGCCCCGGGGAGGGGTGCCTCTTGGCCTACCGAGTCGGGTGGTGGGTGGGCAGAGCCAGGACTACAGCCGGCCCAGCACCTGGGTCAGCAGCGAACCCATCCGCGCCGCGCTGTCCCGCCCGGCCTGCAGAACCTCCTCGTGGTTCAGCGGCTCGCCGGTCATCCCGGCCGCGAGGTTGGTGACCAGGGAGATGCCGAGCACCTCGGCCCCGGCCTCGCGCGCCGCGATGGCCTCCAGCACCGTGGACATGCCCACCAGGTCCGCCCCGATCACCCGGGCCATGCGGATCTCGGCCGGCGTCTCGTAGTGCGGCCCGGGGAACTGCGCGTAGACGCCCTCCTCCAGGGACGGGTCCACCTCCTTGCACAGCGCCCGCAGCCGCGGCGAGTAGAGGTCCGTCAGGTCGACGAAGTTCGCCCCGACGATCGGCGAGGTCGCCGTCAGGTTGATGTGGTCGCTGATCAGCACGGGCTGACCGGGCCGCATGCCCTCGCGCAGACCACCGCACCCGTTGGTCAGCACCACGGTCTTGCAGCCGGCGGCGACGGCCGTGCGTACGCCGTGCGCCACGGCGGCCACGCCCCGGCCCTCGTAGTAGTGCGTGCGGCCGAGGAAGACCAGCGCGCGCTTGTCCCCGATGGAGTACGAGCGGACCTTGCCCCCGTGCCCCTCCACCGCCGGCGGCGGGAAGCCGGGCAGCTCGGTGACCTGGAACTCGGCGTCGGGAGCGCCCAGGGCGTCGACGGCCGGAGCCCAGCCGGAGCCCATCACGAGGGCGACGTCGTGGGTCTCGGCGCCCGTGAGCTCACGCAGGCGCGCGGCGGCCGCGTCGGCGGCGGCATAGGGGTCGCCCTGGATGTCGTCCGGAAGAAGAGATGCGTTCACGCGGACGAGGGTAGCCGGTTCCGGCCTACGCGCGTAGATGACAGAGCTCACGGGATGGCGATCGTTGTCTTGTCGTTTCCAACAATGGTTGGGACAAAAGTGGCCCAAGGGGTGCCGGAGCCATGCCGGAGTCGGACCGGAGCCTCAACAAGGGCGCTTGCGAAGCTCCATCACATAGTCGTGCGGCGCGCCCGCCGACTCCGCCGCGTCGGCGATCTCACCCAGGTAGCGGGCGGACGGCAGCCCGCCCTCGTATCCGTTCAGCGCGTAGGCCCACGCCGGCTCCTCCCCGTCCAGCGTGTGCACCCGCACCCGTACGCGACGGTAGATGCCGAGCCCGACGCCCTCCCAGCGGTCCAGGGACTCCTCGTCCATCTCGGCGATGTCGTACAGGCCGACGAAGACCTGGGACCCGGGCTCCTCGACGATCGTCGCGAGCGCGCCCTCCCAGCCGAGCTGCTCGCCCCCGAAGGTCAGCCGCCAGCCGTTCAGCCAGCCGGTGGCGCGCAGCGGTGAGTGGGGGGCGCGGCGGGTCATCAGCCGCGCGTCGAGATTGCCGGCGTACGCGGCGTAGAGCGACATGGATCGAGGGTACGGCAGCGGAAACTCCAGCCTCCTTTGCCCCGGACGTAACAGAACGCGCACCAACCACCGCCCCGGGCAGTAGCACCTTGAGGCGTGCGGGACAATGGGGTACGTGACTCGGATCGTGATCATCGGTGGCGGACCCGGCGGATACGAAGCGGCGCTGGTGGCCGCGCAGCTCGGTGCGGAGGTGACCGTCGTCGACTGCGACGGTCTGGGCGGAGCGTCGGTACTGACCGACTGCGTACCGTCGAAGACCCTTATCGCTACGGCCGAGGTGATGACCACCTTCGACTCGTCGTACGAGGAACTCGGCATCATCGTCGCCGACGACACCCCGCCGCTGGAGCAGGCGGCCCGGGTGGTCGGCGTGGACCTCGGCAAGGTCAACCGCCGTGTGAAGCGGCTCGCCCTCGCCCAGTCCCACGACATCACCGCCTCCGTCACCCGCGCCGGCGCCCGGGTGATGCGCGGCCGCGGCCGGCTGGAGGGCATGCAGGCCCTCGACGGCTCCCGCAAGGTCGTCGTCACCGCCGCCGACGGCACCGAGGAGACCCTCACCGCCGACGCCGTACTGATCGCGACCGGTGGCCACCCGCGTGAGCTGCCCGACGCCCAGCCCGACGGCGAGCGCATCCTCAACTGGACCCAGGTCTACGACCTCACCGAGCTCCCCGAGGAGCTCATCGTGGTCGGTTCCGGTGTCACGGGCGCCGAGTTCGCCGGTGCCTACCAGGCCCTCGGCTCCAAGGTCACCCTCGTCTCCTCCCGCGACCGCGTGCTGCCCGGCGAGGACCCGGACGCCGCCGCCGTCCTGGAGGACGTCTTCCGCCGCCGCGGGATGAACGTCATGGCCCGCTCCCGTGCCCAGTCCGCCAAGCGCGTCGGCGACAAGGTGGAGGTCACCCTCGCCGACGGCCGCGTGATCACCGGCTCGCACTGCCTCATGGCCGTCGGCGCCATCCCCAACAGCGCCGGCCTCGGCCTGGAGGAGGCGGGCGTCAGGCTCCGCGACTCCGGGCACATCTGGACCGACAAGGTCTCCCGCACCACCGCCCCGGGCGTGTACGCGGCCGGTGACGTGACGGGCGTCTTCGCCCTCGCCTCCGTCGCCGCCATGCAGGGACGTATCGCCATCTACCACTTCCTCGGCGACGCGGTGACCCCGCTCAACCTCAAGACCGTCTCCTCCAACGTCTTCACCGACCCGGAGATCGCCACCGTCGGTTACAGCCAGGCCGACGTCGACGCGGGCAAGATCGACGCGCGCGTCGTGAAGCTCCCGCTGCTGCGCAACCCGCGCGCCAAGATGCAGGGCATCCGCGACGGCTTCGTGAAGATCTTCTGCCGTCCGGGCACCGGCATCGTGGTCGGCGGTGTGGTCGTGTCGCCCCGCGCCTCGGAACTGATCCACCCCATCTCGATCGCCGTCGACAACAATCTGACGGTCGAACAGATCGCGAACGCCTTCACCGTGTACCCCTCCCTTTCGGGGTCGATCGCCGAGGTGGCCCGTCAGCTCCACACCCGAAAGGCGACGGGCGAGGTCTGACGGCCGAAACCGACTCCCCGCTGGTCACGGGGAGTTGTCGCGCATGCGTACGGCATAGTCGGGGCGGATAGGCCCTATACCACTTCCGGTCCTGCCGTACGAACAACTTCTGTTATTCGGCGCAAACTGCTGAAAGCAGACGGTCGTTGGGGTTACTGTCAGTTTCGTGTTCGCTGCAGAACGTCGCCAATTGATCCTCGAAATGGTGCGAGCGAACGGGGCCGTGTCGCTCCGTGAGCTCGCCCGCGTCGTCCAGACCTCCGAAGTGACCGTACGGCGGGACGTGCGCGCACTGGAGGCAGAAGGACTCCTCGACCGCCGGCACGGCGGTGCGGTATTGCCGGGCGGGTTCACGCGGGAGTCCGGCTTTCCGCAGAAGTCACATCTCGCGACCGCCGAGAAGACGGCCATCGCCGATCTCGCCGCGGGTCTCGTCGAAGAGGGCGAGGCCATCGTGGTCGGGGCGGGGACCACCACCCAGGAACTGGCCCGCCGGCTCGCCCGGGTGCCCGGTCTGACCGTCGTCACCAACTCCCTGCTGGTGGCCCAGGCGCTGGCGCACGCCAACCGCGTGGAGGTCGTGATGACCGGCGGCACCCTGCGCGGCTCCAACTACGCCCTCGTCGGCTCCGGCGCCGAGCAGTCCCTCCAGGGGCTCAGGGTCTCCAAGGCCTTCCTCTCCGGGAGCGGTCTGACCGCCGAGCGCGGGCTGTCCACGTCCAACATGCTGTCGGCGTCCGTCGACCGCGCGCTCGTCCAGGCCGCCGCGGAGGTCGTCGTCCTCGCCGATCACACCAAGCTCGGCACGGACACGATGTTCCAGACGGTGCCCACGGATGTGATCACCCGGCTGGTGACCGACGAGCCCCCCGCCCACGACGACCGTGCGGCCACCGAACTGCAGGCCCTTGCCGATCAGGGGGTGCAGATCGCCGTGGCCGGGGCGTCGGGAAGCCCGGGGGGTGATCAGGTCCCGGCGCGTCACCAGCGTCGGGACGTGGCCCTGCCGGGGCCTCGGCGGGCCGCTGCGCTGCGGTCGGCCGCGGTGCTTGGGGAGCAGGCGGCGGGGGCTGAGCGGGCCCGGGTTGCGGATCTGCGGCGGCGTTGAGGGTCGCCTCTTCGCCGTAAGGGCTCCTGTTGTCGTGCGGGTGCGGGTTGTTCGGGGCTTGTCGCGCCCACGCGGCGGAGCCGCACAATGTCACAGGCCCGCGCCCCTGAGGTTGGCTGCTCTTGCGGTGCTGAGAGGATCGCCGCTATCCCTTCAGGCCCCTCAGCGTCAGCCGTAGCAAGCGGTCCGCCAGGTCCGGGTCTCCCGGTGACTCCTCCGCCGCCAGCGCTATTGCGTGGGTCAGCTGGAGGAGGTCGCCGATGGAGATGTCGGGGCGTACGGCGCCCGACTGCTGGGCGCGGGTCAGCAGGGCTCCGCCCGCCTCGTGGATCGGGGTGCTGCAGCGGGCCAGTGCGGAACCGGAGTCGGTGGACACCGACATCAGCGCCCGTGCCAGACCGCGGTACTCACCCGCGTGCGTGACCATCTCGCGCAGCCAGGTCACCAGTGCCGAGCACGGCTCGGGGGCGTCGAGCAGTTCGCGTGAGCGGGCGAGGAGTTCGCTCACCGCGTCCTCGAAGACCGCGCTCATCAACGCCTGCCGGTTCGGGAAGTGCCGGTACAGCGTGCCGATTCCCACGCCCGCCCGGCGGGCCACGTCCTCCAACGACGCGTCCGTGCCGTGCTCGGCGAATGCGGCACGGGCCTCGGTGAGCAGCCGCTCGTAGTTGCGGCGGGCGTCGGCGCGCATGGCACGCGGGGCCACGGGCGGCACCGCCGTGTCCCGGGCCCCTGCGGCCTGCTCCGCGGTCGTGCCCACCGTGCCTTCCATCTGCTCTCCCTCGCGCCCCCGGCTGCCTCCAGCATGCCATCGAGGGCGTGCGGGCACCCTCCCACAAGGGGTCGTCGAAGTCGGGCGGTGGCCTACGGTCGGCAAGTGGCAGTTCTGGGCCACCGGCGGCCCTGGTGTGGCCTGGCAGGCGCCGTGGGTTCTGGCCCAGATCTGCCGATCGACGGCCTTGGACCATCGCCCGACAGCCTTGGACCATCGCCCGACTTCGAAGACCCCTACGCCCAACTCCGAAGGCCCCCATAGGCGCCGCCGGCAGAAAAGCGAGACGCCCGGCGGACCGAAGCAGTCGGTCCGCCGGGCGTCTTGACGCACGTACCTGGAGATCAGTCCTTGATCTCGCAGATCGCCGCACCGGAGGTGACGGACGCGCCGACCTCGGCGCTCAGGCCCTTGATGGTGCCGGCCTTGTGCGCGTTCAGCGGCTGCTCCATCTTCATGGCCTCGAGGACGACGACCAGGTCGCCCTCCTGGACCTCCTGGCCCTCCTCGACGGCGATCTTGACGATCGTGCCCTGCATCGGGGAGGCGAGGGTGTCGCCGGAGGCGACCGGGCCCGACTTCTTGGCCGCGCGGCGCTTCGGCTTGGCGCCCGCCGCCAGACCCGTGCGGGCCAGGGTCATGCCGAGCGACGCGGGCAGCGAGACTTCGAGACGCTTGCCGCCGACCTCGACGACGACCGTCTCACGGCCGGTGTCCTCCTCCGCCTCGATGTCGGCGGGGGCCGCGAACGGCTTGATCTCGTTGACGAACTCGGTCTCGATCCAGCGGGTGTGGACCTTGAACGGCTCCTGGGAGCCGTCCAGCTCGGGTGCGAACGCCGGGTCCCTGACCACCGCGCGGTGGAACGGGATCGCCGTGGCCATGCCCTCGACCTGGAACTCCTCCAGGGCGCGGGAGGCCCGCTGCAGGGCCTCCTGACGGGTGCGGCCGGTGACGATCAGCTTGGCGAGCAGCGAGTCCCAGGCCGGGCCGATGACCGAGCCGGACTCCACGCCCGCGTCCAGCCGGACGCCCGGGCCCGAGGGGGTGTCGAAGCGGGTGACCGTGCCGGGCGCCGGCAGGAAGTTGCGGCCCGGGTCCTCGCCGTTGATCCGGAACTCGAAGGAATGCCCGCGCAGCGGCGGGTCGTCGTAGCCCAGCGCCTCGCCGTCCGCGATGCGGAACATCTCACGGACCAGGTCGATGCCGGTGACCTCCTCGGTGACCGGGTGCTCGACCTGCAGACGGGTGTTGACCTCCAGGAAGGAGATCGTGCCGTCGTTGCCGACCAGGAACTCCACCGTGCCGGCGCCGACGTAGCCGGCCTCCTTCAAGATGGCCTTCGAGGCCGAGTACAGCTCGGCGACCTGGGCTTTGGACAGGAACGGCGCCGGGGCCTCTTCGACCAGCTTCTGGTGACGGCGCTGCAGCGAGCAGTCACGGGTCGAGACCACGACCACGTTGCCGTGGCTGTCGGCCAGGCACTGGGTCTCCACGTGCCGGGGCTTGTCCAGGTAGCGTTCCACGAAGCACTCGCCGCGGCCGAAGGCGGCGACCGCCTCGCGCACCGCCGACTCGTACAGCTCCGGCACTTCCTCCAGGGTCCGGGCGACCTTCAGACCACGGCCACCGCCGCCGAACGCGGCCTTGATCGCGATGGGCAGGCCGTGCTCCTCGGCGAAGGCCACGACCTCCTCGGCACCGGCCACCGGGTCCGGGGTGCCGGCCACGAGCGGGGCACCGGCGCGCTGCGCGATGTGCCGGGCCGCCACCTTGTCGCCCAGATCACGGATGGCCTGCGGCGGCGGGCCGATCCAGATCAGACCCGCGTCCAGGACCGCCTGCGCGAACTCGGCGTTCTCGGAGAGGAAGCCGTATCCGGGATGGATGGCGTCCGCGCCGGACTCACGGGCGGCGTTCAGGACCTTCTCGATGTCCAGGTAGCTGGTGGCCGGAGTGTCACCGCCCAGGGCGAACGCCTCATCCGCGGCGCGGACATGCAGAGCGTCCCGGTCCGGGTCGGCGTAGACGGCCACGCTCGCGATCCCGGCGTCCCGGCAGGCCCGGGCCACGCGGACAGCGATTTCGCCACGGTTGGCGATGAGCACCTTGCGCACGATTGAGGCTCCCTCCTTGAAACAAGCCGAGTTTAGGGACTGCCGACACGGCACTTCGACCCGTCCCCAATGGTGAGCTTGCCCACACGGAGCGTGATTCGAGGCTCGCTCGACCCGCGAAAGCCCTTGTCGCACCTCGGTACGCAGGCTCCTTCCGGAAAACCCTAGCCCTGCCGTGTGGTCAAGGTCTCTGTGAGAGCGTGCCGCGGCCCACTCGGTTTCTTTGTCGAGTCCCTACGAATGGCCCAATGATTCTTTGCCCGTGACAGAACCCTTGTCCCCGGGTTTACCCGTTAGTAGCGTTCGCGATGTCTCGAACGTACTTCAGGTAACAGCAGCCGGACTCGGGCTGCGGTCGAAAGTGGGTGGGACCGGTGGTGCGCAGACCGGTGGCGTGGGTCGTGGCGGTCGTCCTCTTCGCCGAAGGACTCGGCATCGCGGCACTGAACTGGTTCCTGGGGGTGGTCGTCGACCGGCAGGAGATGTCGCTGGCCGGCCTCGACCCGGACATGATGTCGATGTCCTCGAAGATCGGCGGTGTGGTCTTCGGCCTCTACTTCGCGCTGTGCGCCCTGGTCGCCCTGCTCGTGGCGATACGCAACCGCGCCCCGGCCGGCTTCGGCCGCGTCCTGCTCATCAGCATCGCCGTGGTGCACGGGCTGCTCGGCGCGTTCACCTGGGGGCTGGTGGGCTGGACCGCGTTCCTGTTCATGATGGTCGTCCTGGCGCTGATCGTGCTGCTCCTGATGACGTACGACCGTCAGGACGGCGCGGCCGAGACGGCGCCCGGCGGCGCTCCCGAGGGCGGCGACACGCCGGAGGCCAAGGAGGAGACCCCGGAGGGGCTGAAGGACCCGCAGGAGCCGAAGGGCGAGCCCGAGGGGCCGAAGGGCGAGGCGGAGGAGCCTCAGGACGACGTCCCGGCCCTGGTCGCCCCCGGCGCCCCTGCCGCTGCGGTCACTCCGCCGGTGCCCACAACTCCGTGATGCCGATGCCCAGTTCGGCCAGCAGCTGCCGGACGAGGGGCAGGCTGATGCCGATCACATTGCCGTGGTCGCCGTCGATGCCCCTGATGAAGGGCGCCGAGCGGCCGTCCAGGGTGAACGCCCCGGCGACGTAGAGCGGCTCTCCGGAGGCGACGTAGGCGGCGATCTCCGCGTCCGTCGGCTCGCCGAAGTGCACGACGGTGGACGCGGTCCCGGACACGTACCGCTTGTTCGCCGTGTCCCAGATGCAGTGCCCCGTCTGGAGGGTCCCGGCCCGCCCCCGCATCGCCTTCCAGCGGGCGATGGCCTCCTCGGCGTCCGCGGGCTTGCCCAGCGCCTGGCCGTCCAGCTCCAGCACCGAGTCGCAGCCGATCACCAGGGCGCCCTGCACCTCCGGCTTCGCCGCCACGACGGAGGCCTTCGCCTCGGCGAGGGCGAGCGCCAGCTCGGCGGGCGTGGGCGCGGTGATCGCGTCCTCGTCGACCCCGCTGACGATCACCTCGGGTTCGAGCCCGGCCTGCCTGAGCAGTCCGAGCCGGGCGGGCGACTTGGAGGCGAGCACGACTCGCCTGCGCGGATTGGCAGTCATGCCGTCAGGTTAGCGGTGCCGCCGCGCTACCTCAGGCCGAGCACGATCATCCCGAGCAGCATGGCCAAGGCGAGGAGAAGACCGAGCCGCCGCAGCATGTCCTGCATGTCGCGCAGTTCTTTGGGCGGCTCGTTCTCCGGGTCTGACCACAGCATGCCACTAGCGTGGGGCTTGGCGGGGCTGGTCGGCTTGAGTACGGGTACTCAAATCGGCACCGGTGTTGCAGCGAGGTGCGCGGTTCCCCGCGCCCCTGGAAATTGTCGCTAGCTCGGCCAATAAGTACGGGTCCAGGACGCCGGGCCCGGCTGCGGGACGCGGTGGCCCGCGATGCGGGCCGGGTCCGACCAGGAGTCCCTCGGGCCGGCCGCGCCGGGCGGCGTTGCTGCTGCCGCCGCGGCGCGGGCGCGGACCACCGCCAGTGCGGCGGCCAGCTCCTCGGGGGTCGGATTGCCCCGTATGACCTTGATCGTCATGATGTCTCCCAATCGATCGACGAAGGCCTAGAGGGGGATGTTGCCGTGCTTCTTCGGAGGCAGGGATTCCCGCTTGGTACGCAGCTGACGCAGGCCGCGTACCACGTGGCCGCGGGTGTCCGACGGCATGATCACCGAGTCGATGTAGCCGCGCTCGGCCGCGATGTAGGGGTTGAGGAGGGCGTCCTCGTACTCCTGGATCAGACGGGCGCGGGTCGCCTCCAGCTCTCCGGCGGCCTCCGCTTCCGCGATGGTCCGCCGGTGCAGGATGTTGACCGCGCCCTGCGCGCCCATGACGGCGATCTGCGCGGTCGGCCAGGCGAGGTTGATGTCGGCACCCAGGTGCTTGGAGCCCATGACGTCGTAGGCGCCGCCGAAGGCCTTGCGGGTGATGACCGTGATCAGCGGGACGGTCGCCTCCGCGTACGCGTAGATCAGCTTGGCGCCGCGCCGGATGATGCCGTCGTGCTCCTGGTCGACGCCGGGCAGGAAGCCGGGCACGTCCACGAACGTGAGGACCGGGATGTTGAAGGCGTCGCAGGTCCGTACGAAGCGGGCCGCCTTCTCGCTCGCCTGGATGTCCAGACAGCCGGCGAACTGCATCGGCTGGTTGGCGACGACGCCGACGGGATGCCCCTCCACCCGGCCGTAGCCGGTGAGGATGTTCGGCGCGAACAGCGGCTGCGTCTCGAAGAACTCGCCGTCGTCCAGGATGTGCTCGATCACCGTGTGCATGTCGTACGGCTGGTTCGCGCTGTCCGGGACGATGGTGTCCAGCTCGCGGTCCTCGTCGGTGAGGGCGAGGTCCGCCTCCTCCGGGAACACCGGGGGCTCGCTGAGATTGTTGGACGGCAGGTACGACAGCAGCTGCTTGACGTACTCGATGGCGTCCTTCTCGTCGCCCGCCATGTAATGCGCCACGCCCGAGACGGAGTTGTGGGTGCGGGCGCCGCCCAGCTCCTCGAAGCCGACGTCCTCGCCGGTGACCGTCTTGATGACGTCCGGGCCGGTGATGAACATGTGCGAGGTCTGGTCGACCATGACCGTGAAGTCGGTGATGGCGGGGGAGTAGACCGCGCCGCCCGCGCAGGGGCCCACGATCAGGCTGATCTGCGGGATGACGCCCGACGCGTGGGTGTTGCGGCGGAAGATCTCGCCGTAGGCGCCGAGGGAGGCCACACCCTCCTGGATCCGGGCGCCGCCGGAGTCGTTGATGCCGATGACCGGGCAGCCGGTCTTCAGCGCGAAGTCCATGACCTTGACGATCTTCTGGCCGTACACCTCGCCGAGCGCGCCGCCGAAGACGGTGAAGTCCTGCGAGAAGACGGCGACGGGACGGCCGTCGACGGTCCCGTACCCGGTGACGACACCGTCGCCGTACGGGCGGTTCTTCTCCAGGCCGAAGTTGGTGGACCGGTGGCGCGCGAACTCGTCGAGCTCGACGAACGACCCTTCGTCGAGCAGCAGGTCGATCCGCTCACGGGCCGTCAACTTGCCCTTGGCGTGCTGCTTCTCGACGGCGCGTTCCGAGCCGGCGTGCGTCGCTTCCTGGATACGGCGCTGGAGGTCCGCCAGCTTGCCCGCGGTCGTGTGAATGTCGATCTCTTCCGGCTCGGACATCGGGATGCGGCTCCCTGCCTGCTCAAAAGGGGGGACGGTTACTCATCCGTAGAGTAGTAGGGGGCCTATCAATCGGCAGTGCGGCGTTTCCCACACCTAGGGTGGCTTGCATGACGCCGCGAGATGCTTCAGACGCGAACGACAACCGGTGGTCCGATCTGGACCGCCCGCCCCTCAACACTGCCGCGCTGCGGCGGGGTCTGGTGCGGGAGGGGGGCCTGTGGACCGGCGTGGAGGTGGTGCAGCGCATCGGCTCCACCAACAGCGAGCTGGTGGCACGCGCGGAGGCCGGGAAGGCCGCCGAGGGCGCGGTGCTCGTCGCCGAGGAACAGACGGCGGGCCGGGGCCGCCTGGACCGCCAGTGGACGGCACCGCCCCGCTCCGGCCTGTTCTTCTCGGTGCTGCTCGACCCCGCCGAGGTGCCGGTGGCCCGCTGGGGCTGGCTGCCGCTGCTCACCGGGGTGGCCGTGGCGACGGGGCTCGCGCGGGCGGCGGGGGTGGACACTTCACTCAAATGGCCCAACGACATCCTGGTGACCGTGGGTGACGAGGAGCGCAAGACCGGCGGGATCCTGGCGGAGCGGGCCGGGGACGCCGGAGTGGTCGTCGGCGTCGGCATCAACGTCTCGCTGCGCGCCGAGGAGCTTCCGGTGCCGCAGGCCGGTTCGCTGGCGCTGGCCGGGGCCGTGAGCACGGACCGGGATCCGCTGCTGCGGGCCCTGCTGCGGTCCCTGGAGGACTGGTACGGCCGCTGGCGCGAGGCGGGGGGCGACCCGGTCGCCAGCGGCCTCCAGGAGACGTACGCGGCGGGCTGCGCGACGCTGGGAAAGGTCGTGCGGGCGGAGCTTCCGGGCGACCGGTCGATCGTCGGCGAGGCCGTGGCGATCGACGGCGACGGACGGCTGGTCCTCGCCACGGAGAACGGCGTCCAGGAGCCGGTCGGCGCGGGAGACATCGTGCACCTGCGGCCCGCGTGAGCACGGCGCGGCCCCCGGGGCGGTCCGGCACCGGCGCCGGGTGACGCGACCAGCACCGGACACCTCACGGTCGGCCCCGGCCTTACGGAGTGAGCTGGCGCACACCTGCCGTAGAGTTGAGGCCGGTCGATACGTGACCGCGGCAGATCGGAAGGGCAGCAGGCGTGACCGTCGACGATTCGGGCTCCGGCGCGGGCGCGGACGGCCGGGTGGACCTTCCCCCGCACTCGACTCCGCTCGAGGGGGAGGAACCCTACGCCGCCGCCGCCGGCGAAGACCCGCTCGCCCTGCGCCTCGAAACGCTCATCCTGGGCGCGGAGCGCCGTTACACACCGTTCCAGGCGGCCCGCAGCGCCGGTGTCTCCATGGAGCTGGCCTCCCGCTTCTGGCGGGCCATGGGCTTCGCCGACATCGGGCAGGCCAAGGCCCTCACCGAGGCCGACGTGCTCGCCCTGCGCCGGCTCGCCGGTCTCGTCGAGGCGGGGCTGCTCAGCGAGGCGATGGCGGTGCAGGTGGCCCGGTCCACCGGGCAGACCACCGCGCGACTGGCCGAGTGGCAGATCGACTCCTTCCTGGAGGGGCTGACCGAGCCGCCCGAGCCGGGCATGACGCGCACCGAGGTGACGTACCCGATCGTCGAGCTGCTGCTGCCCGAGCTGGAGGAGTTCCTGGTCTACGTCTGGCGCCGCCAGCTCGCCGCCTCCGCCGGCCGGGTCGTGCAGGGGGCCGACGACGAGGAGATGGTCGACCGGCGGCTCGCCGTCGGCTTCGCCGACCTCGTCGGGTTCACACGACTGACCCGCCGTATGGAGGAGGAGGAACTCGGCGAGCTCGTCGAGGCCTTCGAGACCACCGCCGCCGACCTGGTGGCCGCGCGCGGCGGCCGGCTCATCAAGACCCTGGGCGACGAGGTCCTCTACGCCGCCGACGACGCCGGTACGGCCGCGGACATCGCCCTGCGCCTGGTGGAGACCATGGCCAACGACGAGACGATGCCCGAGCTGCGCGTCGGCATGGCGTTCGGCACGGTGACGACCCGTATGGGCGATGTCTTCGGTACGACGGTGAACCTCGCCTCCCGGCTGACGTCGATAGCGCCGCGCGACGCGGTCCTCGTCGACAGCGCCTTCGCCGAGGAGATCATCCGCACCGGGGAGGCACCCGCCTCGGAGGCGGACGCGGCCGAGGCCGCGGCCGCCGCGGAGAAGGAGGGCGAGGAGCCGCCGACGTACCGCTTCGCCCTGCAGCCGATGTGGCAGCGCCCGGTCCGCGGCCTCGGCGTGGTCGAGCCGTGGCTGCTCACCCGGCGCGACGGCGAGGCCTAGTCGTGGCCCTGGTCGTGGCCCTGGTCGTGGCCCCAGTCGTGGCCTAGTCGTCCTCCCTGTCGTCGTCGTGCGGGGCCCGCAGCGGGTCCACGCACAGTCCGATGATCGGCACGCACAGGCCTCCGTCGTGACTGGGCTGCGGGGCCGGAGCGGTCTGGGAGTGGCTCGGTGTCGGTGTCGGCGCCGGTGTGGAGTCGGGACGTGGGGCGGCCGGGGGCGTCGTGGCCGGTGCCGGAGTGGTGCGCGGAGCCGTCGGGCCCTGCGTCGTCCGCGGGACGGCGGTCGGGATCGTCGAGGGGATGTCCGTCGGGAGGGACGAGGCGGTCGGCGAGCTGGGCGTGGCGCTCACCCCGCCCATGACGGAGGTCGCCGAGGGCGGGGCCGTCGGTGCGTTCCCCACGGACGCGGCCGTGTTCGACGGAGACCGGTCGGTGGCGCCGCCCTGATCCAGGCGCGGTTCCGCCTCGGCGGCGCCCGGTCCGCCGACCCCGGAGTCCGGTGACAGGCGGACGAGGCTGAGGACACCGGCGGCCACGGCGAGCCCCCCGGCGGCGAGCAGGGCCTTGCGCGGGCGGGGCCTGCGGTGGCGGCCGCGACGCGGAACGGTCACGGCGAGGGCCGTGGCCGCGGTCCTGGACGTTTCCGCACGGGCACCCGCCGCTTCGGTGCACTGTGGTGCCGTGCCCGTCGTCGTTCCCGTACGCGTTGTCGTTCGCGTACTCGTTGTCCTTGTGTCCGCCATCGCGATCCCTCCCCGCTGCGCGCCCCCCGATGCGCCGTGGCGGAGCGCACGTTATGCGCTTCCGTGGGCGGTGTGGCGGTAGTCGGGCGAGTTGTCACTCGAACGGGGACAACCGGGCCGGAACTTTTTTCGGCCGGGCTCGGCTGCGATGATCGGGGCACAGGAAGTTAACCTGCGTTAACACGTCGACCGGAGGGTGTCATGAGCGAGGAGCGGTTCGGGGAGTTCGTGCTGGTGCGGCGGCACGGGCAGGTCGCGGAGCTCGTACTCGACCGGCCCAAGGCGATGAACGCCGTCTCCACCGGAATGGCCCGGTCCATCGGGAGCGCGTGCGCGGCGCTCGCCGCCGACAAGGACGCGCGGGTGGTCGTCCTGACGTCGACGCACGAGCGGGCGTTCTGCGTCGGGGCCGACCTCAAGGAGCGGAACTCCTTCACCGACGCGGACATGGTGCGGCAGCGGCCGCTGACGCGCGGTGCGTACACCGGGGTGCTGGAGCTGCCGATGCCGACGATCGCCGCGGTGCACGGCTTCGCGCTGGGCGGCGGCTTCGAGCTCGCGCTGTCCTGCGACCTGATCGTGGCCGACCCTACGGCCGTGGTGGGGCTGCCCGAGGTGTCCGTCGGCGTGATTCCGGGCGGCGGCGGTACGCAGCTGCTGCCGCGGCGGGTCGGGGCCGCGCGGGCGGCCGAGCTGATCTTCTCGGCGCGGCGCGTGGAGGCGGCCGAGGCGCACGAGCTCGGTCTGGTGGACCAGTTGGTGGAGGAGGGCCGCGACCGGGACGAGGCGCTGGCCCTGGCCGAGCGGATCGCCGGCAACTCCCCGGTCGGCCTGCGGGCGGCGAAGCGGGCGCTGCGCCTCGGGCACGGGCTGGATCTGCGCACCGGCCTGGAGGTCGAGGACGCGGCCTGGCGCGCGGTGGCCTTCTCCGGCGACCGGGCGGAGGGTGTGGCGGCGTTCAACGAGAAGCGGAAGCCGCAGTGGCCGGGGGAGTGAGCCGGCCGGGCCGGGTGGGCGAGGTCGGCCTCTCCACCTGATCGCCCCACCCCGATCGCTGATCGCCTCACCCCGATCGCCTCGCCGATGTCCCTGTTCGTCCAGAAAATCCCTAACCTGGAGTGATGGGTGAGGACAAGCGGCTCGCGGCGGTCGTGGCGCTGGCGCAGGGGATGGCGGCGGCGCACACCCCTCGCGAGTCATGGCGCGCCGCGGCGCTCGGCGCGTGCCGCGCGCTCGACGGGAGCTTTGCCGCGCTGTCGGTGTGGGAGCGGGACCTCGGCCGGCTGAAGGTCCTCGTGAACGTGGGGGAGCGGGCCCCGGACGAGGAGGAGTTCCCGGAGACCGAGTCCTACCCGGTGCACCAGTTCCCCGAGATCACCGAGTTCCTGCATGAGCGGTGGGCGGGCGGCGGCGGGCCGAACGCCTGGGTGGAGACCGCCGAGGGTCCCGCCGCCGGTCGCCCCGGCTACTTCCATCAGCGCGTCGCCGCCCTGCGCCGCCGCGGCCGGGGCTGCTGTGTGGTCGCCCCGGTCGTGCTGCACGGCCGGGCCTGGGGCGAGCTGTACGTGGCCCGCCAGGTGGGCGCCCCCGTCTTCGACCGGGGCGACGCCGACTTCGCCACCGTGCTGGCGTCCGTGGTCGCGGCCGGGATCGCACAGACCGAGCGGCTGGAGGAGGCCCGGCGGCTGGCGTACACGGACGCGCTCACCGGTCTGGCCAACCGGCGCGCCGTCGATGTACGCCTCGACGAGGCCATCGAACTGCACCGCAGGGAGGGGGTCGTGGTGAGCCTCGTCGTCTGCGATCTGAACGGGCTCAAGCGCGTCAACGACACACGGGGGCACGCGGTCGGGGACCGTCTCCTGGAGCGCTTCGGCTCGGTGCTGTCCCTGTGCGGCGCGATGCTGCCCGGGACCCTCGCGGCGCGGCTCGGCGGCGACGAGTTCTGCCTCCTGGCGATCGGTCCGCCCGCGGACGACGTGGTCAAGGCGGCCGACGAACTGTGCCGTCGCGCCGCGGAGTTGGAGCTGGGCGAGGGGGTGGCGTGCGGGGTCGCCTCCACGGACGAGCCCATCGGGCCGGTCCGCTCCGCGCGCCGTCTCTTCCGGCTCGCGGACGCGGCCCAGTACCGCGCCAAGGCGGTCCGTGCCGACAAGCCGGTCGTGGCCGGCCGTGAGGGCCCGGACGACCCGGTCGTACGGCTCGCGGACACCCCGCCCCCGGAGCGGGCCGAGCGGCGCGCCTTCCGTGGACGCCGGCCGTGATGTGAACCAGGTGACGGCCATGATGTGAACCGGGTAAGGGGCAACCCCGTCCTCCACTAGTGACATCGGTGCATTCAATGCGTACGCTCCTGAATATGGATATGCACACTGTGGTGGTGGGGACGTCCGGTCTCACGGCGTCCGACGTTCTCGCCGTGGCGCGCGGCGGTGCCCGGGTCGAGCTCTCCGGGGAGGCGGTGGCGGCCCTCGCGGCGGCCCGCGAGATCGTGGACGCGCTGGCGGCCAAGCCCGAACCGGTCTACGGCGTCAGCACCGGCTTCGGTGCCCTGGCGACCCGGCACATCAGCCAGGAACTGCGCGCCCAGCTGCAGCGCAACATCGTCCGCTCGCACGCCGCCGGCCTGGGCCCGCGCGTCGAGCGGGAGGTCGTACGGGCCCTGATGTTCCTGCGCCTCAAGACCGTCTGCTCGGGACACACGGGCGTGCGGCCCGAGGTCGCCCAGACCATGGCCGACGTGCTCAACGCCGGCATCACCCCGGTCGTGCACGAGTACGGCTCCCTCGGCTGCTCCGGCGACCTGGCCCCCCTCTCCCACTGCGCCCTCACGCTCATGGGCGAGGGCGACGCCGAGGGACCCGACGGGACCGTCCGCCCCGCCGGTGAACTCCTCGCCGAGCACGGCATCGCCCCGGTCGAGCTGCGCGAGAAGGAGGGCCTCGCCCTTCTCAACGGCACCGACGGCATGCTCGGCATGCTGTTCATGGCACTCGACGACCTCGAGATGCTCTACAAGTCCGCCGACATCACCGCCGCCCTCAGCCTGGAGGCGCTGCTCGGCACGGACAAGGTGCTCGCCCCCGAGCTGCACGCCATCCGCCCGCATCCGGGCCAGGGCGCCTCCGCCGCCAACATGCTGGCGGTGCTCAGGGGTTCGCAGCTCACCGGGCACCACCAGGACGACGCGCCCCGCGTCCAGGACGCGTACTCCGTGCGCTGCGCCCCGCAGGTCGCGGGCGCCGGCCGGGACACCCTCGCGCACGCCCGGCTGGTCGCCGAGCGCGAGCTGGCCTCCGCCGTCGACAACCCGGTCGTGCTGCCCGACGGCCGCGTCGAGTCCAACGGCAACTTCCACGGCGCCCCGGTGGCCTACGTCCTGGACTTCCTCGCCATCGCCGCCGCCGACCTCGGCTCCATCGCCGAGCGCCGTACCGACCGGCTGCTCGACAAGAACCGCAGCCACGGCCTGCCGCCGTTCCTCGCGGACGACGCGGGTGTCGACTCCGGGCTCATGATCGCCCAGTACACCCAGGCCGCCCTGGTCAGTGAGATGAAGCGGCTCGCCGTACCCGCCTCCGCGGACTCGATCCCGTCCTCCGCCATGCAGGAGGACCATGTCTCCATGGGCTGGTCGGCCGCGCGCAAGTTGCGCAGCGCCGTCGACAACCTGACCCGGATCATCGCCGTCGAGCTGTACGCCGCCACCCGCGCCATCGAGCTGCGCGAGGGACTCACCCCGGCCCCGGCGTCGCAGTCGGTCATCGAGGCCGTACGCGCGGCCGGTGTCGAGGGCCCCGGCCCGGACCGGTTCCTGGCCCCCGACCTCGCGGCCGCCGACGCGTTCGTGCGGGGCGGCGGGCTCGTCGCCGCCGCGGAGAAGGTCACCGGACCGCTGCAGTAAACGGCGGAACAGGCAAGAAAAGAGGGGCCCTGTCCTCGGACGGGCCCCTCTCGCGTCTCGCTACGTCACTTGAGCTTGGCCGCCTGGGCCTTGGTGACCGCGGGCGGCACCGTGTAGGCCTTCTTGGACATCATCGCGCCGATGTTCATCGTGTAGTACGTCACGAGGTTGTTCTTGTGGCGCACGACCTCGACGTGGACCGGAGCGGCGTCCCCGTCCTCCATGTCGGCGGTCGCGGCGAACGCCACCGACTCGTCGCCCGTGCCCGAGGACTTCTCCTCGGCGATCTTGGTGTACTTCTGCTTGTCGCTGCCCACGGTCGCGGTGAAGCCGCCCGAGCAGCCCTTGACCGCCTCGGAGACCGACTTGAGCGCCTTCTCGGCGCCGTCCCCGTCGTACGAGGCCAGGCCGAGGATGGTGACGTCGCGGTCCAGGGACTTGTTGATCGCGTCCTCGAACTTGCCGTCGGCCATGTCGTCCATGGACGTCGCGTCGTCCGTGGGGTCCTTCTTGTCCTCCATGACCGTGCGGCCGGTCTGCGTCACCGCGTCGCCCGGCCCGCGGCCGCTCAGGGAGTCGAGCAGCGGCTCGCACGTGGCGTTGTCGGACTTGGCCGTGTTCCTGACGGTGTCCGTCTTCGCGGGGGTGACCTTGTACCCGTCCACCTCGCCCTGAGCGAGGATCAGCTTCTTCAACTCCGCGGCGCTCAGCGCCTTCGCGGCCGAGTCCGAACCCTTGGCACTCCCGGACCCTCCGGAGTCCTTGGAACCCCCGTCGGAGCAGCCCGTGATGAGGGCGAGCGACAGCACGCTCACTGCGGCGGTGGCGCACAGCCGCACGCCCGATGATCTCTTCATGAGCGGACTATGAGCCTTAAGTCAAAGAAACGTCAAGTAATTTAAAAACCCATGCGCTCACGGCGTACCGAATACACCACGAAACCCGCACCCACGGCGAGGAAGAGCGTTCCGCCGACGACATAGGGCGTCGTGTCCGGGCTTCCCGTGTCGGCCAGTTGCGTGCCCTCCGCGGCGTCCGCCGCGGTCTCCGCGGTCGCCTCCGACATCGCCCTGGCCTGCTGAGTGACCTGCGTCGCCGAAGTCGCCGCTCTCTCCGGGGCGTCCTGCGACGCATTGGCGGACGGGACGAACCACAGGGCGCCCAGCAGGGTCCCCGCGGCGGTGGCGGTCAGCAGTGAGCGGCGAGCCGATGACACGGAATATCGATCCCCCTTGTGACGCTGGCGAATTGGCCGTGTGGGGCGATGTTAGTGAAAGTTGCGGGTCACGGGAAAGTCACGGGAGGTTTCGGCCGTACGCTCCGGGCATGAGCACTCCAGAGACATCACGTTTTGTACGCCTTCGGGTGGAGCTGGTCCTCGAAATCGAGGACGCGGACGCAGTGACGAAGCGGGCACTGCAGCGCCTCGCCGGTGACACCGAGATGCCGGACGAGGAGCGGGCGCACGCCGAAGGGGCTGTGACGGAAGACACCGCCGAGGCCATCGCATATCTGGTGGATCCGTTCGACCTGGTCAACGAGGTGCCCGGGGTCGAACTCCAGCAGGCCTCCTGGTCCAGCGAGCGGATCGAGTACGACCCCGACTCACCGGACTGGGACCTCGACGACGATGATGTCGAGGAAGACGAGGAAGAGGGCATCGGCTGAGCGTTCCGGGGAATGCGTGACCCCGGACGGCAACCGCCGTCCGGGGTTTTGTCGTCTCAGGGGGCGCACGGACCGACTCCGCACCACCCCCCGCCCCGGCGGACGTGGTGTGGACCACACACCCTGTGTGTGTGGAACGGGGCGAGTCGGCCGTAGCGTTGAAGATTCTTGAGCGGGGGCTCGGTGTTTCGCGGACTCGGAAACGATGGAGAAGCGTGTGATGACGGACAGTAAGCGGCGCAGGGGCCTGATGGCCGCGTCCGCACTGCTCGGCGGTGTTCTGGTGCTCACGGCATGTTCCGGTGGCGACGACAAGGCCTCCGGCTCCGGCGGCGACACCTCGCAGGCGAAGGCGGACGAGGCGGCAGCCAAGAAGTCCTCCGCGGCCCAGATCACGATCACGCCCAAGGACGGCTCGAACGACGCCTCCATCAACAACTCCGCCGCCGTCACGGTCACCAAGGGCACGCTCACCAGCGTCACCATGACGACCGCCGACGGCAAGGCCGTGGCCGGCGCGCTGTCCGCCGACAAGAAGAGCTGGAAGCCGACCACCCAGCTGGAGCGTTCCACCAGCTACAAGGTCGCCGCCGAGGCCAAGGACGCCGCGGGCCTCGTCGCCCACGAGAACGCCTCCTTCACCACGGTCTCCCCGGCCAACAGCTTCATAGGCAACTTCACGCCGGAGGACGGCTCCACCGTCGGCGTGGGCATGCCCGTGTCGATCAACTTCGACAAGGCGATCACCAACAAGGCCGCGGTCCAGAAGGGCATCACGGTCACCTCCAGCAGCGGCCAAGAGGTCGTCGGCCACTGGTTCAACGCCAACCGCATCGACTTCCGCCCCGAGGCGTACTGGCAGGAGAACTCCACCGTCACGCTGAAGCTCGCGCTCGACGGCGTCCAGGGCGCGAACGGCGTCTACGGCGTCCAGCAGAAGACGGTCACCTTCCACATCGGCCGCAACCAGGTCTCCTACGTCGACGCGCAGACCAAGCAGATGAAGGTCACGCAGGACGGCAAGACCATCAAGACCATCCCGATCTCGGCCGGTTCGCCCGAGAACAAGACGTACCAGGGCATCATGGTCATGCAGGAGAAGTTCAAGGAGACGCGCATGAACGGCGCGACCGTGGGCTTCACCGACGACGACGGCAAGGGCGAGTACGACATCAAGGACGTGCCGCACGCCATCCGCCTGACCAGCTCCGGCACCTTCCTGCACGGCAACTACTGGGGCGCGAAGTCCATCTTCGGCAGCGTCAACACCAGCCACGGCTGTGTGGGCCTGTCCGACACCAAGGGCGCGAACGACCCGAACACGCCCGCCGCGTGGATGTACGGCCACTCGATCCTCGGTGACGTGGTCGTCGTCAAGAACACCGGCGACAAGACCGTGGCCCCGGACAACGGGCTCAACGGCTGGAACATGGACTGGGCGCAGTGGAAGGCCGGCTCGGCCGTCTGACACAGCCCTCCCACAGCTTGACCGATGCCGCCCCCGGAGCCGGGGGCGGCATCGCGGCCTCTCCTGGGCCCTTCCTGGGCCTCTCCTAGGCCTTGCCGGACCGCTCCTGGGCCTTTCTGGGCCCTTTCTGGGGTCGGCCACAGCCTTCTCATCGTTCTTTTATTGCCGCCTTATCGAGTCATCAGGGTGCGTCCCTAGCTTGCGGCCATGTTCTTCACCTACCTGAGGCGCGAACTGCGCCGCCGCAGAAAGGCGGCCCTCGTCGTCGCCTCCGGCCTCGCGCTGGGCATAGCGCTGGTCATCGTGGTCAACTCCGTGTCCAACGGCATGGGGAAGGCACAGGACAAGGTCCTCCAGTCGCTCTACGGCCTCGGTACCGACATGACCGTCACCAAGGCGGCGTCGGCGTCCACCGGGAACGCACAGCGGCCGCGCTTCCAGTTCGACGCGCAGAACAACGGCGACTCCAAGTCGCAGAGCAGCGACCGGGTCATGGTGCAGGGCTTCACCACGCTCGCCTCCTCGACCGTCACCAAGGTCGCGGACCAGAAGGGCGTCTCCTCCGCCGTCGGCGGCCTGAGCCTCAACGTGGTGAAGGTCAGCGGCGAGTTCACCCGCGGTCGGTTCCAGCAGAACCCGGACTCCGGCGGCAGCCGGCAGGGCGGCCCCGGCCAGGGCACCGGCCAGCCGCAGGGCGAGGTGCGGGGCGGCGGCGCCGACTTCGACATCAACCAGTACTCGGTCTACGGCACCGACGTCACCAGGACGGCACTGGGCCCGCTCACCTCGTCCAAGATCACCAGCGGCCGCACCTTCAGGACGACCGAGACGAACGCCAAGGTCGTCGTCGCCGACTCGGCCTACGCCAAGACGAAGAAGTACAAGGTCGGCTCCACGGTCACCATCAAGGGCGTCAAGTACAAGGTGATCGGCATCGCCACCGCCGACAGCGGTGACTCGGCCGCCAACCTCTACATCCCGCTCCAGCAGGCGCAGACGCTGGCCGGCGAGAAGAACAAGATCACCACGATCTACGTCAAGGCCGCCGACTCGCAGCAGATCGACACCGTCAAGAGCGCCATCCAGAAGAACGTCTCCGGTACGACGGTCACCACCTCCGCCGACCTCGCCAAGACGGTCTCCGGCTCCCTGTCCACCGCGTCCAGCCTCGCCACCAACGTCGGCAAGTGGCTGTCCGTCGCGGTGCTGATCGCGGCCTTCCTGGTCGCCGGTCTGCTCACCTCCTCCGCCGTCTCCCGGCGCGTCCGTGAGTTCGGCACGCTGAAGGCGCTGGGCTGGAAGTCGGGCCGGGTGACCCGGCAGGTGGTCGGCGAGGCGGTCGTCAACGGTCTGGTCGGCGGCGCCCTCGGCATCGCGCTCGGCCTGGCGGGCGCGTACGTCGTCACCGCGATCAGCCCCAGCCTGCAGGCCCAGCTCGGCGGCGGCACGGGCGGCGGACCGGCCGGTCCGGGCGGCGGCTTCGGCGGCCCCGGCCGACAGGCGGCGAAGTCCCTGGAGGTCGCGCTCACGGCACCGGTCAGCGTGACGACGATCCTCCTGGCGGTGGGCCTCGCAGTGGCGGGCGGCCTGATCGCGGGGGCGTTCGGAGGCTGGCGAGCTTCAAGGCTGCGCCCGGCAGATGCGTTGCGGCGGGTGGAGTAGCGGCCACTTGAAGGCGCGGCTGAACGATCCCACTAAGGGGCGCGGGGCTGTATCGCTATGCGGCTCCGCCGCGCGGGCGCGACCAGCCCCCACTCACCGGCACCCAACCACGATGCGCACCACCCCAGACCCCTCCCAGGAGCCACCATGTACGACCTCAGAAACGTCACCAAGCGCTACACCCGAGGCAAAGACACCATCCACGCCCTGGACGGCATAGACCTGACCATCGGAGACGGTGACCGCCTGGTCATCCAAGGCCCCACAGGCGGCGGCAAATCCACGTTGCTCCAAATGCTCGGCGGTCTCGACCGCCCCACTTCCGGCGAAGTGGTCCTGGACGGCACTGACCTGGCCAAGCTCCCCGAGGCCCGCCTGACAAGGGTCCGCAGCGAGAACATCGGCTTCGTCTTCCAGTCCTTCAACCTCATCCCCACGCTCACCGCCCAGGAGAACGTCGAGACCGCCCTCGTACCGCTCGGCGTGAAGGCGAAGGACCGCCGCGAACAGGCGGCCGAGGCGCTGAAGTCGGTCGGCCTCGGCGAACGGCTGGGCCATCTGCCCTCGGAGCTGTCCGGAGGACAGCAGCAGCGTGTGGCCATCGCCCGCGCCCTGGTCAAGAAGCCGAAGGTGCTGCTCGCCGACGAGCCGACCGGCAACCTCGACGAGGGCATGCGTGACGAGATCATGGAGGTTCTGGAACGCATGTGGAAGGAGTTGGGGCTGACCCTCATCATGGTCACCCACGACTCCGTGATCGCGAAGAAGGCCCCGCGCCTGGCGACCATCCGCAAGGGGAAGATCACCGTGAAGGAGAACGCGGGCGCGTAGGCGACCGGGCACACGGCGTATAACACCGATCGCACGTGCTCAACTTCGCGGTTTCGTAACGGTGTTCCACTCGGCGCGTAACAGTTCCCGGTAGCGCTTTCACACCCTCCTCTCATCTATTGAGCCGTCAGATCACCCCCCGGCATACTTCGTGCTCCGGGGGGTGACGTGCATGCGTACGAGACTGCCCCCGGCCGGGTGAACGGGGAATTCGCCAGCCCGGTACTCCATCTCCAGGGGGAGTTTTGCGCAGACAAGTGAAAAGAGCGGCTGCGGCCACCGTCGCCACTGCCGCAGCCGTCGCCCTCGCCGCAGGCATGACCAGCCCGGCGTCGGCGAAGCCTGAGCAGCGGACATCGTCCGCTGCCTCGCTCACGTCAAAGCACCGCATCACCCTGATCACCGGCGACCGGGTCGCCGTCGACACCAAGGGCCGGGTCGTCGGCCTGGAGAAGGCCAAGGGGCGCGAGCACATACCCTTCCAGCTCCGCAAGGTCGACGGACACACCCTCGTCATCCCCGCCGACGCGGCCGGCCTGGTCGCCTCCGGCAAGCTGGACCAGCGGCTGTTCGACGTCACCGAACTGAACAAGGCCGCCACCCGCAAGTCCCTCAAGCACGGTCTGAAGGTCATCGTCGGCTACAGCGGTGCCGCCACCGCCGCCAAGGCCGACGTGCGTGACGCGGGCACGCTGCGCCGCAGCCTGAAGACCCTGAACGCGGACGCGATGCAGACGCCGGCCAAGGAGACGCCCGAGCTCTGGGACGCGGTCACCAACGGCAACAGGACCGCCTCCGGCATCGCCCACGTCTGGCTCGACGGTGTGCGCAAGGCCAGCCTCGACAAGTCCGTGCCGCAGATCGGCGCCCCCAAGGCCTGGGCGGCCGGCTACACGGGCAAGGGCGTCAAGATCGCCGTCCTGGACACGGGTGTCGACGCGACCCACCCGGACCTCAAGGACCAGGTGATCGAGTCCAAGAACTTCTCGGCCGCCGCGGACGCCACCGACCACTTCGGCCACGGCACGCACGTCGCGTCCATCGCGGCGGGCACCGGCGCCAAGTCGGGCGGCAAGTACAAGGGTGTCGCGCCCGACGCGAAGATCCTCAACGGCAAGGTCCTGGACGACACCGGCTCCGGTGACGACTCCGGCATCCTCGCCGGCATGGAGTGGGCGGCCCAGCAGGGCGCCTCCGTCATCAACCTCAGCCTGGGCGGCTACGACACGCCCGAGATCGACCCGCTCGAGGCCGAGGTCAACAAGCTCTCCACCGAGAAGGGCATCCTGTTCGCGATCGCCGCGGGCAACGAGGGCCCCGAGTCGATCGGTTCGCCGGGCAGCGCGGACGCCGCGCTCACCGTCGGTGCCGTCGACAAGAGCGACAAGCTGGCCGACTTCTCCTCGACCGGCCCGCGCACCGGCGACGGCGCCATCAAGCCGGACGTGACCGCGCCCGGCGTCGACATCACCGCCGCCGCGGCCCCGGGCAGCGTCATCGACCAGGAGGTCGGCGAGAACCCGCCCGGCTACCTGACCATCTCGGGCACCTCGATGGCGACCCCGCACGTCGCGGGCGCCGCCGCGATCCTGAAGCAGGAGCACCCCGACTGGGGCTACGCCGAGCTGAAGGGCGCCCTGACCGGCTCCGCCAAGGGCGGCAAGTACACGCCGTTCCAGCAGGGTTCGGGCCGTATCGCGGTCGACAAGGCGATCAAGCAGTCCGTGATCGCCGACCCGGTCTCGGTGAGCTTCGGTGTGCAGCAGTGGCCGCACACCGACGACAAGCCGGTCACCAAGCGGCTGACGTACCGCAACCTGAGCACCAAGGACGTCACGCTCGACCTGGCCGCCACCGCCACCAACCCCAAGGGCCAGGCGGCTCCCGCGGGCTTCTTCAAGCTCGCCAAGACCAAGGTGACCGTCCCGGCGGGCGGCAAGGCCTCGGTCGACCTCACCGTCAACACCAAGCTGGGCGGCACCCTCGACGGCGCCTACTCCGCGTACGTGACCGCGACCGGCGGCGGCCAGAGCGTCCGCACGGCCGCCGCGGTGCAGCGCGAGGTGGAGTCGTACGACGTCACGCTGAAGTTCATCGGGCGTGACGGCAAGCCGGCCAAGTACTACGACGTCGACCTGGCGGGTGTCGCGGGCCTGGCGGGCGGCCGGGACCTCACGCCGTACGACCCCTCCGGCACGGTGAAGGTGCGCGCGCCCAAGGGCACGTACATCCTGAACTCGGCGCTGTTCGTGGACCCGGTGGACGGCACCAAGGGCATCGACTGGATCGCGCAACCGAAGCTGACCGTCGGCAAGAGCCAGACGATCACCATCGACGCGCGCAAGGCCAAGCCGGTGGACATCACCGTCCCCGACGCGGCCGCCAAGTCGGCGTTCGCCTCCCCGGAGTTCGACGTCACGGTGGGCGACGGCTCGTACGGCTACGGCTGGTTCCTCGACACGTACGAGAACTTCCACACCGCGGGTCTCGGCCCGCAGATCACCGACGGTTCCCTGTACCAGCAGTGGGACGGGCACTGGATCAAGGGTGACAACGAGCAGTACGACACCGTGGCCGGCGCCAAGGTCAAGCAGCTCGCCACCGGCTACACCAAGCACTACAAGGCCGGCGACCTGGCCACGGTGAAGGCCAACCTGGGCGCCGCCGCCGGCGGCAAGAAGGGCTCGGTCAACGCCGTCGGCTGGCTGCCGCAGAGCTCCGGTGGCTCCTCCATCGGCGTTCCGCAGGCCATCCCCAGCACCCGTACGCTGCACCTGTCCACTCTGGGCGGCGTGAAGTGGGGCATGGACTTCGAGCAGACCTCCGGGGTCGACCCGGACGGCTTCCCGATCACCGACGCGTACTACACGCTGGGCGCGCCGCAGGCCTTCGCGGCCGGCAAGACCTACGAGAAGACCTTCAACACGGCGGTCTTCGGCCCGCACCTCAACGCGGACTACGGTCTGTTCCGGGACGGCAACACCATCTACGGCATGCTGCCGCTGTTCGCCGACGCCAACAAGCACGCCGGTTCGTCGGACTTCACCTCGGTGACCACCACCCTGTACCGCAACGGCACCAAGGTGGGCTCCACCAAGGACCCGATGTTCGGCGAGGATCCCTTCAAGGTTCCGTCCGGTGACGCCGAGTACAAGCTGACCACCTCGGTCAAGCGCACGGTCAAGGTCGCGGCCGCCTCCACGCGGATCGACGCGAGCTGGACCTTCCACTCGAAGAAGCCGACCGGTGGCAGCGTCGCCAAGCTCCCGGCCTCCACCCTCCGCTTCAACGCCAAGACCGGCCTTGACAGCCGTGTCGAGGCCGACAAGACGGTCACCTTCCCGGTCACCGTGGAGGGCGCGGCCGCGGGCAGCAACCTGAAGTCGCTGTCGGTGTACGTGTCGTACGACTACGGCCAGACCTGGAAGAAGGTCGAGGTCCGCAACGGCAAGATCACCGTCAAGAACCCGGCCAAGGGCAAGGCCATCTCGTTCCACGCCAAGATCGCCGACAAGAAGGGCAACAAGTCGACGATCTCGATCTACAACGCCTACTACGCCAAGTGAGCCGTAGCGGCTGAGCAGGGCATGAGCGAGCGGCCCGCCGGGAGTGCAGCTTCCGGCGGGCCGTCCGTGTTCGTCCGATGACGGGGTGTCATAGGGTCACCCCGTGACCGTAGCCATAACCGCGATGATCACCGCCGTGTTCGGTGTCCTCGGCACCCTCCTCGCGCCCGTCCTCAGCCATCGGCTCGGTGCCCGGCGGCGTGCCGAGGACGCCGAACGCGCGGAACGCAGGCTGCGCTTCGAGGAGCGGCGCACGGCCTACATCGCCATGAACCGTGCCTCCCGGCAGTTCCACACCCTCCTCAAGGACGCCCTGCACCGCATCCGCGACGGCGTCTACACGGACCAGGACCGCGACCAGCTGGAGGAGACCCGGCGCGAGTACCGGGACCGCTACGCAGAGGCGCAGATGGTGGTACCCGAACGCATCCTGGACGCCTCACGTGCCGTGAACCGGGTCCTCGCCGGAATCGACGCGACGGCGAAACGACTGGACCGGAACCTGGCCGGCGAGGGTGAGACCCCGCAGCGGGCCCTGCTCGACCTGAAGGAGGCGGAACCGCTGCTGACCGCGATGCGCAGGGCCATGCGCAAGGACCTCGGGGTGGAGGACTGAGCGCGGGACGCCGTCAGGCCGACGGTACGGCCCTCGTCGCGTCCGTGCCCCAGCTGGCGAGCAGCCGCAGGGCCTCCGCCGACGGGGAGCCCGGCTCCGCGTGATAGGTGACCAGGGACTGGTCACTGTCGCCCGTCATACGGAACGACTCGAAGTTCAGCGACAGCTCGCCGACCAGCGGATGGTGCAGCCGCTTGACGCCGTGGTTCTTCTCCTTGACGTCATGCGTCGCCCACAGGCGCCGGAAGTCCGGGCTCTTCACGGACAGCTCGCCGACCAGCGCCGACAGCCGGGGATCGTCGGGATAGCAGCCGGCGTCCATCCGCAGCGCGCACACGATGTCGATGGCCTTCTGCTCCCAGTCGACGAACAGCTCGCGGTACTCCGGCTTCAGGAACACCAGCCGCGCCCAGTTCCGCTCCGCCGCCGGCAGCTCCCCCCAGTCCCCGAAGAGGGCGGCGGCCATCCGGTTCCACGCCAGGATCTCCGAGCGCCTCCCGACGACATACGCCGGTACCGCGTCCATCACGTCCAGCAGCTGCTGCAGCGCCACCCGCACCTGCTGGGCGCGTGCCGACGCCTTCTTCTTGTGCTGCTTGCCCTTGGCGAGGTGGGTCAGATGGGCGTGCTCGGCGTCGGACAGCCGCAGCGCCCGGGCGATCGAGTCCAGCACCTCCGCCGACACGTTCCGCCCGTTGCCCTGCTCCAGCCGCGTGTAGTACGCCACGGACACCCCGGCCAGCTGCGCCAGCTCCTCGCGGCGCAGCCCGGGCACCCGGCGGTGCCGCCCGAAGTCCGGCAGCCCCACGTCCTCCGGCTTCAGCCGGGCCCGCCTGCTGCGCAGGAACTCGCTCAGCTCGGCGCGCCGGTCCAGGGAGTGACCGGGGGCGGCAGTCTCGGGCTGTTGGTCCATACAGCCAGTATCGGACGCATCGCGTGGTCGTACGCACAGGAGCCTGACCCCGCCAGTGGTACGCACGGCGGACGTACGCAAAGGTGTGGGCTGGGTGAGCGCCGGGGCATGAGGCAGGCTGGAGCCATGCCCGGCGGGAAGGCAGCCGGGTGCATCACCCCCCGCGAGGAGAACCACGCCATGACCACTGTTGCCGCGTATGCCGCGCCCGCCGCGAAGGCCTCGCTGGAACGGACCACGATCGAGCGGCGCCCGGTCGGCGAGTTCGACGTCCTGATCGACATCAAGTTCGCCGGCATCTGTCACTCCGACATCCACCAGGCCCGTGAGGGCTGGGGCACGGCGATCTTCCCGATGGTGCCCGGCCACGAGATCGCCGGTGTCGTCTCCGAGGTCGGTTCCGGTGTCACGAAGTACCAGGTCGGCGACCGTGTGGGCGTCGGCTGCATGGTCGACTCCTGCCGCGAGTGCGACAACTGCCGGGCCGGCCTGCAGCAGTACTGCTCCCAGGGCGGCCCCGTCTGGACGTACAACGCGGTCGGCAAGGACGGCGAGCCCACCTACGGCGGCTACGCCGAGAAGATCGTCGTCGACCAGGCCTTCGTCGTCCGCATCCCCGACGGTCTCTCCCTGGACGTGGCCGCGCCGCTGCTCTGCGCCGGCATCACCACGTACTCCCCGCTGAAGCACTGGAACGCCGGCCCCGGCAAGAAGGTCGCCGTCGTGGGCCTCGGCGGCCTCGGCCACATGGGCGTCAAGATCGCGCACGCGCTCGGCGCGGAGGTCACCGTCCTGTCGCAGTCCCTGCGCAAGAAGGACGACGGCCTGAAGCTGGGCGCCGACCACTACTACGCCACCAGTGACCCGAAGACCTTCGAGGAGCTGAAGGGCACCTTCGACATCGTCCTGAACACGGTCTCCGCTTCGCTGGACTTCGGTGCCTACCTCTCGCTGCTGCGCACGGACGGCGCGATGGTGAACCTCGGCATCCCCGAGGAGCCGGTCCAGATCATGCTGTCCTCGGTGTTCGGCAACCGCCGCAGCCTGAGCAGCTCCGGCATCGGCGGCATCCCGGAGACCCAGGAGATGCTCGACTTCTGCGCCGAGCACGACCTGGGCGCCGAGATCGAGCTGATCGGCGCCGACAAGATCAACGAGGCGTACGACCGGGTGGTGGCGAGCGACGTCCGCTACCGGTTCGTGATCGACACCGCGACGATCTGAGCCGCGCTGCCCGGCAGCACACCCGCCGCCAGGGCCGGTCCCGACAGCGGGGCGGGCCCCGGCGGCGGGGCGGGCCCGGGCGGCGCTCGACGATCAAAGTAAGGCTTGCCTCAGTTCGCGTCGGAGTATGTTGGGCAGCAGGAGGTGCACACGATGACTGTGCAGCTGAACCACACCATCGTCGCCGCGCACGACAGCCATGTCTCGGCCGACTTCCTCGCCGGTCTCCTGGGCCTCGAAGTGGGCGCGGACTACGGCCCGTTCGTCCCCGTCGGAATACCCAACGGCGTGACGCTGGACTACAAGGACACCGCCGGCGCCATCACCCCGCAGCACTACGCCTTCCTGGTCTCCGAGGACGACTTCGACGCCATCTTCGCCCGCATCGGGGAGGCGGGCCTCACCTACTGGGCGGACCCGTTCCACAGCCGCGCCGGCGAGATCAACACCAACGACGGCGGCCGCGGGGTGTACTTCGACGACCCCTCCGGCCACCGGATGGAGATCCTCACCCGCCCCTACGGGAGCGGGAGTTGAGTCAGCGCACGGGGAACGTCCCGCCGGCGCCGTAGGACCGTACGAGCACGTCCTGGCCGTCGCTGCCGTCGCTGCCGTCGCTGCTGTCGCTGCCGTCCGCCGGTCGCACCACGTGGGCGCGGCCGAGCCCCGAGACCCGTGCGTGCCCGTCGTCGCCCACCTCGACGAGCGTGTTCTCGTCGAGTGCGACGCCGTACGGGACGTATCCGCGGGCGACCGCGGCGACGAGCCTCGGCAGCGTCCCCCACTGCGCGGCGTGCACGTCCACCCCGAACGGCACGAGCCCGAGCCCCGGCCGTACCGCGATCTCCTCCAGGTCCTCCGCGGAGTCCTCCGGGCACACCGGAACCCCGTCCAGGAGCCACCCGCCGACCACGGCGTGTCGCGCGGCGACGGCGGCGCCCGCCGAGAACCCGGCGTACGGGACACCGCGCTCGGCGAGCGCCTGCGGCAGTCCTTCGAGACACTGCGCGAACGCCTCCTGATACGCGGGCGTCAGCCCGCCGCACACCAGCACCCCGTCGACACCCGCCACCGCCTCCGGCCCGAACCGCCCGCCCAGAGGCGCGAGCAGCGGTACGGGCGTGCAGTCCCCGGCCTTGCGCAACGCCCCCTCGTACCGGGCGAACTGCTCGGCGCCGTCGCCCTCGTCCAGGATCACGCACCCGATGCGCGGAGCGTCCCCGGCCGCATCGAGGAACGGCTCGTAGACCTCCGCGGTGTCCCATCCCCCGCCGATCAGAAACGTACGGCTGCCCATCCCCGTCCCTCTCGTGTGGTGAGAGGCGAATGTACGAGGAGGGAGAGACGACCGTCGACCGGATAGTCGTCTCCCTTCCGGACGTCTCCCTTCTGGACGTCTCCCTTCGGCCTCAAAGGCGGCTGTAGGTCTCGATGTCCTCCATGAACTCCTCGATCGCCCGTGCGGTGAGCGTCGGCCGGGTGTCCGCGATGGCGGTCATATAGTCCTCGGTCGTGGCCGGCAGGCCCCGGCGCTGCGTGACCTCGCGTTCGAACGCCGTCTGCGCGCCCTTGCGGGCCGCGTATTCGATGTCGGCCGGGGTGAACAGCTCGCTGGCCTCTACCAGCCGGGTGAGGTCCACGGAGTCGGTGGCGGCCCGGAGATAGCGGGTCCAGATCGCGGCGCGGGCGGTGGGGTCCGGGGGGCCGATGGGGATGACGTAGTCGAACCGGCCCGGCCGCAGAAAGGCCGCGTCGAGGGACCGTACCGAGTTGGTGGCGCACGTCAGCAGGCGTGTGTCGTGCTCACGGAAGACGGGGATGAGTTTGAGCAGCTCGTTGGTCACCCCGTGGCCGGGATCGACCGCCTTGCCGGACCGCGCGCCGGCGATCTCCTCGACCTCGTCGATGAAGAGCAGGACCGAGTCCAGTTCCGCCAGGTCCGCGAACGCCTGGCGCAACGCCACGGCCAGCCCCTCGTCCGTGTCGGCCGCGAGCCGGGACGGGTAGAGCTCCACGAACGGCCAGCCGAGCCGGGAGGCCACCGCTTTGGCGAAACTGGTCTTTCCCGTGCCTGGCGGGCCGAACAGGATGACCGCCTTCGGCGGGGCGACGGCGAAGCGGTCGGCCAGCGCCGGTTCCGTCAGCGGAAGTACGACACGGCGCTCGACGACCTGCTTCTCCCGCTCCATGCCGGCCATGGCGTCCCAGAGGCCGCTGGGCAGCATCCGGCCGCCCAGCGTGGCCAGGACCTCGGCGTTGGCGGTGTCGTCCGGTTCGATCTTCTCGTAGTAGGTCAGGTCGTCGCGGAGCCGGTACCCGGAGTTCTCCAGGGCCTTCGTCCCGGCGGCGTCGGCGGGCAGCAGAGCGCTGACGCGCCGCACGCCGAGTGCCCGCAGGCGTCGTTCCAGCTCGGAGAGGAGGGCGCTGCCGATGCCGCGCTCGCGCCAGCGGGAGGCGAGGGCCACCAGCAGGACCCAGCCTCGGGTACCGCCCGTCTGCGCCACGGCCATCCCGACCAGCTCGTCGCCGACCACCGCGACCACGGCCGTCTGACCGCTCTGTGCCGCGGCCATCACCTCGGAGACCGGAAACACGGGGTCCTCGTCGGCCAGCCGGCTCTGTTCCCAGATCCGGATCGCCTGGTCGAGGTCGCGGTCGTGATAGTCGCGCAGATGCCATGCGGGCATGGCCGTCACCTCACCTCACCCGGCCCGGGAGTGCGCTGAGGGTCATCCCTGTCTCCAGGCTGCGCCGCGCCTGCCGAGGACGCATCCGGAGGTCGCTGAGGCCCATCTGCGATATTGCGGACATGACACGAAACATGACACCGACGAAAGGCACGTCATGAAGATCGCAGTCATCGGCGGTACCGGGCTGATCGGGTCGCAGGTCGTCAGGAACCTGAACGCAGCCGGGCACGAGGCGGTACCGCACTCACAGTCCACTGGAGTCGACGTCATCAGCGGCCGGGGACTGGACGAGGCGGTGGCGGGAGCCGACGTGGTCGTCAATCTGACGAACTCCCCGACCTTCGACGAAGCCTCCCCGGCCTTCTTCCAGACCTCGATGGACAACCTTCTGGCCGCGGCCCACAAGGGCGGCGTCGGCCACTTCGTCATCCTCTCGATCGTCGGCGTGGACCAGGTGCCGGAGCTGGACTACTACCGGGCCAAGGCGCTCCAGGAGCGGCTCCTCGCGGCCGGTCCGATCCCCTACTCGATCGTCCGGGCGACGCAGTTCATGGACTTCATGGACGCCGTCCTGTCCTGGACCAGCGACGGCGACACCGTCCGGCTGCCCGCCACGCCGATCCAGCCGATCGCCTCCAAGGACGTGGCCGCCGCCGTGTCGGACGTCGCCGCGGGCGCCCCGCTGAACGGCATCCGCAACATCGCAGGACCCGAGGTCTTCGCCCTGGACGAGCTGGGCCGGATCACCCTGGCCCACAAGGGTGACAACCGCACCGTCGTCACGGACCCCACGGCGGGCATGTTCGCCGCGGTCAAGGGCGACGTCCTCACCGACGAGAACGCCCGCCTGGCCACCACCCGTTACACGGACTGGCTCTCCTGACCTGCGCTCACCGGCCGCCGCCGGTCTCGATGTGATACCTCGTCAGCGCGAACAGGATCAGGAGGTCGAGCGTCATCACGGAGATGGCCCACACCGGGTAGTACGGAACGAACATGAACTGGGTGATCAGGCTGATCCCCGCCGTCGCGGCACCGGCCCCGCGGCCCCAGCTCTTGTTCATCAGGACTCCCAGGCCGGCGACGACCAGCGCCACTCCGACGACGAGGTGAATGACGCCCCAGGCGGTCAGATCGAACCGGTAGGCGTACTGGGAGGAGGAGACGAGCAGGCTGTCCTGCGCGATGCCCGACACGCCCATCAGAATGCTGAGCGGTCCGCTGAGCATCATCATGGCCCCGGCGGCCAGGGACGCACTGTCGATCGCTCTGCCGCTCTCGGACCCCCCGTGCCCTCGCTGTGTCTTGCTGGGCATCGCTGTCATGGCCGTCGCCTTCCTGTACAGCGCGGTCACCGACGCACAATGGCCGTGCGAGGCCAGCCGCGTCTCCCTGACAGGATCACCGCAATCCTCCGGCACCGCGACTGCAGCCGCCCCTGCCCGTCATCCGTGCAGGTGGGCAAGAAATGCGTCTCCAACGGGATAGGGGTGCTCCTGGGGCAGCAGCCGGGCGGCCGAGTCCAGGTCACCACCGCGGACGAGGGCGTGTATCTCGTGGGCGAGCGGGGTCACGTCGCGGACGGCGACCGTCCACTCGTCCGCGTAGCGTCGTGCGGCCTCACCGGAGAGGCCGAGTTGCAGGGACCGGTACGGCAGGGGCTGTAGCCGCAGGTCCCGCTCGGGATCCCACTGCACACGAGCGGGCGCACGCTTCAACTGACGCTGCCAGGTGGCCCGGTCGGGGTGCACCCCGCGGGCGTAGCCCGACAGACACGCGTGGCACAGCGCCCAATCGAAGCCGTCACGACTGATCTCGACGGCAAGAACGGTCTCCTGCCCCGCCTTGGCGCCCCAGCCACAGCGGTACATCATCCACAGGAACGACGGCTTGATCCAGGTCAAGCATTGCTCACAGACCTTTCCCGCGAGGTAGCGGAGCCTGTGCACGGGGATTCGTGATGTCTGTCCCGTTCCGGCGGGCGCACCGTGTCGAGGTGAATGCGGTGTTCGGCCACGTCAGTACCAGCGGACTTGGCCGGCTGCCCCATGGCCCGTGCGGGCGGCGTGGCGGAGGACGCGTAGCGGGCCGTCAAGAAGTTCGTCCGCGTTGTGGTCGGGGTCGTCACCCAAGCCGGTCATCCACGCGTGGATTCGCTCGATCGCGTCGCGCCGTGGGATTCCGGTCAGGACGAGGGTCTCCGAGACCGCGGGCAGCTGATCGCGGACTTGCTCGGCATCAAGAAGGAAGTCCCCGAACCGTCCCGGCAGCCGCAGCGTCGCATCGGGGCCCAGCGCGTAAGCCAAGGCGGAGAACGGGTCGGCCTTGCGCGCCGTGGCCACGAACAAGCCCTCCTCGGCATCGAGGGGAAACTGATCCATGACCGTGTCACGCAACTCCTGCGCGTGATCAGAGTCGTCGCGGCAGGCGTCGAAGAACGCGCTGAGCCGGAGGGCGTCCTCGTCGGCGCGCCAATCGCCGGGAGAACTCGTCGACGGAGGGAACATGGACGCCTGCGCCTTGCTTCGCCACCAAGCCAGTTCCCCAGGCACGTCACAGTGCACCCGTGCCGGCGCCGAGTTCTGAACCGGAGCGCTCCGCAAACTCCGTACCTCCTGTTCAGGCACTGCGCCGACGATCCACACGCCTGTGGCACTCAACTCCGCCTCCTTCTGCTCTTCCACCCGAACTCGGGCGTGTCTCAGCCGTCGGCGTGACGGTCGTCCGTACTGCGGGTCCACATGGAGAGGTCGCTGCTTGTCGCTACGGCGATCGTCTGGCCGGAGGGGGAGAAGCCGGCTGCACGGCATGTGGAGTAGTTCGAGTGGAAGATGTGCCACCACTCCTCTCCGTGCGGACCCGCGTGGGGGAGCCCGCCGTCCATTGACAGCAGGACCCGCTCGTTCGGCCAGGCCGGGGTGACGACTTCCAGGGTCCAGCCGTCTTCGGTGGTGGTGTGCAGACCGCCACCGAAGAGCCCGGCGATGTGTACGCGGCTTCCGGTGATCGGCCCCAGTCCGGGGCAGGACAGGTCGGCGACCGCGTCGGGGGTGCTGTCCTCAAGAGCGGGGTCGCGGTCCCTGGCGATCTTCTCGCCGGTGACGGCGTCGAAGAGACCGTGCCCGTCGTGCGAGACAACCATCACCAGATCGTGGCCCGTATCGGGGTTCGTCGCGAAGCCGACCCCGAGCAGTCCGCCGACAGGAACCCCGTACTCGTAGGTGAAGACGGGCCGCCAAGGTTCGGGCGCGGGCACCACAGGAGCCGAGAGAAGCCGGTCCCGCATCGCCCGCTGGTAGTCCGAGAGTTCCGACTCACGCTCGGGCTGCCCGACCGGGGGCGTCTCCTTCATCCACTTCATCACCGGACCATGATCCAGCCTCGACAGGCCAGCGCTGAAGGTGACCCCGGCCCACCGCCCAGTCACAGGCTCTTGCGGTCTATGAACGCTGCTTGATGATCCATGTCATCCTGTCGCGCTTCCACGCGGAGGGGAAACGGCCCTTGCGGGCGGCCGGCAGGCCGATGTCCGGGGAGTACGCCTGGTAGACGGTGATCGTGGATTCTGCGTAGGCCGCACGGATCCCGCGTTGCGGTTGTTGCATGCCGTACAGCGTGGGGTCGGCCGGTTCGGGCGGCCACTGATTTTCTCCAGCCGTTCGCCAGCGCGCTCGGCCGTGGCCGCCCGCTCGGGGCCGTCAGCTGAGCAGTGTTGCCGGGCTGCCGCCGTTGGCCTCGTAGCCCGCCACCGCCAGGGCTCGGTAGACGGCGAACTCCGCGGCCGGGTCGGGGGACAGGGACCAGGGGAGGGCGCCCACGTGGCCGTCGACGTGTATCAGCTGGTTCATGGCCTCCGACCAGCGCTCGGCGCGGACCAGGAAGAAGACCAGGAGATGGCGGACGTGCGCCGTCATCGGGTCGTCGGGACGGGCCGCGTGCACCGCGTGGAGCGCGCCGTGGACGGCCTTGGTCACGACCTCGCTCTGGTAGAAGCTGCTGACCAGGTTCACCTCGGGGAGGTGCTCGAAGACCGCGAAGAGCGGCATCGCGGCGAGCAGGGAGCCCTGGGGTGCGCGGGCTGCTGCGGCCTCCGCGAAGGAGTACGCCAGCTCGCGCGAGCCGTGCCACTTCTCGCACCAGTAGTGCAGGGCCGCGAGATGGGCGCCCATGTGGGCCGGGTCCCGGTCCAGGATCTTCAGCCACAGCTTCTCGAACTCCGGCTGGGGGTACACCAGTCCGCGCGCCACCGACAGCTCGACGATGTGCGGGACCGGGTCGCCGGGAGCCAGCAGCGCGGCCTGTCCGCACGCGTCCCGGGCCTCCTCCATGATGATCCGGAACTCGTCCGTGCCCGGGGTCGACGTGCGCCACGCCTGCTGCACCAGGAACTCCGCGTGCACGGCCGCGCCGCCCGCGTCCTTGGGCTGCTCGGCCCGCCACACACGCAGCCACTGCCCGCCCGGAGTCTCATGGACCCCGCCGGGCCGCTGCTGCAGCTCCAGCGCCGCCGCGCCCGCGAAGGCCTGCACGCGCTGCCAGCGCAGCTCGCCCTCCGTCTCGGTGCCGGCCAGCAGCTGCGAGGCGGCCCGGTAGTCCTGGGTGCGCTGCACCAGGTCCAGGACGTCGAGCAGGTCCTGGTCGGGGCCGGGCATGCGGATGTCCAGCTCCTCCTCGCGCGCGAAGCCGTAGTTCGCCGGGTCCGCGGCGTCCGGGTGGCCCGGGTGGACCCGCTCGATCATCCCGCGCCTGCGCCGCAGGACCGGGAGCAGTGCGAAGCTCAGCATGAGCAGCGCCATCAGGACCCAGAGAATTTCCATGGCTCAAGCGAACCAGACGCCGCCGACAATTGGCCAACCCGTCCCGCTCCGCCTGTGGAAAACCGTCCGGCCGGCCCGCCGCGTGCCCCGTCACGCACGGGGAAAACCCTTGCTTCCGGCCGTGTGCGACCCGCTGTCCGGCAGCAGTGCCGCGGGCGCACTACGCTCGGTGCACATGAGCGACAGGCACATCAGTCAGCACTTCGAGACCCTCGCGATCCACGCGGGCAACACCGCCGATCCCCTCACCGGCGCGGTCGTCCCGCCGATCTACCAGGTCTCGACCTACAAGCAGGACGGCGTAGGCGGCCTGCGCGGTGGCTACGAGTACAGCCGTAGCGCCAATCCGACCAGGACCGCACTGGAAGAGAACCTCGCCGCGCTGGAGGGCGGCCGTCGCGGCCTCGCGTTCGCGTCCGGTCTGGCGGCCGAGGACACCCTGTTGCGTACGCTGCTCAGCCCCGGCGACCACGTGGTCATCCCGAACGACGCGTACGGCGGCACGTTCCGTCTCTTCGCGAAGGTCGTGTCCCGGTGGGGCGTGGAATGGTCCGTCGCCGACACCAGCGATCCCGCAGCCGTACGGGCCGCCATCACCCCGAAGACCAAGGCCGTGTGGGTGGAGACCCCCTCCAACCCGCTGCTCGGCATCACCGACATCGCCGCCGTCGCCCAGATCGCCCATGACGCGGGGGCGAAGCTCGTCGTCGACAACACCTTCGCCACGCCCTACCTCCAGCAGCCGCTCTCGCTCGGCGCGGACGTGGTGGTGCACTCGCTCACCAAGTACATGGGCGGTCACTCGGACGTGGTCGGCGGTGCGCTGATCGTGTCCGACCAGGCGCTGGGCGAGGAACTGGCGTATCACCAGAACGCGATGGGCGCGGTCGCCGGGCCCTTCGACTCCTGGCTGGTGCTGCGCGGCACGAAGACGCTCGCGGTGCGCATGGACCGGCACAGCCAGAACGCCACGAAGATCGCCGACATGCTGAGCCGGCACGCGCGCGTGACGCGGGTCCTGTACCCCGGCCTGCCGGAGCACCCGGGTCACGAGATCGCCGCCAAGCAGATGAAGGCGTTCGGCGGCATGGTCTCCTTCCAGGTCGAGGGCGGCGAGGAGGCGGCCGTCGAGGTGTGCAACCGTGCCAAGGTCTTCACCCTCGGGGAGTCGCTCGGCGGCGTCGAGTCCCTCATCGAGCACCCCGGCCGTATGACGCACGCGTCCGCGGCGGGTTCGGCCCTGGAGGTCCCGGCCGACCTCGTCCGCCTCTCCGTGGGCATCGAGAACGTCGACGACCTGCTCGAAGACCTGCAGCAGGCGCTGGGCTAGCAGCCGGCGCCGGACCGGCGACAGCGCCGGTTCACCAGCCCGTGACGGGTGGAGTCGTCTGGGACGGCGGCTCCACCCAGGGCCGGGCCGTCACGGCCCACACGGTGAAGGCCACGGCCGCGGCGAACAGCAGCAGCCACATCAGACGCCGGGCCGCGGTCCTGCGGCGCAGCATGCGGCTCCCGCGACGCACGACCTCCGCGTACAGCTCAGGTGGCACCGGTGGCGGCACCTGCTCCATGATCCGCCGCGCGGCGGCCTCCCGCTCCAGCCGGTTCACCTGTGCCTCCCCTCGTCCCGCCGCCTCACGACGGTGCCACCTTCGCGCCCATCACGACAGACGGCTGCCCCCGGCGCGGATGCAGCAGAGTGGCCGTCGCCCGGTCGCAGATCGCGTGGACCCGTTCCGGCGGGAGTCCGAGCAGCGCCGCCACCTGCTCCTCGGCGACCCCCTCGTACAACCGCAGGACGAGGATCAGACGCTCCTGGGGGCTGAGGACGGCCAGGGTGCTTCCGGGATGCGGGCGGCCGCGGCCGAGACCGCCGTACTGGTGCCAGGCCCCGCGCGCGAAGCGCGTGGCGAGGTGCTGGCGGGCGCGGTCGTAAGGGTCCTCGCCGCGCAGCCGGTCCCAGCACGCGTACGTGTGCGCGAGGGCCAGGGTGAGCAGCCGCCGCGCGCGCGGGTTGTCGTCCGGCGCCTCCGCGGTCAGCAGTGTGGCGGCATGCAGCAGCCGCCCTGCCGCGCCCGCGACGAATGCCTCGAACTCCCGGGCCCGGCGGGCGCTTTGGGACGCCTGCCGTTCTCGCACCGCGCCTCCCGCCTGAGGGGGCCCTGCCGGTACGGAACGCGCAGCCGCGTGCGACCAGGACCCGGTCTCATATGAGGCCAGCGGCGGCCCGGGGTCAAGAGTCCGGGACTCAGGAGGCCGACGGAGTCTCCGGCGCGGGCACGCCCGGGACCGCCATCCGCGCGGAGAGCGCGGTGTTGAAGCGTGTGAGGAGCGTGCAGAACGTCTCGCGCTCCTCCGGCGCCCAGTCGTGTGTCAGCTCGGCCATCAACTGACGCCTGGACGAACGAACTTCCTCCAGCCGGGACAGCCCGCGCGGGGACAGCTGCAGCACCACCGCCCGACCGTCCTCGGGGTGCGAGGTCCGCTTGACGAGCCCGGTGTCGACCAGGGGAGCCACCTGCCGGGTGACCGTCGACGAGTCGATCCCCATGCTCGCGGCGAGGGCCTTGACCCCCATCGGTCCTTCCTTGTCGAGGCGGTTCAGCAGCAGATACGCGGCGCGGTCCATGGAGTTGCGCACCTGTCCGACGCCGCCGAGCCGGGTCTGTTCGGCACGCCGGGCGAAGACCGCCACCTCGTGCTGCAGCGTGTCGAGGAGACCGGTGTCACCGACGGTCGTCATGTCCATCGACATTTCAGGTGTTGTGGGCATGGCCGGGGGCTCGCTTCATGAAGAGTGCTGGGTTGGGGGACAGGGTACGCGGCCAGGGGGCGGGTCGTACCGGGGCTGCGCAAACCGGTCTCGGAGCTTGGTCACACCCGCTGCGCCCGGCTGTGAACTGCGAGACTTGTGTCATGAGCTACAGCACGGCTGACTCCTTGCGGCCCGTCACCCTCGACGACGTGCGCGGCGCCCAGAAGATGCTCACGGGCGTGGCGCGGGTGACCGCGATGGAGGGCAGCAGGCATCTGTCGCAGCTGGTGGGCGCGCCGGTCCACCTCAAGTGCGAGAACCTCCAGCGGACGGGTTCCTTCAAGCTGAGGGGCGCCTACGTCCGTATCGCCGGCCTGCTGCCCGAGGAGCGCGCCGCCGGTGTCGTGGCCGCGAGCGCCGGGAACCACGCGCAGGGTGTGGCGCTGGCCTCCGCGCTGCTCGGCGTGCACGCCACCGTGTTCATGCCGAGGGGCGCCCCGCTGCCGAAGATCAGCGCGACCCGGGACTACGGCGCCGAGGTGCGCCTGTACGGTCAGGTGGTCGACGAGACGCTGGCCGCGGCGCGGGAGTACGCGGAGCAGACGGGCGCCGTCTTCATCCACCCCTTCGATCATCCCGACATCATCGCGGGGCAGGGCACGGTCGGCCTGGAGATCCTGGAGCAGTGCCCGGAGGTGGGCACGATCGTCGTCGGCATCGGCGGCGGCGGGCTCGCGGCCGGCATCGCCGTCGCGGTGAAGACGCTGCGGCCGGACGTGCGGATCGTCGGCGTGCAGGCGGCGGGCGCGGCCGCGTACCCGCCCTCGCTCGCGGCCGGGCGGCCGGTGGTGATCGACAACCCGGCGACGATGGCCGACGGGATCAAGGTGGGGTGTCCGGGCGAGGTGCCGTTCGGGATCATCGCCGAGCTGGTGGACGAGGTCCGCACGGTCACCGAGGACCAGTTGTCGGCCGCGCTGCTGCTGTGCCTGGAGCGGGCCAAGCTGGTCGTCGAACCGGCCGGCGCGAGTCCGGTCGCCGCGCTGCTGGCGGACCCCGGCGCCTTCCCGGGTCCGGTGGTCGCGGTGCTCTCCGGCGGGAACGTCGATCCGGTGCTGCTCCAGCGGGTGCTGCGCCACGGCATGGCCGCGCAGGGCCGCTACCTGGCCGTTCGGCTGCGGCTGACGGACCGGCCGGGCGCCCTCGCCACGCTTCTCGGGGTGTTGTCAGTGGTGGACGCTAACGTCCTCGACGTGAGTCATGTACGGACCGATCCACGGCTCGGGCTCACCGAGGCGGAGGTGGAGCTGCACCTGGAGACAAAGGGCCCGGCGCACTGCGCCGAGGTCGGCCAGGCCCTGCGCGAGGCGGGATACACGGTCATCGATTGAGGTCGGAGACCTCGCCGACACTCATCCTTCACCTTGCTCGGGCAACGTCGAGCCCGTCACCCGTTCGGGCAATGACGAGAAAATTCCATTGAGTGACGCGATACATCGCGTTATGGTCTGTTGCGCAGTCACCTCGCATTCTTTCGCCCCATCCCCAAAGACGTGGAGATTCATATGCCAGGCGCCATCTACGCCGAAGGCCTGGTGAAAACCTTCGGCGACGTAAGGGCACTGGACGGCGTCGACCTCGATGTGCCCGAGGGCACGGTCCTCGGTCTGCTCGGGCCGAACGGCGCTGGCAAGACGACGGCCGTCCGCTGTCTGACGACCCTGCTCCGCCCCGACAGCGGCAAGGCCGTGGTCGCGGGTGTGGACGTCCTCAAGCACCCCGACGCCGTCCGCCGCTCCATAGGCCTGTCCGGCCAGTTCGCTGCGGTCGACGAGTACCTCACCGGCCGCGAGAACCTGCAGATGGTCGGCAGGCTGTACCAGATGGGCGCGAAGGCGTCGAAGGCCCGCGCGGTTGAACTGCTGGAGCAGTTCAACCTCACGGACGCCGCCGACCGCCCCGCCAAGACCTACTCCGGAGGCATGCGCCGCCGCCTCGACCTCGCGGCCGCGCTCGTGGTGTCGCCGCCCGTCATGTTCATGGACGAGCCGACCACCGGCCTCGACCCGCGCAACCGCCAGCAGCTGTGGGAGGTCATCAAGCAGCTGGTCTCCGGCGGTACGACGCTGCTGCTCACCACCCAGTATCTGGAAGAGGCCGACCACCTGGCCCACGACATCGCCGTGGTCGACCACGGCCGCGTCATCGCCAAGGGCACCTCCGACCAGCTCAAGGCCCGCACCGGCGGCGAGCGCGTCGAGGTCGTCGTGCACGACCGCGAGGACATCGCGACGGCCACCGAGGTCCTGGGCGGCTTCGGCAAGGGCGAGACCACGGTCGAGGAGCACACGCGCAAGCTGACCGTCCCCGTCACCGGCGGCGCCAAGCTGCTCGCCGAGGTCATCCGGGAGCTGGACACACGCGGCATCGAGATAGACGACATCGGACTGCGCCGCCCCACCCTCGACGACGTCTTCCTGTCCCTGACGGGACATGTGGCGGAGGAGAACGACGAGGGCAACGGCGCCTCGAAGAAGCCCGGCGACCGCAAGAAGAACAAGGAGACCGCGAAGTGAGTGCCGTAACCGACGCGACGCCGGTCGCGGCCCCCGGCAACCCGTTCAGCAGGTCCCTTCGGGACTCGCTCATCGTCGCCCAGCGCAATCTGATCCGCATGTCCAGGATCCCGGAGATGGTGATCTTCGGGCTCATACAGCCGATCATGTTCGTGGTGCTGTTCACCTATGTGTTCGGCGGATCCATGAAGATCGGCACCAGCACCAGCGCGGTCGACTACAAGAACTTCCTGATGGCGGGCATCTTCGCGCAGACCGTCACGTTCGCCACCGCCAGCTCCGGCGCGGGCATCGCCGACGACATGCACAAGGGCCTCATCGACCGCTTCCGCTCCCTGCCCATGGCACGCGGCGCGGTATTGACCGGGCGCACGCTCGCCGACCTGGTCCAGACGGCGCTGACCCTGCTCGTCCTCGCCGTCGTCGCCGTGCTGGTCGGCTGGCGCACGAGCACGTTCGGGGACACCAACGTCGCGAGGATCCTCGGCGCCTTCGGGCTGCTGCTTCTGCTCGGGTACGCGTTCACCTGGATCGGCGCACTGATCGGCCTGACCGTCCGCACCCCGGAGGCGGCCACCTCCGGCGGACTGATCTGGCTCTTCCCGGTGACCTTCATATCCAACGCGTTCGTGGACACCAGCAACATGACCCCGTGGCTGCGCCATGTCGCGGAGTGGAACCCGTTCAGCGCCACGGTCCAGGCGTGCCGTGTGCTGTTCGCCAACCCCGGTCAGTCCCACTCGGACGCCTGGCCCATGCAGCACCCGGTGTGGGCCTCGCTGATCTACTCGATCCTGATCATCGTCGTCTTCCGCACCCTGGCGGTCCGCAAGTACCGCTCGGCCACCGCATGACGAGGCCCCCGGCGCCTTGCGGACGCCGGGGGCCCACCGGGAAACCGGCAGCCGGGATCAGCCCGAGTAGGCCTCGGCCTTGAGGATCCGCACCGAGGCCCGCTTGCCGTTCGGCAGCTCGTACTCCGCGTCCTCGCCGACCTTGTGGCCGATCACGCCGGAACCCAGCGGGGACTGCGGTGAGTACGTCTCGATGTCGGCGCTCGCGTACTCGCGCGAAGCGAGCAGGAACGTCATCGTGTCGTCCTCGTCGCCGTCGAAGGCGATGGTCACGACCATGCCGGGGGCCACGGCACCGTCCGCGGAGTTCGGAGCCTCGCCGACCTTGGCGTTCTCCAGAAGCTGGGTCAGCTGGCGCACACGGAGCTCCTGCTTGCCCTGCTCCTCCTTGGCCGCGTGGTACCCGCCGTTCTCGCGCAGGTCGCCCTCCTCGCGCGCGGCCGCGATCTTGGCGGCGATCTCCGTGCGCGCAGGACCAGACAGGTACTCCAGCTCGGCCTTGAGCTGGTTGTACGCCTCCTGGGTCAGCCAGGTGACGTTCTCGCTGGTCTGGGTCACAGGTGCTCCTCGTAGGTACTGGGAATACAAAGCATCGCCCTACCCAGAAGAATGTTCCTTCACGGATGGGCGAAACCACGAGCCTAACAATTCAACGGCTGAAGGGGGAGGACATAAGCCATCAGAATTACATCAACGCAGGTCACTGGCCATGTGCCGGGTTGAAGTCACCCGGCGTGGCAGCCGACCAGCTCGGCCGTCGTGCCCCGGGCCGTTGTACGGAGCGTCACGACCTTGTCGATGCTTGTGGCCGAACCGGTGAAGCGGAAGTCCGCCCGGCCGACCTCCGTGCCGTTCTCGCTCTGGGAGCGCAGGGTGCAGTAGCCGTCGGCGCCGGCGTCCTTGTGGACCTCCAGATGCACCTCGACCGCGCTGTCCGAGGCCTTGAAGGCGATCACCTGCGCGCTGATCTCGTTCTGCGCGACGTAGTGGTAGGCGAAGTAGCCGACCAGCGCCAGCAGGGCCGCGCCGAGGGCGATCCCGGCGATCTTCAGGCGGCGGTCGGAGCGCTCGTCAGAGGGACGGCCGTAGCGGCCCTCGGGCAGCCGCGTGCTCGCCGTACTCATGATCGTCCTCTCGCCGGGTCGGGACATACACCCCGAAAGGGGTCTCCGAGGCTGGACCCCGGAATTATTCGCCCCCCGATTCGGTCACTATAGGAGCGCCGACCGCACCCGAAGACACCGGGCGCCAATTTACTGAGGATTGAGTCTTGACTGACCAGCTGCGACTGATGGCCGTTCACGCGCACCCCGACGACGAGTCGAGCAAGGGCGCGGCCACCATGGCGAAGTACGTGTCCGAGGGGGTGGACGTGCTGGTGGTGACCTGCACGGGCGGGGAGCGCGGCTCCATCCTCAATCCCAAGCTGCAGGGCGACAAGTACATCGAGGAGCACATCCACGAGGTACGCAAGAGGGAGATGGACGAGGCCCGCGAGATCCTCGGCGTCAGGCAGGAGTGGCTCGGATTCGTCGACTCCGGCCTGCCCGAGGGCGACCCGCTGCCCCCGCTGCCCGAGGGCTGCTTCGCCCTGGAGGACGTGGACAAGGCGGCCGGTGAGCTGGTCAAGCAGATCCGCACGTTCCGTCCCCAGGTGGTCACCACCTACGACGAGAACGGCGGCTACCCGCACCCCGACCACATCATGACCCACAAGATCACCATGGTGGCGTTCGAGGGCGCGGCGGACACCGAGAAGTACCCGGAGTCCGAGTTCGGCCCCGCCTACCAGCCGCTCAAGCTCTACTACAACCAGGGCTTCAACCGCCCCCGCACCGAGGCGCTGCACAACGCGCTGCTCGACCGCGGCATGGAGTCGCCCTACGGGGAGTGGCTCAAGCGCTGGGCGGAGTTCGAGCGCAAGGAGCGCACGCTCACCACGCACGTGCCCTGCGCCGACTTCTTCGAGATCCGCGACAAGGCGCTGATCGCCCACGCCACGCAGATCGACCCCGACGGCGGCTGGTTCCGGGTTCCGATGGAGCTCCAGAAGGAGGTCTGGCCGACCGAGGAGTACGAGCTCGCGAAGTCTCTCGTCGATACCTCCCTCCCCGAGGGCGATCTCTTTGCGGGCATCCGCGACAATGCCTGACATGAGCGCGAGCCTGGCACTGACACACCTCGTCCCCCTGGCCAAGGAGGTCGACGAGAACAAGGTCACCCCCGGCGTCCTCGGCTTCATCGTCTTCGCGGTGATGGCCGTGGCCGTGTGGGGCCTGATGAAGTCCATGAACAAGCACATGGGGAAGGTCGACTTCAAGGAGGCCCAGGACCCGAAGGCGGAGTCCGGGACATCCGTGGCCGACCCGAAGGCGCAGCGGGGCTGACCCGAGGCGCGGGGCTGACCCCAGGCGCGAGGCCGGCCGGAGACGCGGGGCCGGCCTGGGTCACTGCCTGGCCGGCGCCGGGACCCCCATGACCTCCCGGGCATGCCGGTCCGGCACCATGCCGAGCCGCCATGCCTGCCAGCCCGCCTCCAGGTTCACTCCGCGCTCCAGCAGCAGCGCGTACGCGGCGGTGTACTCGTCCAGCTTCCCGTCGCGGGCCGGGTGCCCGGTGCGGGAGAGCTGGGCCAGCTCCTCCTGGGCGACGGCCGTACCGACCTCCACACCGCCGGGCGCGGCATAGGGCAGCAGGGTGCAGCGCAGGAAGCGGGCCCAGTCCTCGCCGCGCCGGTCGCCGTACGCGGTGAACAGGCCGATCGCCTCGTCGCACAGGGCGAGGGCCTGCTGGGTGCGGGTGTTGCCCGCGTCCACGACGGCCAGCTCCAGACAGGTCCAGGCCTCGCCGTGGGCCACGCCGATGCGCTGGAAGTCGGCACGGGCGTCGACGAGCAGCTGCCTGGCGAAACCCGAGTTCCTCAGCGAGCCCGTCTGGGCGGCGCGCTGGTCCCGGGTCACCCGGGCCGAGTGGTGGCGGGCGCAGGCCAGGCCGTACACGTCGCGCATCCGGGAGAACATCGTGCGGGAGCGTTCCAGCTCGCGGACCGACAGATCCAGGTTGCCCGTCTCCTCCAGGGCCTGGCCGAGGTAGTAGACCGTCCAGGCCTCACCGCGCACGTCCTCGTTGTCGCGGTGCCGGGCGGCCGCCCGGCGCAGCTCGTCCACCGCCGGGGACGGGTCGCCGGCCACCAGCCGGGCGCGGGCCAGCTGGGTGAGCGCCCAGGCCTCGCCGCGGGCGTCGCGCGTGCGGCCGTAGCGTTCGAGGGCGGCCCGCAGTTCCTCCTCCGCGCGCGGCACGTCCCCCATCCGCAGCCCCAGCTGGCCCAGCTGGAAGTGCGCCCATGCCTCGCCGTGCACGGATCCGCCCTCGCCGTGCAGGACCAGCGACCTGCCGAGCAGGTCCAGCGCCTCCGGCAGCCGGCCGCGGTCGCGCTGGACCGCGGCCAGCGCATGCATAGTCCAGGCGCGGTCCGTCGCCAGCTCGGGCGGCGCCTGCAGATCCAGGGCCTCCTGCAGCTTCGCCGCCGCCTCCGTGAGCTGGCCCTGGTGGTGCAGCGTGATGCCGAGCGAACACAGGGCACGGGCGGCGCCCGCGTCGTGATGCGCCTCCATGTAGAGATCGACGACGGAGGCCAGGGTGGCACGGGCCTTGTCCAGCTCGCCCAGCTGGCGGGCCGCGATGCCGGTGCGCCACTGCACCGAGCGCACCAGCAGGCCCTGGTCGACGGCCTGCGCCAGCTCGCTGATCTCGCCGAGGCGATAGAGGTCGCCGCGCAGCAGGCAGTAGTCGCACAGCGCGCCGAGCAGGTTCAGTACGGCCGCCTGGTTCACGCCCTCCGCATGGCGCAGGGCCGCCGTGATGAAGCTCGACTCGTCGTCCAGCCAGCGCAGCGCCTCGTCGAGGGAGGTGAAGCCGTGCGGGCCGAAGCGGTCCGAGCGGGTGGACATATTGCCGTCGACCAGACGGAGCACGGAGTCGGCGAGCTCCCCGTAGTTCACGATCAGACGCTCCTGCGCGGCAGTGCGCTCGGCCGGATCCTCCTCGTCCAGGAGACGGGCCTGGGCGAAGACGCGGACCAGATCGTGCAGCCGGTAGCGGCTGCCGCGGACATGGTCGATCAGGCCCGCCTGCGCGAGCGCCACCAGATGGCGGGTCGCCTCCGCCTGGTCCGTGCCGAGCAGCGCGGCGGCCGCCGCCGCGCCGAGCGAGGCGCGACCGGCGAGGGCGAGTCTTCTCAGCAGCCGGCGCCCGGACTCGGACTGGTCGCTGTAGCGCAGCCACAGTGCGCGCTCGACCGGTTCCACCGGTCCGTAGGCCGCCAGGTCCGTGGCCAGCCGGCGCGGTGAGCGCGGGCCGAGGGACGAACCGGCGATGCGCAGCGCGAGCGGCAGCCCGCCGCACAACTCCCTGATCCGGTCGGCCGATTCGGCGTCGTAGGGCCCCGACATGTCCTGGGCGGCCGCGCCCAGCAGTTCCTCGGAGCCGACCGCGTCCAGCGAGTCGACCGGGAGGTGGTGCACCCAGGCCGCGAGGTCCGCGGGCAGGTCGAGGGGTTGCCGGGCGGTGACCAGGACCAGGCTGTCGGAGCGTTCGGGGACGAGGGTGCACACCTGCTCGGGGTCCGAGGCGTCGTCCAGCACGATCGTCACCGCGAGGCCCGTCAGATGCTGGTGGTACAGCTCGCTCAGGCGCTTGACCTGCTGGTCAGGGGAGGAGCGCTCACGGAACAGGAGCTGTTCGCGGGGCGCGCCGAACCGGTTGAGCAGATGCAGCAGGGCGTCGCGGGTGGGCAGCGGCGGCTCCTCGCGGCTGTCGCCGCGCAGATCGACGACGACGGCGCCGCGGAAGTGGTCCCTGAGGTCGTGCGTGGCGCGGACGGCGAGCGTGGTGCGGCCGGAGCCGGGCGTCCCGTGCAGCACGACCACCGTCGGCCGGGTCTCCGTGGCCGCCCTGGCCGCCCGCACCCACTGCCGGATCCGGGCCAGCTCCTGCCGCCGTCCCGCGAACGGCCCTGCCGGTTCGGGGAGTTGCCCGAACGACTGCTCCAGCACCGTACGCCTGCGGGCCGCCGCGCTCTTGTCCGAGCCGCGCAGCTGCGGGCCCGTCTTCTTCGGGCCGGTGGAGGCGCTGAGCACCCGCTGCTGGTCGAGGAACGGGCGGATACCGCGCACCTCCAGCGCCGTCAGCCACTGCAGGCGCAGCTGCTCGGGGCCGCCCGGCTGTCCGACGGCTCCGGCGCGGTGGTGGGCGGCGGGCAGATGGGAGCCCGCCACCTTCACGACGGTGGCCGCCGCGCCGACGACGCCCACGGCCACGCCCGCGCCCACCGCCGTGCCCGCGCCGGTGCCGAGGGCGAGGTCGGCCACGGTGGCGGCGACTGCGGCAACGGCCGCTATCAGCAGGGGAGTTCCGGCACCCTCGCGGGCGTAGCGCTGTCCGAAGGTCTGCCGTCCGGCGTCCGCCTCGTCCAGGCCGCGGGTATAGGCCTCGTACTCCTCCACGGCGGTCCGGGCCATGTCGTCCAGGGCACCGCGCGCCCGTGACAGCAGCACCTGCCCGTCCACGCGCCCGCCCGAGCGCCGTACCTCCTCCTCCACGGCCCGCACCACCAGCCGCTCGGCCTCCGTCCGATGGCTGTCCCGCATCTCACGTCCCCCTCCGGCGGCAACTCCTTTGCCTACGAGTGTCCTTCGGGGGAGGCGGGAGCGCGAGAGGGCGACGATCACTGACTCCACTTCCGTGACCCTGAGTCCACTCGATCGTTCTTGTCGGTGTCGCTCTGGTTGTCGAATGGGGGTCTTGTGGACGATCTTGTGGCGCAGTGTGGACCTGGAGTGATTCGCGTGGCGTCCTATGCCCGTACGTCGGAGGATTTCCGCCAGCGGGACGGGCACGGGGTCCGTCATCAGTTGCGGATCAATGAACGAATCGCTCATGAGTACGGCTGCCGGGTGGTCGCCGTGTACACCGACAACGGATGCACCGCCTCGAAGCCGGGAGTGGCCAGACCTGGGTTCGACCGCCTCCTCGGTGACCTGACGCGCGGCCATGAGGCGGACGGGCAGGCGCTCGATGGGGTCGTCTGCGTCGCGGACGACCGCCTGTATCGGCGCCCTGAGGATCTCGCCCGATTCTTCGCCGCGCTGACCAGTCGGCCCGGACGTGTCTACGTCGATCAGCGAGGCGTCCGGGATCCCTACTCGCAGGAAGGGCTCTTGGAGGCCGTGCGATCGCTGGAGGCGGCGGTGACGGAAACGCGGGTCAGGAGTCAGCGGGTGTCGAACTGGCACTGGGCTCGAGCAGTGGAAGGGGTGCCGCACAGCGGACCGCGCCCGTTCGGCTGGCTCGGGGACAGGATTACGCTGCATCCCGAAGAGTCGACGCTGGCCGAGCAGGCGATCAATGATCGCATCGGTGGAAAGGCTGTCCGCGCCATCGCGCGCGAGTGGTGTGATGCCGGCGTCACCGGGACTCGTGGCAGCAGACCCAATGCCCAAACGGTCACCCAGATCATGACTGCACCCAGGGTCTGCGGCTATCGAGCGAACAGGGGCGCTCTCCTGCTGATGCCGGAGACGGGACAGCCGGTGCTGGGCCAGTGGGAACCCATTGTGACGCCGGACCGGTGGAAGGCGGTGTGTGCGACCTTCTCGCCAGGCAGCCTGTATCTGCACAGAGGCAGTGGCACGCCAAGACTCACCGGACAAAGGGCCTCACCGCGTCATCTCGGCAGCGGCTTCCTCAGGTGTGGGGCCACCCGCTCCGACGGCACGCCGTGTCGTGGAGCGCTGTGCGCTCAGAAGGGGAGAAGCAGGAAGAGCCCCTATGTCTACACGTGCGGTTCCTGCGCACACTGCAGCATCAGCGGGCCGCTCGCCGATGAGGCCCTCGAAAGGATCCTGTTCTCCGAAGCCCCGCCGGGCCTGCGCCTGCCGGAATCCGTGCGCCGACGCTGGCAGTCCGGGGAGGCAGGTCTGGATGAGAAGCGAAGGAATATCGCGTCCATCATCACCTGCTGTGTCGTTCGACCGGGCGTGAAGGGGAACCACGCCTGGGACTACTCGCGAGTAGAGCCCCTCTGGCGTCTCCCGGATCACAGCCCATCGACCGCGGCGATCGGCTGATGGACGGCCTTTCTTGCGACGGTCTGGACCATGTGGGGCAGGATGGGGGGTATGCCGAACCGATTGGCTCATGAAACGTCCCCGTACCTGCTCCAGCACGCTGACAATCCGGTCGACTGGTGGCCTTGGTCGGAAGAGGCATTCGAGGAGGCACGGCAGCGCGAGGTACCGGTGCTGCTCAGCGTCGGCTATTCGAGTTGTCACTGGTGCCATGTCCTCGCCAGTGAAAGCTTCGAGGACGACGTCACCGCCGCCTTCATGAACGAGCACTTCGTCAGCGTCAAGGTCGATCGTGAGGAGCGTCCCGACGTCGACGCCGTCTATATGGAGGCCGTCCAGGCCGCCACCGGGCAGGGTGGCTGGCCCATGACCGTGTTCCTCACGCCGGACGCCGAGCCCTTTTACTTCGGCACGTATTTCCCGCCCGCTCCCCGCCATGGCATGCCCTCCTTCCGGCAGGTGCTGGAGGGGGTCCGGCAGGCCTGGGACGAGCGGCGTGACGAGGTCACCGAGGTTGCCGGGAAGATCGTGCGGGACCTGGCCGGACGCGAGATCGAGTACCAGGCCGCGCAGGTCCCCGGCGAGGGGGAGCTCGCTCAGGCGCTCCTCGGGCTCACCCGTGAGTACGACCCGCAGCGCGGCGGATTCGGCGGCGCGCCGAAGTTCCCGCCGTCCATGGTCGTCGAGTTCCTGCTGCGCCACCATGCGCGGACCGGCTCCGAGGGCGCGTTGCAGATGGCGCAGGACACCTGCGAGCGGATGGCGCGCGGTGGCATCTACGACCAGCTCGGTGGCGGGTTCGCACGGTACTCCGTCGACCGCGACTGGGTGGTGCCGCACTTCGAGAAGATGCTCTATGACAATGCGCTCCTGTGCCGCGTGTACGCCCATCTGTGGCGGTCCACCGGCTCCGATCTCGCCCGCCGTGTCGCCCTGGAGACCGCCGACTTCATGGTCCGCGAACTGCGCACGAGCGAGGGCGGGTTCGCCTCGGCGCTGGACGCCGACAGCGACGACGGCACGGGCAGGCACGTCGAGGGCGCGTACTACGCCTGGACGCCGGACCAGCTCCGCGAGGTCCTCGGGGACGACGCCGAACTCGCCGCCCACCACTTCGGGGTGACGCAGGAGGGCACCTTCGAGGAGGGGCAGTCCGTGCTGCAACTCCCGCAGGACGAGGGGATGTTCGACGCGGCGAAGATCGAGTCCATCAGGGAGCGGCTGCTCGCGGCGCGCGCCGAGCGCCCCGCCCCCGGCCGTGACGACAAGGTCGTGGCCGCCTGGAACGGGCTGGCCGTCGCCGCGCTCGCCGAGACCGGCGCCTACTTCGACCGCCCCGACCTGGTCGAGGCCGCGGTCGGCGCCGCCGATCTCCTCGTACGGCTGCACCTGGACGACCATGCCCGGCTGGTCCGTACCAGCAAGGACGGCCGGGCCGGTGCCAACTCCGGTGTGCTGGAGGACTACGCCGACGTCGCCGAGGGCTTCCTCGCGCTGGCAGCGGTGACCGGGGAAGGGGTGTGGCTGGAGTTCGCCGGACTGCTCCTCGACCAGGTCCTCACCCGCTTCACCGACCCGGACAGCGGCGCCCTGTACGACACCGCCGCCGATGCCGAGCGGCTCATCCGCCGGCCGCAGGACCCCACCGACAACGCCACCCCCTCCGGCTGGACCGCCGCCGCGGGCGCCCTGCTGAGCTATGCCGCCCAGACGGGTTCCGAGCCCCATCGCACCGCGGCGGAAAGGGCGTTGGGCGTGGTGAAGGCGCTCGGGCCGCGCGTGCCGCGGTTCATCGGCTGGGGGCTCGCCGTCGCCGAGGCACTGCTCGACGGCCCGCGGGAGATCGCGGTCGTGGGACCGGCGCTCGACGACGAGGCGGCAAGGGCCCTGCACCGTACGGCACTTCTGGGTACCGCGCCCGGCGCGGTGGTCGCGTTCGGTGCACCGGAGAGCGACGAGTTCCCGCTCCTCGCCGACCGTCCGCTGATCGGCGGCGCGCCGGCCGCGTATGTCTGCCGTAACTTCGCCTGCGACGCCCCGACGACCGATCCGGAGCGGCTGCGCACGGCGTTGAACAGCTGAAACGGCATGAGGGCAACCGTCGTAAACGTAACTAGCGTTCGAATTGCTCATCGAGGACGTGCATGGTGAGGAAACACGCTCTTCACTGAAAAGGCCCACGCGCTTCACAGATCACACATAATCTCTCCATCGTGACGCGACGGGCGGGGGTGCCATGTCGCGCCGGGGGGTTTTGGGGATCTGGGGGGATCTTTTTGCTCACGTCTGTCTTCATTGCTGCCGTCTCGCTCGCGCTGTTCTGGATGGCGGCCTTCACGTTGTGGTGGCAGATGCACGCGTGGCGTACGCCCGAAGTGCTCGCCTCCACCCGGTTCAGCAGACCGGACGGGGACGAACATGTGTCGTTCTCGTTGCTGCTGCCGGCGCGGCACGAACAGGCCGTGCTCGACCACACCATCCAGCGGCTGCTGGAGTCCACGCACACCGACTTCGAGATCATCGTGATCGTGGGGCACGACGACCCCGAGACCACGGCGGTGGCCGACGCGGCCGCCGAGCGCGACCCGCGCGTCCGTGTCGTCGTCGACACGCACGAGAAGAAGAACAAGCCCAAGGCCATGAACACGGCGCTGCCGCACTGCCGCGGCGACGTCGTCGGGGTCTTCGACGCCGAGGACCAGGTCCACCCGGAGCTCCTGGCCCATGTCGACCACGCCTTCCGGACGACGGGAGCCGATGTCGTCCAGGGCGGCGTCCAGCTCATCAACTTCCACTCCAGCTGGTACAGCCTGCGCAACTGCCTGGAGTACTTCTTCTGGTTCCGCTCCCGGCTGCATCTGCACGCGCAGAAGGGGTTCATCCCGCTCGGCGGCAACACCGTCTTCGTCCGCACGGACGTGCTCAGGGAGGCCGACGGCTGGGACCCCAACTGCCTGGCCGAGGACTGCGACCTGGGCGTCCGCCTGTCCAGCGTCGGCAAGAAGGTCGTCGTCGCCTACGACTCCGACATGGTCACCCGCGAGGAGACCCCCGGCTCGCTGATGTCGCTGCTGAAGCAGCGCACCCGCTGGAACCAGGGCTTCCTGCAGGTCTACCGGAAGAAGGACTGGCAGCAACTCCCGGGATTCGGGCAGCGGTTGCTCGCCCGGTACACGCTGATGACGCCGTTCCTGCAGGCGTTCTCCGGAGTCGTCATCCCGCTCAACGCCGCCGTGGCGCTCTTCCTCGACGTCCCCGTCGGGATCGCCTTCCTGACCTTCCTGCCCCTGGTCACCGCCGCCGTCACCTTCGTCTTCGAGGTGGTCGGGCTGCACGACTTCGGCAAGCAGTACGGACTGCGTGTCCGCCTCGTCCACTACGTGAAGCTGATCGTGGGCGGCCCCTTCTACCAGGTCCTCCTCGCGGGGGCCGCGATCCGCGCCGTCTGGCGTGAGCAGCGCGGCCGTAACGACTGGGAGCTGACCAGCCATGTCGGCGCGCACCTCACCGCGGCCGAGACGATCCGAGAGGACGTTCCTGCGTGACCTCCACCCTTCCCGCGGTGACCGCCCCGAAGGTCCCCGCGCAGCGCCGACCTGTGCCCAAGGAGCGTTCGAGCACCGGCCGGACATCGCCGCCGGCCCGGCTCCGCTCCTCCCGTTCCGACCTGCTCCTGTGCGGTGTGCTCCTGGTGGCGATCCTCGTCGTCCAGGGCTGGAACATCGCCGACTACCCGACCCTCAGCGACGACGAGGGCACCTATCTCGCCCAGGCCTGGGCGGTGCAGCAGGGCAAGGGCCTGGCCCACTACACGTACTGGTACGACCATCCGCCGCTGGGCTGGATCCAGATAGCGCTGCTCACCTGGATCCCGTCCGCGCTCAGCCCGGGCTCGATGACCGTCGGCAGCATGCGCATCGCGATGCTGGTGATCAGCGCCGTCAGCGCGGTCCTCGTCTACGTCCTCGGGCGGCGGCTGTCCCTGCCCCGCTGGGCCGCCGGGCTCGGCATGGTGCTCTTCGGGCTCTCGCCGCTGGCCGTCGTGCTCCAGCGGGAGATCTTCCTCGACAACATCGCCGTGATGTGGCTGCTGCTGGCGTTCTGCCTCGCCGCCTCGCCCAGCCGACACCTGTGGCACCACTTCGGCGCGGGACTCGCGGCCGCCGCGGGTGTGCTCACCAAGGAGACGATGCTCGTCGTCCTGCCCGCCCTGCTGCTCACCATGTGGCGCCACAGCCACCGCGACACCCGTAAGTTCGCCCTCACCGGAGCGGTCACCGCCTGTGTCCTGGCCGGCTTCTCGTATCCCCTGTTCGCCCTCCTGAAGGGCGAGCTGCTGCCGGGCAGCGGACACGTGTCCCTCTGGGACGGCATCAAGTACCAGATGTCCAGGCCGGGTTCGGGCTTCATCCTCGACACGTCTTCCGGCTCGTACGGAGTGCTGCACTCCTGGCTGTACTACGACCGTGTGCTGCCGCTCGGCGGCCTGGCCGGGGCGCTGCTGCTCCTCGTCACCTGGCGCTGGTCGGTCACCGCCCGAGCCCTCGCCGGACCGGCGCTGACCGTGGCGATCCTGGCGCTGGTGGCGATGCGGCCCAACGGCTATCTGCCCGCCATGTACGTCATCGGCGCCCTGCCCTTCCTCGCACTGGTCCTCGCCGGAGGCACCGCCTCCGTCGCTCACGCCGTGCTGCGCAGACGGCGCTCCGAGAACGAGAACCGGTACGTCACCTCCGGCCGGTACGCGCTCGCCGCCGTCCTCGCCGTCGCCGCCGGCGCCTATGTCGTACCGCACTGGTACGACGGCGACCGCACCGCCGTCACCGCCGACGCCAACGCCCCCTACCGGCAGGCCTCCCAGTGGCTCGGCAGCGAGGTGCACGACCCGGGGCACACCCGGGTCCTCGTCGACGACGCGCTGTGGCTGGACCTGGTCCACCACGGCTACCAGCCGGGGCTCGGCGCCATCTGGTTCTACAAGGCCGACCTCGACCCGGCCGTCACCAAGACCATGCCGCACGGCTGGAAGGACATCGACTACGTGGTCGCCTCGCCGACGGTCCGGCGCGACGCCCGCGACCTGCCCAACGTCAAGGCCGCCATCCGGCACTCCACCCCGGTCGCCACCTTCGGCACCGGACCCGACCGCATCGAGATCCGGAAGATCCGGACGGCAGCCGCGGGAGGCGCGCGATGAGCAGCCATGAGTACACCGTCCCCGGTGAGCTGGGTGATCCGGCGGTGCGGGCCGCGGAGGTGCCCGAGCCCGGTGCCGTCACCATCGTCGTACCGACCTTCAACGAGTCCGCGAACATCCGGCAGCTGCTGCACCGGATCACCGAGTCGGTGCCCGCCCGGCTGCCCTGCGAGGTCGTCTTCGTGGACGACTCCACCGACGACACGCCCGAGGTCATCCGGCAGGCCGCGCAGGACTGCCCGTTCCCGGTGACCGTGCTGCACCGCGAGGAGGCGGTGGGCGGACTCGGCGGGGCGGTGGTCGAGGGGCTGAAGGCGGCCGGCTCGGAGTGGATCGTCGTGATGGACGGCGACTGCCAGCATCCGCCGTCCCTGGTACCGGAGCTGGTCGCCACCGGCGAGCGGACCAACGCCGGGCTCGTCGTCGCCTCCCGGTACATCAAGGGCGGCAGCCGGGCCGGGCTCGCCGGCAGCTACCGGGTGGCCGTCTCTCGCGGGGCGACCTGGCTGACCAAGTCGCTCTTCCCGCGCAGGCTGCACGGCATCAGCGACCCGATGAGCGGCTTCTTCGCCATCCGGCGCAGCGCGGTCACGGCGGAGGTGCTCAGGCCGCTGGGCTACAAGATCCTGCTGGAGCTCGCCGTGCGGAGCCGGCCGCGGGCGGTCGCCGAGGTGCCGTTCGTCTTCCAGGACCGGTTCGCCGGCGAGTCCAAGTCGACCGCCCAGGAGGGCTTCCGCTTCCTGCGCCATCTGGTCGGCCTGCGCACCGCCTCACCGGTCGCCCGCATGGTCGCCTTCGGCCTGATCGGCGCCACCGGCTTCGTGCCCAACCTGGTCGGCCTGTGGGCGCTGACCGTGCTTGGCATGCACTACGTCCCCGCCGAGATCCTCGCCAACCAGCTCGGCGTCGCCTGGAACTTCCTGCTCATCGAGCATTTGCTGTTCCGCGACCGGCGCGCGCACCGCCGCTGGTGGGACCGTGTCGGCCGGTTCGCGCTGCTCGCCAACGCCGACCTGGTGCTGCGCATCCCGCTGATCGCGCTGCTCGTCGACCGGTTCGGGATGGGCGCGCTGCCCGCCACCGCGCTCGCGCTGGTGACGACCTTCGTCCTGCGCTTCGTCGGTACCGAAGCGCTGGTCTACCTCCCGCGCCGCCGCGGCGGGAGTCGTGCCACAGCAAGGAGAGCCGTGTGAACCTGCACCGAAGAAGGACGGCACTGGTCGGGGTGGGGGCCCTGACCGTCGGTCTCCTCCTCACCTCACCGCAGTCCGCCGAGGCCGCCAACCTCGTCAAGAACCCGGGTTTCGAGACCGCCGGCACGGACGACATGCCGTACTGCTGGGAGAAGTCCGGCTGGGGGAACAACGACTTCAGCTTCGCCACCGTCGCCGACGCCCACTCCGGTTCCAAGGCCATGAAGGTCACGCTCACCCGGCGGGTGGACGGTGACCGCAAGGCGCTGATCACCGAGTCGACCGAGTGCGCGCCGGTGGTGACGGCGGGCAAGCAGTACGACCTGTCCCTCTGGTACAAGTCGACGACGCCCGACACCGCCGTCACGCTCTTCCGGCACGACGCGACGGCGGGCTGGCAGTACTGGACCGACCTCAAGACCCTCGACATGGCGTCGGGCTACACCCAGGCCACCGTCCGCACCCCCGAGGTCCCGGCCGGCACCGACCGCATCACGTGGGGTGTGTCGGTGTACGGCACCGGCTCGGTGACCACCGACGACTACACCATGGAGCAGGTCCCCGACACTCTCCCGCCGCCGCAGTGCACCGGCACGGGCGACCAGTGCGCCAACGGAAGCTGGTCGGTGCTGCCGACGCAGAACCCGGTCCGCTCGATGCACTCCGTCGTCCTGAACAACGGCAAGGTGCTGCTGATCGCCGGCTCGGGCAACAGCGAGGAGAACTTCAACGCGGGCACGTTCACCAGCGCGGTGTACGACCCGGCGAACGGCACGTACAAGGTCATCCCCACGCCGAAGGACATGTTCTGCGCGGGCCACATCCAGTTGCAGGACGGGCGTGTGCTCGTCATGAGCGGCAACAAGGCGTACCCGGTCGCGGGCGGGCACGGCTACGAGGGCTTCAAGGACTCGTACATCTTCGACCCGACGACCGAGACCTACAGCAAGACCAACGACCTCAACGACGGCCACTGGTACCCCTCGGCGACCGAGCTGGGCAACGGTGACGTCATCTCCTTCGGCGGGCTGCGCGAGGACTCGTCAGGCTCTGTGACCGCCGAGTACTGGTCGGACAAGGACCAGGCGTGGCAGCCGCTGTGGAAGGTGAACCAGACCTGGTCGTTCTGGGGCCTGTACCCGTCGATGATCCTGATGCAGGACGGCCGCCTCTTCTACTCGGGCAGCCATGTCTTCGGCAACAACATCCCGGGCACCGGGTCGGCGATCTACGACTACAACGCCAACACGGTCACGCAGATCCCGGGCCTGCAGAGGAAGGACGAGCGCGACCAGTCGGCGAGCGTGCTGCTGCCCCCGGCGCAGGACCAGCGGGTGCTGACCATCGGCGGCGGCAACATCGACACCAACCCGGACGGCAACCGGCTGACCGACGTCATCGACCTCAAGCAGGCCAGCCCATCGTACGTGGCCGGGCCGCCGCTCCCGCAGGGCACGGTCGACCTCGGGGGCGGCAAGGTTCCCGAGACCGGTGACCAGGGCAAGATGTACGTCTCCGCCGTGCTGCTGCCCGACGGCAAGGTGCTGGAGACGGGGGGCGCCCTGCACAACCGGGCCGACCCGGTGTACGAGTCGTCGATCTACGACCCGGACGCGGGCACCTTCGACCCGGTGGCCGCCGACCCGGAGGCCCGCGGCTACCACTCGTCGGCGTTCCTGCTGCCCGACGGCCGGGTGATGGCCACCGGTGACAACCCGGGCAACGGCAGCTGGAACCACAACGTGTCGATCTACACACCGCCCTACCTCTACAAGGGCACGCGCCCGACGATCACCTCGGTGATCAACCAGGAGTGGAAGTACGGCGACACCCAGCGGATCACGGTGGACCGGCCCATCGCCAAGGCGGAGCTGATCCGCCCGGCCGCGGTCACCCACTCCTCCGACCCGAACCAGCGGTTCGTCGACCTGCCCCTCGCCGTGGACGGCAACAACGTCGACCTGAACGTGACCAGCAACCCCAACCTGGCCCCGCCCGGCTGGTACATGCTGTTCGCGGTGGACGCCAACGGCGTGCCGTCGGTGGCGAAGTGGGTGCATCTGCAGGGACCGGCCGCGCTCGCCGCCACCGCCGCCTCGGCGCACGTCCACTCCTTCGCCGACTCCCTGGGGGGCAAGGTCTCCGGGCCCGGCAATAAGCGGTCGTCGCAGAAGGTCAGCACCACGATCTCCGGCTGCGACCGGCACTACGGCTCGGTCAACGTCTGTGTGCCGACCGTCTTCCCGCCCGAGGTGAAGAGGACGACGGCCGCGCGCTGCACCTGGCTCAAGCAGAACCACTACGGCCGGCTCAAGACCAACGGCAGGGACGATCCGCTGGGCCTGGACCGCAACAAGGACGGGATCGCCTGCGGAAAGGCTGATGTGAGGAAGCGTTAGCCCCGCCCGCTGAACTCCGTCAGGGCGCGCTCCACGATGGCCTCCAGCTGGTCGTGGTGCGCGCCCTTCCAGTACGCGCGCCCGCACTCCGAGCACCGGGCGAAGACGTCGTACGACCGCTGCGTCCCGCCCTTCAGCTGGTGCGCCACCTCGTCCTTGGTGGCCTCCTTCAGCAGGCCGTTGCACGCCGTGCAACGTGTCCAGGGGCGCAGTTCGGGCGCGAACCGGTCGAGGACGTCACGGAGTTGGTCCTCGGGGCGGGTGCTGTAGACATACGCGCCCGCCCACAGTTCGCGGCGGCGCAGCAGCCCGCGGTCGCGGCTGAGCATGACCCGCTTCTCGGCGGCGGAGCGGGTGGCCAGCGCCGGGTCGCCGATGTCTGTGGACTCGTAGGCCGTGTCCACGCCGAGCAGGCGCAGCCGGCGGGCGAGGGTGCCGAGGTGGACGTCGAGGAGGAAGCGCAGGGGAGCGCCGGGGACCCGCTGGGGCCGCTCGACCGCCCGTACGCTCACGGACTCGCCCGCCGTCGGAATGTGCGACACCGGCACCGGCCTGCCGTCCACGACCAGCGCGCCGACCTCGGTGAGCGGGACCCCGAGGGACTCGATGACATGGCCGAGGGTCGAGACGCCGTCGGTGGCGAGCGGGGTGGTGCCGTGGCGGCGGGCGTGCGGGACGAACAGCCGGAGCTCGGGGGCTACTTCGACGTGGATCTCGGGTCCGTTCACCTCGTCAGGATGTCACGGGTGAGCGGCGTGGGCTCAGGGGTTTTCCCTGGGCAGGCCGTGCTCCAGGACGTCCAGGGTGCGGTCGACGAGGGCTGCGAAGTCGTCCCGGTGATCGTTCGCCGCCCAGTACAGGGAGGTCTCCATCAGGCCCCCGATCAGGGACATCGCATAGACCCGGACCTCCAGGCTCTCCGGGTCCCGGCCGGTGCGCTCGCCGATGGCCAGGCAGAGCATCCGGCCGGTGACCGACATGCTCTCCATCATCCGCGAGCGCACCGCGGGGACCTCGACCATCAGCCGGGTCCGCAGCCGGGTCACCCGGGCGTCCTTCTCGACTCCGAGCCGGACGGCCCGTCGCATCACGTACCGGATGGACTCCGTCCAGGGCTCCTCCGCGGGCCGGGCCCTCAGTTCCTCCAGGATGATCGGGTCGTACTCGTCCGTGAGGACGATGTCCTCCTTGGTCGGGAAGTACCGGAAGACGGTCGACGGCGACACTTCGGCGCGCTCGGCGATCTGGTCGATCGTGGTGGCGTCGTAGCCCTGCTCCTCGATCAGTTCGTACGTCGCGGTGCGGATCGCCTCGCGGGTCTTGATCTTCTTCCGCTCGCGGAGTCCCAGTCGGGAGGGGTCGGTGGGAGAAGAGGTACGTGCGGCCGTCATGGTGGTCATTCTCCGGCATCCGTGACGGAGGTGGCCATGGCCGGGGCCTCCTCCCGCGGTGTGGCGCGCCCGCCCGGCGTGCTCGGCAGGAACGCGGCCGCCAGCAGCGCGGAGAGGAGCGAGGCGATACCGCACACCAGCAGGACCAGGGTCATGCCGTGCACGTACGCGGCGTCGGCGGAGGCGGTGAGGCGGGCCGCGCCTTGGGGGCCGGCCTGCTGCGCGATCAGGTGGGCGGCGACCACGGAGTCCCCGGCGGTGTCGGCGGCCCGCGCGGGCAGCCCGGTGACGTCGAGCCGGTCGCGGAAGGCGCCCGCGAGCAGGCTGCCGAGCAGGGCGATGCCGACCGCGGAGCCGACCTGGCGCAGCGTCATCAGCAGCCCGGAGCCGCTGCCGGCGCGGTCGGCGGGCAGCGCGGCCAGGGCGCCGTCCATCGCTGGGACGACCGAGAAGCCGAAGCCGACACCCGCGACGGAGAGCCACAGCGCGGTGAAGCCGTAGCCGGAGTCGACCGTCGTACGGCTGCCGAGGAGCGCCGCGAAGGCGAGGACGACCAGGCCCGCGCTGACCACGGCACGCGCGCCGAACCGCTCGACGACGAGCTGCGCGGTCTTCGCGGCGACCATCAGACCGCCCATCATCGGCAGCAGCCGCACTCCTGTGCCCAGGGCGTCATGGCCGAGGACGGCCTGGAGGTACGGCGGCAGGACGAACATCAGGCCGGAGAGCACGAACATCACCAGGGTCGCGGCGACGGTGTTGAGCAGAAAGCCGCGCTGGGCGAGCAAGGACATGTCGAGCATGGGCCGTACGGCGATGCGCTCGCGCAGGACGAGCCCGGTGAGCAGGACGGCGGCCGCCGCGAACAGACAGAGGACCAGCGTGTCGCCCCAGCCGCGGTCGGGCGCCTCGATGATCGCGTAGACGAGGGCGGCGAGTCCGGACGCGGTGAGCGCGGTGGAGGCCGCGTCGACCCTGGGCGAGGCGGGGTCGCAGGTCTCTGGCAGCAGGAGGACACAGGCGGCGACGCCGATGGCGACCATCGGGACGTTGACCAGGAACACCGAGCCCCACCAGAAGTGGTTCAGCAGGAAGCCGCCGATGATCGGGCCGAGCGGCAGACCGAGCGCCGAGGCGGCCGAGATGATGCCGACGGCCTTGGTGCGCTCGTCCGGCCCGAAGAGCGAGGGCAGCACGGACAGGGCGAGCGGCATGACCAGTGCCCCGCCCACACCCATCACCGCGCGGGCGGTGACGACCCAGTTCACATCGCCGGCCAGGGTGCCGACGAGCGATCCTGCCAGGAAGACCAGGAGCCCGGTGATCAGCATCCGCCGCCGCCCGAACCGGTCCCCGAGCAGCCCCGCCGGGAGCATCAGCGCCGCGAAGACGACGACGTACGAGTCCGCCATCTGCTGCTGTTCACCGGTGCTCGCGCCGAGCTGCTCCGCCATGGTCGGCAGCGCGACATTGAGGATCGTCATGTCGAAGCCGAGCACCAGCATGCTCGCGACCAGGGCCCCGAGGGCCCACCAGCGGCGGGGGTCGCGCCGCGCTTCCTCCGCAGGAGTGACAGTAACCATGAAATGAGAGTAGCTCTCAAAATCGATAGACTGTCAATAGAGTGCCTATGTCAGGCAACGCAAAAACGGCCACGGCTCGCAAGCCGTGGCCATGAGAAGGAGTGCGGGGGCTACGCGTGCTGGTACGCCACCAGGGAGATGCCGACGTAGTGGACGACGAAGGCGGCCAGGGTGAAGGAGTGGAACACCTCGTGGAAGCCGAACCAGCGCGGTGACGGGTTGGGGCGCTTGATCCCGTAGATGACGCCGCCCGCGCTGTACAGCAGGCCGCCCACGATCACCAGGACCAGGACGGCGATGCCGCCGCTGCGCATGAAGTCCGGCAGGAAGAAGACCGCCGCCCAGCCCATGGCGAGGTAGCAGGGGGTGTAGAGCCAGCGCGGGGCGCCGACCCAGAAGACACGGAAGACGATCCCCGCGGCCGCGGCCGCCCAGATGCCCCACAGCAGCCACTGCCCCTTGGCGCCCGGCAGCAGCAGCATGGTCAGCGGGGTGTAGGTGCCCGCGATGATCAGGAAAATATTGGCGTGATCCAGCCTGCGCAGGATGCCGTCCATCCGCGGGCTCCAGTTGCCCCGGTGGTACAGCGCACTCACGCCGAACAGCAGGCATGCCGTCAGGACGTAGATGCCGCAGGCCACGCGCCCGCGGGGGGAGTCGGCGAGGGCGGTGAGCACCAGCCCCGCGACGAGTACGGCCGGGAACATGCCGAGATGGAGCCAGCCCCGGAGCTTGGGCTTGACCGGGTGCGGCAGGGAGAGCGCGACGGGACCGCGGCCGGCGGCGGGCGGGTCCGTGGGCGCGTCGGGGGCGGACGCAGTCATGACCGGAATCGTACCTACGGAACCGTAAGTTACGGGCCACTCCGGCTCGATGGCGGGTCGATAGTGGCCATCGTCTCACGGGGCGTGCTCTCGCGCCGCTGTTGCGTCCGGTCGCGACCGGCAAACCACGGGTAACGCAAAAAGACCTTCAGGCGAACCCAACATGCACGCAAAGAAACGCGGTAAGCGTGGCCTTCCTCACGTCGCTCACCTGTGATGCGCTCTGGACATATGCGCACTACCATCGGATGATCAAATGAGTGCGGTCGGCACCGGATGAGCGGCTACGAAGCGTCCGGGCCGCGGCCCCCACGGGGCAGACAAGGACAAAATCCCTCATTTAGGAGCAATCGTGGCGCGCGATATCGCGGCTCCCCCCGTCATCCCCACCAACCATCAGGAACTGATCTCGTGGGTCAACGAGATCGCCGAACTGACCCAGCCGGACAACGTGGTCTGGTGTGACGGATCCGAGGCCGAGTACGAGCGACTCTGCGACGAGCTCGTCACCAAGGGCACCTTCAAGAAGCTGGACCCGGTCAAGCGCCCCCACTCCTACTACGCGGCCTCCGACCCCACCGACGTCGCCCGCGTCGAGGACCGGACCTTCATCTGCTCCGAGAAGGAGGAGGACGCCGGCCCCACGAACCACTGGATGGCCCCCGCCGAGATGCGCGAGGTCTTCTCCGGCGAGAAGGGCGTCTTCCGCGGCTCGATGCGCGGCCGCACCATGTACGTCGTCCCGTTCTGCATGGGTCCGCTGGGCTCGAAGCTCTCCGCGATCGGCGTCGAGATCACCGACTCCGCCTACGTCGCGGTCTCCATGCGCACGATGACGCGCATGGGCCAGGCCGTCCTCGACGAGCTCGGCACCGACGGCTTCTTCGTCAAGGCCGTGCACTCCGTCGGCGCCCCGCTGGAGGAGGGCCAGGCCGACGTGCCGTGGCCGTGCAACCAGACCAAGTACATCTCGCACTTCCCCGAGAGCCGCGAGATCTGGTCCTACGGCTCCGGCTACGGCGGCAACGCCCTGCTCGGCAAGAAGTGCTACGCGCTGCGCATCGCCTCCGTCATGGCGCGTGACGAGGGCTGGCTGGCCGAGCACATGCTGATCCTCAAGCTCACCCCGCCGCAGGGCGAGTCGAAGTACGTCGTCGCGGCCTTCCCGAGCGCCTGCGGCAAGACGAACCTCGCCATGCTGGAGCCGACGGTCTCCGGCTGGACGGTCGAGACCATCGGCGACGACATCGCCTGGATGCGGTTCGGCGAGGACGGTCGGCTGTACGCGATCAACCCCGAGGCCGGCTTCTTCGGCGTCGCGCCCGGCACCGGTGAGCACACCAACGCCAACGCGATGAAGACGCTGTGGGGCAACGCGATCTTCACCAACGTCGCGCTGACCGACGACGACGACATCTGGTGGGAGGGCATGACGCAGGAGACCCCCGCCCACCTCACCGACTGGAAGGGCCAGGACTGGACGCCGCAGTCCACGGAGCCCGCCGCGCACCCCAACTCCCGCTTCACGGTCTCCGCCGCGCAGTGCCCGATCATCGCGCCGGAGTGGGAGGACCCGAAGGGCGTGCCGATCTCGGCGATCCTGTTCGGCGGCCGCCGGGCCAGCGCGGTGCCGCTGGTGACGGAGTCCTTCGACTGGAACCACGGTGTGTTCCTGGGTGCCAACGTCGCCTCCGAGAAGACCGCCGCCGCCGAGGGCAAGGTCGGCGAGCTGCGCCGCGACCCCTTCGCGATGCTGCCCTTCTGCGGCTACAACATGGGCGACTACATGGCCCACTGGATCGACGTGGCCAAGGACAAGGACCAGTCCAAGCTGCCGAAGATCTACTACGTCAACTGGTTCCGCAAGAACGACGAGGGCAAGTTCGTCTGGCCGGGCTTCGGTGAGAACAGCCGCGTCCTGAAGTGGATCGTCGAGCGCCTCGACGGCAAGGCCGAGGGCGTCGAGACCCCCATCGGCATCCTGCCGACCAAGACGGCCCTCGACACCAACGGGCTCGAACTGGCCGACTCCGACCTGGACTTCCTCCTCACGGTGGACAAGGAGGTCTGGCGCGAGGAGGCGGCGCTGGTCCCCGAGCACCTCAACACCTTCGGCGACCACACCCCGAAGGAACTGTGGGACCAGTACCGGGCCTTGGTCGAGCGCCTGGGCTGAGCCCCGCCCGGAAGAAAGACTCCGCGGCCGGTCCTCGGATGCCCTGACCAGCGATCGTCACGGCCGGCCGCGGTGACAGCACCATGAAGAAGGGCCCGGGGCCCGCACCGTACAACGGCGTACGGAGCGGGCCCCGACCCGTTTTCGGGGAGTCGGGGTCCCCCGGAGGCAGGGTCCTTTGGCGTCAGGGTGTCTTGAAGACCCACAGCCGCAGCAGCACGAAGCGAAGCGCCGTCGCGGCGGCATTGGCCACGATCAGCGCGCCGACCTCCACCTGCGTCTCGTCCGGCAGGGTCCGGTGCACCACGGCGAGGGCCCCGCTGCTCAGCGCGAGCCCGGCGAAGAAGGCCACCAGTCCCTGGAGTTGATGCCGGGCGGCCCCGTCCGTACCGCGCACCCGGAAGGTGAACCGGCGGTTGGCTGCGGTGTTCGCCACGGCCGTGACCAGCAGCGCGACCAGATTGGCCGACTGGGCGTCGAGCACCGGCCGCAGCGCCGTGTACAGGCCGAGATACGCGGCGGTGGACAGCACGCCGACGATCGCGAACACGGGCAGCTGCCGGGCGACCCCGGTCTCGGCCGCAGCGGCGGCGGTCTCGGTGGAGTTCGGCATCGATTACGGCACCCGGGGTTCGAGAACGTGTGTCTGACGCACTGAAACAACCCCAGACAGTACCGTATGCGAGCAAATCGGGCGCATTATTGCGTCGACCCGCTCGAGAATGGGCTGGCAACTCCGAATGATTGATGTGCTCCACGACTCCGCCGACCGCCTTGAGCCGGCCGTCGAACTGTCGGTCGTGATTCCGATGTTCAACGAGGAAGAGGCGTTGCCGGCGCTCGTGGGGCGGCTGCGGCCGGTGCTGGACGCCACGGGCGAGCCGTACGAGGTCGTCGCGGTGGACGACGGCTCCACGGACCGGACGGTCGAACTGCTGCTGGAGCTGCGGGCCGGCTGGCCGCAGCTGCGGATGGTTCGGCTGCGCCGCAACAGCGGACACCAGGCAGCGCTGACCGCAGGCCTGCACCATGCCCGCGGCCGCTACGCCGCGAGCCTCGACGCCGATCTCCAGGACCCCCCGGAGAAGATCCCCGAGATGCTCGACCTGGCCCGCTCCCGGCACCTGGACATCGTCTACGGAGTGCGCGCCAACCGCTCCACCGACACCGGTTTCAAGCGCCACACGGCCGGCGCCTACTACTGGCTCATGCGCCGCATGGTCGGCAACCACGTCCCCGCCCAGGCCGGCGACTTCCGCCTGCTGTCGCGCAATGTCCTCGACGCCCTGAAGGCCCTGCCCGACCAGCCACAGGTGTACCGGCTTCTGGTGCCCTGGTTCGGCTTCCCCAGCGGAGAGGTCACCTACCACCGCGACGAACGCGTCGCCGGCCACACCAAGTACCCCCTGCGCAAGATGGTCCTGCTGGCGGTCGACAGCATCATCAGCTTCTCCGTCGCCCCGCTGCGCCTGGCCACCTGGCTCGGCACGCTCGCCTTCTTCGTCTGCCTCGGCACGCTCGTGTACACGCTGGCCGTGTACACGGCGGGCGACACCACCCCCGGCTGGGCCTCCCTGATCATCGCCGTGCTCTTCATCGGCGCCGTCCAGCTCATCTGTCTGGGCGTGCTCGGCGAGTACATCGGCCGTGTCTACTCCGCCGTCCAGCAACGCCCGACCTACTTCGTCGCCGACGACACCGGCGCGGCGCGCACGCCGGTGCAGGGCATCTCCTGGCCGGGCCCGCGACGCGGCCACGGGACCCGGCAGGACTTCTTCGGCGGCTGAGCGCTAGGGCCTGTCCGGCGGATCATGCCGGAGTCGCGGGGCATGGCACGCCCTCCCCCAAGCTCTTCGAGCAGGGGGGACCCCCAGGCGTTGTCGTCGGTTGCCGACTCCCCCAAGTTCTCGACTGCGCTCGAACAGGGGGGACCCCCATCGCGTCGACGCCCTCCTCCGCCTTGCAGCTGGACGCACCATGCCCCGCTCACCTGCGCTGATGAGGCACCGTTGCCTGGAGCCGGCCTGATCCGCCGGACAGGCCCTAGGTCCGGACCTCCTAGGCCCGGGCCCCCTAGGTCCGGGCCGCCTCGGCCGCGGTGCCGTCGGTGGTCGGCTGGCTGGGCAGGGCCGGTGCCTCGGGCTCGCGGCGGAGCTCCTGGACCGTCGTGCGGAGCACGAACACCGACGCCAGCAGCATCAGCGCGCCGTGTGCGGGCATCGACAGATACGGCGACAGCTCCGGGGCGATGGTCTTCAGATAGCTGCCGAACGAGGCGAGTTGCACCAGCACCGGCACGTACCAGAGCTGCCGGGGCCGGCGCAGCGCGGCCATCACGGTGAGCACGTCCGCGGCGTAGAAGTACCGCTCGTGCATGGAAGGCAGCAGGAACGGCACCACGGTCGCGGAGCAGGCGGCCAGCAGCACGACCTGGGTGTCCGTGAGTTCCGGCAGGCGAAGGCCGGAGCCCGGCACGCCGCCCCGGCCGCGCCGCAGGGAGCGGACCGCCAGCCCCATCAGCAGCGTCACCAGCACTCCCGCGACCAGCACGCCCGCGCTGCGCACGGGATCGGTGTCACCGGGCACCGACACGAACTGGTAGACGGACGGCGCGTTGATGGTGAGGAAGTGGTACGTGTCCGTCTGCCGGGCGTAGACCGACAGCAACTGCCCCGGATCGGCGCCGATCAGGAGGGCCGGAACATCGAACGCGAGGTACACCGCGGGAACGGCGAGCAGGCTCCGCCACGGCACCCGTCCCACCGCCACCAGCACGAGCAGGAAGGGGAAGAGGAAGACGGCCTGGAACTTGAACGCCAGCGCGATCCCGAAGAACGTGCACGCCCACCACGGCCGGTGGCGCAGCACATAGGAGATCCCGCCGACGAGGAAGGCCGTGTAGGCGGCGTCGCACTGTCCCCACCAGGCGCTGTTGGTGACCACGGTGGGCAGGAAGAGCACGACCGCGCCCGCACCGAGGGCCGTCCAGCGGCGCGTGGGCCGGAACAGGGACACGGTCCGGAAGGTGTAGTACGCCAGAGCCAGGTCGAAGAGCACCGAGACCCATTTGATGGCCACCAGCGACGACAGCGGCAGATAGGTCACTGCGGCCATCAGATAGAGGTAGGGGACGTTGTAGTCCGAGAAACTGGGATCGGCGAGCGCGTGGAACCCGCCGTGGCTCACGATGTGCCAGTACCAGGGCTGGAGAAAGTTCTCGAAGTCCCATGACTCACCGGGCAGCAGAAAAATTCGGACCAGGACGGCCACCGTCACCGTGATGTACGCGGCCAGTGCCAGCACCGTCGAATCGGCGGTGTTCCGGCGGGGGGCCTCGGCGGCTGTGTCGGGCATTCCGGACTCCGTTCAGGTCGCGCTCGATCGCGCCGCCCGGACGGCATCCGGGCGCGACGGCGATCAGTATGTCCGAAACATTCCTCGGTGACGTGTAACAAACCGGGAATCAAGGGCAATTCGCCTAGGGTGCTGCCATGCGCGGAATTCTTCTGGCCGGGGGCACCGGTTCGCGACTGTGGCCACTGACCCGCTCGGTGTCGAAGCAGCTGCTGCCGGTCTTCGACAAACCGATGGTCTATTACCCGCTTTCCACACTGGTGATGGCCGGTGTGCACGAGATTCTTGTCATCACCACCCCCGAAGACCAGTACCAGTTCCGCCGCTTGCTCGGCGACGGCCGTCAACTCGGCCTGCGGCTCGCATACATGGCGCAGGAGCGCCCGGAGGGCATCGCCCAGGCCTTCCTCCTGGGGGCCGACTTCATCGGCGACGAGTCGGTGGCCCTGATCCTGGGCGACAACATCTTCTACGGGAGCGGCCTCGGCACCCGGCTGGCCCGCCACGACGACCTCAAGGGCGGAAGGGTGTTCGCCTACCCGGTCGCCAACCCCTCCGCCTACGGGGTCGTGGAGTTCGACGAGGCGGGCCGGGCGCTGTCCATCGAGGAGAAACCGGCCCGCCCGAAGTCCCGCTACGCCGTGCCCGGCCTCTACTTCTACGACCGTCACGTCGTGGAGGTCGCCCGCGGTCTGCGCCCCAGCGCCCGGGCTGAGTTGGAGATCTCCGACCTCAACCGGGTCTATCTGGAAGCCGGGACGCTGCAGGTGACCCGGCTGGACCGGGGCACCGCATGGCTGGACACCGGGACCTTCACCTCCCTGATGCAGGCGTCGGAGTTCGTCCGGGTGATCGAGGAGCGCCAGGGCTTCAAGGTCGGGTGCGTGGAGGAAGCGGTGTGGCGCGCCGGCCTGATCGATGACGACCGGCTCAGGGAACTGGCCCGGCCGCTGCTCAAGAGCGGATACGGCCACTACCTGCTCGGGCTGCTGGAGGACTACCGGCCTGTCGTCGTGCCGCAGAGAGGCGGCGCGGCGCGCCACGAGGAACCGACGGGCCGTCCCTGAACCGAATGCGCGGCGGAAAGGAGCATCCCCATGGAGCCACTTGGCATCGAAGGGGCCTGGGTGGACACGCCCAAGGTGTTCATGGACACCAGGGGCGGATTCCATGAGTGGTTCAAGGCGGAACAGTTTCGAGATTCCACCGGCCAGGGACTCCGACTTGAGCAGGCCAACTGCTCGCGCTCCGTTCTCGGCACTCTCCGCGGCATCCACTACGCATCGGTCCCACCGGGCCAGGCCAAGTACGTCACCTGCGTCAGCGGCGCCGTCCTCGACGTGGTGGTCGACATCCGTATCGGTTCTCCGACCTTCGGGAAATGGGAAGCGGTCCCTCTCGACGACACGACGAACCGCTGCGTCTATATCTCGGAGGGCCTGGGCCATGGCTTCATGGCGCTGGAGGACAATTCCACCGTCGTCTACCTCTGTTCAGCGGGATATGCGCCGCACCGTGAATACGGGATCAACCCGCTCGACCCCGATCTGGCCATCGCCTGGCCCGAGGAACTCGTCCCGCACCTTTCCGACAAGGACGCATCCGCGCCCACGCTGGAGGAGGCCGGGCGACAAGGTCTGCTGCCTTCCTTCGAGGACTGCGTCACGTATCGCCGAGCGCTCGCCGAAGGAATCCATGAGGAAGGCACGGAGAAAGTAGGTTCATTGAGGCCGCACGGGTGATCCTCACGCAACTCGTGGCGTGACCCGTGACCTTTCAATTGCCGCGAGTTTAAGAATGGATTCGTCCGTAGCCAGAGGCGACGTGACGCGCATGCGAAAAAAGCGCACCGGGTGCGCGCGCTTGCGGTCTGACTCCCTCCCAGTTACTGAGGAAGGTTCTCTTGAACCGTAGAACGATCCGAAGTTCACGCCTGAGGTCCGCCACGCTGGTGACCGCGGGCGCTCTCGCGGTGGCGCTCAACGTTGGGCAGAGCTCGGTGGCCATTGCCGACGCGATCCACAGGTCGAGCTCCGCGCCTCACGCGACGACCTCCACCAGCACGCACGAAGAACAGGCCGCCGGCAGGGGTGGCGACCGGGGCCCTCAGGGTCCGCGGGGCCATGACGGCAAGCCGGGCAAGCAGGGTCCGCAGGGTGCCCAGGGCGCGCAGGGTGCCCAGGGCGGGCAGGGGCCGCAGGGTCCGAGGGGCCCGCAGGGTCCGCAGGGTGCTCAGGGAGCCCAGGGCGCCCAGGGTGCTCAGGGCGCGAACGGTACGAACGGCGTCCAGGGTGCTCAGGGAGCCCAGGGTGCTCAGGGAGCCCAGGGCGCTCAGGGAGCCCAAGGCGCGCAAGGTGCCCAGGGTGCTCAGGGTGCGACCATCCACACGTACGTCGTCCACGACACGTTCACTGTCGCCGATGGGGGGGTGACTGTCTTCTGCCTGCCCGGTGACGAAGCCACCGGCGGCGGATTCAATGGACCTGCCCCCGTCGTCGAGACCAGCAGGCCCATCCCCAGCTCCACAGGAGTCACCCCCATCGGGTGGCAGGTGACCATCCCGCCGGGTGTCGCGCTGCCGCCGACCGCCCCGCCCACGTTCGACGCCTACGTGGTCTGCAACAACCTGTAACTCGCACGTGAGCGGTGGCGCACTGCCGGCCATCCGCTTCCGGTGAGACTGAGCGATGGTGCCCCGAGGCCTCGGCCTCGCGGGCACCGTTCGCATTCTGCCCGCGCCCGCGAACCGGCGCCCGAAGCCCTGGCGCCCGCTCCCGGGGAGCAAGAAGGACTCGGAGAACTATGCGCATCCTTGTGACCGGCGGTGCTGGATTCATCGGTTCGGAATTCGTCCGCCGACAACTGAATTCGGGTCCGGCAACGCGGATCACCGTCCTCGACAAACTCACCTATTCGGGCGTCGAGGCCAATCTGGCACCGGTGGCGGGGCACCCGGGACACACCTTCGTCCGGGGCGACATCTGCGACCCGGACGTGGTCGACCAGGTGATGGCGGGCCAGGACGCGGTGGTCCATTTCGCCGCCGAGTCGCACGTCGACCGGTCGATCGACGGGGCCGGCCCGTTCGTCCGCAGCAATGTGATGGGCACGCAGGTGCTCCTGGACGCGGCCCACCGGCACGGTGTCGGCCGCTTCGTCCACGTCTCCACCGACGAGGTCTACGGCTCCATCGGCGAAGGCTCATGGACCGAGGACCGGCCCCTGGCGCCGAACTCCCCCTACTCCGCGTCCAAGGCCGGCTCCGACCTGCTGGCGCTCTCCTACCACCGCACCCACGGCCTGGACGTCGTGATCACCCGGTGCTCCAACAACTACGGGCCGTACCAGTTCCCCGAGAAGGTCGTCCCGCTCTTCATCACCAACCTCATCGACGGCAAGACGGTCCCCCTCTACGGAGACGGCCGCAACATCCGCGACTGGGTGCATGTCTCCGACCACTGCCGGGGCATCGACCTGGTCCTGCGCGGCGGCAGGGCCGGGGAGGTCTACAACATCGGCGGCGGCACCGAGCTGAGCAACCACAAGCTCACCGGCCTGCTGCTGGACGCGGTCGGCGCGGGCTGGGACCGGGTCGAGTACGTGGCCGACCGCAAGGGCCACGACCTGCGCTACTCCCTGGACGACAGCAAGATCCGCGAGCACCTCGGGTACGTCCCGCAGGTGTCCTTCACCGAGGGCCTCGCCGACACGGTCGCCTGGTACCGCGCACACCGCTCCTGGTGGGAGCCGCTCAAGGAGAGGGCCGCGCTGCGATGACCACGGGCTGGCTGGTGACCGGCGCGCGCGGGCTCCTCGGGCAGGACGTGCTGGCCGAGCTCGCCGGCGATCCGGACGCCGTGGTCACGGGGCTGAGCCGCGACCGGCTCGACATCACCGACCCCTCAGCCGTCCGTGCCGCCGTCGCCGGTCACCGAGTGGTCGTCAACTGTGCGGCATGGACGGACGTCGACGGCGCCGAGTGGTCCGAGGCGGCGGCCACGGCCGTGAACGGCACGGGCGTCCGGCACCTCGCACGCGCCTGCGCCGACAGCGGCGCGACTCTGCTCCACGTCTCCACCGACTACGTGTTCCCGGGCGACGCCCGTCGGCCGTACCCCGAGGACGCGCCGACGGGGCCCGTCAACGCATACGGGCGAAGCAAGCTCGCGGGGGAGCGGGCGGTCCTCGAACTGCTGCCGCACACCGGCTACGTCGTGCGCACCGCCTGGCTCTACGGCGCACACGGCCCGAACTTCGTGGCCACCATGCTGGAACTCGCCACCCGGCACGCGACCTTGGACGTGGTGGCCGACCAGCACGGCCAGCCGACCTGGTCCCGGGCCCTCGCCCGGCAGCTGATCGCCCTCGGCCGGGCCGCGCCGGCCGGACGGGCGCCGGCCGGCGTCTACCACGGCACGGCGGCCGACCGCACCACATGGTGGGGTCTGGCGCGTGAGACCTTCCGGCTCAGCGGCCTCGATCCCGAGCGGATCCGCCCGGTCGGCTCGGACAAGTTCCCGCGTCCGGCCGCCCGCCCGGCCTTCGGCGTCCTCGGCCACGACAACTGGCCGCGGGCCGGCCTCGCCCCGCTCGCGCCTTGGGACGACCAGCTGGCGGCCGCCCTGAAGGAACCGGCGTTCGCCGACCTGGCCGCCGCGGCACGCGCGAGCGCCCGCCCCAAGTAGAAGGCGCCCTGCGGAACCGGACGGTCCGCAGGGCGCCCTCCGCGCCGCCGGCCACTCATCGAGAAGATCGGCTCACGGAATCCCGGAACTCCTCCGGCACTTGGGACAGCAGCCCGTGCTCGATCTCGACCGCATGACGGTACACGTCCACGGCCTCGTCCTTGCGGTGCTGCTCCGTCAGCAGGAAACCCAGCTGCATCTGGACCGCGGTGCCCTTCGGATCGGCGGCTACGGCACGCCTCAAGAGCTCGATGGCCCGGTCGGGATCGCTCGACCTCAGCAGATTCGCCTCGCTGTAGAGGGCGGACATGAAGGATGGATCGGACTCCAGGGCCTTCTCGTACGCGGCTCGGGCGTCCGCCGTCCTGCCGTTCTGCTGCTCGATGAGGCCGATGCCGTACCAGGCCTGCTTGTTCCCGGGATCCTGTTCGAGCACATGCCGGTAGTCCCGGGCGGCGCCGAGGAAATCCTGGTGCGCCTGGCGGTCGAGCGCGGACCGCAGGAGCGCGTCCGTCTGCTCGCTGTTCCGGGTCGCGGGCGCGGGCTCGGATCCCGGCCGCACGGTCGACGCGTGCTTGGATTCCGACGGCACGGTCGACGGGGAGGGAAGCGCCCAGACGGTCACCCCGGCGGCGACCGCCGCCGTCGCGACGAGCCCTGCCCACAATCTCCTACGTGTCACTTTGTCCCATCTCATGGAATGGTGGTGGATGGATTCACGGGTTCACGGGTTCACGGGTTCACGGGGTTCATGGGTTCACGGGTCTAGACCAGGAGCTTGCCGCCGCACCGTGCGGTGCCGTCCTTCATCGCGATGAGGTTGGCGACCACGTACGAGATGTCGTTCTTGGAGTGCCACTCGCTCGGGAAGTAGGTGACCAGACGCGACGACTGGAACCGGGCCTCCAGGTCCGGCACGAAGGCGCGGTACTGGTCGTCCGTGTAGTACCAGAACGAGTTCTCGTTGTAGTAGGCGGTGTGCGTCGGGTCCTGGTAGGCGCCGCGGCCGTCGGAGCTGGGCGTCATGGTGAGGAGCATGCCGCCGGGTGCCAGCAGCCGGTACAGCTCGTTGATCAGCGGCACCTTCGCGGGCACGTACTCAAGGAAGTCCACCGCCCGCATCAGACCGACGGAGCCGTCGGGCAGGTCCAGCTTCCCGGGCAGGGTCGCGACGATGTCGACACCCTTGCCCGGCCGCCGGTCCACGCCGACGTAGCCCGGCGGTTTCCGGTGGGCCGCGCCGAGGTCCAGCGCGATCAGTTTGCGCCGGTAGGTCCAGGCGAGGGCGTTGGCCTCGATGTACTTGTCGTACAGGGCGACCGTCTCGCGCTGGATGTGCGCGTTGATCTCCGGGTCGCGCTGGGTGTTCCCGGGGTGCACCCGCTGCAGGTAGAGGCAGCGGTTGATGTGGTGGAAGTCGCCGAGGTGGAACAGACGGCACATCAGGTCCTGGTCGTCCAGCACCGTGCGCGCGGCGTCGTACCCGCCGGCCTTCTCGTAGCTCTCCTTGCGGAACGCCCGCACGTGGTTGGGCGCGTACCAGATGTAGGCGACGTTGTGCGGCGTCGGCGCCAGGGAGACGACCTGCAGCAGCTTGCGGCCGTCGACCTTCACCTCCTCGTACTGCCAGCCGAACGTCTCGTCGAAGCGGCTGTCGTCCCGCTTCCCGTCCTCGTCGATCTGCGCGGTGTTGCTGTAGACGAAGACGGCGTCGGGATGCTCGTCGAACGCCTTGCCGAGCTCCGCCAGGCACGCCTTCGCGAGCAGGTCGTCGTGGTCGAGTTCCACGAGGATCTCGCCGCGCGCCAGTTCACAGGCCCTGCGCTTCGCGGCCCCCACGCCGTCGACGTCGTCCGCGATCTCGATGCGGACCCGGTCGTCGGGCCGCTCCGGCCGCCACCGGGCGCCGTTGTTGAGCAGGACGATCCACTCCCAGTCCGAACAGGTCTGCGCCTGCAGGGTCGCCAGGCACTCATCGAGGAAACGGGGCCGGTGGCTGGGGGTGAAGACGGAGAACCTCGGTGTCGCGGTCGACGTCATCTGTTGCTCCCTGCTTGGCTCGATGTCGGTGAGGGGGTTACGGGGTCGGGAATCACCGGAATTCCTCCGGCACTTGGGAACGCAGTGAGGGATCGGCGGTGATTGCGCGCCGGAACTCGTTCGCGGCGTCCTTGTCACGGTTCTGCTGTGCCCGGATTCGTCCGAGGTGAAGATGTGCCGTGGCCGCACTGGGATTTCCGGCAATGACACGCTTCAGGAGTTCGCCGGCCTGGTCGGGATCGCTCGACTCCACCAGAAGCGCCTCGTTGAACAGAGCCGACGAGAACACCGGGTCGATCTTCAGGGCCTTGTCGTAGTCCGCACGGGCATCGGCCGCCCGGCCGGCCTGGTGCGCCATGACTCCCAGGTTGTACCAGGCGTACTTGTTCTGCGGGTCCAGCTCCAGGACGCGCCGGTAGGTGCGGTCGGCCCCTTCGATGTCATGGTTCTGCTGCTGCGCGATGCCGGCCTGCAAAAGCGTATCGGCGTCACGCAGGTTCTGGTCCGCCGATGACGGGGCCTTGGCGTCCGGGGACACTGCCGAGTAGGAAAGAATCGCCCACGACGTCACTCCGGTGGCAACCCCGGCCACAGCGAAGAGCCCCACCAACAATTGCCTACGTTTCACTTTGTCACATCTCGTGGAATAGTGAGGGACGATGGGGGGTCGGAGTCCGAACCACCGTCATTTCCACCGACGTTACGAGGCAGTGGTGACGCGGCCGCCGTTTGGCGGGCATGAGGGACGCGCAGTCCACCCGAATGTACGCGTCGTATCACAAAAAAAATGGCGCCCGGTCCGCGCGTCGCTGCGGGTGCACGCGGACCGGGGCCGACGAGGGACCCCGGGCGAGGGGTCAGTGGGCCGCGCTGAGTTCCTTCGGGTCGGCCAGCGCGGCGGTGTGCGCGTCCATGCGTTCGGCGGACAGGATCGCCGCCGCCGTATCGGCGCGGGAGGCCGCGACGACGAGGGCGCGACCGGCGAGGGTGTGGGCCCGCTCGTGCAGGGCCGTGGGCCGGGAGTCGGGCCCGGTGCCGGGTGCGCGGGCCGGGGTGCGCCCGCCGCGCAGCCGGGCCACCTGCTCGGCGAGCCGTTCGGCCGCCAGGTCCAGGTCGCCGGAGGGCGCGAGCGCCCGCAGCTCGTCCGTGACGGCGAGCAGGGCCGCGAGATGTCCCGCGAGCTGGATGTCCAGCTCCTCCTCGCGCGACCGGTGGGGGAAGTCCGAGGTGGTGCCGGCCATCGTGCTGTGGACCGACTTGGTGCGGATCGGTTCGTACATGAATGGCCTCCTGTGCTCTGACAGGAAGCCATCCTAGCTTAGATTTCGTCTAAAGTTGAGTCCTGTCACGGATTGCGGTCCACCGGCTACGGCTGGCCGTATCCGTCCAGGAAGGTGCCGATCCGGCTCACGGCGTCGCGCAGGTCCCCCACCGACGGCAGTGTCACCACGCGGAAGTGATCCGGCTCCGGCCAGTTGAAGCCGGTGCCCTGGACGACCATGATCTTTTCCTGGCGGAGGAGATCGAGGACCATCTGACGGTCGTCCTTGATCTTGAAGACCTGGGGGTCCAGACGCGGGAAGAGATACAGCGCGCCCTTCGGCCGTACGCATGTCACGCCGGGGATCTGGGTCAGCAGCTCGTAGGCGGTGTCCATCTGTTCCTTCAGCCGCCCGCCCGGCAGCACCAGGTCACTGATCGACTGGCGGCCGCTCAGCGCGGCCACGACCCCGTGCTGGCCCGGCATGTTCGCGCACAGGCGCATGTTCGCCAGGATCGTCAGACCCTCGATGTAGGAGTCGGCGTGCGCGCGCGGGCCGGAGATCGACATCCAGCCGACCCGGTAGCCGGCCACCCGGTACGCCTTCGACATGCCGTTGAAGGTCAGTGTCAGCAGGTCGGGGGCGACGGACGCGGTCGGGATGTGCGTCGCGTCCGCGTAGAGGATCTTGTCGTAGATCTCGTCCGAGCAGACCAGCAGATTGTGCCGGCGGGCGATGTCCGTCAGGCCCTTGAGCACCGACTCGTCGTACACCGCGCCCGTCGGGTTGTTCGGGTTGATGATGACGATCGCCTTGGTGCGGTCGGTGACCTTGCGCTCGATGTCGGCGAGGTCGGGCATCCAGTCGGACTGCTCGTCGCAGCGGTAGTGGACCGCCGTACCGCCGGAGAGGGAGACGGCCGCCGTCCACAGGGGGTAGTCCGGCGCCGGTACGAGGACCTCGTCGCCGTCGTCCAGCAGGCCCTGCATCGCCATCACGATCAGCTCGGAGACGCCGTTGCCGATGAAGACGTGCTCGACGTCCGTCTCGATGCCGATGGTCTGGTTGTGCATGACGACCGCGCGGCGGGCGGCCAGCAGGCCCTTCGCGTCGCCGTAGCCGTGCGCCGTGGAGACGTTGCGGAGGATGTCCTCCAGGATCTCGGGCGGGCACTCGAAGCCGAACGCCGCCGGATTGCCGGTGTTCAGCTTGAGGATGCGGTGGCCGGCCGCCTCAAGACGCATCGCCTCCTCAAGAACCGGGCCCCGGATCTCGTAACAGACGTTGGCGAGCTTCGTCGACTGGATCACCTGCATGTCCGTGAGCTTACGGCCCGGTAACGCCCCATGGGCCGTGTTTTCCACCACGTGAGACAAAGCGTTTTGTGCTGTTATCGCCGGTAGCTGTCCCAGCCGCCCCTCTCGTACCTAGAATTCTCGGCCATGTCCAGCCATCGCCAGCACGGAAACGGGGCCGAGGGTGTGAACGACGCGAACGGCACGCCCGGGGCGCGCGACGCCCACGAGGCGGGTCCCGCGGGCGGTGGGCCCGCGGCGGTACCGAACGTCTACCACCCGCAGGCCGCGGCGGCGCCCGCGTACGACGCGTACGCCGATCCGGCGACCGCGCACGGCTGGCAGAACGCGTACGACGAGACGTGCGAGCTGCCCCGGGTGGCCGACGAGACGGCCCTGCTGCCGGCTCCGGTGTCGGCCGCGCCGGTCGCGCCGGCCGGCATGCCCGAGGGCGCGCCCCTGGGCGCGCCGGCGGGACAGGGCCGTGCCGCGGCGCGGCGAGCGCGGAGCAGGCGCGGCGCGTCGCGGCGCCGGATCGCGGTGGCCGCCGGTGCCGTGGGTGCCGTCTCCCTCGCCGTGATCGCGGGGGTGTCCGCCTTCTCGGGGTCCTCGTCGGGCGGGCCGCAGGACCAGGGCGAGCGCAGCGGTTCGAGCGCCAAGGACGACTCCGGGTCGCCCACCGGCGCGCGGTCGTCCGGCGCGCCGGCCGCCACCGCCCCCTCGGACGGCGCGACGCAGGCTCCCGCCCCCTCCGCGAGCGCGACCCCGAAGGCCTCGGCGAGCCCCTCCGCAGGCGGCGGTGCCCCGTCCGCGTCGTCCGCCCCCGCCAGGGTCACCGCCCGTCCGTCGGCGACCGCCACCTCGGGCGGCGGTCAGGACGACCAGGGCGGCGACCAGGGTGGCCGTCCCGGGCGTGGCTGGGGCCGAACCAAGTACCCCAAGTAGACGTCTTTTGAGGTGAGTTGGGTGTGCGGTCCGCTACGTGCGGACCGCATACGACTTCTTGCCGCCCGCGTCGGGCGCCCCTCACAATGCACATGACAAGACGGCAGGTGACCGGAAGATCTCCGGTCGCTCACGTCTGCAGAGGGGACCCCCACATGAACAAGCCTCTCCTTGCCGCGCTCGCCACCCTGGTGATCACCGGGGCGGGCATGGCACCCGCGGCGGCCGCCACGGCGACGCAGAAGACGGCCACGGAGACGAAGAGCGCGGCACCCACGCTCAAGGCCGTCAACTTCGCCGGCACCGTCTCGCTCAGCAACTGCTCCGGCTCCGTCATCCGCTTCCCGGCCTCCGCGGACAGCGACCCGGCGCTGGTCATGACCAACGGCCACTGCCTGGAGACCGGCTTCCCGTCGCCCGGCGAGGTCATCGTCGACCAGGCCTCCAGCCGCAGCTTCGGTCTGCTCAACGCGTCGGCCACGCGGGTCGCGACACTGCGCGCCAGCAAGGTCGCGTACTCGACGATGACCGACACGGACGTCACGATCTACCAGCTGACCCGGACGTACGCGCAGATCAAGAGCTCGTACGGGATCGACGCGCTGACGGTGCAGGACACGCACCCGACCGCCGGAACCGCCATCACCGTCGTCTCCGGCTACTGGAAGCGGACCTACGCCTGCAACATCGACGGGTTCGTCTACCGCCTCAAGGAGGGCAGCTGGACCTGGAAGGACTCGGTCCGCTACACCTCCGCCTGCCAGACCATCGGCGGCACCTCGGGGTCCCCGGTCATCGACAACGCCACCGGCAAGGTCGTCGCCGTCAACAACACCGGCAACGAGGACGGTCAGCGCTGCACCGACAACAACCCCTGCGAGGTCGACGCGAACGGCAACGTGACCGTCCGCTACGGCATCAACTACGCCCAGGAGACCTACAACATCCCGGCCTGCTTCACCACCGGCAACAAGCTGAACCTGAGCGCAAGCGGCTGCACGCTGCCCAAGCCGTAGCGGGGAGCGGGGAGCGGGGCGCGGGCGGTCACACCGGAGTCCGGCGGACCGCCCGCCCCGCCAGTATGTCCGTCCGGCGCCCGTCCTCGATCACGAACCGGCCGTCGACCAGGACGTGGGGAATGCCGGAGGGCAGCGCGCGCGGCTGCTCGAAGGTGGACCCCGCCGCGACCGTCTCCGGGTCGAACAGGACCAGGTCGGCGCGGTACCCCTCACGGACGAGCCCGCGGTCCGGCAGGCGCAGCCGGGCCGCGGGCCGTGCGGTGAGATGGGCGACGCACTCCTCCAGGGACAGCACGCCCAGCTCCCGCACATACCGGCCGAGGTAGTGCGGGAAGGCGCCGTACGCCCGGGGATGCGGCTTGGCGCCCTGGAGGATGCCGTCCGAGCCGCCGGTGTGCGCGCGGTGGCGCATGATCGCCCGGACGTTCTCCTCGTGGCCGACGTGATGCAGGACCGTCGAACCGAGCCGGTCCTCGACCAGCAGCCGGCGCGCGGTCGTCCAGGGGGCCTCGCCGCGCAGCTGCGCCGACTCCTCGACCGTACGGCCGACGTACTCCCCGAGCGCCGGGTCCGTCACGCCCGAGATCTCGATCGTGTCCCAGTCCACCGGCACGCCGTGGCAGCCGTCCGAGCCGACGGCCTCCAGGTGGTGCCGGATCCGCTCGGCGGCCGCCTCGTCGGCGAGCCGGGCGAGGACCGCCTCCGGGCCGCCCTCGCCCGCCCAGCTCGGCAGCAGCGCGGCGAGCGTCGTGCAGCCGGGCGTGTAGGGATACGTGTCGAGGCTGATGTCGGCACCGGCGGCCAGGGCGTCGTCGAGCAGCGCGAGCAGTTCGGGCGCCCTTCCCTCATTGACGCCGAAGTTCATGGTGGCGTGGGTGAGATGCAGCGGGCAACCGGCCTGCCGGGCCAGCTCCACCATCTCCGCGTACGCCTCCAGGGCGCCCGCGCCGTACGAGCGGTGGTGCGGGCAGTAGTAGCCGCCGTAGGACGCCACCACCCGGCACAGCTCGGTCAGTTCGCTGTCCCTGGCGTACATGCCCGGCGTGTAGGTGAGCCCGGACGACATGCCGACCGCGCCCTGTGCCATGCCCTCGGCGACCAGCTGCCGCATCCGGTCCAGCTCCTCGGGCGTGGCCTCACGGTCCTCCCAGCCGACGGCGAGCGCGCGGACCGTGCCCTGGGGGACGAGATAGGCCGCGTTGACCGCGATTCCGCGGTCGAGCCGGTCCAGGTACTCGCCCACCGACCGCCAGTCGAAGTCGACGTCCTCGCCGTACCCGTTCCAGCCGGCGACCGCCCGGCGCATCTCGTCGAGCGTACGGTCGTCGACCGGCGCGTACGACAGCCCGTCCTGGCCGAGCACCTCCAGCGTCACGCCCTGCGCCGCCTTGGCGCTGTGGTCGGGGTCGCGCAGCAGGGCGAGGTCGCTGTGGGCGTGCATGTCGATGAAGCCGGGGGCCAGGACCAGGCCCTCGGCGTCCAGCTCCCGCATGGCCTGGGGGCGCTGACAGCCCGCGGCCGCCGCCTCCTTGACGATCGAGACGACACGGCCGTCGTCGATCACCACATCGGCGCGGTACGAGGGCTCCCCGCTGCCGTCCACCACGTCCGCGTCCCGGACGACGAGCTGCTCCACGAGCGGTGACCTCCTAGAAGAACGTACGGATGTAGTCGACGACCGTCCCGTCCGCCTCGGCCAGCGGGATCAGCTGCCACTTGTCGAAGGACGTGCAGGGGTGGGACAGGCCGATGCCCAGCCAGTCGCCGACCTCGACGTCCGCCTCCGGTCCGGTGCGCAGCCACAGGTGCTGGTCGGACAGGGCGGTCACCTCGATCCCGGCCGCCGGGCGCTCGACACCGTCCCTGCGTACCACCTGGGCGACCGGCAGGTCGAGGTCGTGGGCGGCGTCCCGCTTGCCCGCGTTGACGAACGCCTCGCTCGCCGACGGGCGGGACACCACCTGCGCCCACAGCCGGAACGCGGGCTCCAGGGCGCCCTCCTCGGGCACCCGGTTGAACGGGGTCTGCCTGCGGTAGTGCACGTCGTCGTGCGAGACGTAGGCGCCAGAGCGCAGCAACTTCAGCACCGGCAGGGAGAGTTGGGGGATCTCGGCGAAGACGTCGGCGACCGCGTCGAACCACTCGCTGCCGCCCGCGCTCACCACGATCTCGTCCGCCCGCGCGAACCGCCCCGCCTTGTCGAACTCCACGGCGATCCCGGTCAGCCGGCGCAGCCACGCCCGCACCGGGTCCACCGCGGCGCCGGGGACCTGGGCCTCGTAGCCCGCCACGCCCACCAGGCGCAGCGTCCGCGCGCCCGCCACCGCGTCCGCGACCGCCGCGCAATCCGCGTCCGTGCGCGTGCCGGTGCGGGCACCCTCGCCCGCGCCCAGCTCGACGACGACGTCCACCGGACGGGCCGCGCCGCGCAGGGCCGCGTCCATCAGTTCCACCCCGCGCACGGAGTCGACGTAGCAGATGAAGCGGAACGACGGGTCGGCGTCCAGCTCGGCGGAGATCCAGCGCAGCGCCGCCGTGTCCACCAGCTCGTTGGCGAGGAACACCCGCTCGATCCCGAACGCCCGTGCCACCCGCACCTGGTGCGGGAGCGCGAGCGTGATGCCCCAGGCGCCGTGCTCGATTTGGCGCCGGAAGAGCTGCGGGGCCATGGAGGTCTTGCCGTGCGGGGCGAAGGCGAGGTGGTGCCGGGCCGCGTAGGTCTCCATCAGCCTCAGATTGTGTTCCAGGCGCTCGGCGGACAGGGCGAGGACGGGCGTGGTGAAGCCGTCGGTGAAGAGGTTGCGCCGCTCGGCCGCGAGCTCGCCGACGGTCAGGCCGTCGGCGTCCGGGGGAAGGCCCTTGAAGCGGTGGTCGACGCGTTCCTCGGCCAGCCGGGCGAGCGCTTCGGTGCTCATGGAGCCTCCCTCTCAGGGTGGTTGCAACATATGCAACGTTCATTGCGTATGGCGCTGATCGGTGTCTAGCATCTCGCCGACAACCGGGTCAACGGAGCCGCCGCGGCCCGTACATCGACAGGAGTCAGGAGCCATCATCCTGGACGCTACTGACGACACGGCTGTCGCCCCCGCCGTCGTGGACGTCGTCGCGCTCGGCGAGTCCATGGTCACGTTCCTGCCCACCCGGCCCGGCCGCCTCGCCGACGTCCCCGCCTTCGACCGCGCCATCGGCGGCGCCGAGTCCAACGTGGTCTGCGTCCTGGCCGCCGCCGGACATCCGGCGCGCTGGGTGAGCCGGGTCGGGTCGGACGGCTTCGGCGACCACCTCGTCGAGACGATCGGGGCGTACGGCGTCGACGTCGCCTCCGTGCGGCGCGACCCGGAGCGGCCCACGGGCCTCTACTTCCGCACGGCAGGCGACCGGGCGGCCGGCGACCACGAGGTGGCGTACTACCGCGCCGGATCGGCGGCCTCGGCGATGGCTCCGGGGAACGTGGACCTGGCGGCGGTGCGCGCGGCGCGCGTGCTGCACCTGACCGGCATCACCGCCGCGCTCTCCGCCGACTGCCTGGAACTGGTACGGGCGCTCACCGCCCCCGGTGCCGGGCGGCCGCTGGTCTCCTTCGACGTCAACCACCGGCCGGGACTGTGGCCGGACGGCACCGGCGCGCGGGTCCTCCTCGATCTGGCCCGCGGGGCCGACATCGTGTTCGTGGGCGAGGACGAGGCGGCCCAGCTGTGGGGCCTGGACGGCCCCGACGCCATCCGCACGGCCCTGCCCGCTCCCACGGTGCTGGTCGTCAAGCAGGGCGGTGCCGGAGCGACCGTCCACGACCAGGACAGAGTCGCCTTCGTCCCCGCCCTCTCCGTCGACGTCGTGGCCGCCGTCGGCGCCGGCGACGCCTTCGCCGCGGGCTTCCTCTCCGCCACCCTGCGCGGACTGCCCGTACGCGACCGCCTGCGGCACGGCCACCTCATGGCCGCCGCCGCGCTCACCGTGCCCGGCGACCTCGCCGCACCCCCCTCCCGCGACCACGCCGACCGGCTCGCCGCCCTGGACGAGGAGTCGTGGGGGAGACTTCGACTCGGCCCCGGCTGGACGCGGGCCGACCGGGCCCCGGAGGAGGCGATCACCCCATGAGCCAGACCGTCGACCGCGCGCTGAGCATCCTGCCGCTGCTCGCCGAGGGCCCCGCCGACCTCGGCCGGGTCGCCGACCGGCTCGGCGTGCACAAGTCCACCGCGCTGCGGCTGCTGCGCACCCTGCACGAGCACGGCCTCGTCTACCGCCAGTCCGACCAGCGCTACCGCCTCGGCGCCCGCCTCTTCGCCCTCGCCCAGGAGGCGATGGAGAACCTCGACGTCCGCGAGATCGCCCACCCCCACCTCGTCCGCCTCAACGAGCAGTGCGGACACACCGTCCATCTCGCGGTGTACGAGGAGAACGAGGTGCTCTACCTCGACAAGGTCGAGAGCCGCTACCCCGTGCGCATGTACTCACGGATCGGCAAGCCCGTCGCCATCACCGTCGCGGCCGTGGCCAAGCTGCTGCTCGCCGATCTGCCCGAACCCGAGCGCCGCGCGGTCGCGGAGCGGCTCGAATACCCCATGTACACGGCCCGCTCGACACCCAACGCCCCCGCCTACCTACGGGAGTTGGACAAGGTGCGCGAACAGGGCTGGGCCACCGACCTCGGCGGCCACGAGGAGTCCATCAACTGTGTCGCGGCCCCCGTCCGGGGCGCCGACGGCCGGGTGGTCGCCGCGATGTCGCTCTCCGCGCCGAACGTCGTCGTCACCGCCGAGGAAATCCTCACCCTGCTCCCGCTGGTGCGTCGTACCGCGGACGCGATCAGCGGCGAATACTCCGGCAGAACTCCGGTAAAGGACCCCGTATGACGGACAAGATCGCACTCAACCCGAAGACCCACAACACCCCTCCGGCCAAGTTCTCCTTCGGTGTGCGCAAGGGCAACATCCTCCAGGTGGCCGGTCAGGTCGGCTTCCTCCCGGCCGAGGAGGGCAGGCCCCCGACGCCCGCCGGGCCCAGCCTGCGCGAGCAGACCCTCCAGACCTTCGCCAACGTCGAGGCGGTCCTTCGGGAGGGCGGCGCGAGCTGGGACGACGTGATGATGCTCCGCGTCTATCTGACGGACACGGCGCACTTCGCGGAGATGAACGAGATCTACGATGCCTACTTCGAGGAGCAGGGGCTCACCCAGCCTCCGGCCGCTCGTACGACGGTGTACGTCGGTCTCCCCAAGGGCCTGCTGATCGAGATCGACGCCCTGGCCGTACTGGGCTGACCGTCCGGGCAGGATGGGCCCTGTGACCGACGACCTCCTCGAAGAACTGGCCGCCGAGCGCGACCAAGTGCTCGACGCGCTGGCCCAGTTGTCCTCCGGCGACCCGGACGCGCCCGGCATGTGCGGATACGCGGGCGAGTTGAGCCACCGGCTGTATCTGCTGCGCGCCCGGGGCGCCGACGACGAGGAATTCGCCCTGGCCGCCGACGCGTTCGAGCACGCCTTCCGCAATCCCGGCGCGGAGCCGGTGTGGTCGGCCTGGCGGATCCGCTTCGGGCACCTGCGGGCCGTGCAGTACGAGGAGGAGGGGGAGCGCCGACTCCTCGACGAGGGCTGGGAGTTGCTGCGGGCCGGGGTCGACGGGCTGGCGGCCGACGACCCCGACTTCGGCAACGAGCGGGCGTGGGGCCGGTATCTGCTCGCCGTCTGCGCCAAGACCCGCTACCTCGCCGCCCCGGACCGGGACGCCCTCGACGAGGCCCTGCGCCGCCACGCCGACGCGCTGGACGACGTGGCACCGGACGGGGAGGAGGAGGCCGACCTGCGGACGGCACTGGGCTTCCTCCAGCTGCAACGGGCCCGCCGGTACGGCGACCTGGAAGCCGCCGCCGAGTCGGCCGCGCACTACCGCGCCGTACTCGGCACGGCCGGGCCCCAGGACCTCCCGCACATCCGCTACAGCATGGGCCTCGCCACGATGCTGCACGGCCGGGCCACCGGCGACCAGCAGGAGCTGGAGACGGCCCGGGACGCCTTCGACACGGCCCTCACCGAGGCCCGCAGGGCGGGCGGCCCCGAGCCCGACTGGGCCTTCGAGGCCGAGGTCAACGCCATCTTCGTACGCGCCGTGATCTGGTCCACCTGGAAGGACGTCGGGCACGCCCTCGCCGCCGAGGTCGAACTGCGCCGGCTGCTCGACCGTCCCGGCGCCGAGGCCCAGTTGCTGCCCCAGTACCTCGACGCGTTCGGACGGCTGCTGTACGAGCGGGCCGCCGAACGCGACGACGCCGAGGGCCGGGACCGCGGGATCGCGCTGGTACGGCGGTCCGTGACCGAGTGGGACCCGGACCGCGACGGCGAGGTCGCGCCCGCCGCCCTGTTCCTCGCCCTCCTCCAGCAGGCCCGCTACCACGACGACCCGGACCCGCGCCGGGCCCAGGACGTCCTGGAGGCCGCCGGACGGCTCCTGGACGGACAGCACGGCAACCACGAACTGACGCAGTCGGCCCTCATGCTGGACGGCTGGGCCCGCTTCACCCTCGCCGAGCACGGACTCCTCGCCCGGACCGACGACGGACTCCCGGAGGGCCTCGACGCGGAGGCGTTCCGCGGAACCGTCGACACGATGCTCGACGACCTGCGCGAGGGACGCGCCTTCCTCGACTTCGGCGAGGAGGAATTCCTGCGCGGCATGGAACGGGACGTGACCGGCCGCAAACGCCGTATCGAGGGCTTCGAGAAGGCCCTCGCCCAGCTGCGCGCCGCCGAACCGGGCAGCGCGGGCCGGGCCCAGCTCGCCGCGATGATGCTGTGCAACCTCACCGTCGTCGACCCGGAGGGCACCTACATCACCGTCGAACACCGGCGGGAGCTGACCGAGGCGGTGCTCGAACGCGCCGAGCGGGACCCGGCCTGGCGCGGACAGGCACACGTCGTCGCCGGCATGGCCCGGCTGCACGAGGAGACGACCGTCGGCACCGGCGCGGGCCTCGACGAGGTGCTCGCCCACTTCGACCGGGCGCAGGAGGCAGGTGTCCCGGAGGCCGACGGCCACGGCGGCTACGGCCTCGCCATGGCCCGGCTCATGGCACAGACCCAGCGCGGCCAGACCGGCGGCGCCGCCGACGACATGGAGGCGGGCGCCCGGACCTGGCGCCGGCTGCGCGACGACCCCGCCCTGCCCGGGCATCTGCGCCGCATGATGGACCTCCAGCAGGCCGGCTTCGACGCGCACACCGCCATCCAGCGCGGCGACCTGGCCGCCGCCGACCGGCACATCGCCGCGCTCACCGAGGGCCACGCCGCCATGAGCGAGGAGGACCCCTCCCGCATCGAGATCTACACCGCGCTGGAGAACGCCCGTGCCGCCCGCGACAACCTCGCCCGCACCCTCGGCGCCCCGCCCCTGCCACCGCTCCCCGGCCGCCCCGGCGCGGCCGAACTGCGCCGCCAGGCCCGCAGACTGCCCCGCGACCACCGCGCCTGGGTGCTCGGCGACTCCGGCATCACCCGCTTCACCCGGGCCGGGGCCGCCATGGACGGACCCGGCATCGCGGAGGCGATCGGCCTGCTCAAGGAGGCCCACGAGCTGTCCGAGCCGGGCAGCGACAGCCGCCTCAGATACGGCCACTGCCTCGGCATCGCCCACTGCGCCCTGTCCGGCCTGGAGTTCGACCGCGTCCGCCGTCGAGAGCGGCTGGCCCGGGGCATCGAACTCCTGGAGCGCGGGTTCGCCGAGGCGGGCGGGCCCGAACACCGCCTGTACGCCGAGATCGGCCTCGCGCTCGCCCGTGCCCACCGCACCCGCGACGACCTCCACCGCCGCGACCGCGCCACCGCCCGCACCCTCGGCCTGACGTCCCTGCGCGGCCACGCCTGGGCCGCACTGCTCCAGTCCGGCACCGACCACGCCGCCCTCGCGGCCGCCCACGCCACCCGCTCGGCGCTGGAGGTGGCCGGCTGGTGCCTCAAGGACGACCGCCCCGAGGAGGCGCTCCAGGCCCTCGACGCCTGCCGCGGCCTGGTCCTGCACGCCGCGCTGACCTCCACCACCGTGCCCGACCTCCTCACCACGGCGGGCCGGGCCGACCTCGCCGAGGAATGGCGGGCCACGGGCGCGGACGCCGCCGACCGGCCGACCGACCCGCTGACGGCCGTCCGCGCGCCCCTCGCCGTCCCCAGCACCCTGCGCCGCCGCGTCCTCACCGCGCTCACCGACACCGAGTCCGGCGCCCCCCTCGCGGCCCGGCTCCTCGACCCGCCCGCCCCCGACGAGATCGCCGAGGCCCTGCGCGCCCTCGCCAAGGACGCGCTGGTCTACCTGGTCCCGTCCTCCGACGACGCGCCCGGCACCGCCCTGGTCGTCACCTCCAACGGCACGGTGCACGCCATACCCCTGCCGACGCTCACGGAGGACGCGGCACCGCTGAAGGAGTACGCCCCCGCGGGCGCCCTCACCCGCGACCTCGGCCCGGTCCCCGGCTCCGCGTTCTCCGCGGCCCCGCCCTCCCTGCGCAAACAGCTCGACCGCCTGTGCGGCTGGGCCTGGTACGCCGCCGTGCGCCCGCTCCTCGAGGCCTTCGAGATGCCGCGGGGCCGGCTGCCCCGGCTCGTCCTCGTCCCCATGGGGACGCTCGGCCTGGTCCCCTGGCACGCCGCGTGGGAGGCGGGCGGCCCGCGCGGGCGCCAGTACGCCCTCCAGGCCGCCGAGATCTCCTACGCCGCCTCCGCCCGGCTCCTGTGCCAGGTGGCCGCCCGCCCCGCCACCGACCACACCGGCGGGGCGCTGGTCGTCGGCAACCCCACCGGCGACCTCCACTACGCGGGCGAGGAGGCCGACGCCGTCCAGCGCGCGTTCTACCCCCGGGGCCGCTTCCTCGGCCGCCGCGGGACCGGCCCGGCGGACGGCACGGGCACCCCGGGCGAGGTGCTGGACTGGCTGCGCGAGGGCGCCGACGGGGGAGTGCTGCACCTCGCCTGCCACGCCTCCGTCGCCGCGAACGCCCGCCGCAGCTCGTATCTCTCCCTCAGCGACGGCCAGTTGGCGGCCGAGGAGATCACCGGCGCGGGTGCCGGGGACGGCGGCGGCCCGGCCCTCGTCCTGCTGGCGGCCTGCCGCAGCCATGTCTCCGGCCGCGGCCACAACGAGGCCTACAGCCTCGCCACCGCCTTCCTCGTCGCGGGCGCCCGCTCGGTCGTCGGCTCACTGTGGCCGGTCCCCGACGAGGCGACCTCGGTGCTGATGTTCCTCACCCACCACTTCCTGCGCACCCACGGCGAACCCCCGGCCAAGGCCCTGCGCCGGGCCCAGCTGTGGATGCTCAACCCCGACCGCGAACTGCCCGCCGAACTCCCTCCGGCCCTGGCCGACCGCGCCCGCCGGATCGACCCGCACGACCTGAGCGCGTGGGCGGGGTTCACCCACCTGGGCCGCTGATGGGCTGGGGCACGAGTGTGCGCAGGGGGAGGGTGACGGCGGTCCAGCGGCCGGGCCCTGTCCCGGGGACCGGCCCCAGGTCGCGGACGCCGGAGGGGGTCCAGGGATCCCAGGTAGGCAGTTGGAACGGAAGCGTGTTCAACTCCCCTTCCGCGACGATCAGCTTGAGCCAGTCCCGCCCCTCGGCCCCGGGCACGGCCGCACGGCCGCGCGGCAACGACAGCTGTACGGGCTCGCCGTCCAGCGCGTACCCCGTACGCCCGGGGCCGATGAAGTGCCCGGGATACAGGAGGGAATGGCAGGCGTAGCCCTCGGTCAGGTCCAGCAGCAGGCACCACAGCGTGCGGTCGGGGGAGCTGTTGTGCAGCCGGATCGAGATCCAGGGCGCCTGCCCGTCCGTGTACGGACAGACGATATCCCCGGCGGCATCACGTCGCAGTGGCTCGTCGGAGCCCCAGGGAGTGATCTCCACCCGTACCAGTTCGTCGAGCAGCGAGGGCCGCGGAGCCATGTCGCGCAGCTGGTGCCAGCGGGTGAGGTGCGTCAGACAGTCCACGACCCGTCGCGCGTCCGCACCGCCACCGTACGGCAGAGGCTCGCTGAACGGCGTGCCGTCGCGCCGCAGCACCGCGGCCGCACCGTCCCGTACCCGTACCCGGAAGTGCAGATCACCAGCTTCTTCGGGCCCGTCCACGCATCGCACCAGCGGCGCATCCGAGAGGGCTTCGGTCAGTTCCCGTGCGTCCGCGGCGGACCCGTCGACCGCCACCGTCCCGGGCGGCAGCGCGACCGCCGAGAGTTCCACCGGATAGACCCGCTCCCGCTCCGGGACCCACCCGACGGGCGTGACCAGCGTCCGGCCCACCCCCACTTCCCACGCCCGTACGACGGATCTTCCGTCCACCACCGCGAACTCCGTCCCCCGTGCCCCCGCACCGTGCACGCTGCCGCAGTCCACCTCCCAGCCGTCCGGCCCGTGGCTCAGCAGATGCGGACTCGGCACCCTGCCCGCCCCGCCTCCCAGGAACGGCCGGTCCGCCGCGCCGCCCGGCAGATCCGGGTACAGCACCGGCCGCTGCCCGCTGCCGAGTCGCTGCACCCCCACCGCGGCCGTCGCCAGGAGTTCCCGGCAGGTGGCGTCGTCCCCGGCGGCGCGCGCCGCGCCGACCAGCGCGCGCGTGAACGCACCCTGCCGCACCCCGTCGAACCAGCCCTCGAACGACTGCTGGTCGAGCCGGCACGCGGCCAGCAGCAGATGCCGGGCAGTGGTGTGGGACCCCTGCGTGTCACGTGCCTCCAAGTCCCAGGCGGGCAACGGCGGTGCGTACCGCGCCGTCAACTCCGCGTCGCGCGAGGCACCCCCGGAATGACAACAGTCCAACACCGCCACCACCTGCGCACCCCCGGCCGCGACCGTGTCGAGCAGGGCGCCCAGCCGCTTGTCCAGCAGCGGGCCGTCCACGCAGACCAGGGCCTGGTTGAGCCCCGTCGCCTCGATCAGCAGGTCGTCGCCGGTGGCCTCCCGCTGGGTGCCGTGCCCGGAGAACCACAGCAGCGCGGTGTCCCCGTCGCCCGCCGCGCCCAGGTGCCGTACGACCGCGTCCGTCACCGCGTCGACCGTCGCCTCGTCGTCCAACAGGACCATGACGTCGGCCCGTTCGCCCGCGAGGTCGGTCAGCAGCCGGTGTGCCGCGGCAATGTCGTTGGCGCAGCCACCCAGTGGTGTCGCCACGGATTCCGGATAGTCGTCGACCCCGACCAGGAGCGCCTTGATCCTTCCCATGAGTTCGAGTGTGTCAATTGCGCTTCGAGCTCGCACTCTTGACGTGACGTCACTAAACTTTGCTCCTGGTAACACCACCCATGACATCGGGGGACACATGGGGTACACCGAACGTCCGCGACGTATCGTGCGGCCCACGCTCGGCACCGGCCAGTCGCACGCGTCCGCCGCGCCCGCCGCTCCCGCGCCCGGCATCGCGCGCCGCGAACTCTACGGGCCACGCTCCGCACCACTGCTGGAGGCCGTGCGCCGGCTCGACGCGGGGCTGGACGAGCAGGCGAGCCGCTCGCTGGCGGACTGGGTCCGGGAGCAGTACACGACGTCGTACGGCTCGGTGCCGCTCGGATTCGTCGCGCGCTGCTATCTGGGCCCGCCGTACGTCGACCACCAGCTCAACCTGTTCCACGTCATCGTGCGGCACTTCGCCCCGGCCGAGCAGATGCCCGAGCCGTTCTCGGCGGCCCGGATGCTCGCCCGCTCGGGCGGCTACGCCTACGTCGAGGTGTACGCCGACGGCCTGGTCCTGCCCGTACTGGACGACGGCACGGTCGTACGGCCCTGAGCCGGCGCCGCCCCCACGCTCCACACCCCCAGACGCAGCACGTGAACGGAGTTCCCGCATGTCCGAGGTCGACCTCGCCCTGCACCGCAAGGTGCAGGAAGTCAGCAACCTCGTCATCAGGCTCAGCGAACAGGTCGGTTCGGTGTCCGGCCAGGTCTCCACGGTCGAGTCCAACCAGCAGCAGACGCGTACCGAGCTCCAGCAGCTGCGGGACGAGTTCCTGGCCTTCGTGAGACAGGCCGAGTCCACGGCGAACGTGCAGCGCGCCGAGACCCGGATCGGGGCCATCGAGGACAAGATCGACCACGAGTTCGGCCATCACAAGACGGTCCGGCGCACCGCGGTCGGCATGCTCCAGGCCTTCGACGTCGGCCTGGTCTCCGAGGAGAACGTCCGGATGGTCAGCGACCAGCTGATGATCCAGACGCCCCGCTACTGGCTGGCGCCCGCCCTGGTCGCGCTCGCCTCCTGGTCGGCCGACGACCGGCAGCTGTGCGACCGCGCCGTCGACGAGGCGTTCCGCCGCTCGCCCGACCGCACCTCGCTGTTCTTCGCGCTCGTCCTGCGCCGCCAGGGCCGGTCCGAGTCGGCGGTGCGCTGGCTGCGGCACTATCTGCTGGCCCAGGACCCGGCCGCCCTCGGGCGTGAGTTCGCCGTCATCCTGGAGGCCATCGCGCAGGGCGCCTTCGGACTCGTCGGCCGTGATCTGCTCGACCGCACCCTCGCCGAGTGGCGCGCCCAGCTGATGGACAGCGCGGACGCGCAGGCCCGGCAGATCAAGCGGTGGCGCGACGAGATCGACACGCTGCGCGCGCCGTCCGCCCAGGGCGAGTTCCCGCGGCTGGCCGCCGTCTCGCCGCAGTGGGTCACCCTCGACGGCGTGCTGTCCGCCGCGCGCGGGCAGACGCCCCTCCTGGACAAGTACAAGGCCATCCTGGAGCGGGAGTTCGAGCCGTCCGAGCGCATCGAGGACGCCGTCGACGACATCCTCGACCGGCTGGTCTCCGAGTACGACAACGAGGAGCTGCCGCTCCGCCGCGACCTCGCCTTCAACCAGGCGGTCGTGGACCACGACGGTGACCTCGGCGCCGCCCGGCAGACGGCCGACGCGGACGCCGCCTCGTACGAGGAGACCCTCGACTACCTCACCGTGCAGACCACCGCGGCCCTCAACCCGCAGGCCATCGGCACCTCCCCGGCCACCCAGCGGCTGGCCGTGGCCGCCTGCCACGAGTGGTTCCAGCAGGCGCACGCCGGCCACACCCGCGACTACCGGGCGGCCGTGCCGCAGGATGTGCAGGCCCAGTTCGGCACCGCGCACAGCGTCGGCGCGCAGACCTTCCAGCTGCCGCCGTGGATCGGCTCGTTCACCCAGCCGCTGGCCACCCTGGAGAAGGCGCTGAGCGACCACTGGGACCACTGCACGGGCCCGTTCGTCGACGCGCTCGCCTACCCCTGGCTCAAGAAGGCGGCCCCGCTGATCGCGGTGGTCGCGGGCATCCTGCTGGTCTTCGTCGGCATCTTCCCCGGGTTCGCGTTCGGCGCCGCCGCGATCGTCGGCATCGTCTGGGGCCTGGTCCTGTACAACGGCTCCCAGACCGCCAAGCGCAACCAGGACGCGGCGCGTGAGCTGCTGGCCCGCGCCAAGACCGAGTCGCTGCACCACCTGCGGGCAGCGTCCGCCGAGCTGACGGACTGGTACGAGAAGTTCCAGGCCGCCGACCGGATCGAGGCCCGGGTCCGCGAGCTGATCGCCACCCTGCCGACGGCGGGCGGCGGCGCCTCGCCGTTCGAGGGCCGCACCGTACGCAAGGAGCCCGAGGCCAAGACGTCCGAGGCCAAGGAGCCCGAGGCCAAGACGTCCGAGGTCAAGGAGCCCGTGACCAAGGCGCCCGAGGAGGACACCGTCCGATGAGCACCCCGCCCCCCGCCGCCCAGCCCGACCCCACCCCACCGCCGCCGTACAGACCGCCGGCCGATTCGCCCTGGGCGGCGACCGCCCCCCAGCCGGAGGCTCCGGCCTCCCCGTGGGCCGCCTCCGCCGACGGCGCACGAGCCCAGAACTCCCCCTGGGCCGCCCAGCGCCGTCCGCAGCAGGAGCGGGTCACCAGCAGGCTCCGGCGGGTCGTCGAGGGGCTGCCCGACTGGGAGCCGCTGCCGCCCGGCGAGACCGTCGTGCGCCGGCCGGGCAGCACATCGTGAGCGGGCTGTGGGGCGACGGCGGCGCCTACCAGGCCTGGGTCGGCTTCCTGCGCCGCTGGGCCGCCCTGGAACCCGCCGACCCGGCCACGCTGCCCGCGCTCTTCCAGGAGCAGTACGACGCCGACACCTGGGTGCGCCTCACCGAGCACCTCACGACCGCCCTGGACACCCGGCTCGGCACTTGGGCCGAGTCCCTCGTCCGCGCACTGGACCAGGCCCGGGACGAGTTCTCGTACGGCCGTGAGCTCGCCCAGGCCCGCACCGGTCTGCACACCGTCCGCGCCCTGGCGGCCCACCCCGGCCTGCCCGAGTCCCTGCGCACCCGGCTCACCGAGCTGGTGGACCGCCAGATCCCGCAGGTTCAGGCCCAGTTGGAGCAGAACCTGGACCACGAGGCCCGGCGCGGCGCGGACCCGAGGACCGTCGAGCGCCGCCGCCGCACCCTGCGGGACAACGCGCTGACCGGAGCCCTCACCGTGCGGACGACCCAGGACGGCTGGGCGTACGACCCGGCGGCACCGTCGCGACGGCGCATCGTGCCCGGGTGAGCGGCCCCGCCGCCCCGCCGCCCGCAATCCACCCTCCGAGAAGGCCCGAATGTCGAACTACGCCGAGAGCCTCAGCCACCTCGACAGCTATATCTCCGCCCGCGTCCCGGTCATCGCGATGCGTACCATCGAGCAGCAGCGCGCCCTGAGGCTGCTGCGCGAGGCGGCGACCCAGTCCCGGCGCAGCAGCATGCCGTTCTGGATCTACACCCGGGCCACCGGCCTGCGCGACCTGCGCACCAACGCGCCCGTGCAGGACGACCGTTCGCTCACCGGCGCCATGGACTTCGCCGCGGCCCAGTTCGGCAGCCGCGCCAACGCCACCGTCGTCTTCGTCGACCCGGACGAGCTGGAGTCGGACACCCCGGTCACCCGGCACTTCGCCGAGCTGGCGCGGCTGGCCGACAGCAACATGGGCAGCATCGTGCTGATCACGGACACACCGATCTGGAGCGGTCTGCAGCGCCTCGGCATGAGCCTGCGTCTCGACCTGCCCGACTCCGAGGAGATGTACGGCATCCTCAGCGGCTTTCTGGGTGATCACCACGGCCACATCCCCATCGAGTGGACCGAGGAGGACGCCCGCCGTGCCGCGGAGTTCCTGAGCGGGGTCACCGAGGCGGAGTGCGTCAACCTGATGGCGACCATCGCCGCCAAGGGCTCCATCCGGCGCGACGACGTCCTCGGCCTCGCCCAGGCCAAGGACCGCATCTTCAGCGACCTCACCGGCCTGGAGCGGGTGCAGCTCAAGCAGAGCGACTACGCCATCGGCGGGCTGAGCGGTCTGCGCACCTGGCTGGAGCGCAAGCACGACATGATCTCCCGCGACCTCAGGCACACCGCCCTGCGGCCGCCGCGCGGAGTGCTGCTGGTCGGCGTGCCCGGCTGTGGCAAGTCCCTGTCCGCCAAGGCCATCGCCCACGACTGGAAACTCCCGCTGTACCGGCTCGACATGGCCAGCATCCACGGCAAGTACCTCGGTGAGTCCGAGGGCCGCTTCCGGGAGGCGCTCGCCATGGCCGACCGGGTGGCGCCCTGCGTCCTGTGGATCGACGAGATCGAGAAGGGCCTGGCCGGCCGCGACGACATGTCCGGAGTGCCGCAGCGCATCATCGGCCAGTTCCTCTACTGGCTCCAGGAGTCCCAGTCCCGCGCCTTCGTCGTGGCCACCGCCAACGACATCCGCAGCCTGCCGCCCGAACTCCTGCGCAAGGGCCGCTTCGACGAGCTGTTCTTCGTCGACCTGCCCGACGCCCAGGACCGCAAGGAGATCATCCGCATCTACCACCGGCGCTATCTCCAGGCCGATCTCGACCCCGACCGGCTGGACCGGCTCGTCGACCTCTCCGAGGGCTTCGCCGGCTCGGACATCGAGGCCGCGCTGCACGACGTGGGCGAGGAGGCGGTGCGCCGGGGCGGAGTGGGCCAGCTGAAGGACTCGTATGTGATGGACACCTTCGCGCAGGTACGCCCGCTCAGCGTCAGCAATCCCGAGCAGATCGAGGAGATCCGCGCCTGGGGCCGCGAGCGCGCGGTGCCGGCCGGCCGGGCCGCGGTGACACCGGTGCCGGGTGACGGGGGACGGACGCGGCGGATCGTGTTCATGGACGAGTAGGGCCGAGGACGAGCAATCGGGGTGAACCCGGGTGAAGGGTGGTCCGGCTGGTTCCGGCACAGGTATGTCGTCCATACTGCCGCCGTGGAGCAGCGCATAGGATCGAGCAGCAAGCCCCTGAAGGGCGCCGGATTCGACCCGGCCTTCATCCCCGGGCTCACCTCCCCAGTGTCCGCGGAGCCGGAGGACGCCGAGCCGGAGACGGACGAGGCGGAGGCCGAGGCGGCCGAGGCGGCGGTGTCGGACGAGGACGCGGCATCGGTGGAGGACGCGGACGCCGGGGCAGCGGAGAAGAGCGAGGACGCCGAGGAATCGGCGGAGTCGGAGGAGCCGGAGGAGTCGGAGACCCCGGAGGGTCCCGTCTTCGAGGCCGCCGACCGTCGCGCCAAGATAGTGGCCGACCGCAAGGGCGTCCGCCTCACCCTCGACGAGGAGTCCTGCGAGTTCCGCTGGGACGAGATCGGCGCGGTCGAGACGGAGGCCCCCCGCTTCGGCAAGCGCTTCACCGTCACGGTGCACACCCCTGACCGCCGCTGGTACCCGATCGAGATCGAGGCGACGGCCAGGAGTCGCTTCACGGAGTGGGAGGAGCAGCTGGACGCGGTGCTGGACGCCTACTTCGAGGAGTGACCGGCTAACCGCAGTACTGGGCTTCCTTCCCGATCGACCGGTACATGCAGTCCGCGTTCTCCAGCAGCTGGAACACCGCGTCGCGGTTCCGGGAGGTCTCCCGCTCGATCACCTCGTCGGGCGGGTAGAACCCCCCGTTCCAGGCGGACGTCGGATACATCTCGAAGGTGTAGTCGAAGATCTTGTGCGCACCCCAGAGGTAGTCGTCGATCGACCCGTCGGTGATGTACAGGTCGCTCGCCTGCTCCGGCGTGTACCCGTTGCTGGCCGCCATCTTCTGCCCCACGGCCTTGAACGCGGCGGCGTCGTCGGCGGTCATCCCGGTGTCCGTGTCGGAGTAGGTGTAGCCGTACGGCCACAGCACCAGCTCGCTGTACGTGTGGAAGTCGATGCCCGCCTTGATCTGCTGCTTCCCGCCGACGACCCGGCCGCGCACGAAGTCGGAGACGACCTTCACCTCGGGCGCGGACTCCGCCGCGGAGCCCCGGTAGGTCTCGGAGGACTTGGAGCCCGAGGACCCGCCGCAGCAGCCCCACTTGTAGTTCCAGTTGCGGTTGAGGTCCGTGCCGACGTACGACGACCCGCTGTTGGGCTGCCGGTTCTTGCGCCACGAGCGGTAGGACCCGGTGGCGATGTCGTACTCGCCGCCGTCCGGGTTCAGGTCCGGCACGATCCAGATCTCCCGGCTGTTGACGATGCCCGTGACCCGTGAGTCGGTGCCGTACCCGGCTCCCAGCTCGCGCAGCAGATACAGGGCCATCTCGACGGTGAGGTGCTCGCGGGCGTGCTGGTGGAAGGTGAGGAGTACCTCGGGTTCGTTCTCGTCCGTGGCCACGTTGTCGCTGACCTTGATGGCGACGATGTCCCGGCCCTGGTACGACTTGCCGATCACCCGCCTGCTCATGATGGTCGGGTAGGCGGCGAGCCGCTGGTCGATCTCCGTGTTCGTCTCGGCGTAGTTGTGGTACTTCGAGTCGGCCGAGGGGAAGTCGAACAGCCGCAGCTCGTCGGCGGGGCTCGACCGGTCGGGGGCGGCGCCCAACGGCGTGACGTCGTATCCGAGTTGCCTCAGCTTGCGGATCTGGGCGGCGCGTCCGGAGACGACCACGGTCTCCTCGTCCGCCTCGTCCACGGTGACGCCGGTCCGCTGGATGGCCGTGCGGGTCACGGGGTTGGTGCCCTGGTGGATCTCGTACTGCCGGACGTCGTCGGCGGAGGGTGCCGCCCTGCGGGCGCTGTCGGCGGTGGCGTGCGTGGCCGTCGTCGACACGGGTGCCGCCAGTGCGAGGGCCAGCAGGGCGCCGAGGGCGGCGGTCCATCTGCTGCCGCGGGCGCCTGAGCCGCGTGTGCGAAGTCGCATGAATTCTCCTTGGGTCTCCAGGAATTCCGGGGTCGCCGGATGTGGGGTGGAGCGGAGCTGGGGGGTGCTTCAGTGCGACGAGCAAGGTGCGGATGCCGTGCGTGGGTGGCGCTCATGGTGAAGCGTTGGCATGACCAGGTCAAGAGCAGTTCAAGCGGTATCGGCCCAAACCGGCCGGGCAGTGTACGCGCGCGCCGACCGACCGGAGTGTCCCCGGTCAAAGAGCACTCGTTGGCGTGATGAGCGCGCGCGGACCCGCGCACCCACCGGAGAAGAGTGGGGGGTCCGGCCAAGAGGAGGGCCGGCTGATCACGGGCGGATCAGCGCCACGACGCGACTCCCGTCGGCCGGTCGGGACGACCAGCTTCGTCGACCGGCGGGACGAGCAGGCGCGGGGCCGTGAACTGCCGGCCAGGACGCGTCCGGTCACGCTCACCGGTCCCGGCGGCGTCGGCAGGACCCGCCTCGCCGGACGGATGGCGGCCCGCGTCGAGCGAGCCTTCCGGACCCCGGCCCTCAGTACGCCGCGTATCCGCAGCCGCCCATACGGGCCGGTCATCTGAGCGTCGAGTGCGACCCCGTTCCCTCGGCGGCCCACGAGGCGCGCACGGTCGTGCGCAGGCAGCTGGAGGAGTGGGGGCTCGCGGAGCGGGACGAGGTCGTCGACGTGGCCGAACTCCTGGTCAGCGAGCTGGCCACCAACGCCCTGCGGCACGCGGCGAGCCCTTTCCGGCTGACCCTCCTGGCCTCCCACGGCGTCCTGCGCTGCGAGGTCGCCGACACCGACCACCGCGCACCCGAGGTACTCGACGCGGGCATCACGGAGAGCGGCCGGGGCATGACTTTGGTGCACGCCCTCGCCCGCCGCTGGGGCTGCCACCGCGAAGGCCCGGGCGAAACGGTCTGGTTCGAACTCGGCACCTGCGACTGCGACGGCTGCGACCGGCGACAGCCGTAGCCCCGAAAAGCCCGGACCCCCGGCGGCCGGAGTGGCCGCCGGGGGTCCTGGTCCTGCCGCCTTCCGGTCGCTCCTACGGCAGCGCGTGCACGTGCGGGGCCACCGAGTTCGACCAGGCGTTGCCCGCGGACGCGTCCCAGTTCGTCGACCAGGTCATCGCGCCCCGTAGGCCGGGGTAGGTCTTCGACGGCTTGAAGGTGCCGCAGGCCGTGGCCTTGGTCAGGCAGTCAAGGGCGTTGTTCACCACGGTCGGGGAGACGTAGCCGCTGCCCGCCGCGCTCGTCGAAGCCGGCAGGCCGAGGCCGACCTGGGACGGGGACAGGCCGCCCTCCAGCTGGATGCAGGCCAGGGCGGTGAGGAAGTCCACGGAGCCCTGGGAGTAGACCTTGCCGTCGCAGCCCAGCATCGAACCGCTGTTGTAGTACTGCATGTTGACGACCGTGAGGATGTCCTTGAGGTTCAGGGCCGTCTGGAAGTAGGAGTTCGAGGTCGACTGCATGTCGATCGTCTGCGGGGCCATCGTCAGGATCAGGGACGAGCCCGCCTTCGCCGACAGCGCACGCAGCGCCTGCGTCATGTACGTCGTGTTGAGGCCGTTCTCCAGGTCGATGTCGACGCCGTCGAAGCCGTACGTCTGCATCAGCGAGTAGACCGAGTTCGCGAAGTTCGCCGCCGACGTCGGGTCGCTCACCGACACCGTGCCGTTCTGGCCGCCGACCGAGACGATGACCTTCTTCCCGGCCGCCTGCTTCGCCTTGATGTCCGCCTTGAACTGGTCGACGGTGTATCCGCCGAGACCGGCCGAGTCCAGGTTGAAGGTCACGGCGCCCGGCGTCGAGGTCGCGTCCGCGAAGGCCACCGCGATGATGTCGTACGACGAGGGCACGTCGGAGATCTTCTGGACCTTCGCCCCGTTGTTGAAGTTCTGCCAGTAGCCGGTCACCGCGTGCTTGGGCAGGTCGCCCCCGCCTCCGCCCCCGGTCGCCGCCGTCGTCCCCGTCACCGCCGCCGACTTCGGTGACTCGCCAGCCGAGTTGGTCGCGGTGACCTGGAAGGAGTACGACGTCGACGCGGCCAGACCGGTCACCGTCGCCGAGGTGCCGGACACCGCCGTCACCTTCGTGCCGTCGCGGTAGACGTTGTAGCCCGTCGCGCCCGACACCGCGTTCCAGGACAGCGAGACCGACGAGGAGGTCGTACCGGACACGGCCAGGCCGGCCGGTGCGCCCGGCACCGTCGGGGCCGGGTCGCCGCCTCCGCCGCCGTCGGGGCCGTACACCGACACGTCGTCGGCGTAGTACGCGGGCTGGCCGTACCAGCCGTGCGTGTACACCGTGACCGACGTCGTCGACGCACCCGTCGTGAACGAGGTCGACAGCTGCTTCCACGACGTGGAGTCGGGGGTCCACGTCGACACGTCCGTCGTGCCCGTACCGGTCACGCCCAGGTATGCGTAGCCGCCCTGCAGCCACGCGCTCAGCGTGTACGACGAGTTGGGCTTCACCGCCACCGTCTGGGAGCACTGGGCGTAGTCCTGCCCGGCCGGTGTCGCCTTCAGCGCGGCCGTGCCGGAGTGGGCGGGGGAGGAGACCGTCGTACCGCTGCTCGCGGAGCAGGTCCAGTTGCTCAGGGCCGACTCGAAGCCGGCGTTCTTGACGTTGTTCACATCCGCGGCGGATGCCGGACTCCCGGACATCCCCGCCAGTGCCACCGCCGTCGAGAGGGCGGCGACCGCCGACCAGGTTCGTGTGCGTCGTCTCTGTCTGGGCATGACAACAAGTTGGTCCAGACCAATCCGCCTGTCAATAGGTCCAGACCAAATGAAGTACCCGCCCGATGCTCAACCTGTCCTGATTTGACGGCTCTTGCGCACACACGGATCCCGACCGGCTACCCAAACGCTGTTCTCCGGTCACGGAGCCGTGGATACAGTGCTGAGGTAGTCACGCAATGAAGTCGTCCCGGCGCATTGGAGTAACACCGGTGGGCCGACGGGTGGGAAGAGCGGGGAGCTGCGCGTGCCAACTGCCATTGCCGTGACGAGCGCCGACCTGGCGCTGCCGCCGCAGGACGAACGGACCGTGCCCGCCGTCGTGCTGAGGGACATCGACAAGCGGCCGCTGGAGCATGCGCTCGCCGAACTCCAGGGGCTCGTCGAACAGCACGGGCATGTGATCGTCGTGTGCTCGCAGGCCGTACCGGCCGCCGTGACACAGCGGCTGCACACCCTGCGCTCGCTCATGGAGAGCGACCGCATAGCCCTGTTCCGGCCCGAGCTGCCACCGCTCGGGATCGCCGTCCTGGCCCGCCAGTTGAGACAGCTCGCCTCCTGCGACCTCAGCGCCGGCGTCCTCGCCTCCGCGGGACGGCTGCTCACCCACTACATCCACTCCGGCGCGGTCCTCGGCTCCGTGGCCAGGCTCGACCGCGTCCCCGTGAGCCTGAAGGCGCACGCCAAGTCCTGGGTGCCCGGCAGCCAGTTCGCCGTCCTCGCCCATCCCGAGCCGCAGCTCGTCCGGATCGGGCCCGACGCCACCCTGGCCGGTCCCGAGTTCGCCACCTGGATGCTCGTCGCCAAGGGCCAGTTGCAGTCCGAGTGGACCGGCACCCTCTCCAAGGCCTGGAGCGTGCACGGGCTGCGCGAGACCCCGCTGCCAGCCGAGTCCGCCCACTGGTGGGGCACGAGCCGGGTCGTCGAGTTCTGCAGCTACCTCGCCGACCTCTCCGTCCTCTACCAACTGGTCACCTCCGTACGCCAGAACAGCTGCCACTGGTGCGGCATCGACGTCATCGGCGACCGCTGCGTCTTCTGCTCGGCCACCCCGCCCGGCCATGAACCACCCGCTCCACGGGCCCTGGAGCAACGAACGCCCGCCTGACCTGCCCGGCCCGCTCAGTCCCCTTCGATCCCGCACGACCGATTCCCCCAATGAGGTTGCACGGTTCATGAACTCCCGTCAGCGCCGCGGCGTGATACTCCTGATCCTGTCGGTGCTCTGCGCCCTCGGCGCGTTCGCCGGCGTGCTCTCCGTCATCGACGACGTGAAGTCCAAGGTCGGCCCCGAGGTCACCGCGTACCGGCTCAGGTCCGACGTGGCGCCGTACACGACGCTGAACACGGGCCAGTTCGAGAAGATCAAGATGCCCGAGCGGTGGCTGTCGGCCAACGCGGTCACGAGCCTGCGCCAGATCGACGGCAAGATCGCCGTGACCACCCTGCGCAAGGGCTCCCTGCTGCAGACCGACATGATCGTCGAACAGCCCGCGCTGCAGGCGGGCCAGCAGGAGGTCGCCATCATGATCGATGCGGCCACCGGCGTCGCCGGCAAGATCACCCCGGGCTCCCGGGTCAACGTCTACGCCACCTTCGAGGGCAAGAAGCAGGGCGACCCCGACCAGTCCAAGATCATCGTGACGAACGCCCGGGTGCTCGACGTCGGCAAGCTCACCTCCCTGGAGCCCGACAACAAGAACCAGCAGCCCACCGACGCCGTCCCGATCACCTTCGCGCTGTCCACCATCGACGCCCAGCGCATCACCTACGCCGAGTCGTTCGCCCAGCGGGTGCGGCTCGCGCTGGTGGCACCCGGCAGCGCGACCACCGTCCCGGACAAGGACCGCACGTACGAACTCGCGACGGACAAGTGAGAGGCGGCCCGCATGCCCACCAGGATCCTCCCGGCCGTCTCGGACCCGGACGCGGTCCGCTCGCTCACGACCCTGCTCAGCCAGCTGCCCGACGCCGAACCGCTCGTCCCGGTGACGGACTCCACCCAGCTGATCGACACCCTCGCGCGCCTCGCCGCCGAGTCCGTCGACGAACTGCCCGAGGTCGTCGTCGTGCACGAGCGCATCGGCCCGGTCCCCGCACTGGAGCTGATCCGCGAAGTCGCCCTGCGCTTCCCGGCCGTCGGCGTCATCCTCGTCACCACGGACGTCAGTTCCGGACTCTTCTCCGCGGCCATGGACTCCGGCGCCCGCGGCCTGGTCGGCCTCCCGCTCAACTACGAGGAGCTGGCCAGCCGCGTCCATGCCGTCGCCCAGTGGTCCAACGGCGTACGACGCCATCTCGGACACGGCGCCGACGTGTTCTCCGGCGTCGGCGGTACGGTCGTCACGGTCAGCGGCGCCAAGGGCGGCGTCGGCGCCACCCTCACCGCCATCCAGCTGGCCCTGGCCGCCCAGGCTTCCGGCCGCGCCACCGCCCTGATCGACATGGACCTCCAGGCCGGCGACGTCGCCTCCTTCCTCGACGTCCAGTTCCGCCGCTCGGTCGTCGACCTCGCCGCCATCACCGACATCTCGCCGCGCGTCCTCGCCGACGCCGTCTTCCGCCACGACACGGGCCTTGCCCTGCTCCTCGCCCCCGGCGACGGCGAACGCGGCGAGGAGGTCACCGAGCGCGCCGCCCGCCAGATCGTCGGCGCCGTGCGCTCCCGCTACGAGGTCGTCGTCGTCGACTGCGGCGCCCAGCTCAGCGGGGCCAGCGCCGCAGCCGTCGAGATGGCCGACACGGCACTGCTGGTGACCACCCCCGACGTGGTCGCGGTACGCGCCGCCAAGCGCACCGTGCGCATGTGGGACCGGCTGCAGATCCGCAAGGCCGAGGAGACCACGGTCGTCGTCAACCGCCACAACCGAGGTACGGAGATCCAGCCGCCGCTGGTCCAGCGCATCACCGGCACCGCGCTGGCCGGCACGGCAGTGCCCGCCAACTTCAAGGAACTCCAGAGCGCCGTGGACGCCGGACGCATCCACGAGCTCGACAGCAGGAGCACGGTGAAACAGGCCCTGTGGCGGCTCGCCGGGGAGCTGGGACTCGCGCGTGCGCCCGAAGGCTCCCACCGGGGCGGCCGGATGCGCGGGGACCGGGGGTCGGTGAGTCTGCGGCGCCGGAAGGAGTGAGGGGATGAGACGGCCACGCGGGGACGAGGGACAGGTCAGCATCGAGTTCCTCGGCATGACTCCGCTGATCGTACTGACGCTGGTGCTGATGTGGCAGTGCGTGCTCGTGGGGTACACCTTCACGCTCGCCGGGAATGCTGCCGACGAGGCGGTGCGGGCGGGAACGGCGGCGCCGCGGGGGGAACGCGAAGCCGCCTGCCGGGCCGCGGGGATGAGGCACCTGTCGGCGGCATGGAGGGGGGATGCCACGGTGAACTGCGGCGGGGTCGGCTTTGTGACCGCCGACGTGTACCTCAAGGTCCCTGTCCTGTTCCCGGGCGCGATCGGCTTCCCGGTCACGGTGCACGGCCACGCCGGCGCCGTGGAGGAGGTGAAGGACTGAGATGCCGTACCTCCGCAGGCCGGGGCGACGCGACGGCGGGCAGGTCGCCATCGAGTACCTCGGCTTCATCCCGATCCTGCTGATCGTCGCCCTGGCCGGCATCCAGATCGGAGCCGTCGCCTACGCGGCCGAGCAGGCCGGAACGGCGGCCCACGCGGGGGCGCGTGCCGCCTCCCTGCGACAGGGCGTCGCACAGGCGTGCGCGGACGCGGTCAGCGGCGGCCTCGACGTGCGGTGCGCCTCCTCGGAGGGGGGCGACACCGTCACCGTCACCGCCACCGTCCGTATCCCCAGGATCGTCTGGGACTTCGGCTCCGCCAGCCGGACCGCCACGATGCCGCTCGACCACTGACCAGGAACGAGGAGCACCCCACCCATGAGCCTGCGGGCACGCATCAACTCCCCCGAGGAGCACGGCAGCCGGGGCGAGGACGGCCATCTGGTCGCCTCCTACCGGGCCAAGCTCCTGGAGGAGATCGACCTCGCGGAGATGAGCTCACTGGCCGCCGCCGAGCGCCGGGCCAGGCTGGAGCGGGTGCTCGGGCACATCATCAGCCGCGAGGGCCCGGTCCTGTCGACGGTGGAGCGTGCCCAGCTGATCCGCCGCGTGGTCGACGAGGCGCTGGGCCTCGGCATCCTGGAACCGCTGCTGGAGGACGCGTCCATCACCGAGATCATGGTGAACGGCCCCGACGCGATCTTCGTCGAGCGCGGCGGCCGGGTCGAGCAGCTGCCGCTGCGCTTCGCCTCCCAGGACCAGCTGATGCAGACGATCGAGCGGATCGTCTCGACGGTCAACCGCCGGGTGGACGAGTCCAATCCGATGGTCGACGCCCGCCTCCCGTCCGGCGAGCGCGTCAACGTCATCATCCCGCCGCTGTCCCTCACCGGACCCACCCTCACCATCCGCCGCTTCCCGCGCTCCTACACCCTCCCGGAGCTGATCGAGTTCGGCTCGCTGGACGAGCACATGCTGTTCCTGCTCGCGGGCCTGGTGCAGGCGAAGTTCAACATCATCGTGTCCGGAGCCACCGGCACCGGAAAGACGACCCTGCTCAACGCCCTCTCCGGGCTCATCCCGGCACACGAACGCATCATCACCATCGAGGACTCGGCCGAACTCCAGCTCCAGCAGTCGCACGTCGTCCGCCTGGAGTCACGCCCCCCGAACGTGGAGGGCAAGGGCCAGGTCACCATCCGCGACCTGGTCCGCAACTCCCTGCGCATGCGCCCCGACCGCATCGTCGTCGGCGAGGTCCGCGGCGGGGAGTCCCTGGACATGCTCCAGGCGATGTCGACCGGCCACGACGGCTCCCTGGCCACCGTGCACGCCAACAGCGCCGAGGACGCGCTCACCCGGCTCCAGACCCTCGCCTCGATGTCCGACGTCGAGGTCCCCTTCGTGGCGCTGCACGACCAGATCAACAGCGCCGTCGACGTCATCGTCCAGCTCACCCGCTTCGCCGACGGCGCCCGCCGCATCACCGAGATCGCACTGCTCGACAGCCACGGCGGCGAGCCCTACCGGCTGGCGACGGTCGCCCACTTCCACGCACAGCCCATGACCCCCGACGGCCGTGTCCACGGCGCCTTCCAGCACTTCCCCCTCCCGCGCCGCACCGCCGACCGCCTCTACATGGCCGGCCAGCCGCTGCCCCAGGCCTTCGGCGTCGCCCAGCACGCGGACCAGCTCGCCACCCGAGAAGCCAGGTAGGTAGGCCACCCATGGATCTCCACGACCTCGTCACCCTCACCACCGGTGTCACCCTGCTCACCTGCGTCCTGGCCGTCGTCGGCGTCCACACCTACGCCTCGGGCCGGGCACAGCGCGCCGAGCTCATCGACCGCCTCTCCTACACCGGCCGGCTCCCGGAGACCGGCCGCAGGCGGCGCTTCCGCACCCTCGACCGCCGGCTGCGCCGCACCCGGCCCGGCCGGAAACTGGAACTGCGGCTGGCGGCCACCGGCCTGGACGTCACCCCGGGCGAGTTCTTCGCCTACATGCTCGCCACGGTCGCCGCCCTCTGGCTCATCGGCCAGGCCGCCCTGGCCCCCTTCTTCGGCCCGCTCGCCGGTCTGCTCGGCATCGGGGCGGCGTTCCAGTTCCTCAACTGGCAACGCCAGAAGCGCATCGAGCGCTTCATCAACCAACTCCCCGAACTGGCCCGCATCCTGGCCAACGCCACCCAGGCGGGCCTCGCCCTGCGCACCGCCATCGGCATGGCGGCGGAGGAGCTGGAGGCCCCGGCGGGCGAGGAACTGGCCAAGGTGGCCAACCAGTTGTCGATCGGCCACTCCATGGACGACGCGCTGGGCGAACTCGCGGACCGCCTCCCGTCCCGCGAACTGGTCGTCCTGGTCACCACCCTCGTCCTGTCCAACAAGGCGGGCGGCCAGGTGGTCTCCGCCCTGCGCAACCTCACCGAGACGCTGGAGGAGCGCAAGGAGACCCGGCGCGAGATCCGCACCCAGCTCTCCCAGGTGACCATGACCTCGTACGCCGTCCCAGTCCTCGGTATCGGCGCCCTGTTCCTCATGGACGGCGTCAAGGAAGGCGCCCTGGAACGCATGACCGGCTCACCGATCGGCCAGGCCTGCGTGATCATCGCGTTCGGGCTGTACGCGATCGGCTTCGTCCTCATCCGCCGTATGAGCCGGATCGACGTCTGAGGGGGCTGACGACATGGGAATCGGACTTCTTCTCGCACTGGCCATGGGCCTGAGCGTCTGGGGCGTCTTCGCCGGGATCCGCATGTACCGCGCGGACACCAAACTGCCCGGGGACCTTGCCGTGGCCCTGGAGGTCGGCGCGACCCGCACCGGCGCGGTGGACTCCCTCATCGACCGCATGGGCATGCGCTACGCGCCCGCGGTGCTGCGCCTGATGGGCCCCAGACAGGTCGCCAAGTACCGCCGCAGGATCGACCTCGCGGGCAACCCCGGAGGCCTGACCATCGATCGCTACGCGGCCCGCCGCGCGGTCTACGGCGCACTCGGCGGCGTCGGCTTCCTGGTGATGCTGATGCGCGGCAACTACCTCGTCGCCCTGATCCTGCTCGCCTTCGGCGCGTTCTGGACGGAGGTCGGCATCTGGTCGGCGATCCGGATCCGCCGGGACGTGATCGAGCGGACGCTGCCCGACTTCCTCGACGTGCTCGCGGTGGTCGTCAGCGCCGGCCTCGGCTTCCGCCAGGCGCTGGACCGCGTGGCGTCCCGGTACGAGGGCCCCTGGGCGGACGAACTCCGCATCACGCTGCGCCAGATGGACCTGGGCATGAGCCGCCGCCAGGCCTTCACCGAGCTGCGTCGCCGCAACGACTCCGAGCAGGTCGCCATGTTCGTGACCGCATTGCAGCAGGGCGAGGAGCTGGGCGCGCCGATCGTCGACACCCTCGTCGCCCTGGCCAAGGACATGCGCCGCACGGACGCCCAGAACGCCCGCCGCAAGGCCGCCCGCGCGGTCCCCAGGGCCACGCTGATGATCACCACGTTCATGGTCCCGGCGACCCTGCTGCTGCTCGGCGCCGGTCTGCTGCTGGGTTCCGGGGTGGACTTCGGCTCGGTCACGGGGAAGTAGGCGGGGCGGTGACGGCGATGGCGACGACGAGGGCGATGACGAGGGCGAGCGTGGGGGTGGGGGCGAGGGAACGCGCGCGACTGCGGTGGCGCCGCGCACGGCCGCCTGCGACCCCGCTCGACGCATCGTCGGCCGCACAGCAGGCGCCGCTGGAGACGCGACTCCCGGCGGGCGGCATCCCCGCCCCCCTCCTCGACCCCGAGAAGATCCAGATCCGCGCCCTCCAGGCGATGTGCCGTCAGGTCTTCGGCTTCCGCCTGGCGATGATCGCGCTGGCCGCGCCCGCCGCGCTCGTCAACGCCGCGCCCGGCCTGGGCGTCCGCCTGGTGGGCGCGGCCGTGGTCGTCACCTTCATGGTCTCGTACGTCCTGTTCCGCGACTGGGAGCGCTTCGGCCCCCTCCTCCTGCGCCACCCCTCGCTCCTCGCCGCGGACACCCTCTTCGGCTCCCTGCTCCTGGTCTCGGCGGGCCCGGACACCACCCTCGCCTACGTCAGCGTCTGCACCCCCCTCCTTGCCGGGCTGGTCTACAGCTGGCGGGGTGCGGCCTGCTTCGCCTCGCTCCAGTCGCTGATCCTGCTGCTGGTCCACGCGACGCTGAAGGACGCCCACCGGGCGGAGGTCGCCGAGTCCCTCCTCCTGCCCGGCCTCTGTGTCATCGCGGGCGCGGTGGGCTCGACCCTGCGCAATCTGATGCTCCGCTTCGGCGCCGCGACCCAGGCCCTGACGACGGTCCAGGCCCGGCTGGCGGTGGCGGAGGCGGTGAGCGCGGAACGGGCCCGGCTGGCCCGGGAGATGCACGACTCGGTGGCGAAGACCCTGTACGGGGTGGCACTGGCCGCCGACGGCCTGGCGGGCTCGGCGGCCGAGGGCGCGCGCATGGACCCGGCCCTGATCAAGCAACAGGCGGAACTGGTGTCCCGCTCGGCCCGCAGGGCGGCCACGGAGGCCCGTGAACTCCTCACCGACCTGCGCCGCGAGCACGATCCCGCGCACGGCGTGGACGTCCTCACCGAACTGGCCGCCCGCACCGAGGACTTCGCGTCCCGCACGGGCCTGCCCGCCGAGTACCACCGGACGGGCGACCACCCGCTCCCACCGATCCCGCCCGCGGTGGCCCGCCAACTCCTCGCGATCGCCGCGGAAGCACTGGAGAACGCGCACCGCCACGCGTCGGCCACGCGGGTCGAGGTGGAAGCGGGAGTCCACGAAGACGTCCTGCGCATGAGCGTCTACGACGACGGCCGGGGCCTGCCTCCCGATACCACGGTCGAACGACTGTGCAGCTCAGGCCACTTCGGCCTGATCGGCATGACCGAACGGGCGGCGTCCGTGGGCGCCCGCGTCCGGATGGGCACGGGCAAGGAGGCCCGGGGCACGGAGGTCCGCCTGGAACTCCCCTTGGCCGCCCTCACGCCCTCACCCCCCACCTTCCCCACCCTCCCCACCCCCCAACAGTCCCCAGACGCATGAGAGGAGGCACCCGATGCCAGGCAACTCCTTCGAGAACCTCCCACCGGCCACCCCGGCCGCACCGCTTCGGCTCGTGGTCGCCGACGACAACCCCGTGGTCCGCGCGGGCCTCACGGCCCTCCTCTCCGGCCGGGAGGACATCACCGTGGTAGCGGAGGCGGCGAACGGCCGGCAGGCCTGCGAGGCGGCCCTGCAACACCGCCCCGACGTCATCCTCCTGGACATCCGCATGCCCGGCGTGGACGGCATCTCGGCGCTTCCGTACCTGGTGCGCCTGGCGCCGGTCATGATGCTCACGTACAGCCACGAGCCGGAGATCGTCCAGGAGGCCGTACGCCTGGGAGCCGGGGGCTACTTGGTGCACGGCGAGTTCGGCGTGGAGCAACTGGTCAGGGCGGTACGGGACATCGGGGAGGGCCGGCCGCACTTCACTCCGACGGCGGCCGAGGCGTTACTGGAGCAGCTTGGAGTGCGTGCAACTGCACACGCGGTTCGTGAACTTCCGGACTTTCCAACGCCTATTTCTTCTCAAAACCTTTCGCAACTGCAACCTGGTGTGGGACAGTCGGTAAGGTCGCGGTTCCGGCTGAGTTCCAGGGAGGCGGAGATCATGGACCTCATCGCGTCCGGCATGAACAACCAGCAGATCGCCGCGACCTGCTTCATCAGCGAGAAGACGGTCAAGAACCACATCAACCGAATCTTCGCCAAGCTCCAGAGCACGAGCCGCTCGCAGGCGGCGGCGAAGTGGTTGGGGGTGGCGTGAAGTGGGGAGTTCTGATTGGGCCCGGGAATGGGCCCTGGGACCCTCCGGGGGGCGGGGGGACGGGGCATACGGTGCCCGCGTCGGAAGCGAATCCGGAGGGGAACACCATGAGCAACTGGTTCAACACCACTGTCGCTTACTTGCAGGCCCGCGCCGCCCGCAGCGACAGGGGCCAGACCGCGGTGGAGTACCTCGGCATCATCGCGGTGGTTGTGGCGATCGTGTTGGCGATCACGGGTACGAGCATCGGTCAGTCGATCTACGACGCGATCACAGCGAAGATCGCCGAGGTGACCGGCGGCTGACCCGCCTCCGTACTTACCGCGACGCAGGGCAGGCCTTCCCCATCTACATCACGGTGGTGGCGGGTCTGCTCTTTCTTGCGTTCGCCTACCTCGCGGTCGGCCAGGCCGCGGCGAATCGGAACAGCGCCCAGACGGCCGCGGACGCGGCCGCTCTCGCGGCTGCACAGAACACACGCGACCAGCTCGCCGACCAGTGGAAGCTGGACGTGCTCGACCCCACCAAGTGGCAGGACATCTTCGACGGCGTCGGGCCAGTCGCCCCCTCGTGCTGGCGGGCATATCAGCTTGCCGCCCAGAACGACGCCGCCGTGGAGTACTGCCGTCCATGGCTGCTGAACTTCGAGGTCCGGGTCAAGACCTCCAAGTCCGTTGGTGACTCGGTTGTCCCCGGCACGGAGAACGTGCACTCGACGGCGACCGCCAAGGCCGTGATCGAGCCGTTGTGCAAGTTCAAGCTGCCCGGCGAGGACGCCCCGGACGACACGCTGCCGCAGCTCAATTGCAAGGACCGGGACTGGGACCTGAACCCGGACGACCTCACCGACCTCCCCGGACCTGAAGACCTCTTCGACGTCCACCTGGCCGACTGACAAGCGAACGACGATTCAAGAAGGAAGCAGAGCGATGATCATTCGGTTCACTGCGAACGCTCGCAGGGGGTTGGTCGCGCTGACGGTGGCGACCAGTCTGGCCCTTGCCGCGGGCGGCTGTGGCGGCGGTGGCGGCGATGACAAGAAGCCGGAGACGTCGGCATCTGCCTCCAAGGGCGGAGGCTCCGGGCCGACTGCGCAGGAAGGGCAGTCGGACGCGCCCCTGGCGGAACTGAAGGGCTCGGACGGTCTGCTGCTCCAGATCACCTCTGCTCAGCGTGACTCCGGTGGCTTCGTCACCGTGAACGGCACTCTGAAGAACGACGGGGCCAAGAGCATCGTCGTCCCCTCCGCCCTGAGCGGTAACGAGACCGAGATCATCAAGAACGGCAGGTCTCTGGGGGGTGCCACGCTGGTCGACCCCAAGGGCAAGAAGCGTTACTACGTCCTGCGGGACACCGACGGCCGGCCCCTGACCACCACAGGCTTCTCGACGCTCAAGCCCGGTGACAGCCTGGCGGTCTTCATGCAGTTCCCGTCGCCCCCGGCGGGTACGGCCGAAGTCGACTTCCAGCTGCCCACGTTCGCATCCGCCACCATCCAGATCTCCGGATGAGGCCAAACGTGACCACAAAACGCCGCCTCGTCGTCACCAGCTTCGTCCTCGCCGCCAACCTCTGCGGCACCGTGGCGGCCCACGCCGACGACACCAGCCCCAGCGTCCCCCCAGGCACCGAGGCCACCGCCACCGCCCCGGTGAAAATCGACCCCACCGACCCCGACCTGAAGCTCCCCGAGGGCGCCACCCTCGCCCAGCCCAAGGTGCTGGACATCAAGTCGGTCGTCGAGGACCAGAGCGGGGACGAGCGCCGCGAGGACACCAACGCGGACGTGAAGTTCGCGCTCCAGGCCGAGGTGCTGTTCAGCAAGGACAGCGCCAAGCTGAGCGCCGAGTCAAAGTCCCGTATCGACGCGATCGCCGAGGAGATCAAGAAGCAGAACGCGACCCAGGTAAGGGTCTTCGGCTTCACGGACAACCTCGGCTCCTCCGCCCACGGCGACGTACTGTCCCGGCAGCGCGCCAACGCCGTACAGGCGGTCCTGGACGCCGACCTGAACGACTCGAACATCACCTTCGAGGTGAGGGGATACGGCGAGCAGTACCCCATCGCGGACAACTCCACGGAGGCCGGCCGCAAGAAGAACCGCCGAGTGGAGGTCTCCTTCCCGCGCTCGGAGAGCTGACCTACTCGACCTCCACGGCCACCCGCACCCCGACCCGAACCCCCCACCCCGCCATGACCCCCGCCTCCGCCTCCAGCACATGCCGGGACCGCAGGCGGGGCAGACCGAGCCGGCCCGGTCGCATCGTGCGTACGGCGATCACCGTGAGGTCGCGGTCGAGGTAGGCGACGTCGATGGGGATCCGCATCCGGAAGGTGTGCACGCCGTTGGCGGGGGACAGCAGCATCGCCCCGTCGACGGAATCCCGGCCCAGCAGCCCCTTCGTACGGGCGCGATACGACGTCGCGAGCTCCAGCGGCAGGGCCACCGCCGCCGAGCCCCCGCCCCGCACGACCAGCCTTCCCCGCCCGTCCCGCCAGCGCGCCATGCCTGGACCCCCTTCGTCGACCCGCCTCGCACTGTAAACAAGTTGTCCCACCCGCACCGGCACGTTAGGAAGGCACCATGACCGGACTCGGCGCTGTTTTCCGTCCCCAACTGCCCCCCGAGCGGCTCAGGGCGGTGGCCCGGGTCGCGGACGAGGCCGGGCTCGAAGAGCTGTGGCTGTGGGAGGACTGCTTCCGGGAGGGCGGGTTCTCGACCGCGGCCGCCGCCCTTGCCCGGACCGAGCGGGTGCGGGTCGGTGTCGGTCTGCTGCCCGTGCCGCTGCGCAACGTCGCCATCACCGCGATGGAGGCCGCCGCCCTGCACCGGATGTTCCCGGGGCGCGCGATCCTCGGTGTCGGGCACGGCGTGCAGGACTGGATGGGGCAGGTGGGCGCGCGGGCCGAGTCACCGCTGACCCTGCTCAGGGAGCATCTCGACGCGCTGCGCGCCCTGTTGCGGGGCGAGCGGCTCACCGTGGACGGGCGGTACGTGAAGCTGGACGACGTCGGGCTCGACTGGCCGCCGCAGGGCCCCGTCGAGGTGTTCGCCGGTGCCACCGGGCCACGTACGCTGCGCCTCTCCGGGGAGGCGGCCGACGGCACGATCCTCACCGCCGCCACCTCGCCGGACGGCGTACGTCGGGCGCGGCGGCTCATCGACGAGGGACGCGCGTCCGCCGGCCGTACCGACCGGCACGAGGTCGTCGTCTACCTCCTCACCGCCACCGGTGCCGACGCCGCCGCCCGCCTCCGTGCCGAACTGGTCGCCGAGGGGGTGGAGTCGGTCCCGGACCTCGGGGTCGCCGGAGACGCGAAGACCGTGGCCGAGGGCGTGCGGCGGCTCGCGGAGGCGGGGGCCGACACGGTGATCCTCCAGCCGACGGGGGACGAGCCGGACCCCGAGGGATTCGTACGGTTCGCGGCCGAGGAGGTCCGGCCCCTCGTGCCGTGACGGAGCCGTGGAGGGGCCGTAGAAGGGCCGTTGTCAGTGCCTCCTGCCAGACTCGGTCGGCATGAGGGAGACGGAGAAGACCGAGACGCCCAGGACAACCGACGAGACGCCCGAAGCGACCGAGAAGCCCCATGTGCTCCTGCGCCCGGTGACGGAGGACGACCTCGAAGTCTTCCTCGCCTACGAGCACGATCCTGAGGCCGTCCGGCGGTCGAGGTTCACGCCCCGGCCGCGGGACGCCTTCCTGAAGCACTGGAGGGAGAGGGTCCTCGGCGATCCCGAGGGCCTCGTGCGGACGGTCACCGTGGACGGGGAGGTCGCGGGGAACATCGTCGCCTGGTGGGAGGGCGAGGACCGCTACGTCGGCTACTGGCTCGGCCGCGCGTACTGGGCCCGCGGCATCGGCACCGAGGCCCTGGGCGCCTTCCTCCGGGAGGAGCGCACGCGGCCGCTGTACGCCGACCCGTTCTCGGGCAACACCGCCTCCGTCCGCCTCCTGGAGAAACACGGCTTCGAACACACCGGCACGATCCGGGACGGAGACGACGAATTCAACCTGCTCGTACTGCGGCCGGCGGAGCGGACGAAGAAGGGGACCGCTCCGGCGAGTTCCTCGTGAACCTCCCAGGAGAGCCGGTCAGCCCGTACCCGTGACCCGCGGATGGTCACCGGTGGCCCCGTCGACCAGCTCCCGCAGGATGTCCATGTGGCCCGCGTGCCGTGCCGTTTCCTCGATCATGTGGACGAGGACCCAGCGCAGGGACACCGGGTGGTCCCGCCACGCGGGGCGGCCGAGGTCGTCCAGGGACAGTTCGGTGATGACGCGGTCGGCGGCGGCGTGGGCACGGCCGTACAAGTCGGTGATCCGTCGCGTCGTCTCGCCGGGGCCCACGGTCATGTCCTCGCCGGCGTACGGGTCGAACCACAGCGGTTCGACCTCGCCGCCGAACGTCTCCACGAACCAGCCGTACTCCACCGACGCCAGATGCTTCACCAGACCGAGCAGATTGGTCCCGGACGGGGTGATCGGTCGGCGCAGCTGTTCGTCGTCGAGTCCGTCGAGCTTCCACAGGACGGCGTCCCGGTGCCGTTCGAGACTCGCGTGCAGGGTGTCCTTCTCGCAGCCCGTGTACGGCATGCCGGGAGCGTCCTTCTCGGGTGTCGTCATGCCGCGCGAAGCTAGCAGTGGGCACTGACAGGGCCCTGTGGGCGCAGTGGTTGCGGAAATGGCCGGGAAGCGCCGTTCGGGACGTGGAGCAAATCGGGTGATCTACGCAAAAGCGAACGTGTTGATCCTGCCTCTCCCCGGAATGTCCACGCGGTTTCCACATCGTTATCGCGAGCGACTCGCATCTACTCGACCCCTCACGTAAGTTCAGACCAAGGGAATTCGCGTGAGCAAAGCTGCGCGGGCGGCACCGCGCAGTGGAGGGGGCTGCGCGGTGCCGAAATGCACCCGCGGACACGTCAAGCGGTCGTTCGCGACCGGGGTAGCCCTTCGGGGGGACCGTGGACGCCTTGCCGATTGGCTCCTCGCGGGCCTCCAGCCCTTTTGATCTCTGTGTGCGCGCCCCGTTCGCCTGGGAATCCGCCGTGAATCGGCCAAGCGCAACCCCCCGAACAATGGCTTCAGAGCCCACCTGGGCGTTGCCACGCGACTCCGGAGAGTAGTTGTGGCACGCCGATGCACGCATCAGCCCTTACAAAGGGTTATGGTGGAAACCCCCCCTCGGGCCGGTCCGTCTCCCCCCCACGGACCGGCCCGTTTTTTCGTCCGGCTGCCCCGCGGCTCCCGAGGGGCACCGGCCGTTCTTGCCGTCCGGGAAACCCCACCGGGAAAGCGCACCCACTCACAGCCCTCGCCAACGGTCAAGGCCCCACAGGGGTAGGCTTCGCCGGCAAGGGGGACCGCACCGATGGAGGGGACTGACAATCACGTGAACCTGCGCGACAAACTGCGCGGCCTTCTGGTCAGGCTCTACGCACGCCGGGTGGAAGGCCACCTGGACCACGCTCAGGTGCCCAAGCACATCGGCGTCATCATGGACGGCAACCGTCGCTGGGCGAAGGCCGCGGGCTCGACCACGGTCCACGGTCACCGGGCCGGTGCGGAGAAGATCGAGGAATTCCTCGGCTGGTGCTCCGAGACGGACGTCGAGGTCGTCACCCTGTGGCTGCTGTCCACGGACAACTTCGACCGCGCCAAGGAAGAACTCGTCCCGCTGCTCGGCATCATCGAGGACGTCGTCCGCACCCTCGCCGCCGACGGCCGCTGGCGTGTGCACCATGTGGGCACCCCGGACCTGCTGCCCTCTCAGATGCAGACCGCGCTGAAGGAGGCCGAGGAGGCCACGGCCGACGTCGAGGGGATAGTGGTCAACGTCGCCATCGGCTACGGCGGCCGCCAGGAGATCGCCGACGCCGTTCGCTCGATGATCACGGACGCCGCCGACAAGGGCACCTCCATGCACGAGCTCGCCGAGTCCGTCGACGTCGACATGATCGGCCGCCACCTCTACACCGGTGACCAGCCGGACCCCGACCTGGTGATCCGTACCAGCGGTGAGCAGAGACTGTCCGGATTCATGCTGTGGCAGACGGCCCACTCCGAGTACTACTTCTGCGAGGTCTTCTGGCCGGCCTTCCGCAAGGTCGACTTCCTGCGCGCCCTGCGCGACTACGCGGCACGCCACCGCCGCTACGGCGGCTGACGCACACCACCCGGAGCGGTCCACGTCCGGAGCTTCGCCCCCTGTACACCCGTTGGGGCGGAAGTCACGAGGAGTTCACCGGTGCGCTGTCCTATGCATTTGCATGGCAGTGCATGTTCGAGGGCATAAGCCAAGCAGGTCGACACCCGAACCACGGGTGTCGGATCTCAGCGGGCGGCGCGGAGCCGTCCGCCCGGGAGGCCCTTTGCACCAGCCCGACCGTGCGCTCTCAGCACGGACGCAGCCACGGAGGGCCGGTTCTCGGCCCGCCGTACGCGGGGGCCGTCGACCGGTCCAGCTCCATCTCGTCGCTCCCCGACCTCATCCGAGGGGGTACGTCCTTCCGTGGTGACCAGCACAAAGCGCCACAAGTCAGACCGGCGCACGTATGTTCTCGACACCAGCGTCCTGCTGGCCGACCCCAACGCCCTGGCCCGCTTCGACGAGCACGAGGTCGTGCTCCCCATCGTCGTGGTCACGGAACTGGAGGCCAAGCGGCACCATCCCGAACTCGGCTACTTCGCCCGGCAGGCCCTGCGCCTGCTCGACGACTACCGGGTGCGGTACGGCCGGCTGGATGCCCCCATCCCGATCGGGGACCTCGGCGGAACGATCCGTGTCGAGCTCAACCACTCGGACCCCAGCGTGCTGCCCACCGGCTACCGCCTGGGGGACAACGACTCCCGCATCCTCGCGGTGGCCCGCAATCTGCAGGCCGAGGGGTACGACGTCACCGTGGTGTCGAAGGACCTGCCGCTCAGGATCAAGGCGTCGTCCGTGGGGCTCCTCGCGGAGGAGTACCGCGCCGAACTCGCCATCACGGACTCCTCCGGCTGGACCGGAATGTCCGAACTGACCCTGTCCGGCGAGCAGGTGGACATCCTCTTCGACGAGGGACACGTGTATGTACCGGAGGCATCCGATCTCCCGGTGCACACGGGTCTGACCATCCAGTCCGAGCGCGGCAAGGCGCTGGGCCGGATGACGTCGGAGGGCAACGTCCGGCTGGTGCGCGGTGACCGGGAGGCGTTCGGCATCAAGGGCCGCAGCGCCGAGCAGCGGATCGCCCTCGATCTGCTCCTCGACCCGGACGTCGGCATCGTGTCGATGGGCGGCCGGGCCGGCACCGGCAAGTCGGCGCTGGCGCTGTGCGCGGGTCTGGAAGCGGTCCTGGAGCGCCGTCAGCACCAGAAGGTGATGGTCTTCCGTCCGCTGTACGCGGTCGGCGGGCAGGAGCTCGGCTATCTGCCCGGCTCCGAGGCCGAGAAGATGAGCCCCTGGGCGCAGGCGGTCTTCGACACCCTCTCCGCGGTCACCAGCCGCGAGGTCATCGAGGAGGTCACCGCGCGCGGGATGCTGGAGGTCCTGCCGCTGACCCACATCCGCGGCCGCTCGCTGCACGACGCGTTCGTGATCGTGGACGAGGCGCAGTCGCTCGAACGGAATGTCCTTCTGACCGTTCTGTCCCGGATCGGCGCGAATTCACGCGTGGTTCTGACCCACGACGTGGCGCAGCGGGACAATCTGCGGGTCGGACGATATGACGGTGTGGTCGCCGTCGTGGAGAAACTGAAGGGGCATCCGCTCTTCGCCCACGTCACTCTGACGCGGTCCGAGAGGTCCCAGATCGCCGCACTTGTGACCGAAATGCTGGAGGACGGTCATATCTGACCCGACTGTCCAACTTGGACGGATTGCTCGGTAGTTGGCGCCGCCCGGCAAAGGCCCTGAGCCTAGCCGGGCGGCGCCGTCGTATGTGGCGGTTTCTTAAAATCCCCTGGGTCAAACGGGATGTGAGCTTTCACACGCACCTCGGAATTGCCACCCGGCGTTGTGTTACGGCAGAGTCTCACTCCTGTCAGGCCCCGCATACGACACACCTGTACCCCCAGCGGTACGGCACAACAGAAGCACCACGGCTAACTCCACAGCGACGTCGTATGCCGCCCGAGCACCACGCGGCGCTCCCGTGCAGGGAGTTGCCCACCGGGCCCGTGCCTCCCGTGACCCCGCAGTTGGGAGGCCAGCGTCAGGGGCACGATTGCGTCCGCCAGGGTCACCGAAGCGGGCGATGCTGGAAGGAAACCGTGTGAGCCGGATTTCGGTCCGGGGATTCGCAGTGGCCTCCGCCACCGCGGTCACCGCAGTCGGAAGCGTCGTCGGCGTTGCCTCGGGCAGCGTCGCGCAGAACAGCAACGACGCCGAGCCGACGGCTGCCGACGCCACGCTCCTCGCGGACATACCCGCGGGTCAGCAGGCCCAGGTGCAGACCGCGTCCCTGACGCAGCAGGCCGACGCCCAGGCCATCCAGGCGGACGCGAGCGCCAAGAAGGACGCCGAGGAGGCGGCCCGCAAGGCAGCCGCCGAGACCGCCGTCGCCAAGAAGGCCGCCGCGGAGAAGGCCGAGAAGGAAGCCAAGGCCCGCGCGGAGGCGAAGAAGGCGGCCACCCGGTCGACCCGCGACTCCTCCAGCTTCCCCGTGCAGAGCTCGTACACGGTCGCGCAGATCCAGGCGATGGCGCGCCAGATGGTGGCGAGCGGCCAGTTCCAGTGCTTCAGCAACATCGTGGACCACGAGTCCAGCTGGAACTACCGTGCGGTCAACGCGTCCTCCGGCGCGTACGGCCTCTTCCAGGCGCTGCCCGGTTCCAAGATGTCGTCCGTCGGCGCCGACTGGCAGACGAACCCGGCCACCCAGATCAAGTGGGGCCTCAACTACATGAACAGCCGGTACGGCAGCCCCTGTGAGGCCTGGTCGTTCTGGCAGGCGAACCACTGGTACTGAGCCCGTCGGTTCCCTCTCAACCTTGCGCAGCCCCTCCCCGTCCTAGGGGGAGGGGCTTTCGCCCTGTACGGTCGGACGCGAACGACTCCAGGGGGGAGTGGTGGCGAGCACCCGGGGACGCGGGGGAAAGGGACGGATCATGTCGCGAGTGCCAGGGTGGCTCGGCCGACTCGGCGCCGGACTGACCGAAATGGGCGAGCGGTTGGACGAGCGACGGGCCGAGGTGGAGAAGGAGACCACCGAGCCCGACCCGGTCGTCACCGACGGCATGGCCGAACCGGCGCCGGCCGCCCCGCACCCGCCCGTGCCCGCCGGTCCGCGTCCGGACCCGGCCCAGGCCGTGCCGTGGGGCGTCAGGGTCGCCGCCGAGGCGGGCTGGCGGCTGCTGGTGCTCGCGGGCACGGTGTGGGTGCTGATGCGGGTCATCAGCGCCGTACAACTGGTCGTCTTCGCCTTCGTCATCGCGCTGCTGATCACCGCACTGCTGCAGCCGACGGTGGCCCGGCTGCGGCGCCACGGGGTGCCGCGCGGTCCGGCCACCGCGCTCACCGCCATCCTCGGCTTCGTCGTGATGGGCCTGATCGGGTGGTTCGTGACCTGGCAGGTCATGGAGAACATCGACACCCTCTCCAACCAGATCCAGCACGGCATCGACGATCTGCGCAACTGGCTGCTGAAGAGCCCCTTCCACGTCACGGACAAGCAGATCAACCAGATCGCCAAGAACCTCCGCGAGGCGATCGGTGCCAACGCGGACCAGATCACGTCCGCGGGCCTGGAGGGCGTACAGGTCATCGTCGAGACCCTGACCGGCATCCTGCTGGTGTTCTTCTCGACGCTGTTCCTGCTCTACGACGGCGAGCGCATCTGGGAGTGGTCGCTGAAGCTGGTGCCCGCGGCGGCCCGCCCGGGCGTGGCCGGCGCCGGACCGCGCGCCTGGCGCACCCTGACCGCCTACGTCCGCGGCACGGTGCTGGTGGCCCTGATCGACGCCATCTTCATCGGCCTCGGGATCTACTTCCTGGACGTCCCCATGGCCGTCCCGCTGGCCGTGTTCATCTTCCTGTTCTCGTTCATCCCGCTCGTGGGCGCGGTGGCGTCCGGCGCGCTGGCGGTCGTCGTCGCGCTGGTGACGCAGGGCGTCTTCACGGCGGTCATGACCCTGCTGGTGGTCCTGGCGGTCCAGCAGATCGAGGGCCATGTCCTGCAGCCGTTCATCCTGGGCCGCGCGGTGCGGGTGCACCCGCTGGCGGTGGTGCTGTCGGTCGCGGCCGGCGGCATGGTCGCGGGCATCGGCGGCGCGGTGGTGGCCGTACCGCTGGTGGCGGTGACGAACACGGTGGTGGGCTATCTGAAGGCCTATGCGGAGGAGCAGGCTGTTCTCGCGGGCCAGGAGGACTCGGCCCCACCGGACTTCGAGGACGAGACCGTCCGGGCCGAGGCGGGGTCCGCGGTCGCAGCGCCCAGGGACGCCCAGGAAAGCACCGGGGGCCTCGCCCACCAGGAGTGAGCGAGGCCCCGGCACGGCACGGCCGAACTACTCGGAGAGCACCGCTTCCGCCTCCAGGGTCACCCCGACCGCCTGGACGACCGAGGCGATCTTGAAGGACTCCTGGATGACCTCACGGTCGACGCCCGCCTTGCGCAGCACCTGCTCGTGCGAGTCGAGGCACATCCCGCAGCCGTTGATCGCGGAGACCGCGAAGGACCACAGCTCGAAGTCGACCTTGTCGACACCCGGGTTGCCGATGACGTTCATCCGCAGACCCGCGCGCAGGCTGCCGTACTCGTGGTCGGACAGCAGGTGACGGGTGCGGTAGAAGACGTTGTTCATCGCCATGACGGCCGCCGCGGCCTTCGCCGCGGTGTACGCCTCCGGCGACAGGTTCGCCTTCGCCTCGGGCTCCAGCTCGCGCAGGACGATGGGGGAGCGGGAGGCGATGGCGGTCGCCAGCACCGTGCCCCACAGCTGCTGCGCCGGCAGGTCCGAGTTGCCGATGACCGAGCCCAGGTTGAGCTTCAGGTCCTTGGCGTAGTCCGGAATGCGGGACTTGAGGGAGTCGAGGGACAACTCACTCACCGGCCAGCAGGGCGACCGGGTCCAGCGTCTCGTCGCCCTTGCTCCAGTTGCACGGGCACAGCTCGTCCGTCTGGAGGGCGTCGAGGACCCGCAGGACCTCCTTGGGGTTACGGCCGACGGAACCGGCGGTCACCATGGAGAACTGGATCTCGTTGTTCTGGTCGACGATGAAGACGGCGCGCTTGGCGAAGCCGTCCTCGCCCTCGATGCCGAGGTCGCGCATGAGCTCGTGCTTGGAGTCCGCCATCATCGGGAACGGCAGGTCGCGCAGGTCGTCGTGGTCCTTGCGCCAGGCGTGGTGCACGAACTCGGAGTCACCGGAGAAGCCGAGCACCTGGGCGTCACGGTCGGCGAACTCGTCGTTCAGCTTGCCGAAGGCCGCGATCTCGGTGGGGCACACGAAGGTGAAGTCCTTCGGCCAGGCGAAGACGATCTTCCACTTGCCCTCGTAGGTCTTGTGGTCGATCGTCTCGAACTCCTTGCCCTTCTCCAGCGAGACGCAGGCGGTCAGTTCGAACTCGGGGAACTTGTCACCGACAGTGAGCACGCGCTCTCCTTGCAGCGGGGAAACCCCCGGATCGCGGGCGTTTCCCTTGGGTTGGACGTTGTCGATGTTGGCACAGGGTCGATTGATACGGGAAATAGCTACACTCGGTCGTGTTGATCGGAGGTGTCTATCAGTGACCGTGAGTAGCGTGAGTGGGAGGCGGCGCCGGCCGAGCCTGTCCCAGCTGCGTGCCTTCGCCGCCGTGGCCGAGCATCTGCACTTCCGGGACGCGGCCGCCGCCATCGGCATGAGCCAGCCCGCCCTGTCGGGGGCCGTCTCGGCCCTGGAGGAGACCCTCGGGGTCACCCTGCTGGAGCGTACGACCCGAAAGGTGCTGCTCTCGCCCGCCGGTGAGCGTCTCGCCGTACGGGCGAAGGCGGTGCTGGACGAGGTCGGTGCGCTGCTGGAGGAGGCCGAGGCGGTCCGTGCGCCCTTCACCGGGGTGCTGCGGCTCGGGGTCATTCCGACCGTCGCCCCCTATCTGCTGCCGACCGTCCTGCGGCTCACGCACGACCGGTACCCGGACCTCGATCTCCAGGTGTACGAGGAGCAGACCGCCAGCCTGCTCGACGGGCTGGCCGGCGGACGCCTCGACCTGCTGCTGCTCGCCGTGCCCCTGGGCATCCCCGGCGTCATCGAACTCCCGCTCTTCGACGAGGACTTCGTGCTCGTCACCCCACTGGACCACTGGCTCGGCGGCCGCGAGGGAATCCCGCGCGAGGCCCTCAGGGAGCTCAATCTGCTGCTCCTGGACGAGGGGCACTGCCTGCGCGACCAGGCCCTCGACATCTGCCGCGAGGCGGGACGGGCGGACGCTCCGGTCACGACCACCGCCGCGGGCCTGTCGACCCTGGTCCAGCTCGTCGCCGGCGGGCTGGGCTGCACCCTGCTCCCCCGTACCGCCCTCAAGGTCGAGACCACCCGCAGCAATCAGCTCCTCACCGGATACTTCGCCGAACCCGCCCCGAGCCGCCGTGTCGCCCTCGCCATGCGCACCGGATCGGCCCGCGGCGCCGAGTACCGGGAGCTGACGGCCGCACTGCGCGAGGCCCTGCGGCCGCTGCCCGTACGAGTGCTCGACGGCACCAACTGAGTTCGCTTCGAAATCGATCAAATGAGTGTCGAACAAGGCGTTTTGAGTAGCTGGACGCTCCAACTTCCGTCAGCTGCAGACAGGTGGGAAATCCCCGGCAGAAATATGCCGCTGAACTGATACACATACCCCCTCGGTGCGACGCGTCAGGCGTCAGTGCGAAATGCCGATACGCCAAGGGGAGTGATGTCGGAGGTTCGGGATTCCCTTGACCGGGCCGGCTACGGACGGCTCGCGCACGCCCTCACCGTGTGCGGGCGCGAGGGATTCACGGGAGAACTACGGGTGCCGGGCAGCCCGGGTGGCGTGTTCCACCTGCGGGACGGGCTCGTGGTCGCGGCCGAGAGCCCCGGCGCCCCCGCCCCCGAGGCGCTCCTGCTGCGCTCCGACCGCATCGACGGCGAGCAGTGGGCGGAACTGGTGCGTGAGTCCGGCGGGGCACGCTGGCCGGCCGCCGGGCTGATCGCCCACGGCTACGCGGGGCCCGCCCAGCTCAGGGTGGTCTGTGTCATGGCCCTGCACGACGCGGCCTTCGCCATCGTCGCCGGCCGGGTGGACGGCTGCGAGCCCGTCACCGGCACCGAGCCGCACGCCCCGGTCGCCGTCGGCGAGACACCCGCCCGGCTGCTCCAGGAGGCGGTGCGCAAACTGGCCGCCGTGGCCGCGCTGCCGTACCCCGTGCGCCCCGACCGGGAACGCCCCCTGCCCAAGGCCCCCGCCGAGCGCGCCCGCACCCCGCTGCAACAGGAGCTGCTCGTCCATGCCGACGGCCGCCGCACCGCCCGGGACCTGGCCTTCCGTACCGGCCGCGGGGTCTACACCGTCACGGTGGAGGTCGCGCGCATGCTCGGCGAAGGGCTGCTGGAGTGCGCCGCCCTCGCCGACCGGGTCCCCGTCCGGATGCCGCTGGAGGCTCCGGTCGTACGACACCGCAAGCCGCCCCCGAGCACCCCGGCCCCGGAGCCGCCCCCCGCCCCCACCGAACTGCCGCGCCGCGAACCGGGCGCCAGCGGCATCACCGAAACCCTCACCCCGACCAAGAGCGGGGCGAGCTGGAAAGGGTTCTTCCGGCTGCGGCACGGAACCGCCAAATGAAAGGCGCGAGTTGATCGCTGCAACGGTCGAATTCAGTCAGGAACGAGGAGTTGAGCAGATGAATCACGAAGCCCTGGCGCGAGAAATGCGCGGGCTGCGCGAAAGGGTCACCGGAATTACCGACACGGCACTGGCCGCCGCCGACGGAATGCTCATCGCGGCGGACACGGCGGACTCGATCGACCCGGAGAGCCTCGCCGCGCTCGCGGCCGCCGGCCTCGGCCTGGCGCGCCGCACCGCCGAGGCCACCTCGCGCGGAGTGCTGCGGCAGACGGTGACGTACGGCAGTCACGGCTGCGTCGCCTTCTACGCCGTCGGCGACACGGCCCTGATGGTCGTGCTCGGCGACGAGGGGATGGACGTGGACCGACTGCACCGGGCCACCCACCCGGCCCTCGACCGGATCGGTTCGATCCTCATGGACAAGACACCAGAAGGAGTGTGAAGGGATGGCGACAAAGCGTATGACTCCGGGTTTCTCCGACCAGGTGATGAGTCTGGTCAAATCGCTCCGCAGCGACGCACCGGACTGCCTCGCGGCAGGTGTGGTCGACATGTCGACCGGGATGCTGCTGTCCTACGAGACGGTCGACAACCACCCGCCCGAGGTCCTGGACCTCCTGGCGGGCGCGACCCTCGACCTGTTCCAGGGGCGCACGGTCGTGATGATCGAGGACATCTTCAAGGAGCGCCGCGGCATCACCGCTGACAGCCACTTCTTCCAGGAGATCCTGGTCAACAGTGAGAACCTCACCCACCTGTTCATCCGTATGAACGAGCAGCAGGACGTCGTGGCCGTGATCGTCTGCCGCAAGTCGGTCAACGTAGGCATGCTGTTCGCCCAGGCCCGGAGGGTGGTGCGGGAGCACAGCCTGTGACCGCACGGGGCGTGGGCCCCTCCCACCGGGAAGGGGCCCACGCGACGGGGTGCGGCTACTCCGTCCGCAGCCCGTCCGGCCGCATCAGCCGCAGCAGCGGCGGCAGGCTGAGCAGCGTCACCGCGACGACGACCGAGGCACCCACGCCGGTCATCGACAGGACGCTCATCCAGTCCACGCGGACCGTGGTGTTCGTCATCCTCAGCAGGACCGCGCCCAGCGTCAGACCCACCGTGCACGCCAGCAGCAGGCCGAGCGCGATCGGGATCGCCGTCTGCCACAGCACCGACAGACCAAGGGTGCGGCGCCGGGTGCCGAAGGCGATCAGCGACGACAGCAGCTTCTTGCGCTCGCGCAGCTGCTCCAGCTGGGAGACCAGCAGGCTCACGCCGATCAGCACCAGGACGCAGCTGGCACCGACGAACAGGCCGGTACGGATGGACCGGAACTGCGACGACTGCTCACTGGCCGCCAGGTTGAACACGTTGGCCATCGGATCCAGCCGCGCGGCCGTGTTGCGCACGTGGTCGCGAGCGTCCGGCACCGACGGGTCCAGCATCACGAACACCTTCTGGTACAGACCGGCCGCCGCGCCTTCGGGCAGCGCGCCCGAGGTGATCAGCAGGCCGCCGCGCTCATAGCCGGTCGGGTCCTCGCGCCGCTCCGCCGTCTTGACGCGGGAGGGCACCGTCCAGGCCGTCGGGTGGCTCGGCGTCCCCTCGTACGACGGGTCGAAGTACACGGTGCTGCCCGGCCCGGCGAGCTTCTTCGTCTTGCTGTCGTAGTCGCTGCCGAGGATCCGGAAGACGTCGCCGTTGCGGCAGGACGCCAGCCGTGCCACCTCGCGCAGCTCCGCGCAGCTGCCGACGGCGACCTCCAGCTCGGACTCGGGCTGCTTCGCCCGGTCCCCGACCGAGGCCAGCGAGATGGCCGACACGCGCCGCACGCCCGTGGTCTTCTCCAGCTGCCGTCCGGCCTCGGCGAGCGGGATGCCGTTGCCCGTGGAGACCTCCAGCTGAGCCCGGCTCAGATCGTTGGCGGTCTGCTTGGTGTAGTCGCCCTCGACCCCGGCGAACAGCATCTGCAGCGCGATCGCCCCGGCCACCGCGACGGCGATGCCGTTGACCATACGGGCGGCCGTACCGCTGCTCAACTGAAGTCTGCGAACGGCCAGTTGCCAGGAGACCGAACCGGAGTTGAGCCGGGCCACCACGGCCTCGACGATCCACGGCAGCAGGGCGGTGATGCCGACGAGCAGCAGTACCGTGCCGCCGATCACCAGCCATTCGTTGAAGTTCCCGTTGTCGTTGCCCTGCCCGATCATCGGGTAGAGCAACGCGAGGCCGCCCAGCGGCAGCAGCAGCCGCCACCACAGCCGGCGCCGCGGCGGCTGCGCCTTGCGGACCACGCCGAGCGGTTCGATGACGACCCCGCGCAGGGCGAACAGCGTCACCAGGACGGCCGCCGCGGGCACGGCGACGGCGACGAGCGCGACGAGCGCCGGCGACGGGTTGAGGTCGCTCGGGAACACGCTGATGTCCCGCACCTTCAGCAGGGCCGCCAGCTGACGCCCGGCCAGGAAGAAGCCGGTGCCGAGGGCGAGTCCGAGCAGTGCCCCGGCGAGCGCCTCGCCGCCGGCGATCCGGCGCGCCATCCGGCCGTCCGCCCCGACCAGCCTGAGCGCCGCGAGCCGGCGGTCCCGGCGCTCGCCGCCGAAGCGCACGGCCGTCGCGATGAACACACCGACCGGCAGCAGCAGCACGGTGAAGACGATCAGGACGAGCAGCAGCAGGACCGGGTCCAGTGAGTCCTGAGTGCTCTGGGAGGAGGGCCCGAAGCGGTTGATGCGCTCGACGTTGCCGCCGGACAGGCGGTTCTCCAGGCCCGTGGCGCCCGCGTAGTAGGCGAGTTCGGCGGGCCCGATGAGTCCGGACTGTGCGATGGTGCCGGTGATGCGGTAGGGGATGCGCTCGCGCAGCAGCTTGCCGGAGTCGGACTCCAGCAGGTTCTTCAGCGCGGGCGAGACGACCATCTCGCCCTTCGCGGGGAACTCGGTGATGCCCGGCGGCAGCGGGGCCCGTGCGCCCTCGGGCTCCAGGAGCCGGCCGCGGACGTCGTCGCTGCGGAACGTCGTGTCGGTGCGGCCGACGATGAGCGTGTCGTCCGCCTTCGGCATCACCTTCGCGATGTAGGTGAAGTCGTCCCGGGCGGTGCCGCGGTGGTCACGCTCGCGCAGCGCGTTCGGCAGCGCCGTGGTGAGCAGCAGCAGCGCCACCCCGAGGCCGACGCCGACCGCGGTCAGCAGCGCCCGGATCCAGCCTTCACGCCCGCCGGTGAAGGCGAACCGGACCCCCATGGCCAGGTCCCTGACCCACCCCCAGGCTCTCGGCTCCGCTCGACCGGGGAGGTGCCCCCTTCCTGCGCTCATACGGCGCGCTCCATGTCCCGGGACTTCCCGTCCCGTACGACTATCTCGCGGTCGGAGTACGCGGCCACCCGCGCCTCGTGCGTGACCAGGACGACGGCCGCGTTGGTGGAGCGGGCCGCGTCCGTCAGCAGCTCCATCACGCGCTCGCCGTTGAGGGAGTCGAGCGCGCCGGTCGGCTCGTCGGCGAACAGCACCCGCGGCCCGGTCACCAGCGACCGCGCCACCGCGACCCGTTGGCCCTGACCGCCGGACACCTCGCCGGGCCGCTTGCCCTTCAGATCGTCGACCTCAAGCCGCTCCATCCAGCTCAGCGCGGCCCGCTCGGCCTCCTTGCGGGAGGTGCCGTTCAGCCGCAGCGGCAGGGCGACGTTCTCCACACAGGTCAACTCCGGTACGAGCTGCCCGAACTGGAACACGAACCCGAACTCTGACCGCCGCAGCGCGCTGCGCCGGGCGTCGCTCATCGTTGCGAGCTCCTGCCCGTTATACGTGATCGAGCCCGAGTCCGGCGGCACGATCCCGGCGAGGCAGTGCAGCAGCGTCGACTTGCCGGACCCGGAGGGGCCCATCACGGCGACGACCTCACCGGGGTGGATGGAGAACTCGGCGCCGTCCAGCGCGACGGTCGGCCCGTACGCCTTGCGCAGGTCCTGGGCGGTGAGCAGGGAACCGGGAGGAGGAGTCACTTGGCCACCGCCTCACGGAGCTTGTCGAGGCGCGCGGTGGTCAGCTCCAGCCAGCGCAGGTCCGCCTCCAGGTGGAACAGCGCGTGGTCGCAGATCAGCTGGTCCGCGAGGTCGCCCTTGCGCTTGCGGTCGGTCAGGATCCGCATGCTGCGCAGGTGCTCGGAGCGCTGGGCGTCGAGGATGCCGGCCGCGTTCCGGTGCGTGAGCAGCGCGAGGACGACCTTGGTGTAGAGGGTCGACTGGAGGTACTCCTCCGGCTTCTCCGGCGTCGCCAGCCACCGGTCGACGTCGGTGATCCCGGCGTCCGTGATGGCGTAGCGCTTGCGCTCGGGCCCGCCGCCCGCCTCGATCCCGTCGACTTCGACGAGTCCGTTCTTCAGCAGGCGGGACATCGTCGAGTAGACCTGGCCGTAGTGCAGCGGCCGGTCGTGACCGAACTTCTCGTCGAAGGCCCGCTTCAGGTCGTAACCGTGACACGGGCCGGACTCCAGGAGTCCCAGAAGGGTGTGACCGATGGACATGGCAGCACTCTACACACGGTGTATACGCGGTATGTATACGCGCAGTGTGTAGATCATGGCCCCGGGTACACCCCCGCAGGTGGGGGCCGATTGTCACGGTTCTGCTACACGCCGGTCAGCCCGGCCCCGGCGGCCGCCCACGGCGCGGAATGGGACCCGCGTCCTTGGGTAGTCGTCCGGCGTCGGCGAGGGCTTTGCGCAGGAGGAATTCGATCTGGGCGGGGGTGGGCCCCCGAGGAGGCGCGTCCCTTCTGCTGCGCGGCGTCAGTCCGGTCCGGGGGGTCGTCCGCGGCGTGGAATCGGGCCCGCGTCCTTGGGTAGTCGTCCGGCGTCGGCGAGGGCTTTGCGCAGGAGGAATTCGATCTGGGCGTTGGCGGAGCGCAGTTCGTCCCCGGCCCAGCGTGCGAGTGCTTCGTACACGGACGGGTCGAGCCGCAGCAGCACCTGCTTGCGCTGCTGCGGCCGACGCTGGGGGGCCTGGTCCCCGGAGGCGTCCGTCACTGGTAGAGGGTCCCCGTGTTCAGGACGGGCTGCGGTGCCCGGTCCCCGCACAGCACCACCATCAGGTTGGAAACCATCGCCGCCTTGCGCTCCTCGTCCAGCTCCACGATGTCCCGCTCGGCGATCCGGGCGAGCGCCGCCTCCACCATCCCGACCGCTCCGTCGACGATCTGCCGCCGAGCCGCGACCACCGCTCCGGCCTGCTGCCGCTGGAGCATCGCGGAGGCGATCTCGGGAGCGTACGCGAGATGCGTGAAGCGCGACTCGATGATCCGCACACCGGCCGCCGCCACGCGCGCGTGCAGCTCGGCCGCGAGCTTCTCGGTGATCTCCTCGGCGTTGCCGCGCAGCGAGAGCCCGTCCTCGTCGTGGGCGTCGTACGGGTACTCGATGGCTATGTGCCGCACCGCAGTCTCGGTCTGCGTGCCGACGAACTCGGCGTAGTCGTCCACCTCGAAGACGGCCTGGGCGGTGTCCTGGACCTTCCACACCACGACCGCGGCGAGCTCGATCGGATTGCCGTACGCGTCGTTGACCTTGAGGACGGCCGTCTCGTGGTTCCGCACCCGGGTGGAGATCCGGGTCCGCGAGGTGAAGGGGTTCACCCAGCGCAGGCCGTCCTGCCGGATCGTCCCCCGGTACCGCCCGAAGAGCTGGACCACCCGCGCCTCGCCCGGCGCCACCGTGTTCAGCCCGCGCATCGCGATGACGGAGGCGAGGAGGACGAGCACGCCCGCGACCAGCAGTCCGGCCTTGGCGCCGGCCGCGGTGACCGTCGAGGACGCGGTGATGAGGCCGAAGGTGACCAGCAGTCCGGTCAGTCCGAGCAGCAGCGCGAGTCCGCCGCCGATGCTGTGCGCGGTGAACTCCCGCACCCGCGGGGCGGGCATCTCGGGTGCGTCGTGCGTGCCGTGTGTGCCGTGGGTGTCGTGCGTGGGCATGGGCGGGTCCCCCCGTTCGCGTGGCGGCGCCGTTCGTCTAGCACCGATCTAGCTAAGTGATATCACTTTACCCCCTCATGGCAACCTCGAGCCCCGTTCGTACGTCGGTTCCCATGGGATGGGTGCTGATTGTCACGTCCGTAAAAGAGCGGATCGGGCGCCCTTTGTCATATAGAGCGGTGTTAGCTTTCTGAGCTGACCTGAGCCAAACACCTGTGTGACAGCCGAGACGGGGAGCAGACGTACTCATGGGACGAGCGGAAGAACGACGAGCGCGACAGCGCGGTGGCGGTGGCCACCGAGCGGCGCCCAGGCGCCGCTCGCCGGGTGGGGCGGCCGGGGCCACCGGCCCGGGCAAGCCCGCCAAGGGCCGCATACGCAGACTGTTCACCTGGAAGAAGATCCTCGGCACGTTCCTCGGCCTCTGCCTGCTGTGCATCGGGTCCTTCATCGTGCTGTACCTGGTGGTGGACGTCCCCGAGGGCAACGCGGCGGCGAAGCGTCAGAGCAACATCTACAAGTACAGCGACGGCACGATCCTGGCCCGCAGGGGCACGGTCAACCGTGAGATCGTCGATCTCTCCAAGGTGCCGAGGAAGGTCCAGCTGACCTTCGTCGCGGCCGAGAACAAGTCCTTCTACAAGGACGTCGGCGTCGACTTCCGGGGCACCGCCCGCGGTCTGATCAACACGCTCTCCGGCAAGGGCAAGCAGGGTGGTTCGACGATCACCCAGCAGTACGTCAAGAACTACTACCTCAACCAGGACCAGACCGTCACGCGCAAGCTGAAGGAACTGGTCATCTCGCTGAAGGTGGACCGCCAGAAGTCCAAGGACGACATCCTCGCGGGCTACATCAACACCAGCTACTACGGCCGCAACGCCTACGGCATCCAGGCCGCCGCGCAGGCCTACTACCGGATCGACGCCCAGAAGCTGTCGGTCCAGCAGGGCGCGTATCTCGCCGCGCTGCTGCAGGCGCCGAGCCAGTACGACTGGGCCGTCGCCTCGGAGACCAGCAGGAAGCTGGTGAAGAACCGCTGGAACTACGTCCTGGACAACATGGTCGAGGAGGGCTGGCTGTCCAAGGCCAAGCGCGACGGCATGACGTTCCCGGTGCCCGAGGCGCCCAAGGGCGCGCCCGGTCTGGACGGGCAGAAGGGCTATCTGGTCGATCTCGCCAACCAGCAGCTCGAACAGCAGCTGATGGACCGGGACGGCCTGACGCAGTCCCAGGCGGAGAACGCGGTCATGGACCAGGGCTGGACCATCACCCTGAACATCGACCGGAAGAAGCAGGCCGCGCTGGAGAAGGCCGTCAAGTCGCAGCTGACCGACAAGCTCGACCCGAAGAAGCGCAAGGTCGACGGGAACGTCCAGGCCGGCGCCGTCTCGGTCGACCCCAAGACGGGCCACATCGTCGCCCTGTACGGCGGCGTGGACTACTACAAGCACTACTTCAGCAACGCGACCCGCCGGGACTACCAGCCCGCCTCCACGTTCAAGCCGCTGATCCTCGCCGCCGCGCTGGAGGACGACGCCAAGACGCAGAACGGCACGGCGATCACCGCGAACACGAAGTACGACGGCACCAGCCGCCGCCCGGTCGTGGACCACGGCACCAAGGTCGGCTTCGCCCCGCCCAACGAGGACGAGCAGAACTACGGCCCCATCACGGTCCAGAAGGCCATGAACCAGTCCGTCAACTCCGTCTTCGCGCAGATGGGCATGGACGTGGGCATGGACAACGTGATGAGCACCGCCAAGAAGCTGGGCATGGACACCAAGGGCATGCAGGCGGTGCCCGCGCAGACGCTGGGCTCCATGGGCGCCAGCCCGCTGGAGATGGCCGGTATCTACGCCACCTTCGACAACCACGGCGCGAAGGTGACGCCGTCGATCATCAAGTCGGCGGAGGCCAAGAGCCGTACGGTCGAGATGTCGAACCCGATCGGCGGCCAGGTGATCAGCCGCACCGCCGCCGACACGGTCACCTCGGTGCTGACCGGCGTGGTCGACGACGGTACGGCCCGTGACTCGGTGGCGCGCAACCCGCTGCGCAACGGCCAGCAGGTGGCGGGCAAGACGGGTACCTCCGACGAGAACCGGTCCGCCTGGTTCACCGGCTACACCCCCGACCTGGTCACCTCGGTGGGCCTGTTCGGCGAGGACAAGAAGACCAAGAACCATGTCTCGCTGAAGGGCGCGACCGGACTCCCGCTCCCCGGCCTGAGGGTCAACGGCGGCGGTTACCCGGCCAAGATCTGGGCGACGTACACCTTCGGCGTCACGGACAAGGCCAAGTTCGACCTGAACGCCACCGAGGGCGCGGCCGTCGAGCCGACCGACACACCAACCTGGTCGTCGTCGCCGACCGAGACCCCGTCCCAGTCGCCGACCTCCGAGCCGCCGAGCCCGTCCGACACGCCGACGCAGTCGCCGACCCAGACCCCGACCACCCAGCCGCCGACCCAGACCCCGACGACCAGGCCGCCGACGACGACTCCGCCGGCCACACCGACGGGTGACATCACGGACAACCCGCTCAACCCGGCCGACCAGCAGTGACGCCGGAGGGCGCCCGGACAGTCCGGGCGCCCTCTGCGCTGTGCGGGCCCGCGAAGCTCTGTGACGGCGGCGAACCGGGCCTAACTGCGGTTCAGTTCGAACCAGACGACCTTTCCGGTGCTCAGCCGGGTCGCGCCCCACCGCCTGGCCAGTCGGTTCACCAGATACAGCCCGCGCCCGCCCTCGTCCGTCGCCCGCGCCTGGCGCAGCCGCGGCAGTTGCGGCACGTCGTCGCCGACCTCGCAGCGCAGCACGTCGGTGCGCAGCAGCCGGAGGGTGACCGGACGGGACGCGTAGCGCACGGCGTTGGTGACGACCTCGCTGACCAGCAGCTCCACCGAGTCGGTGAGGTCCTCCATTCCCCAGCGGGCGAGCGCGCGCCGGGCCAGCCGGCGGGCCCGGCCGGGGGCCGCGTCCTCCGGCTCCAGGAACCAGTACGCCACGTCGCTCGGCGCGATCCCGTCGAAGCGGGCGGCGAGCAGCGCGATGTCGTCGTCCCGGTCGCCCGGACCGAGCATGTCGAGCACCTCGTCGCACAGGGCCTCAAGCGGCGGAGGATGGTCGGGACCGGTCAGCTGGGCGGTCGCCGCCAGCTTCTCGCGCAGCTGCTCTATGCCGGTCCACACGTCCCGCAGCCGGGACTCGACCAGACCGTCGGTGTACAGGAGCAGCGTGGCCCCGGCGGGCGCGTCCAGCTCCACGGCCTCGAAGTCGACGCCGCCCACGCCGATCGGCGCGCCCGGCGGCACCCGCAGCACCTCGGCCCGCCCGCCCAGGTGCAGCAGCACCGGCGGCGGATGGCCGGCGTTGGCGATGGTGATGCGGTGCGAGACCGGGTCGTACACGGCGTACAGACAGGTCGCCATCCGGTCGCTGCCCAGGCGCTGGGCCTGTTCGTCGAGGTGGTGCAGCACCTCCTGCGGCGGCAGGTCGAGCCCGGCCAGGGTCTGCGCGGTGGTGCGCAGCTGGCCCATGATCGCGGCGGAGGTCATGGAGTGGCCCATGACGTCCCCGACGACCAGCGCGACCCGGCTGCCGGGCAGTGGGATGGCGTCGTACCAGTCGCCGCCGACCCGGGCGGTCTCGGCCGCGGGGAGATAGCGGGAGGCCAGCCGTACGCCCGTCGGGCGCGGCAGGGTCTCCGGGAGCATGGTGCGCTGCAGCTCGTCGGCGATGTAGGCCTCGCGGCCGTACAGCACCGCCTTGTCGATGCCCAGGGCGCTGTGCGTGGCCAGCTGGGCGGCGACCAGCAGGTCGTCGGCCTCGAAGGCCAGGCGCTCCGGGCGGCGCAGGAAGAGCGCCGCACCGATCACCCGGCGACGGCCGCGCAGCGGGGCGAGGATCGCGTGCTGGCCGTCGGGGACGACCGACTCGCCGCTCTCGCCGAGGAGTTCGGGCAGCGCGGCGCGGGCGGCCGGTGCGTCCGCGAACACGGGACGCACCCCGCGCAGCACCTCGTTCAGCGCTCCGCCGGGCCGTACCTCGCACAGCTCGGCGGTCAGTGAGGACAGCTCCGACAGTGCCGTCGGCTCCGTCGGCTCGGGCTCCGGGGCCTGCACGGGCAGGAAGCCGCCCTCGGTGTCACGTTCCTCCGGGATCCGGTCCGTGCGCCGCAGCCGCAGCACGACGGGTCCCGTGGGCCGCTCGTCGCCCACCGGCAGCGGGTCGCGCAGATAGACGAGGATGGCGTCCGAGAAGGTCGGCACGGTGGCCCGGCACAGGCCCATCACGATCTCGTCGAGGTCGATGCCACGGGCGATCCGCCGGGTCGCGGCGCCCACGAACCGCAGCCGGTCCCCGTCCCGCCGCATCGGCATCGGCCGCCCGGGCGGCAGCCCCCGCCCGGTACGGCGGTCCTGGCCACCGGTGGCCCGCTCCTGTTCGGCGCCGGGCTGCGGCGGAATGCCCTCCGGCGTGGGACGCGGGCGGTGCGTATCGGTCTCGGCGGCGGCCGGCTGCGAGTGCTCGGGGCGATTGACTGGGGGCTCCTTCCCCTTGCCGCAGGGCGCGGTCGTACCGGGCGAAGAAGGCGTCTCGCCGGTGCGGGCCTGTGCGGGTAAGGCGGTGGCGCCGAGCGGCTTCGGGGAACGCAGGAGCGCCCCGCGGGCCTCCGCGGGGTCGACGCCCGGCTGGGGGCGGTCGTAGGAGGGGGTGGGGTGCTCCGTCACGCGTGTCGAATCCATCCGTCCGGGGCTGCGCGCCGCGCGCGCAGTTCGTCCCGCAGAAATCCCGATACCCGGAATACGTGCCCCGGGAACGGAATTCCCGCGTGGTCAGAGGTTGTTCCTGTGCAACCGGCGAACCTTCTGCGGCCCGTGCCGGTGTTGCCCTCGTACCCCTCGCTCACGTCCTGCCGCCCCTCGGTGACGTTCGGTCAAGCCCGGCGCATGTTCCGGGAGTTGCTGCTGCGCACCCTTGCGGAGGACGATCCTACGGTTGTGGACCGGGGGCGCATCAAGGGTCTCATGAGGACACATGCGCTGGAGTACGGTCCCAGTCCTCCGGAAGTGAAGGTACAGCCCAGGACGGATCCGGGCGCCAGTGCTGCCAGCCTTCGGAGAACGGCGGCCCCCAGGTGCGGATCACCTCCACCACGGCTCGCCCCGCCTCCCGCACCTGCCCGGCCAGCCGGGCGTCCATCAGCCCGTCCCGCTGGGCCTGCGCGAACTCGTCCTCGTCACGCCAGTGCCAACTGCGGTCCGGGTGAACGGAGATGTCCAGAAAATGGTCCTCGGAGTCCACTCCGCCGTCCCAACGGGCCAGCGGCTGCTCAAGATTGACGTACCAGTTCTTGAAACGCCAGCCCGGCTCCCAGAACAGCCACACCGACCACGGCTCACCGGGCCGGGCCAGCTTCAGCACCCCCGTGCCGAACCAGCGGCCGACCTCCACGGTGCGCGGCTTGGTGTACCGGGACTCCAGCGGCTCCACGTGCACCGGCGTACCGTCGGCGAGCACCGGCTTCATGCACTCGGTGCCCGGCGCCATCCACACGGCGAGCAGGTCCGCGTCGTCCCGGACGACGGTGACGGGGCGCGCGATGTGGAAGCGCTCACCGGCGTTCTCCCGGTACCGCCACAGGATGTGACTGCCGGGCGCCCAGTAGCCCGCCGAGCCGCCCGCTTCCTCGCGCTCCATGCGTCTCACCGCTCCGCCGTCTGCCATGCACAGATATTAGGTGCCGCAGGCATACGACGCTGCGGTGCGCGTCACGGTTCTGGCCCGGCGGGGACAATGGTCCGCCGGTGGTTACGGACGCGTCATACGCAGGACATCCAGCGCCTCGTCGAGCTGCTCCGAGGTGAGCTCGCCGCGCTCCACGTACCCGCTCTCCAGCACGACTTGGCGGATCGTCTTCCGCTGCGCGAGGGCCTTCTTGGCGACCTTCGCGGCTTCCTCGTACCCGATGTACTTGTTGAGCGGGGTGACCACGGAGGGTGACGACTCGGCGTACTCGCGGGCCCGTTCCCGGTCGGCGGTGATCCCGTCGACGGTGCGGTCGGCCAGCAGTCGCGAGACGTTGGCGAGCAGCCGGATCGACTCCAGCACGTTCTTCGCGATGACCGGGAGCATCACATTGAGCTCGAAGTTCCCGGAGGCGCCGGCGGTGGCGATGGTCATGTCGTTGCCGACGACTTGCGCGCAGACCATGAGCACGGCCTCCGGGACGACCGGGTTGACCTTGCCCGGCATGATCGAGGAGCCCGGCTGGAGGTCCGGGAGCCGGATCTCGGCGAGCCCCGTGCGCGGCCCCGACGCCATCCACCGCAGATCATTGGCGATCTTCGTGAGCCCCACGGCGATGGTCCGCAGCTGCCCGCTGGTCTCCACGATCCCGTCGCGTGCCCCCTGCGCCTCGAAGTGGTCGCGCGCCTCGGTGAGCGGCAGCCCGGTGGCGCGGGCGACCTCCTCGATCACGGCGGCGGAGAACCCGGGCGGGGTGTTGATACCGGTCCCCACGGCCGTGCCGCCCAGCGGCAGCTCGGCCAGCCGCGGCAAGGAAGCGTTCAGCCGCTCGATCCCGTACCGCACCTGGGCCGCGTACCCGCCGAACTCCTGGCCCAGCGTCACGGGCGTCGCGTCCATCAGATGGGTCCGCCCCGACTTCACCACGTCACCGAACTCCGCGGCCTTGCGCTCCAGGGAGCCGGCGAGGTGCTCCAGGGCCGGGACCAGATCGCGGGTGACGGCGGCGGTGGCGGCGATGTGCAGGGAGGAGGGGAAGACGTCGTTGGACGACTGGGAGGCGTTGACGTGGTCGTTGGGATGCACGTCCCGGCCGAGCCGCTCGCTCGCCAGCGTGGCGATGACCTCGTTGGTGTTCATGTTGGACGAGGTGCCGGACCCCGTCTGGAACACGTCCACCGGGAAGTGCTCGTCCCACTTCCCCTCGGCCACCTCCGCGGCCGCGTCCTGGATCGCCTCGGCGACGTCCTTGTCGAGCACCCCGAGCCCGGCGTTCACCTTCGCCGCGGCCCCCTTGATCCGGGCGAGCGCCTCGATGTGCGCACGCTCGATGCGCTGCCCGGAGACGGGAAAGTTCTCGACGGCCCGCTGAGTCTGCGCCCGCCACTTGGCCCCGACGGGCACCCGGACCTCACCCATGGAATCGTGCTCGATGCGGTATTCACTCATGACGGGTACAGCGACGGGGGCGGTACGGATGTTCCGGGCAGTGGGCCACCCGAGTGTGCCGCGGCGGGCGGAGGCGCGTGGGGCGGAGGTCTATGAGGGGGCTGGTGGTCCCCTGGGCCCCGTGATGGGGGTCGGGCGCGTCCCGCGAGGGGTGCAGGGGATGCAGTCCCCGCCGGGGTGCGGGGCGGAGGCCCGTACGGTGCGTGGGGAGTTCCCCTGGCCTGTGAGGGGTGCAGGGGATGCAGTCCCCGCCGGGGTGCGGGGCGGAGGCCCGTACGGTGCGTGGGGGGGTCCCTTGGCCTGTGAGGGGTGCAGGGGACGTAGTCCCCGCCGGGGTCCAGGGGGCGGAGCCCCTGGTGGGGTTGAAGGGGCGGAGCCCCTGGGGACGGGACGGGTAGGGGCGGCGGGGGCGAGAACCGTCCCCGCCGCACCCCACGCGCTACGCCAGCCCCGGCCCCCGCACCGGAATCGACGTGAACGTCGGCTGCGGAGCCGGGTCCTGGAAGAAGTCGTTGCCCTTGTCGTCGACGACGATGAACGCCGGGAAGTCCTCGACCTCGATCTTCCAGACGGCCTCCATGCCGAGCTCCTCGTACTCGACGACCTCGACCTTCTTGATGCAGTCCTGGGCGAGCCGCGCGGCCGGGCCGCCGATCGAGCCGAGGTAGAAGCCGCCGTGCGTGCCGCACGCGTCCGTGACCTGCCTGCTGCGGTTGCCCTTGGCGAGCATCACCTTGGAACCGCCCGCCGCCTGGAACTGCTCGACGTAGGAGTCCATGCGCCCGGCCGTGGTCGGACCGAAGGAGCCGGACGCGTAACCCTCGGGGGTCTTCGCCGGGCCGGCGTAGTACACCGGGTGGTCCTTCAGGTACTGCGGCATCTCCTCACCCGCGTCCAGCCGCTCCTTGATCTTGGCGTGCGCGATGTCACGGGCCACGACCAGCGGGCCGCTCAGGGACAGCCGCGTCTTGACCGGGTACTTGGTCAGCTCGGCCAGGATCTCGTCCATCGGCTGGTTGAGGTCGATGCGGACGACGTCGCCCTCCGACTGAAGGTGCTCGTCCGTCGTCTCCGGCAGGAACCGCGCCGGGTCCGTCTCCAGCTGCTCCAGGAACACGCCCTCGGCGGTGATCTTCGCGACGGCCTGGCGGTCCGCCGAGCAGGACACGGCGATCGCCACCGGGCAGGACGCACCGTGGCGGGGCAGACGCACCACCCGGACGTCGTGGCAGAAGTACTTGCCGCCGAACTGCGCGCCGATACCGATCTTCTGCGTCAGCTCGAAGACCTTCTCCTCCAGCTCCTTGTCCCGGAAGCCATGGCCGAGCGGCGAGCCCTCGGCCGGGATCTCGTCCAGGTAGTGCGCGGAGGCGTACTTCGCGGTCTTCAGGGCGTACTCGGCGCTCGTACCACCCACCACGATCGCCAGGTGGTACGGCGGACAGGCGGCCGTACCCAGCGAACGGATCTTCTCCTCCAGGAACTTCATCATGGAGGCCTCGTTCAGGACGGCCTTCGTCTCCTGGTACAGGAACGACTTGTTGGCGGAGCCGCCGCCCTTCGCCATGAACAGGAACTTGTAGGCGCCCCCGTCGGTCGCGTACAGCTCGATCTGCGCAGGGAGGTTGGAGCCGGTGTTCTTCTCCTCCCACATGGTGAGCGGAGCCATCTGCGAGTACCGCAGGTTCAGCTTGGTGTAGGCGTCGTAGATGCCGTGGGACAGCGCCTTCTCGTCCTCACCTTCGGTGAGGACGTTCTGGCCGCGCTTGCCCATCACGATCGCCGTGCCGGTGTCCTGGCACATGGGCAGCACACCGGCCGCCGCGATGTTCGCGTTCTTCAGCAGATCCAGCGCGACGAACTTGTCGTTCGCCGACGCCTCCGGGTCGTCGATGATGCGGCGCAGCTGCGCCAGGTGGGCCGGGCGCAGATAGTGCTGGATGTCGTGGACGGCCTCCTCGGCCAGCTTGCGCAGCGCCTCCGGCTCCACCTTGAGGAACGTCCGCCCGTCGGCCTCGAAGGTGGAGACACCTTCGGAGGTCACCAGCCGGTACGGGGTGGTGTCCTCTCCCATGGGGAGCAGATCGGTGTACGCGAACTCAGGCATCTCAGCCCATTCCTCACTCGGCAGACGGCGCCCGCCGACGCTGGCGGGCGCTCACCAGCGTAGAACCTGCCGTCGGCGCGGAACCTGTGAGGTAAGGCTCAGTTCGCGACGCGCGGGGTTGTCCACACCCCTAGTCGCGATCTATCGCGTTTCGGTACGCTGCTGCCGTGGACCTTCAGAAGCACCCCCAGCAGGAGCGCACGGCGCCTCCCGTCGCCGAACTGCGCGCCTCGGACGCCGACCGTGACCGCATCGCCGACATCCTGCGCGACGCCCTCGCCGAGGGCCGCCTGACCGCCGACGAGCACGCCGAGCGCGTGGAGGGGGTGCTGAACGCCAAGACGGTGGGCGAGCTGGAGGTCTTCATCCGGGACCTGCCCGCCGCCCACGAGCGTCCGGCGGCCCCGGCCTACACACCCGTGCCGCCCCGCCCCGCGCCGGGTGAGATACCGGCCGAGGCCGACGCCAACGTTGTCGCCGTGTTCAGCAGCGCCATGCGCCGGGGGCGCTGGCGTGCCGGGCGCCGCCTGCACGCGTATGCGATCTTCGGCACCGTCGAGATCGACCTCAGCGAGGCGATCTTCGAGTACCAGCACGTCGTGATCAAGGCGGTCTCGGTCTTCGGAGACGTCCAGATCCGCGTGCCGGAGAACGTGTCGCTGCGCGGCACCGGCGGCGGTGTCCTCGGCAACTTCGAGGTCTCCCCGCTGGATTCGGTCGAGTCCGAGGCTCCGGTGGTCTATGTGGACGGGTGGGCCGTACTGGGCAATGTCGAGGCGCGGCCGAAGCGCGGCAAGCTCGTGGCGGACATCCTCGACCGTGTTCAGGGCAAGGTCGACAGGAAGTTGCGCAAACACCTCGATCGTTGACGGTTGTGAATCGGGCCGGAAACGGAAGGAATCGGTCCTCCTGCGGACGGCGCACAGGGTCGTGAACAAGCCGCCGCGCGCCTGTGGTTCGGAACGCAGTGCATAGGCGCGCGTACAGCGGGTAGGGCTTGCACCATCGTCTCTCGCTCGCGAAGCCGTCGTCAGGAGTAGACCGTGCTGCAACCGCCGCATTCGTCCCTGCAGGTAGCTGCCGTTCCGGCCCAGCGGGGGCCGGCGCGGGACAGGGACCAAGACGCACCCTGGCACACCGAGGCGGTGTGCCGGCGCGACGAGGCCGGCCTGTTCTTCGCACCTTCCAAGGAGCCCACGGCGGCCAGGCTGTCGCGCGAGGAGGCGGCCAAGCGGGTCTGCGCGCGGTGCCCGGTGATGGTCGAGTGCCGCGAGCACGCACTGCTGCAGCCGGAGCCGTACGGCGTCTGGGGCGGCCTCACCGCGGCCGAACGCCGGGTGGTCCTGGCCCGGCGGCGCCGCCGCGACATGGAACTGAAGAAGACGGCGCGGACGGTGACCCGCATAGCGCAGGCGGGCTGAGACATGAAGAGGCGCCCCCTCCGCACCAGGGGGCGCCCCTTGTGAGCCTCGCGCGCGGGCTACTTCGCCTTGTCGAAGTCGATCGCGCTGTACGCACGCAGCTTGCTCAGCCGGTGCTCCGAGTCGATCCGGCGGACCGTGCCGGACTTCGACCGCATCACGATCGAGTCGGTCGTCGCGGTCTCCGACCGGTACCGCACGCCCCGCAGCAGCTCACCGTCGGTGATGCCGGTGGCGACGAAGAAGACGTTCTCGCCGGAGACCAGGTCGTTCGTGGTGAGCACCCGGTCGAGGTCGTGCCCGGCGTCGATGGCCCGCTGCCGCTCCTCGTCGTCCTTCGGCCACAGCTTGCCCTGGATGGTGCCGCCGAGGCACTTCACGGCGCAGGCCGAGATGATGCCCTCGGGGGTGCCGCCGATGCCCAGCAGCAGATCCACGCCGGTGCCCTCGCGCAGCGCGTAGATCGAGCCGGCGACGTCGCCGTCCGAGATCAGCTTGATGCGCGCGCCGGCCTCCCGGACCTCCTTGATGATGCCCTCGTGCCGCGGCCGGTCGAGGATGACGACGGTGACGTCCTCGGGCGTGGACCGCTTGGCCTTGGCGATCCGGCGGATGTTGACGGCCACGGGCGCGTCGATGTCGACGAAGTCGGCGGCCTCGGGGCCGGTGACCAGCTTGTCCATGTAGAACACGGCGGACGGGTCGAACATCGAGCCGCGGTCGGCGGCGGCCAGCACCGCGATCGCGTTCGGCATGCCCTTGGCCGTCAGCGTGGTGCCGTCGATCGGGTCGACGGCGATGTCGCATTCGGGGCCGGTCCCGTCACCGACGCGCTCCCCGTTGAAGAGCATCGGCGCCTCGTCCTTCTCGCCCTCGCCGATGACGACCACGCCGTTCATCGAGACGGTGGAGACGAGGGTCCGCATGGCGCGCACCGCCGCGCCGTCGGCGCCGTTCTTGTCACCGCGCCCGACCCAGCGACCGGCGGCCATGGCGGCGGCTTCGGTCACCCGGACGAGTTCCAGGGCGAGGTTGCGGTCGGGGGCCTCGGAGGGTACTTCCAGCTCTGAGGGCAGATGATGATTCTCGGTCATCGGAGCGCACCTTTCTGATACGGCGACGGCCGGATGAGGGTTTCCTCACGACTCTATCGTTGGGCAGACATAATGAGCAGAGCCCCCCACGGATGAGCGTGACGGACACCTGCGACGATAGGGGGCGTGGCAGGTTCGAACGGCAAGCAGAAGACGGTCCGGGACATGGTCCTCTCCCTGGCCCTGATCGGGATCGCGGCGGGCGTGATCTATCTCTTCATCCCGCACGACGACCACACTCCCGACCTCAAGCGGGTGGACTACCGAGTGGAGCTCCTGACGGCGCGCCGCGCCGCGGCCTACCCGGTGGCCGCGCCCGAGGGGCTGCCGGACACCTGGAAGGCGACCTCCGTGCGCTTCCAGGGGGCGAACTTCGACCGCTGGCACCTGGGCTTCCAGAACCCCGACGGTGAGTACGTGCAGGTCGAGCAGTCGACTCAGAAGCGCGCCGAGTTCATCGACGACGCCAGCCAGGGCGCGAGCGCGACCAAGGTGACCGAGCGGATCGGCGACCGCACCTGGACGCGCTACACCGGCGGCCGCTACGACGCCCTCGTACTGCAGGACACGCCCGGCTCCACGACGGTGGTGGCGGGTACGGCGTCGTTCGCGCAGCTCGCGAAGATGGCACAGGCGCTGAAGATGGCGTGAGTGCCCGTACGTAGGTGAGTGCCCGTACGAGAGAGGGCCCATACACACGAGAGAGGGCCCATACACACGCAGAGAGGCCCCCGGCCGAGCCGGGGGCCTCTCTGCGTGTGCGTCGCGCGTCAGACGGTGGTGATGACGTCGTCGTACGCCAGTCGCGGCGAGCGCGGGAACCAGGCGTCCTCGCCCGGCCTGCCGATGTTGACGACCATCAGCGGGGTGTGGTCGTCGTCCAGGAACTCCTTCTGGACGCCGGCGAAGTCGAGACCGGTCATCGGGCCGGCGGCCAGGCCCGCGGCGCGGATGCCGATGATGAAGTACGCGGCCTGCAGGGCGGCGTTCATCGCGGCGGAGCCCTCACGGACCGGGCGCTCGCCGAAGAACACGTCCTTGGCCTGCGGGAAGTGCGGGAAGAGGGCCGGCAGCTCCTCGTGGAACTCGTTGTCCGCGGAGAGGATCGCGACCAGCGGGGCGGTGGCCGTCTTGGCCTGGTTGCCCTCGGCCATGTGCTGGACCAGGCGCTCGCGGGCCTCGGGGGAGCGGACCAGGGTGATGCGCAGCGGGGACTGGTTGAAGGCGGTCGGGCCGTACTTGACGAGCTCGTAGATCGCCTGGACCTGCTCCTCGGTCACCGGCTCGTCGGTGAAGGTGTTCGCGGTGCGGGCCTCGCGGAACAGCAGGTCCTGGGCGGCGGAGTCAAGAACGAGAGACATGCGTGAACTTCCTCGAATGCGTGTCCGGTCCGGGAAGGGCCGGACCGGCTTACGCACCCGAGCGTACGCCAATGAAGTTCAACCTTCAACCAAAACCGGGGCGTGGTGATCCGCTTCACAGCTGACCAGCGCCAATGACTAAGCCGATGCCAACGCCAATGACTACTCGTCTGCCTCTTCCACCGCCTCCTCCTCGGCCAGCGCCGCGTCCAGCCGGGCCCGCGCCCCCTCCAGCCAGCGCCGGCACACCCTGGCCAGCTCCTCGCCGCGCTCCCACAGGGCCAGCGACTCCTCCAGGGTCGTCCCCCCGGCCTCCAGCCGTCGTACGACCTCGATCAGCTCGTCGCGCGCCTGCTCGTAGCCGAGCGCCTCATCCACCTTGCCGGTCATCCACTCACCCTAAGAATCGACTCGTACGGAGAACTCACCCTCGGCGACCCGCGCCCGCAGCGCCTCGCCCGCGGCCACCTCGTCCGGGTCCCGCACCACATGGCCGTCGGACTTCTGCAGCACCGCGTAACCGCGCTTCAGCGTCGCCGCCGGCGAGAGGGCCACCACGCGTGCGTGCGTGTGCGTCAGCTCGGAGTCCGCCCGGTCGAGGAGGTGCCCGAGCGTGCGCCGGGAGCGCTCGACCAGCGATGCGACATGATCCGCCCGCTCGTCGACCATGCGGTGCGGATCCTCCATCGAGGGCCGGGCCAGCGCATGGGCCAGCCCGCGCTCCTCCCGCTCGACGAACGCCCCCACGCACCGCCGCGCCCGGTCCCGCAGCAGGCGCACGCGCTCGAACTCCTCGCCCACGTCCGGGACGACCTTCTTGGCGGCGTCCGTCGGGGTCGAGGCGCGCAGGTCGGCGACATGGTCGAGCAGCGGGTTGTCCGGCTCGTGCCCGATGGCGGACACGACCGGCGTACGGCAGGCGGCCACCGCGCGGACGAGCTGCTCGTCGGAGAAGGGCAGCAGGTCCTCGACGCTGCCGCCGCCGCGCGCGACGATGATCACGTCGACGTCCTCCAGCTCGTCGAGCTCCTTCACCGCCTGCACCACCTGCGGCACCGCGTGCACGCCCTGCACGGGCACGTTGCGCACCTCGAAGCGCACGGCGGGCCAGCGGTGCCGGGCGTTCTCCAGCACGTCACGCTCCGCGGCCGAGGCGCGGCCGCAGACCAGCCCGATGAGCTGGGGGAGGAAGGGCAACGGCTTCTTGCGCTCGGTCGCGAAGAGCCCCTCCGCCGCGAGCGTCTTCTTCAGAAGCTCCAGCCGGGCCAGCAGCTCCCCGACCCCGACCGGCTTTATCTCGGCGGCCCGCAGCGACAGCTGCCCGCGCGGCGCGTACCACTCGGGCTTCGCGTGGACGACGACCCGGGCGCCCTCGCCCACGACGTCGGCGACGGCGTCGAACACCTGCCGGTAGCAGGTGACGCTCACCGAGATGTCGTACGACGGATCGCGCAGCGTCAGGAACACCACCCCGGCACCCGGCCGCCGCGACAACTGCGTGATCTGCCCCTCGACCCACACCGCCCCGAGCCGGTCGATCCAGCTCCCGATGAGCCGCGACACCTCACCGACGGGCAGCGGTGCGTCCGCGGACGTGTTGACAGCCATGCGCCCGAGGTTAACGGCCGCCACCGACATCCCGGCCCGATCTTCGGCCTCCGCGTGCGGCCTTACGATGGTTGCCATGACTGCTTCGCCTGGCCGCCGTGTCCTGCTCGCCGCCCCACGAGGCTACTGCGCGGGTGTGGACCGCGCCGTGATCGCCGTCGAGAAGGCCCTGGAACAGTACGGGGCTCCGATCTATGTCCGGCACGAGATCGTCCACAACAAGTACGTCGTGCAGACCCTGGAGAAGAAGGGCGCGATCTTCGTCGAGCGGACGGAGGAGGTCCCGCCCGGCAACATCGTCATGTTCTCCGCGCACGGGGTCGCCCCCGTGGTGCACGAGGAGGCCGAGCGCGGCAACCTCGCCACCATCGACGCCACCTGCCCCTTGGTCACCAAGGTCCACAAGGAAGCCGTCCGCTTCGCGGGCGAGGACTACGACATCCTCCTGATCGGGCACGAGGGCCACGAGGAGGTCATCGGCACCTCCGGTGAGGCCCCCGACCACATCCAGCTCGTCGACGGCCCCGGGGACGTCGCCAAGGTCGAGGTCCGCGACGAGTCCAAGGTCGTCTGGCTCTCCCAGACCACCCTCTCCGTCGACGAAACCATGGAGACGGTCGACGCCCTGAAGGAGAAGTTCCCGCAGCTCATCTCCCCTCCCAGCGACGACATCTGCTACGCCACGCAGAACCGTCAGCTCGCCGTGAAGCAGATGGGCGCCGAGGCGGAGCTGGTGATCGTGGTCGGCTCCCGCAACTCCTCCAACTCCAAGCGGCTCGTCGAGGTCGCCAAGCTCGCCGGCTCCCGCGACGCCCGCCTGGTGGACTTCGCCGACGAGATCGACGAGGCCTGGCTGGAGGGCGTGACCACGGTCGGCGTCACCTCCGGCGCCTCCGTCCCGGAGGTCCTGGTGGAGCAGGTCCTGGAGTGGCTCGCCGAGCGCGGCTACGGGGACGTCGAGATCGTCAAGGCGGCCGAGGAGTCCATCACCTTCTCGCTGCCCAAGGAACTCCGCCGCGACCTGCGCGACGAGGCGGCGGCCCTGGTCGCCGAGCGCGGTGGATCGGGTACGTCGGACGCGTGACCGGCACACCGCCCCAGCACGTGACTGTCAGTCCCACCACGTAACGTAGAGCCATGCAGATCTTCGGCGTGGACATCGGCGGATCCGGGATCAAGGGCGCCCCCGTGGACCTGGAGCGGGGCGACCTCGCGGAGGAGCGCTTCAAGGTGCTCACTCCGCACCCGGCGACGCCCGACTCGGTGGCCGACGGAGTGAAGGAAGTCGTCGAGCACTTCGGCTGGACGGGCCCGGTCGGGCTCACCTTTCCGGGCGTGGTCACCGGCGGCGCCATGATCCGTACGGCCGCCAATGTGGACAAGAGCTGGATCGACACGGACGCGCGCGCCCTGTTCAGCGACCGCCTGGGCGGCCATGACGTCACGGTCGTCAACGACGCGGACGCGGCGGGCGTCGCCGAGATGAACTTCGGCGCCGGCCGCGACCGCCGGGGCACGGTCATCCTGCTGACCTTCGGCACGGGCATCGGAAGCGCCGTGTTCGTCGACGGCGCCCTCGTCCCGAACACCGAACTGGGCCACCTCGAACTGAACGGCCACGACGCGGAGAAGCGGGCCTCCAGCAAGGTCAAGGAGGACAACGACATGACGTGGGAGCACTGGGCCCGCCGGGTCCAGAAGTACCTCGCCCACGTCGAGATGCTGTTCTCCCCCGAGCTGTTCATCATCGGCGGCGGGGTCAGCCGCAAGTCCGACAAGTTCCTGCACCTGATCGAGGGCATCAAGGCGGAGATGGTCCCGGCGCAGCTGCAGAACAACGCGGGGATCGTGGGGGCGGCGATGAGGGCGGCCAAGCACGGTTAGCGCGCGGCTCGGCGCGCGGTTGCGCTCACGCCCGTCGCCGACGCCTGACCAGCCGGATCCTTCGTACGATCACGATCACACCGGCGACGAGCGTCCCCCCGTACAGCCACCCGGCCTGGGTGGCCAGCGCGGTCACCACGCCCATCAGCTCCCCGGCCGTCCCCCCACTGCCGTCCGCGACGGGCAGCAGGCCCGCGGCGAAGGCGATCGGCACGACGACGGGAGCGATCATCAGATCGCTCCCGCGCACCCACAGCGCGGTCAGCACGCACACCGGCAGGAACAGCACGCCGTACACCGTCAGGGACGCCCCGAACAGCAGCTGGTCGAGGTAGCCCAGCAGGAACATCACGGCTCCGCAGAACAGCCCGCTCCCGAGTCCGGTGAGCCGGGGGTTCGGCATCCGCCGCGAGGGCCGTACCGGTCGGGCCGGACCGGGGGAGGGCCGTCGTACGCCCTGCGGACGGCGTCTCGACTGCGGCGGCAATGGCGCCGGCGGCGTGCCGCGTCGCGGTCCGTGCTGCGGGGGTCGCGTCCTGTGTTGCTCCACTGGACCAACTTAGGTCTGTTTATGTGCGGAATCGCCCCTCAGACACGCCGATGGGCAGAGCTTGGCCAACCGTTCGACGCGGCCGCCGGGGCCCCGCCGGGTACGCCGTAGACTGGTGGATCGGCCGGACTCCTGGCCCCCTGGCCCTCACCACATACGGGAAGTCGCAACGTGTCGCTCACGATCGGAATCGTCGGTCTGCCGAATGTCGGCAAGTCGACCCTGTTCAACGCCCTGACCAAGAACGACGTGCTCGCGGCCAACTACCCGTTCGCCACGATCGAGCCCAACGTGGGTGTCGTCGGCGTCCCCGACGCGCGCCTCACCAAGTTGGCCGAGATCTTCGGCTCGCAGCGGATCCTCCCGGCCACCGTCGACTTCGTCGACATCGCCGGCATCGTGCGCGGCGCCTCGGAGGGCGAGGGCCTGGGCAACAAGTTCCTCGCGAACATCCGTGAGTCCGACGCGATCTGCCAGGTCATCCGCGCCTTCAAGGACGAGAACGTCGTCCACGTCGACGGCAAGGTCTCGCCCAAGGACGACATCGAGACGATCAACACCGAGCTGATCCTCGCCGACCTCCAGACGATCGAGAAGGTCCTGCCGCGCCTCCAGAAGGAGTCGCGCATCAAGAAGGACGTCGCGCCCAAGGTCAAGGCCGTCGAGGAGGCCAAGGAGATCCTGGAGAAGGGCGACACGCTCTTCGCCCACGGCATCGTCCAGGGCACCGAGCGCAACGAGCTCCTGCACGACCTGCACCTCCTCACGACCAAGCCGTTCCTCTACGTCTTCAACGTCGACGAGGACGAGCTGGTCGACGACGACTTCAAGAACGAGCAGCGCGCTCTGGTCGCCCCCGCCGAGGCGATCTTCCTCAACGCCAAGCTGGAGGCGGACCTCGCCGAGCTCGACGAGGAGGACGCGCTGGAGCTCCTGGAGTCGGTCGGCGCCGAGGAGCCCGGCCTCGCCACCCTCGCCCGCGTCGGCTTCGTCACCCTCGGCCTGCAGACCTACCTCACGGCCGGCCCGAAGGAAGCCCGCGCCTGGACCATCAAGAAGGGCGCCACCGCCCCCGAGGCCGCCGGTGTCATCCACACCGACTTCCAGAAGGGCTTCATCAAGGCCGAGGTCATCTCCTTCACCGACCTGGTGGCAACGGGTTCGGTCGCGGAGGCCCGCGCCAAGGGCAAGGCGCGGATGGAGGGCAAGGAGTATGTGATGCAGGACGGGGACGTGGTGGAGTTCCGCTTCAATGTCTAGGCGTCGCTTCTCTTAAATGCGCAGGTCAGCAGGGGTTCGGCTCATCGGGGTCGAACCCCTGGCCCTTTCCCGCGCAGGAATGGGGCTGAAGGATACGGGCGCACGTTGCTAACATCCATGTTAGTGACATTGCTGTTAGTGTCCCGCGCTGGGAGCGGTGTGGAGGGCGGCAGGAGTGGTGGATTTCGTCGGTCGCCGACAAGAGCTGGCGACGCTGGAGCGTGAGCTGCAGAAGGTCTCGGCAGGGGTCGGGAGAGAGCGGCCCGGCCGGTGCGTGATGCTGCGCGGGCGACGCCGGGTGGGTAAATCGCGGCTGGTCGAGCGGTTCGTGGACCGCTCCGGAGCGCCGTTCCTGTTCTACGCGGCCACCGGCGGGTCCCCAGGGGACGAACTGGCACGGCTGGCCCGGGACGCCCAGGCATCGACGCTGCCGCTGGCGCGGCTGGTGGCCGCCGCGCGGCCGGACAGCTGGGACGCCGCGTTCGATGTGCTGGCCGCGGCGCTGCCCGCCGACCGGGCGAGCGTGCTGGTCATCGACGAGGTGCCGTATCTGATGGATGCCGACGGCGCTTTCGAGGGGATGCTGCAGCGGGCCTGGGACCGGGTGCTGGAGACCAAGCCCGTGCTGCTGGTCCTCATCGGCTCGGACCTGTCCATGATGGAGGCGCTGAACAGCTACGGACGCCCCTTCCACCAGCGCGGCCGGGAGATGGTGCTCGGGTCGCTGAACCCCGCCGAGGTCGGGCGGATGCTGGGACTGGATCCACCCGAAGCCTTCGACGCCACGCTGGTCACCGGCGGGCTGCCGCTGATCTGCGCGGAGTGGCCGCAGGGCGCCGGGCTGTGGGACTTCCTCGGTGAGGCGCTGAACGATCCCGTCTCGGCCCTGCTGGTGTCGGCCGAGCGCTCACTGGCCGCGGAATTCCCGCCGCAGGCGCAGGCTCGTACGGTACTTGCGGCCATCGGCAGCGGCGAGCGGACCTTCACCAACATCGCCCGCGCGGCCGGCGGTATCGGTGCCACGCCACTGCAGCGGTCGCTGGAACTGCTCACGGACAAGAGGATCGTCGCCGCGGAGCTCCCCGTGTCCCTGCGCCCGTCGAAGGACCGCCGCTACCGGGTGGCGGATCCCTACCTGCGGTTTTGGCTGCACCTACTCAGCCCCTCCATGGAGGAGATCGAGCGGGGACGGGGCGATCTGACCTTGGCGAGGATCCGGGAGAACTGGACCAGTTGGCGCGGCAGGGCCGTCGAACCGCTCATCCGCGAGGCACTCGCCCGGATCCTGCCCGACGAGCAACTCCCCTCGGCCCCCGCGGTGGGCGGCTACTGGACCCGCACCAACGACGTCGAGATCGACATCGTCGGGGCGGACCGCGCCCCCATCGCCAAGGAGGTGCTGTTCGTCGGTTCCATCAAGTGGCTGGAGCAATCACCCTTCGACCGGCACGACCTGGCGGCCCTCCACCGCCACCGGGCCGCCCTCACCATCGAACCCGTCCCGGTCGTGGCGGTCTCGCGCAGCGGGGTCGACTGTCCGGGACTCGACGCCGCCTACGGCCCCGGCGACCTGCTGACGGCATGGCCGCTGTGAGCTGCCCCGAGCCGCTCGTACACCGTCAGCCTCCGGCCCCGGACCTGCTGATCGGCCACTGGCGTGAAGTACTTCTTCAGCACGGCGGTCTTGGTCTTGTCCCGATCGGCCGTCACCGGTTTGGCCACCTGGGTCGCGTCCGTCACCAGCAGGATCCGTTGCTGGGACAGCATCGCGGCACGTATGTGCTCCGGGCTTGCCTCCACACCCTTGAGCGTCCCGGACTTCTCCGGACTCTCTATCAGGGCGATGTCCCGCAGACCGGTGAAGGCACTCGGCGAGACCGACTTGGTGTCCCGACGCGCTGACGGGACGAAGAGCACCGCATTCCCGGGCTCCTTCATCCGCCGCACGTCGGACGCTATCGCCAGGACGTCGTCCACCCTGCTCGCCGGCGATCGCTTCGCCAGTGACTGCGGCAGCAGTGCCACCATCGCCAAGGCGACCACTGCGGGGAGGATCCACTTCGACGTTCTCGGGAGCCGGGGCCTGACTGCCTGTATGGCCCTGCCAATGACAGTACCGATCAGCAGCGCCAGTCCCAGCAGGCTGTAGAGGATGTACCGGTCCAGGAACAGCGGCTGGATCAGGGAAAGAGCGATGAGGCCGAGCTGCGGCACCGCCAGCAGCGGTAGGCCTACGGCCGCTGTCGACAGTCGGCCTGCCTGCGGACGGTCCAGCAGGGTGCCGGCGCCGCCGATCGCCAGCAGGACCGCCGGGCCGATCATCATGTGCCAGGTCAGCGGGGGTATCCATGACACCTGTGCGGACTGACCTCGGCTGAACAGGATCAACGGCAGCACGCAGGCCGTGGCGGCCGCTGCGGCTGCCGTCCAGCGTATTCGGATTCCGCGCCCGGCCCGGCTCCAGAGCAGCGTTGCCAGGTGTGCCGGAAGAATCATGAGCGAGAGCCAGTTCAGCAGCCCCATCAGCAAGATGGTGCTGCCGTACGCAGCCCAGTACACCGTCCGGACAGGCCTCTGGAGCACGGTCACGAGCAGCAGCGTGGAGATCCCGGCCCCGGCTGCGACGAGCGCATACGGCCGGCCTTCTTGGAGATAGAACTGCACGGCCGGCAGCAGCCCGAACGCCATCCCTCCTGCCAGACCCACCCACACGCCGGCCAGTCGGTGGCCGATGACGGCCACGCAACCCGCCGCCACGCCCGTGGCCAGCACCGAGGGCAGCCGCAGTGTCGTGGTGCAGGGCCCGAAGCACTCGAACAGCACGTGCATCAGCAGGTAGTAGCACCCGTGCACGACGTCGACATTCCCCAGCATGTGCCAGATCTCAGCCGTGGAGCGTTGGGCCACCTGCCAGGTCGCGGCCTCGTCCCGCCACACACTGTCCTGCCGCGACAGCCCCCACAGGCCGAGGGCAAGAGTCCACAGCATCGGAAGCAGCCAGACGAGAACACCGCGGCGCAGGGGGACGGTTCCAGATGCCATGAAGGTGACTCCGGCCCCCAAGTGGTGCGGTGACGAACGTAACTTGCGGTCAATCGACATGAACCAGGGCTTCCAGAGCGGCTGTTGAAGAGGCGAGTGTCACGATTCACTCACTGATCACGAACCATGCACCCTAACGTCCCTGCGCGGCTTCATGGATGTTGAACCGGTCTCACGAGCGTGATGGTGGCTGGTAGGAAACCTGGAACGGCCGTCCTGCCGACGACCCCACCCGGGCCGGAACATGACGGTCCGCTTCCCGCCGTGCGCGGTCGGCCGCTGCTCCTGGAACACCGTCGGCCGACCCGGCGGCGCGGCGACAACCGGCATTGCCACCCACTCGGACCAGGCGAGACCGCCGCGGCGCCACCGGTATCGGAATCCCGCCACCGTCTTGATCTTGACCGTCTTCTTTGCGTCAGCATTGCCACGGGGGTTGTTGTTTTCGGTCAACTCCCGGCCTTAAACGATCATGTAGTTGCGTCGCCATCGACATCCACCGCAAAGTCTTGATCAGTACTGATCAATCTCATGACGAGGTGGTTCACAGATGAACAAGAAAAACGTGATGAAGGCGGCTGTCGCGTCCGCTGCGCTCATCTTCGCCGCAGCCACTCCGGCTCTCGCCACGACCGTCGACGTCGCCGGTGGTAAGTGGAGCTACGACCAGGGCGCGAACTCGGCGTGGTCGAATTACAAGCACCCGCGCAACGACCACGCGTCCTCGGTGAAGATCGGTAGCCAGACGTTCAAGAGCGGCTGCACGGATGCCGGTCAGTGGTCCCTGGCTTCGGGAACGAAGAACGGCGGCGGCATCTCTTACTACTACGACCCGAGCTGCTGAGTCTCCGGTTCGAACCCCGAGTTTTGGATCCGCGGGTGCCGCAGCTCTCGGACACGTAGCTCGGTGAGGCTGCGGGGGTGAGTGCTATTGCCCCCGCAGCCGCTTTTCCCGCGGCTCAGGTCTTTTCCGAACGTGCTCCCCGAGCGCCCTCACTCTAGGTATCAGATGCTGCATCGAGGCATACGATTCGTTCACGCCGCCGTCTTGGCCTTCTCCGCAGCGCTGGCTTTTCTGTTCCTGCGGGGGCTGGACGAGACCGGAGTGCTGGGGAACTCGGCGTTGGTTGATGTGGTCGACTCCGATGGTTCGAGCAGCGGGGCTCAAGTCGTCGGAGCTGTCGAGTCGTTCTCGGCGGAGCACGGAGTCGGGGTGGCTCGTGAGGCGCCCGATCTGAAGAACCCCGACGGGCTTCGGCATCTTTACGTGGCTCCGGGCGGCGCCGGTTCCATGACAGCGGCATGGCTGGACCACGGATATCCGGAATTCAGCAGGAACTATGAAACGCGTGTGCATCCGATCTCCGAGATCCGACACCAGGATCCACGAGGCTCCTACTACGTGTTCGGATCGTCGGCGGACGTCGATGCCCTGGTGGGCAAGTTCAACGAGCTCGGGCTCACCGCAAGCACGACTCATCCCTTGTCGTACGCCGAGCTGACCGACCGATACTCGGACGATCCCCTGTTCCGGGCATTCTGTGTGGTTGCCCTCGCGGCGTTGACCATGACCGGCGCGAGTGTGCTGCTCAATGCCAAAGCGTATGGAGTCCTCCGGATGCAGGGCATGTCCTTCGCGGGCATCCTCCTGCGTGATCTGCGACAGCTGGTGGTCTTCTGGCTCGCGGCGGCCGGCACCGTGGCGGCCGCCGCGCTTGCCTTCCTCGGCTTCTACAACGGCTTCGCCTGGCTGGGTCTGTTCGCCTCGGTGGCCGCGGCGGTCGCGGCCCTTCTGGCTGTCCTGGTGCTCTCGGTCCACGCGGCCGTGCTCGCCCTGACCTACAAGGTGGACGTACTGCAGGCCCTCAAGGGTGAGCTGCCTTCACGGGCCGCGTCCATCAGCGTCTACCTCGTACGCATCCCCGCACTGCTGCTCGCTCTCAGCATCGCCACGAACGTCACTCTCGCGGGCCGGGACGTGCTGATGCGCACGGAGAACAGGGACGTCTACGACACCGTGGGCGATGCGGTCTCGATCCGCCTCAGCGGCGCTTTCGCCATGCACACGGACCAGTTGGACGAGCGCGTGGGCCCGTGGCTGCGTCAGGCCGACGGCCGTGGCCAGGTCGTCCTCGCCGGACGCAGGGATCTCCAGGTCTCCGCCCCGGGGGAACATCTGCCGTCCGGCGAAATTCTCGTCGTCAACGACACATATCTCGAGAAGCAGCCGATTCTCGACCCGGCGGGAAGGCGTTTCACGGCTGAAGGCCATGGCGGCAAGGCGCCGGACTCGCGGCCGGTACGGGTCATCATCCCCGATTCGCTCAACTCGCACGCGCAGGCGATCACCAAGGCAGCATCCGAGATCATCGATCCGCACCAGAACCGGAACATCCCGCTGGAGACGTTGAGAAGCAGGACGGGGCAGAGCGTCTTCGGATACAACACCGGCGCCTATGTCTACAACTCGGCACATGGTCCGGACGAGGACAGGTCGATGGTGCGCGATCCGGTTCTTGTTGCCGTCCCCAACGGTTCGCAAGTCCTCAGCAACGACGCCTACACCACATTCACCACCCAGGCGGGGGTGGTATTCCCCGACCCGAACGACGCGCTGAACGGCATCAAGGCGAACGGACTGCAGGACTACATCAATGGTTTGAGTCCCGTCGGGCAGAAAACCGCTCTGGATCTCCGGAGCGCGGTCAACGAACTTCGGCTGCAGATATTCAACCTGGTCGTCGCCGTGATCGTCCTTCTCATTGCCGGTGTCGGCGTCTGCATCATCTATTCCCGCAAGAACGCGCAGAGCATCTTCGCGCGACACATCAGCGGTTGGAGATACGTCGCCACCCATCGCTTCGTCCTCGCCGTGGAGGCGGCCATCGCGGTCATTTTTGCCACGAGGGTTCCTTTCGAAGCCTGGCAGCAGAAGCAGGAACTGAAGAAGTACGCTGCCGAAGGTGCACCCGCCCCCTTCCAGCCCACTCACCTGACCGCCTTGGATCTCGGCGTCATCACCTGCCTTGTCGCTTGCGAATTCGGGGCCGTGCTGCTCGCTCTTGCGTTCTTCCATCGGCGGATCGTGAAGGAAGGGGCGAACGCTGCGTGAGCCCCTCAAGCGTCGAAACCCCTTCAGCCAGCCGGAGTATGTTGTGATCGACATCGAGAACTTGTCCAAGACCTTCGACGACCGGGTCTTGTGGCATGACGTCAACCTCACCGTCAATCAAGGTGAAATGCTCGCCCTTGTCGGCCCGAGTGGATCGGGCAAGTCGACCCTCCTCAACTGTCTGGGGTTGCTGGACAGGCCGACCACCGGGACGATCCGATATCAGGGGAAGGACATCACTCGATTCGGAAAGAGCGAGACCCGTCGGTTCCGTCGCGACACCCTCGGCTACCTGTTTCAGCACTATGCCCTGATCGAGAACGCGACGATAGACGAGAACCTGGAAGTGGCTGCCAAGCCACGGCGCTCAGCACAGGGCAAAGGCAGCCAGGCCCTTGACCGGGTGGGCCTGGCGGGGCGGGGGAAGGAGAAGATCCACCACCTGAGCGGCGGAGAACAGCAGCGCGTGGCCCTGGCCCGGCTCATGGTTCAGCGGCCGGCCCTGGTGCTGGCGGACGAGCCCACCGGCGCCCTCGACGACGCCAACACCACCGCCGTCATCGACATCCTCCGTGAGATGAGTGAGGGCGGATGCGCCGTGGTCCTCGCCACCCACGACGCCGCCGTCCGGGACCGATGTGACGCCGTGTTCGCCGTGCATGAGTCCTCGCTCATCGGCGCTCCACCGCGCGAGTCGATCCATCCCTGTCCGGCACCGTCCAGTCACTGATCGTTTCACGATGAGTCCCCGTCGCATGACCGGGTGAGCCTCCACCCGCCGAATGGCCCACCCGCGTGGCTTCGCGCAGGCGTAAGCCGTCGTTGCCGCTTACCGTCGCCCGGGGAGCAACTCCCGATCTTGTTGCCCGGTGCCAAGGAGGCGGCCATGGTGTCGCGAGAGTCGTGGGGTCGCCGGTCGGGGCGGAGGGGCCGCCGCGCCGTCGGGGTCTGTGCGCTTGCTCTGGGGTGCGTCCTGGGGAGCTGCGTGCCCGCCGCGGGCGTGGCGGGTCCGGAGGGGGACGCGGGCCGGCCGTGTGCCACGACTCCCTATCCGCCGTCGGAACCCACTCCGCCGCCGATCCTGTCGGGCAGCGACGTGTGGAGTTTCGTCTCCGAGCCCGGCCTTCACCCGATGCGGGTCGGCGTCACCGCGCACCGGCCGGGGACGGCTCCCGGTGGCATCTTCGTCGGGCCGTTCAGCGCGGACCAGATGACCGGCCAGACCGGGGCGCTCATCAACGACGACTCCGGTGATCCGGTCTGGTTCCGTCCGCTGCCCTCCACGAACCTGCAGAACGCCGACTTCAGGGTGCAGACCTACTACGAGGGCCGCGGGGGCCGGGGACGGCCGGTGCTGACCTGGTGGCAGGGCACCCTCGCGCTTCCTCCGGCGTACACGAACCTGCCGGCCGGCGCGCCGGAACCGGGCGGGTGCTACTACATCTACGACACCCACTACCGCCTGCTCAGGACCGTCTTCGCCCATCACGGCTACTACCCGGACGAGCATGAATTCACCCTGACCCGCAGGGGCACCGCACTGTTCATCGCCTCCAGGCCGGTCCCCATGGATCTCACGCCCTACGGGGGTCCGGAGAACGGAGCCATCGAGAACAGCGAGATCCAGGAGGTCGACCTCGCCACCGGCCGACTCCTCTACTCGTGGAACGCGCTGGACCACCTCGACCCCGCCGATTCCGAGGAGGCGGCCTCCACCGCGTCGTCGTCCGGCGGCGTGTGGGACGCCTTCCACATCAACTCGGTCGACGAGGGTCCCGACGGCCGGCTGCTGATCTCCGCCCGGAACATGTGGGCGATCTACGACGTCACCAAGAAGTCCGGGCGGATCCGCTATCAGATCGGCGGGAAGAAGAGCGACTTCACCTTCGGGCCCAACGCCGACTTCTACTGGCAGCACGATGCCCGGTTCCGGCCGGGAAACCGGATCAGCATGTTCGACGACGGCTGCTGCGACCTGCCCGACGGCTCCCCCGAGCAGCGGTCCCACGGTCTGATCCTCAACCTCGACTTCCGTGGCCGGAAGGCGACCGTGGACCGGGCCTACTACCACCAGCCGCCGCTGGAGTCACCGACCCAGGGCAACACCCAGGCCCTCGCCAACGGCAACGAGTTCATCGGGTGGGGCCAGAGCCCGTACTACTCGGAGTACGCGGGTGCGGGGAACACCGAGGCCGACCCCGCACGGAACCTGCTCTACGACGCGAAGCTGCCCGGCTCCGACATCTCCTACCGGGCGTTCCGGAACGAGTGGACCGGCACGCCGTACTACCCACCGAGCGCGGCGGCACGCACCGACGGCGGACACAGCGTCGTCTACGCCTCCTGGAACGGCTCGACCGAGACCCGCGCATGGCAGGTGCTGGCCGGGCCCGCTCCGGACCGGTTGTCCGTCGTCGCCCGTCATGTTCCTCGGGACGGGTTCGAGACCGCCGTCAGCACGAACAGTGCCGGGCCGTACTTCCAGGTGAAGGCGCTCGATGCGCGGGGCAAGGTCCTTCGCGCCTCCCGCGTCGTGACTCTCTCGGGCGGGTGAGATGAGCAGGAGTCGGGTGAGATGCACCCGGGCCGCCGGCCTCGAGGCCTGACCGTCAGATCCCCCGCACGGACGCCACGGTGAACGGCGACTCGGGGACTCCGGGGCCCATCGGGCCGCCCTTGTCGAACTGCGAGCGTACGACCAGCAGTCGTCCCCGGTCGCGGACCAGCGTGGTCGGGATCTGCAGCGCGGGGTCGGTGAACCGCCGCTCCAGACGGGCCGAGCGGCCGTCCGGTGACAGCCGCCACCTGGTGAGCGTGTCGACGGCGTTGTGCGCGGCCCACAGGGTGCCGTGCGCCAGCTCCAGGCCGTCGCCGTGCTTCAAGTCGCCGCCGTGCAGGGTGACTTGGCCTACGGCTCCGGTGGTGACGTTCACCCGGTAGAGGCCGCCGCCGGTCATGTCGACGGTGAACAGCCAGTGCCCGGCGGGGTCGGCGACGATGCCGTTGAGGGTGAAGGCGTCGGGGGACTCCGGGTCCTTGACGTAGCTCAGGTCGTAGGCCGGGGTCAGCGTCCCGCGCGGGCCGCGGGCCAGGTCGGCGGGGGTGACGCGGTAGATCACCGCGCGGGTGCTGTCGGTGAGGTAGGCCGTGCCGTCCGGGGTGACGGCCAGGTCGTTGACGAAGCGGGGCGCGTCGCCCGGCACCTCGAAGCGGGCGATAAGGGACCGGTCGCGCAGGTCGTAGACGTCGACCCCGGCGGTCGAGTCGATGACCCACAGCCGTCCGGCCCGGTCGGCCTTGAGTCCGTTGGCGGTGGCGCGGCCGTCGGCGCCCGCGGGCAGGAACACCTCCGCGGTGCGTGCCCCGCGGGCGGCGCGGTAGACGGCGCCGGTCGTGTACGAGCCGACGTAGATGTCCCCGGTGCGCGGGTCGAGGGCGATCCCCTCGGGATAGACGCGGTCGCCGGGGAGCGCGAAGGCGGTTGACACGCGGGGCGTGGTGGCCGCGTGCGCCATGGGTCCGGCCGCGGTCATGGCCAGGGCGGCGGCGGCAGTGGTGGTGAGGAACGTGCGGCGGTGCATCGAGCGGGACACAGCGGTGCCTCTCGGTTTGGCTTCTCACTGGATGACGAACACGAACCTAGATTAGAGTTCTAATCATCGTCAATGCATTAACATCCTGCCGTCCCGCCGTCTCGGGTCAGCGTCCCGCCGTCCCGCTGAAGGTGCACCGACGCAGCGGCGATTAGCATGCGCAGATGACGTCCATGCCCGCCGCCGAGCGCCTCGGTTCCCACCTCAAGCGGGCCGAACAGGCCCTCGCCGCGACCAAGTCCGCGGTCCTCAAACCGGCCGGCCTGACCGTCGCGCAGTACTCGGCGCTGCTCCACCTCTCCGGCAACCCCGGCATCAGCGCGGCGGCCCTCGCCCGGCTGTGCGGGGTCACTCCGCCGACCATGAACACGGTCCTGAACAACCTCCAGGACCGTGCCCTGATCGAACGCACGCCGCACGAGTGGCACAAGAACGTGCTGGAGACGAGGCTCACGGACGAGGGCCGCGCCGTCATGAAGGACGCGGACGCGCGGGCCGTACGGGTGGAGCGGGCGCTCGCCGCGGAGTTCACGGACGAGGAGCGGACGGCGCTGACCGCGCTCCTCGCCCGGTGTGTCACCGTCCTGGAGCGGGAGCGCCCATGACGCCCGGGGTGCCGAACGGCGTCGGGTCCGTGACCCAGCCCGCCGCGAGCACCAGACGCGTCTCCCGGTGCACGGCGAGGAACCCGAAGGGCCGGTCGAACGCCACCTGGACGACGGTGGTCTCGTAGCGGTACCGCGGAGGGCCGCTGCCCGCCACGGGCATCACGGCCGTCACCGCGGCGGCACGGAACCCGAGGGCGCCGAACTGGGCGACCGCCGACTGCCGGGCCGCCCCGACGGCCAGCGGAGAACCGCTGATCCCTGGAAAGTGCCCCTGCCGGGTGTCCCGCGCCGCCGTGAGCCCGAACAGGCGGTGCAGGGCCAGCAGATCGTGGTCCGCCCTCACCTCGTACGCCACCGTCCTGATGTCCAGCGTCGTCGGCTCCGGGGTGAGGGAGGGCCGCCGCTCGACGCGCAGGCCCGGCCCCGCGTCCCCGTACGGGAGACGGCCGCCCTCGACGACCGGAAGGGCGCGCTCCAGGATGCCGACGCCCGCTCTCAGCACCTGCCCGGGGGTCATCCGCTCCTCGCCGAGCAGCAGGTGGACGTCGATGCCGTTGTCGCCGGGCACCTTCAGCGAGGTGACGAAGCCGTCGGGCGTGTTCGTCACACCGACCCGGTCCGGCCGCACGCTCCTGCGGTACAGCCCGAGCAGGGTGCGGCCCTGCCAGGGCCCGGCGGTCGGCCGCAGCGGCAGTTCCCTGAACGGGTGCGGCCAGTCCGTGCGCAGGGCGAGCGCGCAGGCGAGCACCATCCTGGCGTCCTCCGACAGCTCGACCGGCATCCGCTCGATCAGCCCGCCCGTCCGCTTCACCGCCCACGCGTCCAGCGCCTCCTGGGAGGCGGCGAGGTCGTGGGTGAGCACGCCGTGCGCCTCGGCGGGCAGCCCCGCACGCCACTCCTCCCGCAGCTCCAGCGCGCGGTCCGTCCACAGGCCGAGCGCCGAGTCCAGACCGGGCATGGCGTCCACCGCGGCCAGCAACTCCCGTGCCGCGTACGCCGCCTGCCCGGCGGGCAGCCCGAGAGCCTCCGCCAGCTCGGCCCGCGCCGGGCCCTCGGCCCCGTCGGCCAGGAAGGCCAGCAGCGGCCACACCCCGGCGGCCGAGAACACCGTGCCCTCCTCCGAGACCCCCGCCCAGCGCGCGGTCAGTCCGTTCACCGCCCGCACGGTGTCATGTGTGACCCGCATTCCACCCCCGTCGCCAGCGCGCTTACCATGCGCCCAGTCGTACGTCAGTTCAGCGTCACCGCCGCCCGACCCAGGAGCACGGTACCCGTGTCCATACCCCCGCCTCCCGGCCCCCACCAGCCCGAAGGGCAGCACCCGTCGTATCCGCAGGGCCCTTACGAGCAGGGGCCTTACGCTCAGGGCCCGTACGAGCAGGGGCCTTACAACCAGGGCCCGTACGCCCAGGGCCCCTACGGCGGACTGCCGTACCAGCCCTGGGCCCAGGGCTACAGCCCCTTCAACCGGCCGGCGCCCGTCAACGGGCTCGCCATCGCCGCCCTCGTGCTCGGCATCCTCTGCTTCCTGCCGGGCGTGGGACTGGTCCTCGGGATCGTCGCGCTGGTCCAGATCAGGAAGCGGGGCGAGCAAGGCAGGGGGCTGGCGATCGGTGGCTCCGTGCTGTCCGGGATCGGGCTCGCGCTGTGGGTGCTGGCGCTCGCCACCGGCGGGGCCTCCGACTTCTGGGAGGGCTTCAAGGAGGGCGCGCGTGGCGGCTCGAGCCTGTCGCTGGACAAGGGCGAGTGCTTCAACGCGCCCGGCGGCTCGCTGTCCGGCGAGGCGGACGACGTCGACAAGGTGTCCTGCGACCGTGCGCACGACGGCGAGGTGTTCGCCTCCTTCAGGCTGAAGGGCCGCTCCTACCCGGGCGACGGCCCGGTCACCGACGCCGCCGACGAGCGCTGCTACGGGCTCCAGGACAGCTACGCGATGGACGCCTGGGCCGTCCCCTCCGACGTCGACGTCTACTACCTCACGCCCACCCGGGACAGCTGGAGCCTGGGCGACCGCGAGGTCACCTGCGTGTTCGGCAACACCGTCGAGGGCAAGAACCTGATCGGCTCGCTGCGCAACGACGAGACCGTCCTCGACGCGGACCAGGTCGCCTATCTGAAGGCGGCTCATGTTCTCAACGCCGCCATGGACAGCGCACCCGACGCGGAGTACGTCGAGGACGACCTGCCCGGGCACAAGGCGTGGGCGGGCCGGGTCGAGGTGGCGCTCGGCGCGCAGGCCGGGATGTTGCGCGGCCACTCGTGGCCGGCGGACGCGAAGAAGCCGGTCGACACGTTGGTCGTGGAGATCGACAAGTCCCGCGCCGAGTGGGCGAAGGCCGCCGCGGCCGACGACGCCGACACCTTCTACACGCACTACGACAAGGGCTTCAAGCTGCTCGACCGGAACAAGACGGTCACCGCCCGCAAGGCTCTGGGCCTGGCCACGACCCCGCCGTCCTACGAAGACGACAGCGGCGGCTCCGACGGCGGGGCGGACAGCGGAGGAGGCGCCGGCGGTATGGAGGTGTGACCGCGGCCATAGCGGGGAGAAAGTGCCTGCGTAAAGCCCCCGCGAGCCACAAGTCATCACATCGAGTGATTCTCTGGCCTTTGCTTGCACGCCACAACCCACGGTTGCCACTCTGTTGCTGTCTGTACAATCTGATGGGAGCGGCCAGTGACTTTCGGTGAGCAGCCGGCGTATCTGCGTGTCGCGGGTGATCTCCGCAAGAAGATCGTCGACGGTTCGCTGCCGCCCCACACCCGGCTCCCCTCCCAGGCGAGGATCCGCGAGGAGTACGGGGTCTCGGACACGGTCGCCCTGGAGGCGCGCAAGGTGCTGATGGCCGAGGGCCTGGTCGAGGGCCGTTCCGGCTCGGGGACCTATGTGCGCGAGCGGCCCGTGCCCCGGCGGGTGGCCCGCTCCGGGTTCCGCCCGTCCGGTGGCGCCACTCCGTTCCGCCAGGAGCAGTCCGACGCCGCCGCCCGTGGCACCTGGGAGTCCAGCAGCGAGCAGACCGAGGCGAGCGGCGCCATCGCCGACCGGCTCGGCATCCGGCCCGGCGAGCGCGTGATGTGCACCAAGTACCTCTTCCGGGACGGTGGAGAGCCGATGATGCTCTCCACCTCCTGGGAGCCCCTCGCCGTCACCGGGCGCACGCCCGTGATGCTGCCCGAGGAGGGACCGCTCGGCGGCATGGGCGTCGTGGAGCGGATGCGTGCCATCGACGTCATCGTCGACAACGTCACCGAGGAGGTCGGCGCCCGCCCCGGCCTCGCCGAGGAACTGCACATCCTGGGCGGTGTGCCCGGTCATGTCGTCCTCGTCATCCAGCGCACGTACTACGCCTCCGGCCGCCCGGTGGAGACGGCGGACGTGGTCATTCCCGCCGACCGCTATCGTGCCGCGTACCACCTCCCGGTGAAGTAGCGCACACCGCAAGGGCAGTTGACCCCGTCGCCCCGCCGATCCGCGGGCTGTCCCGGGCCGTTGGAATCCGGCCGTTCTCGCAGGTGACCACAGCTGTCCCAGGTGGGCCGCCGACGGGCCGCACCGGGCCCCCGGACGGCGCATTCGTCATCGTGCGCCCCCGGGGTTCTGGCTGGTTGCGTACCTCTTTGTGAAAAGCCGTGTTCGCTGCGTAAAGGTTAGGCGTACGCTCGGGCATATGCGGATTGCGGTTTCCTCAGAGCGCGGGTCCATGGGGAGCGGAGGGGTGGGACGCCATGAGTGAAGGGACACTCTCTCTTCCCTGGCTCGTGATACGGCAGGACGACAACGGCAATCGCTACCGCGTGGGCAGGTACGCGACGCGGGCCGAGGCGCAGAAGATCGCCGACAGTCTCGACGACCGCGGACACAAGCAGCTCTACTGGGTCGAGCGCATCACCCAGAACGGAGACGGCGGCACACGCAACTGACCCCGTCCGCGCTCCCGTAGGCTCCCGCCCATGACGGAACGGATCGTGGTGGTGGGAGCCGCCCTGTTCGACGGCGATCGCCTGCTCGCCGCGCGCCGCAGCGCACCCCCCGAGCTGGCCGGCCGCTGGGAGCTGCCCGGCGGCAAGGTCGAACCCGGCGAGAGTCCTGACGCCGCCCTGGTGCGCGAACTGCGCGAGGAACTCGGCGTCGAGACCGAGGCCGTCGAGCGCGTCCCGGGGGAGTGGCCGCTGAGACCCCCGTACGTACTCCATGTGTGGACCGCCCGCCTGCGCCCCGGCTCCGCCGACCCCAAGCCCCTCCAGGACCACGACGAGCTGCGCTGGCTCGCCCCCGCCGAGATCTGGTCCGTGGACTGGCTCGACCAGGACGTGGCCGCCGTACGGCAGCTCGGGATCCGCCCGGAGGGTGGAGCGGGCTGAGAATCCCTACGCCGTTCGTGCCACACTGCGCCCCTCCGAGCGGTACTGCGCCCCGGATATCGGGTATGTGCCCATTAACCCCACGAAACCGGACATGGGTGGGCTCGCTTGCCTGGGAAGTGATCGGGCGTGATCGACACCGAAGGCGACTGTGCCGAATGGACCTTCCCCGCGGAGCCCGGTGCTGTGCGCACCGCCCGCACGGCGGTCCGGGCCCAGTTGCTCGGCTGGGGGCTGGATGCCCTCGCGGACATGACGGCGCTGCTGGTCAGCGAGTTGGTGACAAACTCGCTCCGGCATGCCACCGGCCCCATCGGCGTACGCCTCGTACGCCCCAGTGGCCTCGGTGACACCCTCCTGGTCGAGGTGTCGGACCCGCTGCCGGATCCGCCGCACGAACGGGTCGCCCATCTTGAGGACGAGAGCGGCCGTGGCATCCAACTGGTCGCCAGTTCCTCGCGCCGCTGGGGAACACGGCCCGGCGACAACGGCAAGACGGTCTGGTTCGAGCTCGCGGTTCCCGGCTGAACGGCGAGCCGCAGCTGGCATCAGGGGTGTACAGCCCCCCTCTCGCCGTCCCTGGAACGGCACTGGCCGGTGACCATTGCCGGAGTCTGTGGTTCGAGGGCGTGTTCCCTGGTTAGAAGACTGGGAGTGTTGTCGCGGTCCGGTCCGAAAACCGCTTGGGCCGACCTGTGATCGTGAACACCGTGTCGTGCGGCGCCGTAGTGCTGGATACTGCGGGCAGCCGCCTCCGGTGACCGGTGCCGGACGCGGTGAGCTGGAGGGGACGGTTCGCGTGAGCGAGATACCAGCGAAGGCCACGGAGTCCGAGGACCCGTCGGACGGCGCGAGGGCGGGGGGCGTGGATTCTGCCGCGGCTCCCGGAGACGCCATGTGGCAGATCAGCCCGCCCGGCTCCATGTACGACTACATCAAGGTCGCGTCCTTCTCCATCGGCCCCGGCGGGCTCGTCGACCAGTGGAGCCTGCGCGCCGAGCAGCTCTTCGGCATCCCCGCCGAGCGTGCCGTCGGCATGGATCCCATCGAGGCCTTCATCGACCCCGATCTGCGCGAGCGCGGCCAGCGCAAGATGGCCGAGATCCTCGACGGGCGGGAGTGGACCGGGGTGGTCCCCTTCCGGATGCCGGACACGACGGACGCGGAGCGGGGGGAGGAAGCCCTCGCCGAGGTCTACGTCATGCCGACCCGGACCGCCGAGGGCGACCGGGCCGCCGTCTGCATCGTGGTCGACGTCCGCACCCTGCGCAGCATCGAAACCGACCTCGCCGCCTCGCAGGCCATTTTCGGTCAATCTCCTTTCGGCTTCCTGCTGATCGACCCCGACCTGCGGGTCCGCCGCGCCAACATGCGGTTCGCCTCGATCTTCGGCGGTACACCGGACGACCACCGGGGCAAGGGAGTTCACGACTACCTGCCGCGGAGCGAGGCCGAGCGGGTCGCCGCCACCCTGCGCCGGGTCCTGGAGACCGGCAACTCCATCACGGACATGCACGTCACGGGCTTCGTGCCCGGGTCCGAAGAGCGCCGGCACTGGTCCATCAACCTCTATCGCGTGCAGAGCGGCAGCGGCCGGCCCATCGGCATCGCCTGGCTGGGCACCGACATCACGGCCCGCCGCGCGGCGGCCCGCGAGGCGGCGGCCGCACGGCGAAATCTCGCCCTTCTCAACGAGGCGGGCGCCCGCATAGGCAACTCCCTGGACCTGGAGACGACGGCCCGCGAACTCCTCGACGTTGTCGTGCCCGGCTTCTGCGACCTCGCCACCGTCGACCTCTATCAGGGACTCCTGGCCGGCGACGAGACCCCGCCAGGACTGGCCGACGGCAGCGCGGAACTGCGCCGGGTCGCCTACGCCAGCGCGGTCTCCGACGCGCCGTTCGTCGGAGGCGGCTCACCGGTCGCGGTCGGCGCGGTCCACCACTACCCCTTCAACTCGCCCTGCGCGGACGCCCTGCGCACCGCCCGCCCGCAGAACGTCCCCGCCGAGGAGGGCGGCCTCGTCCAGTCCACGCTGGCCGTCCCGATGGTCGCCCACGACACGGTCGTGGGGCTCGCCCAGTTCTCCCGGACGAAGGGCAGCGAGCCGTTCGGCGAGCGCGACCGGGACCTCGCCGTGGAACTGGCCGCGCGGGCCGCCGTCTGCATCGACAACGCCCGCCTCTACCGCCGCGAGCACGAACGCGCGCTGATACTGCAACGGTCCCTGCTGCCACCGGGCGACCCCGAGGCGTCCGGCCTGGACATCGCGTGCCGCTATCTGCCCGGCAACGCGGCGACCGAGGTCGGCGGCGACTGGTTCGACGTGATCGAACTACCCGGTCACCGCACCGCGTTGGTGGTGGGCGACGTCATGGGCCGGGGTCTGCGCGCGGCGGTGGCGATGGGCGAACTCCGCACGGCCGTCCGCACGCTGGCGCTGCTCGACCTGGAACCGGCCGAGGTCCTCTCGGCGTTGGACGAGATCGCCCGCGGCCTCGGCACCCCCGGCGGCGTCCAGCAGGCGACCCGCGCCGCCCGCCAGCCCCGCGACGCGGACCTCTCCGAGGTGTACCTGGCGACCTGTGTGTACGCGGTGTACGACTCGGTGACCAGACGCTGCACGTTCGCCAACGCGGGCCATCTGCCGCCGGTGCTGGTGGAGCCGGGCGAGGCGGCGCTGATGCTGGACGTGCCGCCGGGCATGCCGCTCGGCGTGGGCGGCGAGCCGTTCGAGGAAGTGGAGGTCGAACTCCCCGAGGGCGCCCTGCTCGCCCTCTACACGGACGGACTCGTCGAATCCCGCCACCACCCCCTCGACGAGGGCCTCCAGGCCTTCGTGGGCGCGCTCACGGACCCGACCAGCCCGTTGGAGGACGTCTGCGACCACGTCCTCAACACCCTCGACACCCATCACGGCGAGGACGACATCGCCCTGCTGATGGCCCGCGTCCAGGGGCTGCCGACCGACTCGGTCGGCGACTGGGCGCTGCCGCGCGAGCCGCGCAGCGTGGGCCGCGCCCGTGAGTACGCCCGCGGCCAGCTGGTCAGCTGGGATCTGGAGCCCCTGGTCGACACCACGGAGCTGCTGGTCAGCGAGCTGGTGACCAACGCGCTGCGGTACGGCGAGGGCGAGATCAGACTCAGGCTCCTGCTGGACCGCACCCTGGTCTGCGAGGTCTGGGACTCCGGCCTGGTCCAGCCCCGCCGCCGACGCGCCCGCGACACCGACGAGGGCGGCCGCGGTCTCCAACTCGTCGGCCTGCTGAGCGCGGCCTGGGGGTCCCGGCGCACACCGCGCGGCAAGACGGTCTGGTTCGAACTCCCGCTCCCCGACGGCGAAAACACCCTGACGGACCCCGCGGAGGCATTGCTGAGCCTGTTCTGACAACGGCCGACGGCCGGGGCCGGCCGCGCAAGTTCCAGCAGGCCGGTCCTGCTCGCGCGGAAGCCTGCGTCAGTCGCGCGTGCCGGGACCGGCGAGGCCGTCGGCGGGGGCGCGCCGGCCGGCCTTCGCGGCGAGCAGCCACTCCGCCTCCGCCAAGCGCCTGTAAGTCCCGGCAGGCCCTACTCCCGGGGGAGTCTGCGGCGGTTGCGGGCGTCGGGGCAGCCGAGTACGGCCCCGGCGAGGCCGCTTGCGCGGTC